>JAFPWD010000017.1 GCA_017395105.1 Clostridia bacterium
ATTCAGGTATACTATAATAATATCCGTCATACTCCCTCGTAAGCTCGACTTCTTCAAAGTATTCTGTTATTCCGTTCCTTTCCATGCTGTGATTATATCGTATTCCTCGCAGTATGTAAATTCAAAAATTGATTTCCGTGCGGCTCGCCGGAGTAAAATAATGGGAAATAGTTCGGCAAGCGGAGATAAGCTGAATTGCACCTTCGGCGCAGCTAAATTCACTTTGCGAGCTCAGAATGCCCTCCGCAGTAGCCTTCGCGGCAAGCGGTCAGTACACGCGCACCGCTTCGCCGATCGAAAGAAGAAAAACCTGTTTTTCCTTGACCCTCTTCCCCATCAGCGCCTCGACCGCGCGCTCGTATGCATCGAGCTGGGGCTTATACGCGCGCGCCGTTTCCTCGGGCGTTCTGCCGCGCAGCGCCGTGGTCTTATAGTCGATTATAACAACGCCGTCCTCCTCCTCAAAGCAGCAGTCGATAACACCCTGCATCAACGCTCCGTTTTCTTCAAGCAGCGAAAACTCCTGCTCCCGCAGAACGGCTCTGCCGGCCGCCTTCGCTGCAAGCAGCCTTGCATAAAGCGGCGACGACACGAGCGCATGCACCCTCTCAACATCCACCGCCCGCGCCTCATCCCGCGTAAAAAATCCCTGCGCTTCTACAAAGCTCAGCCTCTCCGCCAGCTTCTGCCCGTCCATTCTCTCAAGCGGAAGCAGCATTATAAAACGGTGGGTAAGAGTTCCCCTTTCGGCCGAAGTTATCCTTCTTCCCTCCTTCTCAAGTATGAATCTCGGCACGGCGGGCTCGTAGCTCAGCTCCTCCGCCTTCAGCGCCGTTTCGGTAACGCCGCGCTTTGCTTCCGTTTCAGTATCCTCCGAATACGGATAAACGAATCCGAGATGCGCATCTATATCCGAATGCTCCGCATTCGCCGCATTCTTCAAAAACAGCTCGAATTCCTCCTTTTTTATTCGCCTGTCGATCGCATCTCCCTGCCCCGCCATGCGGTAAAATGCACTCACGCTGTCTCCAAAAACGGGAACGCTCACGCCGCCGAGCGCGCTTTCAAGGCTCAGTCCGAGCGGAAACAGCGCGCCGAGCAGCCATTCAAGATAATTCTTCGCGCCCATAACGCGGGCATCCGTCAGCTCACGCGCGTTTTTCTCTATGAATTCTGCCATCTTTTTATGCGCTCCAACGAGGAAAAGCCGCTCCTGTGCGCGGGTCATCGCAACATACAGAACGCGCATCTCCTCCGAAACCAGCTTCTCCTGCTCCCGCGCCTCGATAGCGCGGCGAATCATGGATTTTCCAGCCATTTTCGCAAGCTCCGGCGGCAGCGAGGTCAGCCTGTAGAAGCCCTTGTTCACCCTTAGCCCCATGCCGAGGTCACGGTCGAGTATAGCGGGCGCGGTCATATCCCTGTTGTTGAATCTTGAAGTGAGAGCACAAATAAACACCACGGGAAACTCAAGCCCCTTGCTCTTATGTATGCTCATAACGCGCACCGCATCCTCCCCAGGCACCTGCGCAGCGCCGAGCCTGCTGTTTTCCCGCAGGCTGTCCAAATAATTCACAAAGCCGTGCAAGCTGCGCCCGCCGATGCTCTCAAAGCTTGCGGCGCGCTCCAAGAGCATATCAAGATTCGCCCTTCGCACCTCGCCGCTTGGCAGCGCGGAAGCAAAGAGCGCAAAGCGCGTTTCATCGAAAAGGCGGCTCAAGAATTCCGAGATCTCCACAAGCCTGCCCAGCTCTCTATACTCGAGTATTCTGTCTATAAATTCGGAGGCCTTTTTGAACACCCTCGCTTTTTCTTCATTTAATGCGCATTCGCCGCGCTCATGCTCCGAAAACGCGCCCTTGGCGGCGGTCAAGCGGTCGATAAACGGCCTGTTGTGGAAAGGCTCGCCGCGAAAATCCGCTTTAATGAGCGCAAGCTCGCCCTCGGTAAAGCCGCCGATCGGCGAGAGCAGCACCGATGCAAGAGGGATATCCTGGCGAAGATTATCGATGATCCTCAAAAGATTTATGAATATCTGCACCTCGACCGCATCGAAATAGCCGTCCCCAAGCTCCGCGCTCGAGGGTATGCCGCGCTTATTGAGCGCATTCACAAGGCGCAGAGCGAAGCCGCGGGTAACGCGCATAAGCACCGCGAAATCGGAAAATCTCGGTTTACGCTTCGCCTTCGTATTTTTATCGTAAACCTCGCCATTGCTTATCATATCAAGTATTTTGTCGGCTATAAAATCCGCTTCCGCTTCAACATTTTCAAGCTCCTCAAGCCTTTCGGATACTGCGTTTTCCTCCTCCTCTGTATCATCTTTAGAAGAGTTATCCTTATCAAATGCCGTTATGTGGGATGAGTTATCCATGTTTTCAACAGATTTATCCACATTCTTATATAATTGTTCGCTGAGCTCGAGAAGGTCAAGCTCCACGCTGCCGCGCTCGGCATCGTCGCGCGGGCGCAGCTCTGCATTATCGCCGTAATCAATCTCGCCCGTTTCGCCCTTCATCAGGCTATAGAAAACGCGGTTTGTGGCGTTTAAAACAGCTGTGTTGCTTCTGAAATTTTTGTTCAGATCGATCCTCGTGCCGAGTTTTCCGTCGTAGCTTCTGTATTTTTCAAGGAAAAGCTCGGGCTCGGCCTGACGGAATCTATAGATGCTCTGCTTAACGTCGCCAACCATAAAAAGATTATCGCCGCGCGAAATGCGCTTGAATATGCTGTCCTGAACCGAGTTTGTGTCCTGATATTCGTCTATGAAAATATGGCTGAATTTCTGTCTGTATTCCTCCGCAACCTCCTCATCCGAGAGCGCGAGCAGGCAAAGCTGCTCCATATCTGCAAAATCCACAAGCGAATTTTCGCGCTTGACTGCGCCGAAGCCCTCCGAAAATGCCTTAACAAGCTCGATCAGCTTGAGCATTACGGGATGAAGGCTTTTTGCAACACTCTCCTCCTCGCTCTTTGAAAGCGCAAACATATTTCTGAGCTTTACCAATATTTTTTTAAGCTCATCCCTATATTTTTTTACCTCCTCGGGAGCACCTCCCGCAGTTCGAGGCAGCCTTTCGAGCTTAAAATCGGAAAGAGCGTTATGCCAGCTTTCATAATCGGCGCAATTACCGAGAGAAAGCAGCTCCTCCATATCGCGATGCACGGTCGCATAAAGCTTCTCGCCGCCCTCCATGCCCAAAAGACCGTCCGAAACTTCCTTTGCATACTGATAAAACACGCTTATATCGCGCCTCGCAAGCGAAATAAACCTTTCTCCCGAAAGCGCGAAGGCCTCGTCGAAGCCCTTCCCCACCTCGTATTTTTCGGCGCAGCGTGCAAGCCATCCCATCGGATCGGGGCGGGCGTTTATAAAGCGATGTATGCTTTTTATAAGCGCAGCAAGGTTTTCCTGATTATCCAATGCTTCGATCAGAAATAGCGATGCATCGTCCTGCTCCCTTTCCGCATCGAGATAGAAATTTTCAAGCACCTCCGAAAGCACCCTGTCCATCAGTACCTCACCTTCGGCATCGTCGGCGGTTCTGAACGCGGGATCGAGACCGACCTTATGATAGTTTCGCTTCAAAACGTTTCGGCAAAAAACGTCTATGGTGGAGATATTGGCGCGAAAAACCGAAGCGGCAGCTGCATCGAGCCTTTTTTTAATCGCCGCATCATCGGTGCTATTTGCAAGCTCTATCAGCTTTTTTTCGATTCGCTCCTTCATCTCCGCGGCCGCAAGCCGAGTGAAGGTAACAATCAAAAGCTCGTCCATCTCGGCGCCTTCGGAAATTATGCGCACTATGCGCTCGGTCAAAACCGCCGTCTTTCCCGCTCCAGCCGCCGCAGAAACGAGCAGATTGCCGCTTTCATCTATTGCTCTTTGCTGTTCTATAGTCCACATGGCTCTTCCTCCGAATATTACGCTTTTTTGGATCACCCGTTTTTTATCAAAGCTATTATACCAGATTAAACGGTAGTTTTATATAAAAAAACACCGCCGGTTCAAAAAACCGTACAAATTCCCGTTTTAGGCGATAATAAACGTAAATTTTAAGCATATTATAATTGCAAAAAAGAAGAGATTCCGAAGGAATCTCAACCTCAATTATTCATTATTCAATATTCATTGTTAAGCGCAGGCATACCCGAAGCGATCAGTATCTCTCTAATAAGCTCTTTTAAGGTGGTGATGCCGTAAAACGCACTGTTTTCGGGATGAACGAAAACCGATTCGCCAAATGTTTCTATCATACCCTGATAGGCGTTTATAAGGAAATAATGATCCGCCTTTGCATCGGGACTATTATTCACAAAGAAGATATAAACGCTTCCGACCACCGGCTCAAACGCCGCTCTTTCGGAGATAAACGGCTCATTCGTGCGCTCATCGAGTATTGCGCTTTCGCAGCCGTCCACAAGCCTGATCCTTACCTTATCGCCGAAATTATGCTGCCAGATAAGGCCGTTCATAACGTTTACGTAAAGCTCGGTATAAGCGCCCTCCTGCTTTATGAATTCCCCCCTGCTGTTAGTCAGAAGCTCGGCATTTTCCTTTCTTTCGGCTCTTTCAACCCTTCCGATAAAAACGGAATAGGAGCTTTTGACCGTTTTTTCGATGCTGTTGTAATAATAATATTTAAGCGGTACGGTGGTTTCTTTTTTGAGCGAAACCAAATCGTTTTCAAAAAGCTCTTTTGGAAGGCTCATATCGTTTGAAAGGATGATATTATCCCCATCGAAGCTCAGCAGACCTCCGGCTGCCACGCTGTAAACGCTTTCATTCTCGGAATGAACGTCGTTTATCTCGTTTCCAAGGTAGATTATCCGACTGCTGCCGCTCTCATCCCTTCCGAGCACGGTTATGAGCTCTCCAACCTTAACTGCGCTTCCCGCGATGACCTTTGAAACCCTGTAGCTCGAATAATAACTGCCCGTGGGCGAAAGGTAGGAATCTCTGCAAACACCCTCTATAACGGCGGAAGAATTTCTGAAAGCGCCGCGAAGCTCAAGCAGCCCAAGGCGGCTGTTTTCCTTGCCGGATTTTACGGCGCCGCTATTGGGAAGCATAATAAAAGCCGCCGCAAGCGCCATCGCAGCCGCAAGCGCAAGAGTCATTATCATTTTTGCAATTCGTTTAAGCATACGCTCCACTTCCCGGAAATTTTGAGGCCTTCATTATATAAAACGAAAATATAGCCGCCTCGGTTTACGCATTTTTTCGATATATGAAAATATACGCTCCCGATTTTATCCGAGAATCCCCCCTTAATACTATTATAACATATTATAAAGCTTCATTTCAATATTACTTTTGTTTATATGAATAAAAATCGACCTTATTTTTGAATATTTGTATTGATCTCTCCAAGCAAAACAGCGGATACTGGGCGCATCCGCGCAGGGATACGCGCTTTCTGTCTCTTGCCCGCTTGCCGCTCGGTTTTCTCCTCTTTTTTTATATCCTACTCCTTGACCATATTTCCATTTTAGCTTATAATAGAATCGGTATACTATGAATCGCACTCCGCCTTTTCCTGCCGTTTTAGCCAAGGGCTTCGGTGCTGAAAACGGGCAGGAGACGCATTTCGGTTTTGCGAGTTTTCCACAAGGATAAAGCGTGGATAAATCCATTTTAAGCGAATCATAGAGATGCCGATAAGGAAAAAGAGGAAAACTGCCTGTTTTTTCCACAGGCTTATCCTTTCGTTTTCAACATCGAAAAAGCTTGCTTTTAAAGCTCAAAACGGGCTTTTCAACAGTTTCCTCACCACTACTGCAGCTACTGCTGTACTAATATAAATAAATGGAGGTCTCCCTATGCGCTTTCGTGTGGACACCAAAGAACTGAACGAGGCGATTTCCGTTGTAACCAAAGCCATGCCCGCCCACTCCAGCATGCCTATTTTGGAGGGCATCTATCTTTATGCATCGGGCTCATCGCTCTTTCTTAAATGCTCCGATCTTTCGCTTCAGATCGAAACGGAGATAGCCGCTTTCGTTGAGGAGGAGGGCGGCGCTGTATTTACCGGCAGAACCTTCCCCGATCTTGTTCGCCGCTTCAACGGGCAGGACGTTGAATTTGAGGGCGATAAGAACACGGTAACTCTCAAATCCGGCCGAAGCAGGCCTTCGCTTCAAACCGCCGATATTAAGGATTTTCCCGAGATGAAGCGTGTTGACGAGGAGTTTTCCGCCGAGATAAAGCAATCGAGCCTTAAAAATATGATCCGTCAAACGAGCTTTGCGGTTTCTCTTGAGGAATCAAGACCCATTCTGACGGGTATATGTCTTGAATTCAAGGATGACGACACGCTTCAAATGGTGGCGCTGGACGGCTTCCGCGTTGCAATTCGCCGCGAAAAGATCAAAAACAGAACGGGCGTTAAGAGCGTGGTAATCCCTTCAAGGGCGATGCAGGAGATAGCGAACGTGCTTTCGGGCGATGATGAGATAAAGCTTGTTTTCTCTTCCACCCACGTTAAGCTCGATTTTGGGTACACGAAGATAATTTCAAGGCTTTTGGACGGCGATTACGTGAACTATTCCGGCTTCATGCGCGAGCAGCACACGAGCCACGCTATTGTTGACTGCCGCGAGCTTCAGGATGCCATTGAGCGCGTTTCACTGCTTGCAAAGGAGGCAAAATCCAACAGCATCAAGTTTTCTTTTACCGAGGATCAGCTTTCCCTCTTTGCGAACAGCGAAAAGGGCAGCATCGAGGATCAGATATATATTCAGCTGATGGGCAAGCCGATCGATATAGCGTTCAATGCAAAATACATACTCGATGCCGTTAAATTTATTGACGATGAGAAGGCCTGCCTCAAGATGAGCACGTCCGTAACGCCGCTTATAATAGAGCCGATGGAGGGGAATGCGTTCTATTATATGGTTCTTCCCGTTCGTATGTTCGGTGGAGCGTGAGAAACTTCTGAATGAGGCGCAAGGAATAAAGGGAGGAAGGTTCGGGAGAAAGTATTTTTATTAATATTTGTTCAGGAAAAATAATTATATCATGGAGGCTCATACTATGGAATTCAGCACAGCACTTGAGAAATTCAAGGAAGTTACCAAGCTTTCAAACGCCTATACCTATGCTATGGGTATACTGACCTTCGACGGCGAGACGGCGGCTCCGAAAAACGCTGTTATGGGAAGAGCGAAGTTTTCCGAGGTTTTCAGCGAAATCACCTATAAGCTGACCGTGAACGACGAATATTTCGAGGTTCTCGACACCTTGAGCGCAAATTCGGAAAAGCTCGATGCTATCACCGCGCGCGAGGTGGAGCTTTCCGCTCAGGCGCTCGATCAGATCCGTCATATTGATATGGAGGAATTCATCAATTATCGCGGCATGCTCGCTTATTCCCATAATGCATGGATCGAAGCGAAAAGGAGCGATGATTTTTCGATCTTTGCGCCATATCTTGAAAAGATAATCGCATTCCACAGGCGCGTGGCTTCGCTCGTTGCGCCCGATATGGATCCCTACGATTACTGGCTCGATCAGTATGAGCAGGGGCTCACCATCAAAATGCTGGAAGCATTCTTTGAAAAGGTGCGCGAAGGGCTCGTTCCGCTTATCAAAAGGGTGGCCGAAAAAGGCGATATCATCCGCAGCGATTTCCTTGAAAGAAGCTGCCCGATAGAGCTTCAGCGCAAGCTTTCAGATTATTTAATGCAGGTAATGCATATCGATCGCGACAACTGCGCCATAGCCGAATCCGAGCATCCCTTTACGCTTGAGATGAATAAAAACGACGTTCGCATAACCACGCATTATTTCGAGGATAACCTTGCAAGCAATCTTTATACAGTTATCCACGAGGGCGGGCATGCGCTGTATGAGCTCAACACGGGCGACGAGCTTATAGACACGGCGCTTGCAGGCGGCACCTCGATGAGCGTTCATGAATCCCAATCCCGTTTATATGAGAACATTATCGGAAGAAGCGAAAACTTTATAAGTCTTATTTTCCCGAAAATAAAGGAGCTTTTCCCCGAGCAGTATAAGGACGTTTCGGAGCACGAATTCTACCTTGCCGTGAACAGGGCGCAGCCCTCTCTTATCCGCACGGATGCGGACGAGCTGACCTATTCAATGCATATCATGGTTCGCTATGAGCTTGAAAAGCGTATGCTGCACGGCGATATCACCGTGGACGAGCTTCCCGCAGAGTGGAACAGGCTTTATAAGGAATATCTCGGCATTGACGTTCCAAGCAACAGCATGGGCATTTTGCAGGATGTGCATTGGAGCGGCGGCCTTATAGGCTATTTCCCGAGCTACGCTATAGGCTCCGCCTACGGCGCTCAGATAGTGGAGAGCATTAAAAAAGAGCTCGATTTCGAGGATTTGATAAGCAATAACCGAATCGACGAAATAACCGCATGGCTCACGGAAAAGATCTATAAATACGGCAGGCTGCTCAAGCCCTGCGATGCGGTAAAGCAGGCAACGGGCAATGATTTCGACCCGAAGTATTATATAGACTATTTAACTGAAAAATACAGCGAGATTTACGGATTATAATTTAATGAGGTTATTTATTGCAATAGAACTACCTAAAGCAGTGCGCAGCGAGCTCTCGAAGGCTCTTCGGGAGCTTCGTTCGCGCTCGAGCGGCGGCAGGTTTTCCCCTGAGGACAACCTTCATATAACGCTTCATTTCATCGGCGAGAGCGATGATCTTGTGGGCGCGGTGAACGCCATAAAGGCCGCCTGCGCGGGAATACGCCCGTTTGAGCTTAAGCCGGGAAGCTACGGCTGTTTTGAAAAGGGCGAGAAAAAAACGTCGTTTATCACAGTTGAAGGCGAGACAGAGGAGCTGAATATGCTTCGCGAAAAGCTCGAATCCGCGCTTTCGGACAACGGCTTTGCGCGCGATTATCATAAATTCACGCCCCATATAACCCTTGGAAGAAACGTTGAGCACGATGAGCTCGTTTCCATGGAAATGGGCGATATCGAATTCAAAAACGGCTTCACCGTTGGTGCCGTTACCCTTTTTGAAAGCATTCGCGAGAAGGGCAGAATGATTTATGCTCCGCTGCATAGGGAGAAGCTTTAGTCCTTTTTATGAATAGTGAAGAATGAATAATGAGGAGTGAATAGTTGATGTTGAAATTCCAAAGGAATTTCCTTGATTTAAAGCCGCTGAAAAAGCATTGCTTTTAAAATCAAGATCTCTGTTCGTTAAAAAAACAGAATATTAAGAATCAAAACAGATTCCGTAAGAAATCTGCACCGAAACTATTCATTATTCACATTTCACTACACTTAAATGATTGTTTTATGGTTGATAAAGTATTAAAAAAAATAAGGGATAATTCTCTTATCAGTGAGGGAGATACGGTGCTTGCCGCCTTCAGCGGCGGCGCGGATTCGACCGCCCTTCTTATCGCGCTGAACGAGCTTCAACAGGAGTTGGGCTTCAAGCTTATTGCGGCGCATTTCAACCATTGCATCAGAAAAAAAAGCGCGGACAGCGATGAAGAATTTTGTGCGGAGCTTTGCCAAAAGCTCTCAATTCCTTTTTTTACCCAAAAGCAGGACGTGCTTTCCTATGCGGACAGAACAGGGCTTTCAATAGAGACCGCAGCGCGGATAATCCGCTATGATTTTTTATACGACGTGTATAAAAAAAACGGCGCCGCTTCCATTGCGACCGCCCATCATGCGAACGACAACGCAGAGAGCATACTTATGCATATAATAAGGGGCAGCGGGCTTGCAGGGCTCTGCGGCATAAGAGCCGAGAGTGAATTGGAGCTGCCTTCGCCGAGAAGCGGCGATGAAAAGCGAAGCTTCAGGCTCATTCGCCCCCTTCTCGGCTTCAGAAAATCCGAGCTTACCGAGTTTTTAATTGGCAGGAAGCAGGCTTGGTGCATTGACACGACCAATCTTGAGGCGGAATCGGCAAGGAATATTCTTAGGCTGAAGGTTATTCCCGAGATTGAGGAAGGCATAAACGGCAGCGTGGTTAGCAATATTCTTCGCCTTTCCGAAATCGCCTCAGAGGATGAAGACTATCTCTCTTCGCTTGCTCGAGATGCGCTTTTTAAGGCAAGATCGGGCGGCGGCTACCTTGCAGAAAATCTGATACCCCTGCCCGCTCCCATTAAAAAACGCGCCATAAGGCTTGCGTTGATGGAAAACGGCGCTTTGATCGATGCGGAGCAAGCGCATATAGACGCGCTTTGCGAGCTGCTTAAAAAACAGTCCGGCTCAGGCATCGACCTTCCTTCGGCAAGGGCGAGGATGGTTTTCGGAAGGCTCTTTATCGAGGAATACGAAAAAAACGAGCACGGCGCGGAAAATGCTCCGGAAACGGGCGAAAACTCCGTTTTTTCGCTCAAAATCGAGGAAGGGATACAATCCACCTCGCTCGGCGACTTCAAAATAAGTTTTTTTCAGCCCTCCGCTATGGAAAAAACGGGCGAAAAGGAGTATAATGACTTTATCAATTCCGATCTGAACACGGCTTATATGGATCGGGATAGGCTGAATGGCGAATTGAGTGTTCGCACACGAATACCGGGGGACAGGTTCCATCCCGTGAATTCGGCTTGGAGAATGAAGCTTAAGGATTTTTTCATTTCAAGAAAAGTGGATCCCAAGCTTCGCGACGGCATTCCGCTGCTTCTTTGCTCCGATGAAATAGTTTTCATTCCGGGCTTTCTCGTTTCGGACGGGGTGAAGCTGACGGAGAGCACGAAAAGAATATTAAAAATCGAATTTCTCGGAAACGGAAATAAGAATAAATAATACTGCTATACAAAAGGGGGAAACAATAATGATAGAAAGAACGGGACTGCATAACGACATCGCAGAGGTGCTCATCACAGAGGAGGAGCTTCGTGATAAGGTGCGGGAGCTCGGCAAGCTTCTGACCAAGGAATACAAGGGCAAGGACCCCATCTTCGTTTGCGTTTTAAAGGGCTCGGTGCATTTTTTCAGCGATCTCGTTCGCGAGTTCGATGATTACTGCGAGATAGATTTTCTTTCCTGCTCATCCTATGGCGACGGCACGGTGAACTCGGGCGTTGTTAAAATAATTAAGGATCTGGATAAGAATATTATAAATCGCCACGTGATAATAGTTGAGGATATCATGGATTCGGGCGTTACCCTCAACTATCTTACCAATCTGCTTGCGGCGCGCAACCCTGCTTCGCTTAAGATAATCACCCTGCTCGATAAGCCCGAAAGACGGCGCTGCGCCATCCAGCCCGATTACTGCGGCTTCATAGTTGAGGATAAGTTCGTGGTCGGCTACGGCCTGGATTATGCCCAGCTTTATAGGAACCTGCCGTACGTGGGCGTGGTGAATACCGACCTTATAAAGTGAAGTCTTTAAAATTGGCTTAACAGAAGCGGTCTTTTTCAATGAAGCCGCTTCGCTGATGAAAAAATGAAGCCGCCTGCGGCTGGGGAAAGAAAGGAGCAAGAATGGAATCTTACGCCGAGCTTCAAAAGAGAAGAAAAAAGGAGCAGAAAAAGGAAAACAAGAAAAAAAGAAGGGCTCTGCCGATAATACTCATCATTCTCGGCTCAATTCTCCTTCTTATACTTGCATTCATTTTGTTTTTCTATTTTAAAATGAAAAACATGAGCAAAAATGCACCCCCCACCGTGCCCACGGCCATAGTGCTTCCAGACGTTACGGAGAAGCCCGCCGAGCTTGTGGACGTGGAAGACCCCGGCTACGTTACCATTCCGGACGGCAGAGATTCGAGCGAGCTCACCGATGATGAGAAAAAGATAATAGACGAGCTTCCCATTCCGGGTGACGATCCTCTCGATCCGAACGACCCGGACTACGAGCCCTTCGACCCCGAGATCATGGAACCCGGCAACGACCCTATCTATTACGTTCCACAGATAAGCGGCGACGTTCTGAACGTGCTGGTGCTCGGCAACGATGCAAAGGCGGATGAGCGCGATCACGGCCGAACCGACGTTATGCAGATACTGTCGTACAACAAAAAAACGCGCAAGGCAAAGCTCGTTTCGATCATTCGCGACACCTATATCTACATTCCCGGCCGCGATAAGTGGAACAGAATAAACACCGCCTTCCGATATGGCGGCGTTGGTCTTGCGATGAACACGCTGAACGTGAATTTCGGCCTCGACATCCAGCACTACATTAGAGTAGACTTCACCACGCTGCCCGAGCTTATAGATGCGATCGGCGGTATCGACGTGGAGCTTTCCGTTGGCGAGATCCGCTATCTGAACCGAATGATAAGCAGCTCCAACATTCCCGAGGTGGCGGGCGTTTACCATCTGAACGGCAGGCAGGCGCTTCGCCATGCGAGGAACCGAACCGTGGGCAATCACGTTTGGGCGCGAGCCAACCGCCATAACCAGATACTCAACGCCGTGCTCGAAAAAATGAAGAAAACGGAGAACCCCGTTGCGCTGATGGCGCTGATGTATCAGCTTGTGGATAAGCTCGACACGAACATTCCCGTTGAAGCGATGGTCTCGCTCGGCGTGGACGTTGTTTTCGGCGGCTCCATGAGCGTAAACAGCAGGCTTATGCCCTTTGACGGAACGTGGAGCTACGCTATGGAGCGCGGAATGGCTGTTGTTAAGATCGATATTCCCGCAAATAAGGCGAAGCTGCACGAATACCTTTACGGAAAATAATATCGCCCGGAAGCGGGCAATAATGCTGCATAGATCGGCTTTCCGCCGCCTTGACAACGCTTGAAGGGAGGAGATTAAAACGGAGGAAAGAGCCTTTAAACTGAGTATTCCGGGCACCGAGCATGCGAATGAGGAATGGCGTAGGGTGCTTATCGTGATAAACCCTGTTGCGGGCGACGGGCGTTCGCTTTCCGTGCTCCCGGAACTTGTAAAGGTGCTGAGTGAGCGCGGGTGTCTTTGCACCACCGTTACAACCACGGGCAGAGGCGCAGCAACAGAATACGTTAAAAAGCTCGGCGCGGGCTGCGATATGGTGGTCTGCTCCGGCGGCGACGGCACAGCAAACGAGGTCATAAGCGGCCTTATGGCAATAAGCGAGGAGCGCAGACCGAAATTTGCATACATTCCTTCGGGCAGCACGAACGACTTTGCCGCCGCGCTTGGTATTCCCAAGCGCCAGAAAGAAATAATAGCCATGATCTCCGAGGGCAAATGCGTTCCCTGCGATGTTGGCAGATTCAACGAGCGCTACTATGCCTACGTTTGCGCCTTCGGCGCGTTTACGAACGTTTCCCACGAAACCTCCCAAACCGCGAAGAATCTCTTCGGCCCAATCGCCTATCTTGCAAAGGGCATAGAATCGCTGAAAAGCATTGTACCGATAAGGGCAAGATTCATAATAAACGGCGAGGAAATTGAGGACGATTTCGGCTTCTGCGCCATCAGCAATTCGCACGTGCTCGGCGGCGTTATAAGGCTGAATCAGGAGCTCGTGGAAATGAACGACGGAGTTTTTGAGATAATCCTCATAAAATATCCCGAGGATGCCATTGGCTTCTCCAAGGTTGCCGCCGCGATCGCAGGCGGAGAGATGAAATGCGAATACATCCGCATCTTCCATGCAAGCGAGGTGGACGTTACCATACTCGGCGATAAGCCCGTGGATTTCACTCTGGACGGCGAGCAGATAAAAAACGTTCGTCATGCGCATATAGAAAATATCCACTCGGGCATCCGCGTTGTTTCGGATGCAAGAGCGGGCGGCGAATGAATGAAAAATTCAATAATATAAAGAAAAAACGGTGTAAAAACATACCGTTTTTTCATACTCGATTTAAGGCACTCAGTTTGTCTTGATCTCGATATTCGTAAGATTGGTGGAGGGTCTCAGGCAGGCCGTGATCTTGGTAACAGTGCCGTTTTCAACCGTCAGTCGCACGGCCGCAACGCTGCCCCAGATGAAGTAGCCGCTGTCGTCCTCGGTGCAGCCGCCCGCAAGAAGAAGGCTCTTCGCCTCGGCCTCGCTCATGCCGCATTTAACGCCGAGAACGCTGTATTCTTCCGAAATGAAGCCCACCTCGGCGGTCATGGACATATCGCGGTAATCGGGGAAGCCGCGCATAACGGCGATGCTGCCGTCCTCCGCGCCATAGGTTCTGGTAACGTTCGTTTTGCTGTTTTGAACGTATTTGAACTCGGGATTCATCATTATGGAATACATATTTCCAAGATCGCATGGCAGCTCGCAAAGCTCGTTGAAGCGGTTTATCTCGGGCTCGAAGTAGGGTATCCAAACGTAGATCTGAGAGATATCGCCAAGCCCGCTCTCAGCGCCGAGGGTTATCATAACCGCGCCCTTCCTATATGCGTTATCCAGCGTTTTGGGAAGGCCGCCGCTGAACTTTTCTTCAAAAACGACCTCATAGCCGCGGTCGATCAGCTTCTGTCGCGCATCGGTGATGATATCGCCCACCTTGATGCCGAGTACGCTGCGCGTGGTGGTGTAAACGGGCTTGGTGCTGCCGTCCGTATTCTTTTGAATGGTCTTGCTCGCGGGGAGTATGCGGAGCGCGGTAACGTAGAGCTTGGTATCCTCAGAGGGCTCGCCGTAGTGAAGCTCGCGCGTTCCGAGCGTGTAGATAGCATCCTTCGCATCCTTGCAGCGATAGGTCTTGATGTGATTGTCGATGCCGCCCTCGATAGCCTCGTAGCCGCCCTTTTTTACCTTGCTCTCGCTCATGCCGAAGAGGAACGGCGCTTCAAGGCTTTCGTTCAGCTCCCGGATCTCATCAAGCGCATACAGCGGATTATCCTCGCTCATCTTTTCCTTATTGTTTTCACCCGGCTTGCGTTCAGAGCACGCCATAAGGCTCATGAGAGCAATAAAAAGCGCGATCATAAGAGGCACAAGCCTTTTACCCATTATTTTATTCATTTTTTCTCCCTTCCTTTCGCGGCGGCGCAAGAAACAAGCGCAGCGGCGTTTTTCCTTTTTGATTATATAATAAAGGCGGAGTGAAGTCAAGAATGACAACTCCGCCTTTTCAAAAACCAAAATTTACTTTTCTTCGGAGAGTATGGGGTTCTCCCCTGCCCTGCCGCTCTTGTTGAGATGGTCGAGAAGCGCGATTTTGAACGAGCCGTAGGCATACAGCGAGCCGAGCACCAGAAGCGGCACGCGCTCGAGCCATGATGCCTTCATCGCGGCGGCGACCGCATCCTCATAGCTTCCGAAGCTTTCGGCCGGTATGCCCATCGAGCGGAACACGTTCGCATATTCCTCGGCATCGAGCGAGCGGTGATTATCCGGCGCAACGGTGAACGCTCTGCGCGCTACGGGTGCCATTATCGCCACCATCTCCTCATACTGCTTATCGGCCATAACGCCGCTCAGAATATTGATCGTGCGCCCCTCGAAATAGCGCTTAACGGTCTCTATCGCTGCGCTTGCGCCCTCGATATTATGCCCGCCGTCGAAGAAAACGAGCGGATCGGCGCACATCATTTCAAATCGACCCTTCCACCTTGCAGCAAGAAGCCCCTCGTAGAGCGCCTCCTCGCTTATCTCAAGCCCGCCCGTGCGCAGTATCTCCACCGCCTCGATAACGTTTGCGGCGTTCATCGGCTGATAAAGCCCGAGCAGCGAAAGACGGATATTTTCATGCGTTTTATAAGTCAAAACGCTGCCCCTAAGATTGCATTTTTTAACGGTAAGCGCGGAGTGCTCTGTGGTGTAAAACTTACAGCCCTTCTCAGCCGCAGCCGACTGTATAACGCGTTCGGCAACGGTGTTTTCGCCGCCGAAAAGCACGGGGCAGCCGCTCTTAATTATGCCCGCCTTCTCCCCCGCTATCGCCTCGATCGTGCTTCCGAGATATTCGGTGTGATCCAGCGATATTCCCGTAACGACCGAAAGCAGCGGCTCCGTGATAACGTTCGTTGCATCGAGCCTGCCGCCCATGCCGACCTCGAGCACGACCACGTCCACCTTTTTCCGCTTGAAATACTCAAAACCTATGGCGGTTATCATTTCAAACCAGGTCGGAATATCGTCCATACCGTCCGCAAACGGGCGGATATAGGTGGTGATCTCGGCAAGCTCATCCTCGGGGATGTTTTCGCCGTTGAACTGTATGCGCTCGCAGAAGGTCTCGATATAGGGAGAGGTGAAGGTGCCGACCGAATAGCCCGCCGCGATCAGAACCGAGGTGAGCATGGCGCAGAACGAGCCCTTGCCGTTCGTGCCGCCAACGTGAACGCATTTGACCTCGCGCTCGGGGTTGCCGAGAAGTGCAAGAAGCTCCGTTATGCGCTCAAGCCCCGGGCGGCTGCCCTTCCAGCTGACGGAATCTATGTATTCAAGGGATTCTTTGTAGTTCATGCCCTTTTCCTTTTCTTATTGAACGAAGTTTTGGCGATGCCGACCTTTTTGAGCTGCTCAGTCAGCTTGAGAAGCATCGGTGCGATGACGATATGCGCGGGCACGAGGATCGCATACTCGGTGAGGCGGTACACGAACCAACCCCAATAGGTCCTGCTTCCGTAGAGCTGCGAGACCCAGATCGTGTTTATGAGAAGGCCGAGAACAAGGCAGTTTATAACTACGGGCACGATGATATTCGGAAAAAGCTTTATCTTTTTCCAGCCCCTGTCGATGCCGAAAGCCTCAAGGGGTCTTTCGTGCAGAAACAATCCGAGGATGATGCCCATAACGGCGGCAACGAGCGTGAAGCCGACGTGATAGGTGCCGAACGGGAACAGCAGCGCGGCGATAAGGTCGCCGATGCCGTAAACCAGCATAGCGGCGATCGGCCCATAGAGCATAGCCGCGATGAAGGTCGCCACGAATGAGAAGCCGATCTTCGCGCCGGGAAGCTTGACGCCGGGCACGATGCGGTCGAGCACCACATAGAGTGCACTAAGAAGCGCGGTAACGACCATCATACGAAGCGGCATGGCGGCGGAAGATGCGGATCTTACTGCGGGGTTATCCGCAGCTTTTACTGCGTTTTCAACGGAAAAAGTCGATCCGCAGTATTCGCATTTGACGGTTGAGTCCATTTCCTTCGCATTAAGCGATGCGCCGCAGCTTGTGCAGCTTACTTTTTTGAGTTTCATAAAAAATACCTCCTTTTAACAGCGTTCTCGTCGCTACAAAAAGGAAGCCTTCCTCTATATAGCCAGCGGGATGCGAAAGCAACACAGCAACCTGTTGCGCACTACTAAGATTTGCGCATGGGCGGTTTTCGTTCGGGCATCAACTCCCTGTATGCCCGACACTTCGAACTCGCTGCTTTCTACTCTGTTTTTGTCCGTGCGTATTGTACCAAAGTTTTCGCGTTATTACAAGCTTTTGAAGGTCAGAGAAAGCGGTTTTTTCATATATTTGCGGCGGATGCGCGTTTTTGAGTAGCGAAAACGCTTTTTAAACACAATTCGGACAGGGATTCGCCAAAAGTCACAAAAAATTAACAATTTGTTCACCATATATCTAAATTTGGGGGTTTTCATTTTGCATCAAAAGATGGTATAATGCAAGGTGGGGACTCCCCCGTCCCCACGTGAGGTGAACATGAGCGATATAAAATATATATGCGTGTTCGGCGCTTCAAACAGCGCCATACCAAAGGAACACATAGAATTTGCCGAGGAGCTTGGCGCGGCGCTTGCGAAAAACGGCTTTGCGCTCGTTTTCGGCGCAGGCACAACAGGACTGATGGGCGCTGCGGCGAGGGGTGCGCACAGGGAGTGCGGCGAGATAATCGGCGTTATCCCGAAAAAGCTAAACGTTCCGGGCATCTATTTCGAGCACTGCACGGAGAGGATCGAAACGCCCACCATGCACGAGCGAAAGGCGCTTATGGAGGAAAAAAGCGATGCGTTTATCGCACTCGGCGGAGGCTTCGGCACGCTTGAGGAGCTGATGGAGGTTATCACGCTCAAGCAGCTCGGCTATATGAACAAGGAGATAATCATAGTCAATATAGACGGGTTCTATGATAATCTGCTTGCGCAGTTTGACAGATATGTTAAGGACGGTTTCACACACGAACTGTTTTTGAACCTCTACACCGTCGTAAAGAGCGTGGATGAGGTGATAGGCACACTCAGGCAGCCCGAGCAGCGACTGATGCCAGATAAGATGCAGGAGGCTCTGCTTTCGGCGCGTTTCGGGACGAGCGATAAGCCCGATGTCAGCCTCGACGATTGTATTTGAAAACCAAAGAACGAACGGAGTGATCCAATGGCAAAGAAATATCCGCGCGCCAAGATTGATGTTGCGCCGACCCCCTATTCCTCGGCGAAGCCCGATGGTAATGCGCTGATGGTCTGCGTGACAGGTCAGCGTTCCTGCGAAAGGCTTATTCAGCGCGGTGTTGAATTAAGGGGCGAAGATCAGTCCTTCTATATCGTGCACTGTGTTCAGACAGGGCGCGTATTTATGAATTTCGCCACCGACCCCGATGCGATAGAATTCTTATTCACCTGCTCGAGCCTCGTCGGCGCGGAGCTTGCGATACTTCGCGAGGACGACGTGGTGGATGCGCTGGTTGGTTTTGCAAGATCGCATAACGTTTCCACCATCGTTCTCGGCGCATCGCCGAATCAGGACGGGAGCAGCTTTTCAGCAAGACTCTCAGCAAGGCTTGGAGACGTTAGCTTTGATATCGTAGAATAACTATAAATCAACTAATAATATTATTAATACGCTTTATGCGATACGGAGGCTTATATGGAAATTGATCTTAACTCGGCAAAGCAATACATTGCCGGAAAATTCAAGAATCAGGGCGATTTCGATTTCATTTCCGAGGCCGATTTCTCGGCTATGCTCGATGAATTACTCGATATCGATGCGAAATATCTCGACGAGATCGGCGAGGAATTGCCCTATGATGAGGATGAGGTTTTTGAGCGTATGCAGTCGGCGCTTGTTAAGAAGTATCCGACCTACAAGACCTATTTGATGCGCTTTGTGGATGATTATATGGACTTTATGGAGGAATATCTCGTTTCCATCGATGCTGTTGAATGGGAGTAATCCCTCACACCCCCTGCCTTCAACCATGCGCCGCGCCGATATGCGTGGAGTTCTGCGGAGTGTTTCACGTGAAACATTCCGCTTTATTTTTCACGCAGAAGTGTATAAGTTCCCCTCCCCTATCATTCTGTTTCATTATCGGTCGATTGCCGGCATAGTTTGATGAATCTATCATATTTCGCGACTTATCGAATATGCTTCAATATGATGAGCTGGATCTTTACATTAATGATATGCGCCGGAATTGTACTTGGAGCGGCACGCGGCGAACCGGGTGCCGTTTTGAGCACTCTAACTGATGGTGCGGATAATGCCGTAAAGCTGATACTTACTCTTTTCGGCTCCTATCTGCTCTGGATGGGATTGATAAACGTTGCGAATCGCGCGGGATTGACTGAGAAGCTTGCGCGGCTGATGCGCAGGCCGCTTTCGCTGCTCATGCCGAAAATCGGTGAAGCAGCGGCACCGATCGCGCTCAATCTTTCCGCAAATTTCATCGGGCTTGCAAACGCGGCAACCCCATTCGGCATCGAAGCAATGAAACGGCTTTCAGTGCAAAACGGGCTAAAACCGACTGCATCCAAGGAAATCTGCATGTTTCTTGCGCTGAACGCTTCTGCTGTAGAGCTGCTCCCGACCTCGGTGATCGCCGTTAGAGCCGCATGCGGCTCAGCTGATCCGTATTCCATCGTGCTGCCTACCTTCATTTCTTCATTATTCGCCGCGCTCGCCGCAGTACTGACATGCAAATGCTTTGAGGAAATCAAAGGATGAGCTATATCGTTCCGTTCGGGATTTTTCTTTTGCTCGGCTATGCTGCGATAAAAGGCGTGGACTGCTACGATGCCTTCATCGAGGGTGCGAAGGAAGCATTACCTACGCTTATCGGCCTTCTTCCGAATCTTGCGGCAATGCTCGCTGCAATTGCCGTTTTCAGAAGCTCAGGCGTGGATGCTCAAATCGCCTGCTTGCTTGCTCCAATACTTGAAGCGATTGGCATTCCGAAAGAAATTTCTTCCCTTATCATACTGCGCCCCTTTTCAGGAAGCGGTGCTCTCGCGATGCTTTCGGACATATTAAATAGATACGGTGCAGACAGCTTCATTGGCCTGAGTGCATCGGTGGCCGTTGGAAGCACGGAAACCATATTCTATACGCTCTCGATCTATTGCGGAGCTGCGGGAGTGAAGAATGCGAGATATGCCTTGCCGGCCGCGCTGATAAGCGGGCTTGTGGGAATATTATGCGGTATTGCTGTACTGAGGCTGGTTCTGCCCGTTTGAGTACATGGCTTTGTATTACGGCTTCATTTGTGGTATAATTGTTTCAGAATAATCTGAGCATGAAACGAGGAAGCTATGAATATCAATGTTATTACGTACGGTGAACGAATAAACCATGCTGTTATTGCTTCAAGCACCGTTATAGTTATTGACGTGCTGCGCTGTACGAGCGCAATTATTGCCGCGCTTGAGAACGGCGCGGAGAAGATCGTTCCTGTGCTCGAGCCGAATGAAGCCATTTCGCTCGCTCAGGCGATAGGGCAGCGGGACTGCATTTTGGGCGGCGAACGCGGCTGCAACAAGCTGCCAGGTTTCGACGTAGGCAACTCGCCGTTTGAATACGCTTCGCATACGGTGGCGGGGAAGACCGTTATAATCAGCACCACGAACGGCACAAACGCGATATGCGGAATGCGAGACGGCGCGCGCGTATTCCTCGGATCGATGATAAACCGAACTGCCGTTGCCCTTGCTGCCGCCTCTGAAACGAACGATATTCTTATTGTTTGCTCCGGCACCGATGGGGTTGTTTCCGCCGATGATTACTGCGCGGCAGGTTCGATAATCGAAGCTCTGCTGCGCTATGCTCCATCCTCAGAGCTGACCGATATTGCGCATATATGCCGCAATCTGTATCATAGCTTTAAAAACGGCTGCTTTGACCTAATGAGCTCAAGACACTGCCGCCGCCTTGCTTCGCTCGGATATGAGAAGGATATAGAGTACTGTTTGACCGAGGACAGTTCGCAAATCGTACCGATCTATGCAAACGGCATAATAACCGTGATGTAATTTGTTTTTATCTTTGTGAATATTTTTTCAGAAATTGACCCGCGCTGCGAGCTTAGCAGGCGGGTCAAAATGTTTCACGTGAAACATTCAATTCGGATATTGCACGATGAGAGGAAAAAGTGTATAATATGAGCAACGCGGATCAACCTGCATGATATGCATTTTTGGAGGAAACATGGCTAAGATCACGGCAATTGCGAATCAAAAGGGCGGGGTGGGGAAGACCACCACCGCAGTCAATTTGGCGACATGTATCGCCGAGCAGGGAAAGCGGGCGCTGCTCATAGATATCGACCCGCAGGGAAATGCAACGAGCGGCGTTGGTATAGAAAAGGAAAACTGCGAGTACAGCGTGTATGATATGCTGATTAACGGCGTTGCTGCGGAAAAGATACTCGTTGAAACTCAGGTCGAGGGTCTGTTCGTGATTCCCGCGCGTATCGAGCTTGCGGGAGCTGAGATAGAGCTGGTCAGCCAAATGTCTCGCGAATTCAAGCTGAAGAATGCGCTCAAGGGCGTTGCTGATAGGTTCGATTATATCTTCATCGATTGTCCGCCCTCACTTGGGCTTCTTACGCTAAACGCGCTTGCCGCAGCAGACACCCTGCTCGTGCCCATTCAATGCGAATACTACGCGCTCGAGGGGCTTTCTCAGCTTATGAACACGGTGAAGCTCGTGCGTATGAACCTGAACCCCGAGCTTGTGGTTGAAGGAGTGGTGATGACGATGTACGATGCGCGCACGAGGCTTTCAAATCAGGTCGTTGCAGAGGTCAAAAAATTCTTTCAAAATAAGGTTTATAACACCGTCATTCCCCGTTCCGTGCGCCTTGGTGAGGCGCCGAGCTTCGGTCTGCCTATCTCGATCTACGATCCCAAATGCGGCGCGGCGAGAGCATATACGAGCCTTGCCGAAGAAGTGCTTGAGGATGACGGCGCGATCGACGGCGAAGCTTAAAGCTGCATAATGATCGTTTCTAATTTGATTTTACGCGGAATTTACGCAAAGGAGACTGTATGAAGGGGCTTGGAAAAGGGCTTGATGCGCTGCTTGGCGGCGCAAACATGAGCGATCCGTCGCAGGTGCGGATGGTATCCATCTACTTGATCGACAACAACTCGGAGCAGCCGCGAAAGCTTTTCAACGATGAAAAGCTCAAGGAGCTTGCAACGAGCATTGAGCAGCACGGCGTTGTGCAGCCAATAATCGTTCGCAAAAACGGCGAAAGATACACGATAATCGCGGGTGAGCGCCGTTTCCGTGCCGCGAGGCTTGCGGGTCTGAACGAGGTTCCCGTGTTGGTGCGCGAGCTCAGCGAGCAGGAGATTCTCGAGGTTTCGCTTATCGAGAACCTTCAGCGCGAGAATCTTAATGCGATGGAGGAAGCGCGCGCGATCCGGCAGCTTATGGACGAGCATGATCTAACGCAGGAGGAGGTTGCCAAAAGGCTTGGAAAATCTCGCCCTGCAATAGCAAATTCTGTGCGCTTGCTTGCTCTTCCCGAAGAGGTTCAGCAGCTTCTTTACGACGGCAAGCTCCAGGCCGGTCATTGCCGCGTGCTTGCATCGGTTCCCGATGAGGCCCTGATGACGAGCCTTGCAAAGTCTGCCGCGCGAGAGGGATGGAGCGTTCGCGAAACCGAGGAAAGAGTCAAGACCGCGCTCGAAAAGCAGGCGCTTGAGAAGCGCCAGCCCAAGCGTGAAAAGCTCTCAAACGATGCGAAAAAGGCTCAGGATGCGCTCCGCGAGCGGCTTGGAACCAAGGTCAGCCTCTCGGGCTCGGACGATCGCGGCAAAATCGTGATCGAATACTACAGCAAAGACGAATTGATGACGATTTTTGATATTATTATGGGAAAAAACGGCGAGGAATACTGAGATGTATCTTGCAAACGGTTGGAAGGATTTTGAAATATTGAATGCAGGTAACGGCGAAAAGCTTGAGCGCTGGGGCGACGTGGTGCTCCTGCGCCCCGATCCGCAGGCGATATGGCCGATGAAGGAGCCCGATTACTGCGATGCGCACTACATCCGCTCGCATTCGGGCGGCGGCGAATGGGATTTCAAGCGCAAGCTGCCCGATAGCTGGACGATAAATTACAAGGAGCTGCGCTTCATTGTGCGCCCAACGGGTTTCAAGCACACGGGTCTTTTCCCGGAGCAGGCAGTGAACTGGGACTTTATGAGCGGCATCGTGGAACGCTTCAAGAAAAAGCACGACGAGCCCTTCCGAGTGCTGAATCTTTTCGCCTATACCGGCGGCGCCACGCTTGCGCTTGCCAAAGCGGGCGCGGAGGTCGTACACGTGGATGCGGCAAAGGGCATGGTTGCCTGGGCGAAGAACAATCTCGCCGAATCGGGGCTTTCAGATAAGCCTGCGCGGTTTATTATCGATGACTGCTTGAAATTCGTGCAGCGTGAAAAGCGGCGCGGCAGGGAATATGAGGGCATTTTGATGGATCCGCCGAGCTACGGCAGAGGCCCAACGGGCGAGATGTGGCGAATCGAGGAGGGGCTGTTTCCGCTTGTCAGCGAATGCTGCGATATTCTTAGTAAAAACGCAGGCTTTTTCCTTATTAATTCGTACACAACGGGACTTGCTCCCGCCGTTGTCAAAAACGTTTTAAAGGTCGCGCTCGGAAACCGTGGCGGTAAGCTCGAGGCGGACGAGATCGGGCTGCCCGTGGGCGGGGGAGAGCTGATACTGCCCTGCGGCTGCACGGGTAGATGGTGGCGCGAGAACTAAAGGAGGTAATAGATGAAATACAATATCATCACGCTTCTTGTCGGCTTTTTCAGCATGCTGTTTGGCTCATGCTGAGGGTCATCCATGAGGACAATCATCTGCTCGTTGTTGAAAAGCCTGTGAATATGCCCGTGCAGGCGGACTCGAGCGGCGACAATGATCTGCTGTCCGAAGCAAAAAAATACATAAAGGAAAAGTATAATAAGCCCGGCGAGGTGTATCTCGGGCTTGTTCACCGTCTTGATCGGCCTGTGGGCGGCGTGATGGTTTTTGCGCGAACGAGCAAGGCGGCGGGGCGGCTCACCGAGGCCGTGAAATCGCGAAGGCTTGTTAAAAAATATGCTGCGATAGTTGAAGCACCGCTGCGCCCGTTTGGAAGTCTTACAGATTATATGATTCGCGACGAGAATACACATTCCTCGCGCATCGTGGATAAAAATGCGGCTGGCGCGCAGCTTGCCAAGCTCGATTTTGCTTTGGTTTCCGAGAAAAACGGGCAGGCGCTCGTTGATATTTCGCTGCAAACGGGGCGGCATCATCAGATTCGCGTGCAGTTTGCAGGGATGGGCAGGCCGCTTTACGGCGATCAGAGGTACAATAAAACGGCGCGGCCGGGGCAGCAGATCGCGCTGTATGCCTACAGCTTGACTTTCGAGCACCCCACGCTTCGCGAGAGCATGACCTTCACGAGCCGGCCATGCGGCGCGAGCTGGGCGAATTTCGGCGAGGAGCTCACCGCGCTAACGAACGGACTGCGCTGTCCGTATATCGATGAAAATATCATCGCCGTGAACAAGCAGCCGGATATTTCGGTCGCGATTGCGGACGGCGGGGAGGACACGCTTGAGGCGCGGCTTTCCCTTGCTTTTGAAGAGGCGTACCCGGTGCATCGCCTCGATGCGGCAACGAGTGGGCTTGTGCTCTTTGCGCGGAACGAGGCAACAAGGGATGAGCTGTTGCGGCTATTTGCAGAGCGTGATATAAAAAAGCTTTACAAGACCTATGTTTTCGGAGCGCCGCCAAAGCGGGAGGATGTTATATTGCTCCATGCGGAGAAGGATGCCGAAGGAGCGCGGGTAAGCGTTTTCAGCAGCCCAACGAAGCATTCGCGTGAGATGAAAACAGGCTATCGTACAATAAAAACCTTCACGCTGAACGGCGAGAAGATAAGCCTTATTGAAATAGAACTTTTTACCGGAAGAACTCATCAGATTCGCGCCAGCCTTGCCCATATCGGCTGCCCCGTGGTGGGGGACGACAAATATGGCGACAGGCGCAAAAATAAGCTTTTTCCCGCGCGGCTGCTGCTTGCAGCGGTGCGCGTGGAGCTTCCGAAGCTTTCGGGAGTGCTCGCTCCCTTGAGCGGGAAAATCATCGCTATCGAGCCGCCTTTCTGCGTGAACGAGAGCGGCGAATTGGTCGTTTGCAGGATGTGAGCTTGCAGGCAAACACAGATAAATAAATCGTAATGACTTATAATTATTCCGAAAAATTCGACATTATCGTTGCAGGGGCGGGTCATGCCGGAGTTGAAGCTGCGCTCTGCTGTGCGCGGCTTGGGTTTCGCACGCTCGTGCTTTGCCTGAACCTCGATTCCATCGCGCTTTGCGCCTGTAACCCCGCGATCGGCGGAACGAGCAAGGGGCATCTCGTGCGCGAGATAGATGCGCTCGGCGGCGAGATGGGGCTTGCGGCGGACGAGACCTTTATTCAGATGCGCATGCTCAATCTGAGCAAGGGGCCCGCCGTGCATTCGCTCCGCGCCCAGATAGATAAAAACCGCTATCACATGCGCATGAAGCACGTTCTTGAAAGGGAAAATTCTCTTACAATAATTCAGGATGAATGCGAGCGCATACTCGTTGAAAATGGGAAAGTGACGGGCATCATCTGCGCAGGCGGCGCGAAATATTCCTGCCGTGCGCTCATCGTTTGCGCGGGCGTGTACCTAAAAAGCCGCATCCACATCGGCGAATACAGCCGCGAGCAGGGGCCGAGCGGCCTTGCGCGCGCCGAGGGGCTTTCCGCATCGCTTGCGGAGCTTGGCTTTTCGCTGCGCCGATTTAAAACGGGAACGCCGCCGCGAGTGCTGAAGCGGAGCCTCGAGCTTGATAGGATGATTTTGCAGGCGGGGGATGAGCCAATACCGAAATTCTCGTTTTTAACTGAGGAAAATTCGCGTTCACAGCTTCCCTGCCACATGACCTATACGAACGGGAAAACCCATGAAGCGATCCTCGCGGGGCTCGACCGTTCGCCGATGTTCAGCGGCAGGATAAACGCCGCGCCTACACGCTACTGCCCGTCCATCGAGGACAAGCTTGTGCGCTTTGCGGATAAGGAAAGGCATCAGCTTTTCATTGAACCCGAGGGTGAATGTACCGACGAAATGTACGTACAGGGGTTCTCAACGAGCCTTCCGAGGGACGTTCAGCTTGCGGCACTGCGCACGATCGAGGGCATGGAGCATTGCGAAATAACGCGCTATGGATACGCGATAGAGTATGACTGCATCGACCCCACCGCGCTTGATCCAACGCTCGGAAGCCGCGATATCGCGGGGCTTTTCTTCGCGGGGCAGCTCAATGGCTCGAGCGGCTATGAGGAGGCCGCCGCGCAGGGCATTCTTGCGGGGATAAATGCCGCGCAGTTCGTTCGGGGCGAGCCGCCGCTCGTTTTGAAGCGGTCGGATGCCTATATAGGCGTGCTTGCGGACGATCTTTCCACCAAAGGCACGAACGAGCCCTACCGCATGATGACGGGCAGGGCTGAGTACCGATTGATACTACGGCAGGACAACGCCGATCTGCGCCTTACAGAGATAGGACGAAATATCGGGCTTGTTTCCGATGAGCGATACGATAAACTGATGCGCAAAAGGGAAGATATAGAGCGGGCAAGGCAGGCGCTCGGGGCGGTCATGCCGCCGAGCGAGGCGCTGAATGCGATGCTCGAAGCAAAGGGAGAGAGCGGCGTTGTAACGGGCGTTCGCCTTTCGGAGCTGCTTCGCCGCAATTCCATCGGCTATACCGACCTGCAAATGCTGTTTGACAGCCTGCCGAGCGTTTCCGATGAGGCGCGGGAGCAGGTCGAGATCGAAGCGCATTACGGCGGCTATATCGAGCGCGAGAACGAGCGTATAAGGCGTTTTGAAAGCCAAGAAAATATTTTATTGCCAAGTGATTTGGACTATAGCGCGATCGGCGGGCTTAGGCTTGAGGCGCGGCAGAAGCTTTCTGCACAGCGCCCGCTGAGCCTCGGTCAAGCGAGCCGCATTTCGGGCGTTTCGCCTTCGGATATCGCGGTGCTTCTGATAAGGCTCAAGGCGATTGGAGCGGATAAATCTATTGAAAAATCGAGTGAAAGCGGGGGAGAGCAGGCGTGAAACAGCAGGTAATACCCGACTGCGGTTTGGTGCGCGAGTTGATAGCTCGGTATATTCCGCAGGCGAATAAAATGCAAACAGAGCAGCTCATTACCTATTATGAAATGCTTATCGAACGCAACAACGTTATGAATCTGACCGCCGTTACCGACCCCGAGGGAGTGGTGCTGCGCCATTTTGCGGACAGCATTCTGCCGATGGAGGCGATAGCGGAGGGCGCAAGCGTTATCGACGTTGGAACGGGCGCAGGGCTTCCCGGCGTTCCGCTCAAGATAATGCGCCCGGATATCAAGCTGACCCTGCTCGATTCTCTCAATAAACGCATAGCTTTTCTGGATGAAGTGAACGCCGCGCTCTCGCTTGGAGCGGTCACCGTTCACGCACGCGCCGAGGACGGCGGCAGGGATAAAAACCTTCGCGAACGCTTCGATCATGCGCTTTCTCGCGCCGTTGCGGAGCTTCGCATCGTTGCAGAATGGACTCTTCCGTTCGTCAGGGTCGGCGGCAGCTCGATAATGTATAAGGGTCCGGGCGCTTCGGAGGAGCTTGAAAACGCCGCCAATGCGCTGAAATTACTGAGCGGCAATGCAAAAATACTGAAGTTCGAGCCTGAATGGGGCGAAAGAAATATCGTGGTTGCGGAGAAGACCGCGCCAACGACCGCAAAGTATCCGAGGAAGGCGGGAACGGCGGGGAAGAGCCCTCTATAAAATGAAGTTTACTTCGCAAACTATGTGCGCCTGCGGCGCATGATGTATGCCTGCGGCAAATTAAGTGTGCTTCGCACATTGAAGTGGAAATTCCTACGGAATTTCGATTATGTTTTGGTTGTATAATTGACTTAATTTTTGAGCGGCATGGGGCAAAAACACCGCATGGACGTTGGTATAATACTCGCATAATGGATGCTGCTGAAAAATACAAGTAACAATAGCTTAAAATAAGGGAAGCGCTATGAAGCTAAACGGGTATTATTTTGCTTGACATAGGATGGGGGGTATGTTATGCTTATGCGGCTGCAAGGCGCATCGCTTTGTGATATACTGATTTTAAAGTGGTAATGCTTATGAAAAGAATCCTGTCCCTGTTTATCGCCGCGGTCATGCTACTGCTCTTGCCTGCCGATATGCTTGCATCGGGCATATCCGGCGCTCAGCAAGAGCCCACGCGGGTAAAGCAGTTGGACGAGCTGCGCGAAAGCAATTCCGATACTTATCTTCTTTCCGACGGCTCGTATGAATGCGTTGTTTACGCGGCAGATAAGTATTATAAGGACGATTCCGGCAAATACGTCGAGATCGATCATTCCATCGTAAGGGCGCAGAGCCTTCGCTTCGGCAAAAGCTATGCTTATAAAAATGCA
>JAFPWD010000018.1 GCA_017395105.1 Clostridia bacterium
ATCTTCGGCTCTGCCGAAGGTGAAATAAAATCCGTCCACGCGCCGCAGGCGCATTTCATCGCAAAGCGATTTCATCTGCCGCAGGCGGATTTCACCTGTCCCTTGGGACGGATTTCATTGAAAAAAGCACTGCGAGGCAGTGCTTTTTTCATGGTAGCGGCAATCTGATTCGAACAGATGACACTCCGGGTATGAACCGAATGCTCTAGCCAGCTGAGCTATGCCGCCAAGTATGGTTGCGGGGGGGGGACTCGAACCCCCAACCTTCGGATTATGAGCCCGACGAGCTACCGGCTGCTCCACCCCGCGACGTTTGAAGCCATGCGCAGCACGGCAAGAGTTAGAATACCATATTGTACGCGCCTTGTCAAGCTTTTATGCGGTATTTGAGATTATATATTACGTTTGCCGCTCTTGCGCCGTTTTTCTGCGCTCTCACTTATTATCCAATATCTCGCCCAAAAGCGCGCTGAGATCGGGATCCACTGGCATGGAAAATTCGCCGTTCTCGCCGTCGTCCTCTTCCTCCTCGTCGCCGGGCAGATCGCGCCCTTCGATCGCGTAGATACTGCGCATAAGTGCGGCGGCGCTTCTATAGCTCTCGGCTGGCTTGCCGCTTGCGCCTGTGCCGCTCTGCCGTGCTTCCTGCATATCCCGCGCCACCTTAGCAGCGCCCACGCCCTGCGCTTCCTGCTTATTTTTTCCATGCGCGGCTGGCTTTTTCGCCCTCGCATTGCCAACGGTATCGAGCGTATCGGCGTAGAACTCAGCATCCTCAAGTGCGCGCCTTGCGCGTTCCTTCAAGCGGGCGTTCAGCTCGTCCAGCCTGCCCTCGCGCTCCTTGACGTGCGCTTCAGCCTCATCGATCATGCCGTGCGCACTCTTTTCGGCCTTCTCGAGCATCTCCTTGGAGAGCCTTTCGGCCTCGGAAACGGCGTTTTCGGCATCGCGATAGGTTTTTTCAACGTCCTTCTTCGCCTTTTCGCGCGCATCCTCAAGCGTTTTCTCGGCGGCCGCCTTCGCCTTTTCCTCGATGCGGTTTCCCTCGCTGATGAACTCGTCGCGGCGCTTTTTGCCCTCGTCCTCAAGGCGCTTGGCTTCAAGGCGGGCTGCCTTTATTATGCGCTCCTTCTGCTCCGCCGCCTCGGTCAGCGCGCTTGAAATGCTCTCCTGCTTCGCCTCAAAATCCGCGATGCGCTTCTTCGAGCCGGAAAGCTCCTTATTCACGCTTTCAAGCGAATTGTTCGCCTTGGTAAGCTCGTCTATCTTCTCATCGAGCAGACCTTCCTTCTCGCTCAGCTTTGCACGAAGCTCCTCAAGCTCCTTATTCTTTTGCTCGAGCTCCGCTTGGAGCTTCTTTTTTTTGCCGAAAAACCACATTGTATTTCCCCCTTTTACTACTCACTATTCACTATTACAGAAACGAGGTCTGCACCGCTCCGCTCGGCGGATCGATGCCAAGATGCTCGTACGCGCTCGGAAGCGGAACCCTGCCGCGCGGCGTTCTTGCGATAAACCCGAGGCGCAATAGATACGGTTCGTACACATCCTCGATAGTTGATGCATCCTCCCCCGTTGCGGCGGCGATGGTATCAAGTCCAACCGGTCTTCCGAGGAATTTCACTATCATCGCTTCAAGCATCTTCCTGTCCACCGCATCGAGCCCAAGCTCGTCTATACGAAGCATTTCAAGCGCCGCCATCGCGGTTTCGGTGGTGATCACGCCGTCCGCCTTGACCTGCGCATAGTCGCGCACCCTTCGAAGCAGTCTGTTGGCGATACGCGGCGTACCCCTTGAGCGCGATGCGATCTCGAGCGCGCCGTCGGTCGTGATCTCTATGCCGAGTATTCCCGCGCTGCGAACGACTATCTCCTTGAGATCCTCGGGCGAATACAACTCGAGCTGCTCCTTTATTCCAAAGCGGTCACGCAAAGGTCCCGTCAGAAGCCCCATGCGCGTGGTCGCGCCAACGAGCGTAAATTTCGGAAGCTCCAGCCTAAGCGAACGCGCCGAGGGGCCCTTGCCGATGATGATATCATAAGCAAAATCCTCCATCGCGGGGTAGAGAATCTCCTCCACGTTCGCATTCAGGCGGTGGATCTCGTCTATAAACAGCACATCGCCCTCGTTCAAATTGGAAAGCAGCGCCGCAAGGTCACCCGCATGGGTTATCGCGGGGCCGCTTGTGATGCGCAAATTGCCGCCCATCTCGTTTGCGATTATCGCGGCGAGCGTGGTTTTTCCAAGACCTGGCGGGCCGTACAGAAGCGCATGGTCGAGCGCTTCGCCGCGCATTTTGGCGGCATCTATATAAACCTGCATGTGCTCCTTCACGCTGCCCTGACCGATGTATTCGGCGAGGAAGCGCGGGCGCAGGCTGTATTCGGTGTTCTCATCCTCGGTGAGAAGCGATGAAGTTATAAGTCTGTCGTCATTCATGCTTTTTCTTTGATCTGCGGTGTTTTTCCGCGAGCCTTACTTCGCGGAGAGTTTTCTCAAGGCCTTCATTATCATATCCTCGGTGCGCGCGCAGTCGTCTATCTCGGCAACGGCTCTGCCCGCCACCGCTCCGTCGTATCCAAGAGCCACCAGCGCCTCTATCGCCTCGCGGCGCATCGAGTTTGCGCCGTCGTCCGCAGTTTTCGCACCCTTTGCGCCGCCCGAAGCGGATACCGTGCCGTCCACCTTTTCCTTCAGCTCCAATATAACCCTTGCGGCGGTCTTTCTGCCCATGCCCGCAACACCGTCGAACGCAGCGGCATTGTCGGTCAGCACCGCCATCGCGATATCGCTCGGGGAGAGCACCGAGAGCGCCGCGAGCGCGAGCTTGGGGCCGATGCGCGAAACACCGATCAGCTTGCGAAACATCGCCCGCTCATCGTCGGTATAAAAGCCGTACAGCGCCACAGCATCCTGCGCGATATTCAGATGCGCGAAAAGCTTCGCCGTTTTGCCGAGCGAGAGCTCCTTTAGCGTGTTTTTCGAGCAGAAAAGCTCGTAGCCCACGCCGTTTGCATCGATGACCGCGCGATCCGCGCCAAGCTCCTCTACAGTTCCTCTGAAATGTGAATACATGGTTTTTCTCCGTTTTATATGGTGTTTTCGCGCTTATTTTATTCTGAATTCGTCCATGCTCGGGCCGATCGCGTTTGCATGGCATATAGCAACGCCGAGCGCATCAGCCGCATCGTCGGGCTTGGGCACCTTTTGAAGCTTCAAAAGCAGCTTCACCATGTTCTGCATCTGGAGCTTATCGGCATGCCCGTCCCCCGTTACGCTCAGCTTTATCTGCATCGGGGTATACTCATACAGCGGCAGACCGGCCTGCTGTGATGCGAGTATCGCAACTCCCCTTGCCGCCGCAACCTGCAGCGCCGTGGTGGTGTTTCGATAGAAGAAAAGCTCCTCAAACGCGATATGATCTGGTCTGAACCGCTCGATCAGCGCACGAGTGCCCGCGAAAAGCCGCTCCAAGCGCTCCGGGAAGCGCATATCGGGCTTGGTTTCGATAACGCCGCAGTCGATCGCGCGAAGCTTCACGCCCTCCGCCTCGATAACGCCGTAGCCGAGTATCGCATACCCGGGGTCTATGCCCAAAACTATCATTTAACGCTCCCTGCTCCCTTTTGAAACGGCGATTCCGCGAAAAAGTCCGCGAGCGCCGCTATTACCTCATTATACTAATGATACCATCTTTTTGAATAAATCTCAATAGCTCCGCAAAAACTAAAGCGGATACCGTTAAAAGGAAGGTGATGGCGGATGCGCGTTTTTCAATATCTCCCCGTTTGGGCGGCGGCCGTTTTTCTTGCGCTGCTGCTCTGCCCGGTAAGACTGCAAGTAAAAGCAAGGCAAATCGGTTTTTCGTTGCATCCGATGCTCACGATTCTCCTGTTTTTTGGGCTTATACGGTTTTCGCTTCGTTTCGTTATCGAATTCGATGCTGAAGAAGCAAGGCAAGCGCCGCTTGAAGCTAAAAAAGCGCTTTCGTTTTTTAAGCTCACGAAAAGAGGCGAGCTTTTGCCGATAAAACGGAAAAAGCCCCAAAAGCCGAGAGCTGAAAAGCTGAGCATATCGCCCCTGCTCGGTGCGTTTCGCCTGAAAAAGCTTGCTATAAAAGGAAGCCTCGCGCTTGAGGATGCCGCCGCCTGCGCACTTCTCTGCGGCGCGCTGAGCTGCACCTTAAAGCCGCTTCTCACGCTTGCCGCCGAGCTTTCCCCCATCAACGCCCGAAAGGCCGCGATCGAAGCGGAATTTTTGCCGAGATTCAGCGAAGAGTCTGTTTTAATTGCATTTGAGGGAATACTTGAAACCAATTCGGCAAAGCTAATAAAGGGCGGTATTTCCGCTTTGCGTAAAAGGCTTTCGCTAAAGCGAACGAAAGGCGGCCGCAGCGCACGCACCTTCGTTAAAAAGCCGCAAAAAACACTCGGATAAGGAGAAAAACTATGCATCCCATTGAAAACATAATCGAAAGCTCGATAGAGCAGATCAAGCGCATGGTGGACGTAAACACCGTTATCGGTGATGCGATAACCGCCGCGGACGGCACGCTGCTTCTGCCCGTTTCGCGCGTTTCCATCGGCTTTGCGGTCGGCGGCGGCGAATACGGCGAAGCGGAGAGCGGCGGCCGCTGTAAAAAAGCGGGCGAGGCGGCGCACGAAGCGAACGGAAGCTACCCCTTCACAGGTGCAGCCACGGTCGGAATGAGCCTCAAGCCCCTCGCGTTCCTCTCGGTGGAGCAGGGCAACGTTCGCGTTATCCCCGCCGCGCCGGAGAACGCCGTGGATAAGCTTACCGACCTTGTGCCGCAGGTGCTCAAGGGCATGGAGCGAATTATCTCGGCAGCGGTTGACAAAACTGATAAAAAATGCGAAAATAGAATGGGAAAGTTTCGAGGCTATTGCTCATCTTCCCCATTGAATTCGAAAGGAACGGCGGAGGAGAGTTTTGATGAAAGCTGCTCAGAATAAAATCGGCTTCGGGCTTGCGCTTCGCGCTGCCGCAATAACGCTCGCTTTCCTGCTTTTTTTTACCTCATCCGCTTCGTTCGCCGCATCAAAGCCCTTGCCTGTAAAGGATCAAAAAAAGCATCGGCCCTTTAAGCCCGTTGAGGTGGTTCAAACCGTGCTGCCCACGCAGCGAAGCGATATCTTCTCGGGCAGGCTCGAATGTATGGCAAGCGCAGGCTCTGCGGCGCTGATCGAGGCATCGAGCCTTCAGATGCTGCTTGCCAAGGATCACTCTTTGCGGCTTCCTATGGCGAGCACCACGAAGGTCATGACCGCGCTTTTAACACTCGAGCGCTGCGATCTTGACGAGGTGATCGCCTTCCCGAAGGAAGCTGTCGGCGTGGGCGGCTCCTGCATCTACGCCTACGAGGGCGAGAAAATGACGATACGCGATCTTCTATACGGCCTCATGCTCCGCTCGGGCAACGATGCGGCGGCGGCGCTCGCAATTCACATGGGCGGCTCCCTGGAGGGCTTTGCCGATATAATGAACAAGCGCGCGCGGCTTATGGGGCTTTCAAACTCCAATTTCGTTTCGCCAAACGGGCTTGACCGCATGGGGCATTATTCCTCGGCCTACGATCTCTGCGTAATAAGCGCACATGCGCTGAAAAATCCCGATTTCAAGCGGATAGTTTCCACCCAGTACTACACCATTAAAACCGATCAGCGCAAGATCTACGTTAAAAACAAAAACTCCATGCTTTGGGATTACGAGGGCTGCGTTGGCGTTAAAACGGGATACACCTCCAAGGCGGGTCGCTGCCTCATCTTCGCCGCCGAGCGGGACGGAATGCTGCTTGTGGGCTGCGTTCTGAACTGCCGCCCGATGTTTGAGGTGGCCGAGGAGATGCTCGATTTCGGCTTTGAAAACTATGAGATGGTTAAGGCCGTTCTATCCGGCGCGGAGCTTTCCCGCTGCGCGGTTTTAAACGGCGAACAGAGCGTGCTGACCCTCGCCGCAAAGGACGATATCGTGATCCCGCTCAGAAAGGGCGACGAGCTGAGCGTTGAAGTGGATATCAAGTTAGGCGGCACGGTGCGCGCACCCATCGTCGAGGGTGAGCGCATCGGCGAATGTGAGCTTCTGATCGGCGGCTGCCCCGTTGGCAGCACGGAGCTTATCGCAAAGGAAAGCATCGCCATGCGCGATTACAGCTTTTATTTTCGGGCTCTTATGAACCTGTTTTCGCTCAGATGATCCATGCTCGAAACTCTACCAAAAGATAATCGAATAAATCCATTCGTGGATTCCAACCAAACCATTCACTTATGAAAATGCGACTTCAAAAATACTTGGCGGATGCGGGGATAGCCTCCCGCAGAAAATGTGAAGAGCTTATTGCGGCGGGGCGCGTTACGGTAAACGGCGTTATCGCCGCTTTGGGCTGCACCGTGGACGAGGGCGACGAGGTGCTTCTTGACAGCAACCCCGTTGCCCCCGCCGAGGAGAAGGTTATAATCGTTTTCAATAAGCCCAAGAACGTCATCTGCTCCAATGCGGACGATGAGGACAGGGTGAAGGTGACGGACTACTTCACCTCACTCCCCTACCGCCTCTACACCGTTGGAAGGCTTGATTACGACTCCGAGGGGCTTATTCTGGTTACCAACGACGGCGAGCTCGCCAACCGCCTTATGCACCCCCGCTACGGCGCAAAAAAGACCTACCGCGTGCTCTGCTCGGGGTGGCTCACGCCGGAGGACAAGCGTAGGCTGCGCAACGGAATACAGCTTGAGGACGGCATGACCAGCCCCGCCGAGCTTCGCATAATACGCGAAAGACCCGATGAAAAGACCGAGCTTCTGCTCACCATCCATGAGGGCAAGAACAGGCAGGTAAGAAGGATGCTTGCCGCAGTCGGGCATGATACGCTGCGGCTTCAAAGGGTTGCGATAGGAAGCTTTGAGCTTGGAAATCTGAAGCCCGGCGAATGGCGGTTTGTTAAAGAGGAAGAGTTGGACAAGCTGGTGAAATGAGCTTTGTATTCGATTATCAAAAGTTTAAGTGTTTTTTTCCGTAGCGAGTTGATTCTGGATTGAGAAAATATTTCTTCTCTATTAGTCCTTTCTTCAAGCCATATTCTATAAGATACTGAAAGGAACAATCTTTATGCATTGATTTACGATGCATAATCCTTATTTTATACATTTTAGAGTTTCTTGATTTCATACTATTGTTGGCAAAATGATATAAATTCCAAAGGTACGCTTGCAAGTTTGGGTTCAAGCAAGTTCGTTCAATCGTATAAGCAAATACTCTAAACTCATTTTCCTTTATCACTTTAATGCTTTTTAAATAGCAAATATATGAAAGATGCCGCAAAAGCTTGTCAGTTTTATTCTCGTCTTCCGGATTCTCAGAAAAATGATTTCCATACTCAAAATAACCATAATCAATTTTTCCAAAAATCTCCAACATGTCTGGATCTGATTCCAGTGAATCAATTAATGGCTTAATAAATCCCGCTCTTTTTACTCTGTTGGATGCTAAATAGTTTTGCAGCGCAAACAAACCACCCAGAATAACCGGAATAAACTGAAAGAAAGCCAGCACATGTTCTAATTTCCAATTTGATGGAGTGGTAATCAGCCCCCATATTTCTCGGATTACGCTCACGACTATTCTCCTCCTAACAAAAAAGGTGCGCAACCGAGGTCACGCACCGAAAAACGCACCTCGCTTGCGCCACACAAGTTTGCAATCCACGAGAGAAAGTCAAATTAGAGAATGCGTTTTTGCCGAAGCAAAAAGCTCTCTCATCATGGATCGCGATATAAACTTGTGTGGCAGATAAGATAATATCATAGAATGCGGAAAAATGCAAGTCAAACGGACATAATATGTTAAGAAAAAGCCTAAAGAAAAGAAGCTCCGCCGGAGCTTCAACCTCAACTATTCACTATCCACCATTCAATATTCATTATTCACCAACTTTCAAAAGGAGCCTCACCGTTCGGGAAGGCTCCTTCTATTAGCTTTATTCAATTAATCAATGATTAGTCGATAACGCCGGTAACAACGCCGGAAGCAACGGTGCGGCCGCCCTCGCGGATAGCGAAGCGGAGACCCTCGTCCATAGCGATGGGGGTGATGAGCTCGATCTCCATGCGGATGTTGTCGCCGGGCATAACCATTTCAACACCCTCGGGGAGCTTGATGACGCCAGTAACGTCGGTGGTCCTGAAGTAGAACTGGGGACGATAGCCGGAGAAGAAGGGGGTATGACGGCCGCCCTCTTCCTTGGTCAGAACGTAAACCTCGGAATTGAAGTGGGTGTGGGGATTGATGGAGCCGGGCTTGGCAAGAACCTGACCGCGCTCAACGTCGCTCCTCTGAACACCGCGGAGCAGAGCACCGATGTTGTCGCCCGCGATAGCCTGATCGAGCAGCTTGCGGAACATTTCAACGCCGGTAACAACGGTCTGAGTGGTTTCGCGGAGACCAACGATCTGAACGGGATCGCCAACCTTTACGATACCGCGCTCAACACGGCCGGTAGCAACGGTACCACGACCGGTGATGGTGAATACGTCTTCAACAGGCATAAGGAAGGGCTTGTCGGAAGCGCGCTCGGGCTCGGGGATGTAGCTGTCAACAGCGTCCATAAGCTCGAAGATGCACTGGCACTCGGGGGTTTCCTTAGCATTCTTGCCATCGGTGAGAGCCTCGAGAGCGCGAAGAGCGGAACCCTTAACGATCGGGATATCATCGCCGGGGAAGTCGTAGCTGGAGAGCAGCTCACGGATTTCCATTTCAACGAGCTCAAGGAGCTCCTCGTCGTCAACCTGGTCAACCTTGTTCATGAAAACAACGATGTAGGGAACGCCGACCTGACGGGCGAGAAGGATGTGCTCACGGGTCTGGGGCATGGGGCCGTCAGCCGCGGAAACAACGAGGATAGCGCCGTCCATCTGAGCAGTACCGGTGATCATGTTCTTAACG
>JAFPWD010000019.1 GCA_017395105.1 Clostridia bacterium
ATTCAGGTATACTATAATAATATCCGTCATACTCCCTCGTAAGCTCGACTTCTTCAAAGTATTCTGTTATTCCGTTCCTTTCCATGCTGTGATTATATCGTATTCCTCGCAGTATGTAAATTCAAAAATTGATTTCCGTGCAACAGCGGTATTTGGGATTGACTGAAAACGCTGCCTGTATTATAATATTTACAGAAATTTTTCTTAATCGATTCTTTTGGGAGGAAATATGATCAATCGTCTTGAAGAATACGCACATCTCGTTATCGAGATTGGTCTGAACGTTCAAAAAGGTCAGATCGTTATTATCAATTCACCCATTGAATGCGCCGAATTTGCGCGCCTTTGCGTTAAGGCCGCCTATGAGGTAGGTGCGCGGCAGGTTGTTATGAACTGGCGCGACGACGTGGTTGTTCGCGAATACTGGCTGCATGCGGCGGACGAGGTTTTCGACGAGGTGTTCCCCTGGGAGGTTCAGAAGAACCTTGAGCTCGCCAAGCGCGGCGCCGCAAGGCTTTCGATCGCGGCGAGCAACCCCGAGAACCTCAAGGGCGTGGATCCCTCGAGGCTTGCAAGGGCAGGTAAGGCACACGGCGAGGCAAACAAGGAATTCACCGAAATGATGATGGCAAGCGAGGTGCCGTGGTGCATTGCAAGCGTGCCCGTACCCTCATGGGCTAAGAAAGTCTTCCCCGATCTTTCCGAGCAGGAAGCGATGGACAGGCTTTGGGACGAGATCTACAAGGCCATCCGCATCGATGACGACGGCGGAGCCGTTGATCGCTGGAGGGAGCACTGCAAGATGCTTGCCGAGAGGGCGCATAAGCTGAACGACTACGCATTCAAGTATCTGCACTATAAAAATTCGCTCGGCACCGATCTTAAGGTGGAGCTGCCCGTTGGCCACATTTGGGAGGCGGGCTCCGAGCGGAGCAAGAGTGGAATCGAGTTCGTTGCAAACATGCCCACCGAGGAGATCTTCACCGCTCCGAGACTCGACGGCATCAACGGCATCGTTTACGCTTCCAAGCCCCTTGTTATCGGCGGAAACATCGTGGACGGCTTCCATCTTGTGCTCAAGGATGGCAAGGTGGTTGAGGCTCATGCCCAGGTTGGCGAAGAGTTCCTGAAGCACGAGCTCGAGCTTGATGAGGGCGCATCGCACTTCGGCGAGGTGGCACTCGTTCCGTTCGACTCCCCCATCTCCAACAGCGGCGTTCTTTTTTACAACACGCTGTTCGACGAAAACGCCTCCTGCCATTTCGCTTTCGGCGAGGCGTATCCCACCTGCATTCAGGGCGGCTCCGATATGAGCGAAGAGGAGCGCAAGGCGCACGGGCTGAACTCCAGCATCACGCACGTTGATTTCATGGTCGGCACCTCCGATCTTTCGATCGACGGCATCAAGGAAAACGGCGAGATCGTTCCCGTTTTCAGAAACGGAAATTTTGCATTCTAATCATGATTTTTCGGACTGCGCGGTTCTTCCGCGCAGTCTTGCTTTAGCGATATGGCAGGCGGTACGGGAAAAAAAGAAAACAGCGCAAAATTCAGCGGCGAGATGGTACGAACGCTCGTTTATATTCTGCTTGCCGCCGTTTGCATCGCGCTGTTTCTCATCTTCGGAAGGTCAAAGCCCTCCGTTCCGACCTCTGTGAGCCCTTCCCCCGCCCCCTCCGCAGAGCCTTCAGCCGTCCCCAAAGGCATGCCGATGGGCAAATTCATAGATGCTCTTCGCCAAAGCAGCATGGATTGCGAGATCGGCGAGGTGTGCATAGCGGACGGCGGATTCTCGTACCCTCTCACGCTTTCGGACGGGCGCGAGGGCGCGGCGCTGTTTCTGCAAACCGACGATATAGGCAGGGTCACGGAATGCGTGCTCGAGCTGCCCTATGCTTATGCGGGCGAGCCTGACTCAAGCTTTTCCGATATTACCTCCAATGCAATTAAGAAGGAATACCGCAGGCGCGAAAAGGCGGATACCGCCCTTGTTTCGGCATTTCTTGAGAGCATCTATTCCCGATTTGGCGGCGACTGCGGCATCTCCACTATCGACAGCAAAAAGATCGCCGATTCGATCGTAAGCGCCTATTATTCGCATAAAAGCTTCGATAAAAAAGCGGGGAGCGCCCGCTTCTACTGCGAAACCGAAAACGCGGAGGATAATGAGTTTCTCTTCACCTTCCGCGTTATAGCTTCGTTTAACTATTCAAAATAAGGCGCATTTACAGGTCGCCGGGCAAGTCTCGGCGTTTATTCCTCGCCGTCCTCATCTATCAAATTAAGCTCAACGATTTCGTCCTCCCCATCGGGCATCGATCGCTTGCCCGTGATCGCATCCAGAACGCCCGAAAGGATATCGCTCGCCGCGATCTCGCCCGCACCGCTGCCCTTGAGAATTTTCATTGCGTTCTTTTTGGTTTGCGAATCGGCCTTTCTATACAGCTCCACAAGGCGTTTTTCGGTGGCGTTCACCTTCATTGTTGAGGTGGTGCCGCTCGAGCTCGTTTTGCCCGAGCTTGAGGCTTTGCCGCCGCCCTTTGCGGCATCCAGCAGCGATTTCTGGGTTACTCCCGTTGCCTTTGCGATCTGCTTGAGCTGCTCCTGAGTGAGCTCCTTTTCGCCTCGCTCGGCACGGCCTATATCGCTTGCGCTCGCGCCCTTAACCTTTCGAGCAAGCTGCTCCTGAGTGAGTCCCGCATCGGTGCGAGCCTTTTTGATAAGCGTTCCGACTTTCTTTGCGTTTGCCATGATCTTCCTCCTTAGTTGTTTATATATCAAATATAGCACAAACCCGCCCGAATGTCCATAGGCAGGCTTGTTTTTCATTGTCCGAATTGAATTCAATGCTCAAACGCGCTCCATTGCGGTTATAATGATGCCGATATTATCGGAATACAGTTCATCGAGCTGCGAGAGCGGAAGCGGATTCACGCCGTATCCCGCCTCCACTGTATAGCCGGGCCTGTTGAATTCGAGTATGAACCAATCCCTGTAGCCCGCGTTCGAGCTTTCGGTTGGAACGCTTGCAAGCGCATAGCCGCTCACAGCCGCCATCTCCTCGCCTATCTCACGCGCCTTCGGAGGCTCCATATCCTTGAAGCGCCAATATATCTCCCCGCCCTGAGTGTGGAAGCTCAGCGTAAGCGCGATATCATGCGCAAGGGTGAATTCATACAGCGCGCGGCTCTCGGGTGCGCAGAGAGGTTCCGTTCCAACAAAATCCCGCGGCGCGGGCGCTCTCCAGCCCTGAGCGAATTTTATGCGCTTTGCCTCCTCCCAATCCGCAGGATAGTTTAGATTCAGATCGATCCCCGCGATATTCGCCTTCCAGCCTTCGGGAAAGCGCACGGAAGGATACCGCGAGGCGATGCGCTTTGCCTCAATATAGGCTGCGCTTTCCTTGCTCATTGCTCCGTTCACCAGAGCAACCCCATCGGGGTTCACAAGCGGAGCGATGACCACCTTCACGCGCTCAAACAGCGCCTTCGCGCTCCTGCCCAAGATCGTTTCTCCCTTTACGAAAGCGATAAGAAAGTTCTCGATGAATTTTAAAACCAGCGGCGTGGTGATCCATTCGTTCGCATGGTGGGCTGCGTTGATCAGTATCTCCTTTTCGCCCGTTCCGACGCCGACTGCGCGAAGCGGACTGCCGAGCACCGAGCTGCCGTAGACCTCACTGCGAAGAAATGGATAACGCGCTTCAAGCCCATCGAGGATGATATCGGTCAGCTTCGGCGTGTATCTCATATCGGTCGGAACGAGGCGAAAGCCGTATGGCACAACGAGCTTTTCGCCTATTTGAAGCCGCTCGGGATCGATTTGAGGGTTCGCTATTGCGATCGCCTCGGGCGCGGTATCGTATCGCTTGGCTATGCGCCGGAGCGTGTCGCCCGCGCGAACGCTGAGCATGAAATAGCCGAGCAGCAGCGGGCGCAGCGCTCTCCATGTCCGCTTGCCGACCACGCCGTCGGGAACGAGTGAATAATCCGACTGAAGCCTGCGCACGGCATTCTGCGTTTCGTTTCCGAAAAAGCCGTCTATTTCGCCCTTATAATAGCCGCTTCTTTTCAGCGCGAGCTGCAGCAGCTCCACGTCGGTGCCCGTTGAACCAAATCGAATTGTGGTCATATTCCGCCTCCATAATACCGTTATCGCTTTATTCTATGCAAAGCAGCGAAAAAAAGACACGAACAGAAAAAGAACCGCGCTTTCTCATTGGCGCGGTTCTTGAGCTTTCACTGTATTCGGCTGAGATGGTTCTCTGCTCCCATCGGCAATGGTTTCAGAGCGTTGGCAGCTCATCAAACATGGAGTTCAGCTCAACACCTTCATAAATGAAGGTATCTGCGTTTTCATAGATGGTGAGTATCCTGCCTGTTACGCCCTGTTCGGTTTCAAAATCGATGTAGCTGTGGAAATCCGTTGCGGTCGGTATAAGTCGTGTTCCCGCTTCAAGCAGAAGCTCCTCCTCGCCCTCATCGGTGAACCGAACGGCGGTAAGCTCGGCGGAAAGGGTTGCGTAGAGGCCGTATGAATAGACCGTCCACGCCTTTTCAAGCGGGATAAAGCTGCCGTTTTCGCTGCTGTAGGTATGCAGCATGCTTATTCCGCGCATGCCGAGCACGTCCGCAGTGCGGCAAAGGCGCAGTCCGCTTTCGCACAGGGTCTCGACCCAGCCATCGAAGGATACGCAGCTCACGGGCGTGTCGCTCGAAAAGCTTCCTACTACGGAGGTCACGTAGCTTCCGTCATGCCTCATATAGGATACTACCAGCTCCGCCGAGCCGTCGCCGAAACAGAAATCGGTAACGTAAGCGCAAACAAGGCTTGCGGCATCCATATTGATATTGATCTCGTAATCGTTTTCAACTTCAATAACGAGCTTCATAGCGCCGCTCTCGGTATCGGGAACTATTGAAACGGTTTCGCTGATGCCGTCGTAGTCAAGATCCACGGGAACTATGTCGTTATCCGCGAAGGAGAAGGAATCGAGCTTTACCATTTCGGTTGGAACGGGTTCCGCAGTGATCAAGGCGGGGCTTTCCGCGGTCTGCATCGAAGGCTCGGTCGGCTCGGCAGCGGACGCTGCGGTAGGCTGAGCATCGGGCGTGCTTGGCACGGCGGTGTTTATTTGTTCTGCATTCGAGGTTGCGTTCGGAGCAGGCGTGCTCTCGGTTTCACTCGCAGCATCGGGTGTGGGATCAGGGGCGCTCTGTGTCTGCCGTGGGTACGGCGTTTGCATATCCGCAGACTGCGGCTTCTGAATGCCGATGCATGCGGAAACAGCGAACAAGCCTATGACGGCAAGCGCTAAAATGCCGATCGCATATCTTTTCATAGCGCACCTCCTTGGTTCAGTATTATGCGGCTGCGAGCCGCGCAGTGCGGATACTGACAATAAACGCACCGTATTATTATACTAAAAAATCAAAGCACAGTCAAACGACCGTGCTTTTTTGTTTGCATATAAGCATTTATCGGCATAGCCGCTCATCTGTGGCCGTCGTTTGGCACGATCTGCACGATGCGCTTTGCAAGCGAATCGAACATTAGATCCGCCTGCTTCTGTTCAAAGCCTGCGAAGCGAACGGATACGCAGTTTTCCTCGGATACCTGCCAGTAATACACGAGATACTCGCCATCCTCAACACTGCATGCTTCGCCCGTTTCGAGCTGTATGGGCGGCTCGGTGGACATAACAAGGTCATAGCTGATCTCGCTGCCGTTTCGATCTGTTCCGACTGCGCTGACGTGCGCGCTTGAATCCTCAACAAGCTTCATCATGCTTTCGGGCAGGGTCTCGGGGAAGAAATCGGAAACCTTTTTGGTGAGATCCTTATATGCGTCGTTGGAAACGGCACCCGCTTCCATGCGCCAAATCGGGTCGCTGTCGCCGTTGGAGCCCCTGTGCCCACCGGCAGAGTTCGGATCCTTGGTTACTATTTTGGTTTCGGGCGAATTGAGCGCAGTGATATCGCCGCTATTCGGCTTGCCGGAGTTCTTTAGGACGGTGATGACAGTGAAGCACATTACAAGGGATGCGCAGGCAAACAGCGCATAGCTGACCGTTCTTCTAAGCTTGTTGCGCTTCGCCTTTTCGGTGGCCTTCGCAGCGGAAACCGCGCGTTTCTTTATTGCCTCAAAATCGATCCTTGCAGTGCTTTCATCTGCGCAAAGCTTCAGAAGCCTGTCTATTTCATCATACTCGCTGCTCTGATCGGCAGCATCAGTAGGATGGTCGAGATCAAGCTCGAAATCATCCGTAACAAGTTTTATGCCGCGATCATTCTTCATAATCATCTGCCTCCGCCTTTAGCATTTCGGAAAGGAGTTTTCTTGCCCGAACAAGCCTTGATTTGATCGTTCCCTGGCTGATGCCCGTTGCCTCTGATATCTCGCTGACGGTCATCTCGGAAAAATAATGCAGGGTGATAACGGTTCTGTTGGCTTCGTCGAGCTGTTCTATCGCCCTTCGCACGGCCTCGCTTCGCTTTTTGCTCAGAAGCTCGCTCTCCGGCAGCGGGTCGTTGTCCGGAACGTCCGCGCCGAGCGGCTCGTCGCTCAAAAGCTCATGCTTGGCTTTGCGAACGTGGTCGAGCGAAAGGTTCGTCGCCACGCGGTAGAGCCAGCTTTTGAGCTGCGCATCCGCGAGCGTTGAGAGCTTTTCCATGTTCAGATAAACACGCTCAAATACCTGCTGGGTTATGTCCTCGGCGGTCTCCTGATGGGAAACCACCCTGTACGCTGCCCAGTACACGAGGCGTGAGTAATCGGTATAGATATTGTCGAAGCTGCGTTCAGGCAAATCTTCTCTCCATTTATTATAACGAACAACACTCCCGATCGGTTGCGCGATTCATTAGATGATCGTATAAATATTTTTGCAGTCCTTCATGCACGCGCCAAAGACCTGCTGATATTGGCATTTTACCACATTCGAGGGATTTTTTCAAATTTTGCCGACTCGCTCGGCCTGTCCCTCGCTTCTACGCAAAACCGCCCGAAAAAAGCGGGGCGGTTTGAACACTATAGCTGTCAGATTATCTTTATGGTGAACTGGGGGCAGACCCTTGCGCAGTAGCTGCAAAGCGCGCATTTATCCGTATCGACTACAGCCCTTCCGTTTTGAATGCTGAGGGCATGGTTATGACATGCATCCACGCATACGCCGCAGCCCTCGCACCATTCCTGAACGAGAAGCCTTCGCTTGGTTTGGCGAAGCTTTTCGGAAAGCCTTGGGTCCGGCGTTTCGCCGCTGAAGCGCGCACAGTTGTACTCAACTTCATTTATGCTCTGCATTCCGATGGCGATGGTGTCTATGCAGTCGTCAAGCGCAAGGATATAGTCCAACGCTTCCTCGCGCTCGCCTATGAGATGCCCGCCTCCGAGCGGCTTCATTGCGATTATCCCTCTGCCGAGCGAATGGGCGGTTTTTATCCTTTCGAGCATCTCGTCCGCAGTTCCGTCCGCAATGCCGAAGCCCTTTTTATTTATCAAAGGAAACAGCACCTCGAGCTCGGGGCGCTTTATCGCTCCGTCCATGCAGGCGATATAGTGCGTTGAAAGCCCAACAGCACGGATATAGCCCTTGCGCTTCATTTCAAGATAATAATCAAGCGCCTCGCGATGCCCGCGTATCGTGTGCTCGCTCTCCTGCTCGTGCATCAGGAACACGTCGATATAGTCCCTTCCGATGCCATCGAGCGCCTTCCTGAGACTCGCTTCCGCGCCCTGCCTGTCGAACGCGTAGCTCTTGGAACATACGACAACGTCCTTCTTCAAGCGGACGGCCTCGCGCACGTGGGGATAAGTTCCGTATATCTCCGCGGTGTCGATGAAGTTTACTCCAAGCGAAAAGGCGCACTCAAAAAGCTCCGCACCTCTTATTGGAGTTAGATCGCGCTGAAACGGCCCCATCGTAAGCGAGCCGAAGCAAAGCTTGGATACCTCTATTCCGCTCGAGCCGAGCTGATGGTATATCAAGACTGCTCTTCCCCCGCATACAGGCGGATATAGGCGCGCACGAGCTCCTCGATGAGCTCGTCCCTCTCAAAGGTGCTTATCATATAGCGCGCGTTGTTGTGCCCCGTAACATAGGTGGGATCGCCCGAAAGCAGATATCCCACAAGCTGGTCCACGGGATCATAGCCCTTTTCTTTTAGCGAATAAAACACTTTTAAAAGCACTTCGCTTACCGTGCCGCGATCAGACGCTCTGTCGAAAATGACGGTGCTTCCGCGAACGGGAGACGTTTTTTCGTTTTTCCTGTCGCTCATCAATCAGCCCCTCCTTATTCTCGGGATCGAATTTACTAACATTATACCATATCATATTGTTTTGCTCAAGTAAAATATTTTTCAGCGATTGAAAGCAAAACCCGACGATCGGAGCCGCAATCCCCTTCGGCTCATTCAAAATGCCCGCCGATCACAAGCTGCAAGCCGGCTTCAAGTCCAAGCTTTAGCGATGGAATATCGAGCCATTCCTCGCGGGTATGCGCACCGCCGCCTTTCATCAGGCCGAAGGTCACGGCGGGAACGCCGAGCGAGAGCGGGATATTTGCATCGGTCGAGCCGGCACCGAGCGCCGGACAATTGCCCGTAGCGGCCTGTATCGCATCGGAGCATCGCTCTATAAGCGCGTTGAGCGCCGCCTCGTCCACCTTGCTGCCGCAGGGTCGCTCACCTATCAGCTCCGCCTCAAAGCGAGCCTGATCGCAGTTTTCCTCCGAAAGCAGTTTGTTGAAGCTTTCGCGCATGTAGGCGAGGGATTCGGCGTTATCAGAGCGATATTCATACAGCATTTCGCAGCTTTGGGCGATGGTGTTTACCGATGTGCCTCCGTTTATCGTTCCAACATTATACGTCGTTTTCCCCTCGTAGGGCGGAAGGGACTGCTCATACAGCCTTGCTACGAGCCTTGCAATATGATGGATCGCATTCGGGTTTCCGAACGCGCCGAAGGAATGTCCGCCCGCGGTATGCGCTGTTATGCGCCAGCGCTCCGAGCCGACCGCCTTTACGCAGACGGCATTCAGATCGCAGTCAAACGAAACGACCTGCTTTATCCTTCCCGAATGATCCTTCATTATCTGCCTTATGCCCTTGAGGTTTCCAAGCCCTTCCTCGCAGGAGTTGAGAGCAAACATGATCGGCGAATTCGGCTTCAATCCGTTTTCTTTTATATAAAGGAGCATCATCAGAATAGCCACGACGTTTGCCGTGTCGTCGCCAACGCCCGGCGCATGGAGCCTATCTCCCTCCATTCGGACGGGAAGCGGCTCGGTGTCGGGAAACACAACGTCCGTATGCGCGATATAGCATGAAATATCTCTGTCCGCTTCACCGAAGAACGGTACTATAACGTTTTTCGCCTCATCCACGCGGCACTCAAAGCCGCGCTCGCAAAGCCAGTACGTGATGAACTCAACACGCTTATCCTCCTCACCCGAGGGTGCGGGTATTGCGGCAAGGGTTTTCAGCAGCTCGAGCTGCTCGTCAAAATGCATTTCTATCCATTTATTTACCGAAGTCATGCTTTGCTCCTCTCAAACATTATACGGATTGCACCAAGTGTTATTATAGCAAATATCGGCATCTTAAACAACAGTAAGCATGCCCTTTCAAAGCAAAAGGACACAGCCCTTCGTTGAGGCAAGCATCCTTCGGCAAAGGACTGAAAAAGACCAAATCAGCTATTGACTCCGTGTCAGCAAAGTGGTATAATGTATTTGTTGACACGAAGTCAGTTTGAGCTTTACGGAGGAACGTATGACTGCAAGAGGATCCGCAAAGATGCGAACGGAGGAGATACTGAACGCTTGCGAGCGGCTGTATGCCCGCATGAGCTTCAAGGAAGTTACCATCAAGGAGATAGGCGCCGAGACCTCCTTTTCCCGCCCTTCCATCTACAACTATTTTCAAACCAAGGAGGAGATATTCCTTGCGCTTTTTGAGCGGGAGTATCTTTTATGGGGCGACGAACTTGAAGGCATTTTGTGTTCGCTCCCCGCGCCGTCGCTTATACCCGCGAGGATCGCCGAAACGCTCGAAAAGCGCGAGCTGATGCTCAAGCTGCTTGCTATGAACCTGTACGACATGGAGGAAAACAGCCGCATTGAGCGCCTCGTTTCCTTCAAGCAGGCATACGGCCGAAGCGTTTCTGTTTTCGATGCGATAATCAAATCGGCCTTCCCCGCCATGACGGACGATGAGCGCAGGCGGATGCTGCTTTCCGCGTTTGAGTTCATGCACGGAGTGTATCCCTATGCACGCGCGACCGCAAAGCAGATCGAGGCGATGGCCAAGGCCGGCGTTCGATATGATAAAAAGAGCCTGTACGAGCTTGCGCTCGACGGTCTGCAAAGAATAATAAAGCTATAATAAACTTTTGGAGGAAAAAACTATGCTTGGAAACTTCAGCTACAAAAACGCAACCAAACTCTATTTCGGCGAGGATTCGCTGAGCTTTTTGAAGGATGAACTCAAAGGCTACGGCAAAAACGTGGTACTCATCTACGGCGGCGGTTCTATAAAAAAGAACGGCATCTACGACAGCGTTATCGCCATATTGAAGGAATGCGGAAAGAATATCGCCGAGGATGCGGGCGTTATGCCCAACCCCACGGCGGAAAAGCTCCGCGAAGGCGTGAAAATCGCGCGCGAGCATAAGGCCGACCTGCTTCTCGCCGTTGGCGGCGGCTCCTGCTGCGACTATGCAAAGGCGGTATCCGTTTCCGTTCATTGTGATGAGGATCCGTGGGATAAGTACTTCATCAGGTTCGATGAACCTACCTGCGAAATAGTACCCGTTGGCTGCGTGCTTACTATGGCCGGCACCGGCTCAGAGATGAACGGCGGCTCCGTTATCACCAACCACGAGACCCATCAGAAGATCGGGCACGTTTTCGGCGAGGAGGTAATGCCCAAGTTTTCAATTCTCAATCCGCGCTTCACGATGAGCCTGCCCAAGCGCCAGATGGTCGCCGGTATCTACGATATTTTCAACCATATCTGCGAGCAGTATTTTTCCGGTGAGGACGACAACGTAAGCGATTATCTTGCCGAGGGTCTTATGAAATCCGTTATCCGCAATTCGCTCGTCGCTATCGAAAACCCCGAGGATTACGAGGCGCGCTCGAACATCATGTGGGCGGCGACCTGGGCGCTGAACACACTTATAGCCTGCGGAAAAGCCACCGACTGGATGGTGCACATGCTCGGTCAGGCGGCGGGCGGCTATACCGATGCCACGCATGGCATGACGCTCTCGGCGGTCTCACTCCCCTATTACCGCCATATAATGCCTTACGGCATTGCCAAGTTCAAAAGGTTTGCAACCGAGGTCTGGGGTGTTGATGCAACAGGCAAAGCCGACAGGCAGGTCGCAGAAGAAGGTCTTTGCGCAATGGAAAGCTGGATGAAAACGATCGGCGTTGCGATGAACCTTACCGAGCTTGGCGCAACAGCGGATATGATCGAAGGCATCGCTGATGCAACCTTTATCTTCGACGGCGGCTATAAGAAGCTTGAGCGCGAAGAAGTGATTAAAATACTCAAAGAAAGTCTTTAAGGAGGAAGAATTATGAAGCTCGAGATCAAAACCACCGAAGCCATTTTCCCCATGCCCGTGCTGCTCGTTTCCACGTTCAACGAAGACGGCACCGTGGACGTTATGAACGCTGCCTGGGGCACCATGCTTTCACGCGACATGGTGGCGCTCAATCTTACCGAAACTCACAAAACCGTGCAGAACATCAAATCGCGCAAGGGCTTCGTTGTTCATATTGCCGATGCAAAGCACGTTGTTGAGGCGGATTGGTTCGGCGTGATCAGCGCGAAAAACGAACCCGATAAATTCAAAAAGTCCGGCATGAGCTATGAAAAGTCCGCACTTGTGGATGCGCCCGTTATCAACGAGCTGCCCATTGCGCTCGAATGTGAGTTTATCGAGTATCAGAGCGATACCACAGGACTCGGCGTGATCGGAAAGGTGCTGCGCACCTCTGTTGATGAAGCGCATATTAAGAACGGCAAGGTCGATATAGATTCGCTTGAAGCGATCGCCTTCGATCCCTACACCCACGGTTATTACAAAGTCTGCGGGCGTGTCGGCGAAGCTTTCAAGGACGGCTTAAGGCTGAAATAATGCTGCAAATAAAATCCTTTAAGGAGAATGAAAAAATGAAAAAAGTACTCGTTGCTTATTTCTCGGCGAGCGGCGTTACCGCAAAGCTCGCAAGCAGGATGGCCGAAGCGGTCGGCGCTGACTTGTTTGAGATAGCGCCCAAACAGCCCTACACGAGAGCCGATCTTGATTGGACGAACAAAAAAAGCCGCAGCACGCTTGAAATGCAGGATCGTGCCTGTCGACCCGAGATCGCCGAAACGACCGATATTTCCGCATACGATACGATCCTCATTGGCTTCCCCGTTTGGTGGTACCGTGAGCCGTCCATAATCGACACCTTTATGGAAAGCTATGATTTCACCGGGAAATCAGTCGCAGCGTTCTGTACCTCCGGCGGAAGCGGTATAGGTGACTCGGCTGCCAATATGCAGGCGCTCGCACAGGGTGCAAGGGTGCTTGACGGACGCAAATTCTCCCCCTCCTCCTCCGCGGATGAGCTGAAGAAATGGGCGGAACAGTTCTGATGCAGTGTTGTGGAATGAAAAGGATAGCTTCGATATTTGCCGCAGTGCTGATGCTTGCGCTTGCGATAAGCTCATGCGCAAAGCAGCCCTCATCTCCAAATTCGGAAAACACTGCTGCGCCCACCCAATCGACAGCCCTTACCGCCGCACCCACAGAATGCGCACAGCCGACCGATACAACGGAGACTTCAGAAGTTCCGACCGATAAAAGCTGCGTTCTCGTGCTGTATTTTTCGGCAACCGGCAACACAAAGCTGCTTGCAGAACGGATAGCGAGGCTTGCGGATGCGGATATCGCGGAGATATCTCCTGCGCAGCCGTACACCGCAGAGGATCTTAATTATCACGACCGCAGCACCCGCGCTTCCGCCGAGCAGAACGATTCGAGCGCAAGACCGGCGATCGCTGAGGATATTTCGCTCGACGGCTATTCCGTAGTTTTCCTCGGCTATCCCATCTGGTGGGGGCGGCCTCCGCGAATTCTGAATACCTTTGTAGAATCTCACGATTTTAGCGGCATTACCATTATCCCCTTCTGCACCTCCGGTTCAAGCGACATCGGATCAAGCGATGATGCTCTTGCCGCGCTTGCAGGAAGCGGAAGCTGGCTTGATGGCAGAAGATTTGCCATGAGCATCAGCGATGACGAGCTTCTTTCATGGATCGGGGATTCGCTTGAATAATGAGCGAATAAAAGAATTCCGTTTTGCAAAAAGGACCGAGCTGCGGCTCGGTCCCGTTTTATTACAATTTATTCGGTTTGTTCGAATCGAGCCATTGTCTTAACGGAGGAAGCTCCTTCCGCGCAACTCCGATTCACGCACGGAAAAGATCGCATTCTTTGGCATTATCCTCTTGACAAACGGCTGATTCCGTCGATATCCAAAATATCGATAGTCCCAAACACTTTTGCAGTCTTTTCCTCGATCTCTTCGCGGGAATCCGCAGTCATAAGAAGCATTGCCGCGCGATTGCTTGAGGTTCTGTCGGCACCAACATTATCGCCGCGCTTTTTCAAGACGGCGCCGTAGTCAACGGTTCCACCCTCAACAAGCTCTTTAAGCCCCGCTACACAGCCGAAAATCCCGGGTTCCATATAAAGCAGGATCGTTGTGAGATGCTTGGGTTTAGCAAACATATCGTCCAATGACACCGTCTCTCCCAAGAACGACTGTATGGAAAGGTCGACCATATCGATGCCTGTGGCGCGCTTGACCATTTGGAAGCTCAAGCCGCCGCCGATACGCGGGGCGAATTCGAGTACGCTTATCACGCCGTTATGCATTCGGGCCTGATAGAAAAACGGTGTGTTTTTGAGGTTGAATGCATCGGCTATGCGCTGCGCAAGATCCCCCGCCTGCTCCAGCTCGGCATCCGTCATTTCAGCGGGAACGTTCGAGCCGCCGGAATTAAGCTCGATCGCGTTTTGAGAGAGAGTCCGCTTGCTTCTGGTCATCAGGATATGCGCCTTCCCATCGATAGCAACACAATCGACTTGGATCTCAACACCCGGGCAATAGCCTTCAACGATGCCCTGAGCCGAACGGCTGACCCTCAGCGCATCCTTTGCAAACTCAATAAGCTCATCGGAATTATCCGCTTTATGCACACCCTTTGAGCTGTATGCATCGACCGGTTTCACAACAACGGGGAAATCAAGTGCGATATTCTCGAGCTCGGCAACGTCACGGAAGAGCATGAAGTCGGAAGTGGTAACTCCTCCGGCCTTAAACAGCTTCTTCATGCGGCCTTTGTTCGTTACGTCCAAGCTGGTTTCATAGCTGTACGGATGCGGCAGATCAAGCTTTTCTCCAACGTAGCAGCTAACTGAGTTCGCCTGCTCGGAGCAGGATGATATCACCAGATCGATGGAATTATCCTTGGCGTATGCCGTTATTGCTTCTTTATCAAAGGCGCTGATGGCAACGAACTCGTCCGCAACAGCAACTGCGGGCGCATTCGGATTCATATCGGCCACGATCGTATGATAGCCGCGCGCCTTCAGTTTTTCGATCAACAGCGTATGTGGAACGGTTGCGCAAAGAACCAACGCTTTTTTCATATTAATTTCCTCCCAACTGTCTGCTGTTGAGGCTGCTCGGGCATTTTGCCGATCGCCTTCAACGCAAAGCGTTCTATTGTTTTTCGAATCATCACGAATACCATGCATCCCGCTGCAGCAAGCAGCCAATTGATGAAGAAGCCCTTCCGCCCCGATGGGGACAGCATGTATAATCAAACAAATTGAGTGTATCACATCGCGTATGATAATGCAACCCCCGATTGAGCTCTATCTCTGCTCCCATTATCGTAACGGATTCATACAAGTGAGCTTCAGCGATCTGCGACAGGGCAGATCATAGACGAGAAACCTTCGAAGGTATGACAGCCTCGCGCCTTCCTTTCCATTAGAATGCCTCCGGATGTAATTGGTATGTAGGAAGTATGGCGCGGAATCGGCGATTGTTTGAGGATGTTGTTTTGAAACTTCTTCAAATCTTATTACTCATCAAAAACCACATCGACCATGATCACCGTTTCACCTTCAGCATGTTCAAGGGATTCGATTGCCGAGGGAGAAGGTATCGACCGACCGTCAGCTTCAAGATCGAGCATCATTAACCGGATCGCATCTTTCGCCATATAGATTGCATCATCATAATTATGACCTTGAGTGTTTATATCAAAATCCGGAATATAGACAACGAATCCTGTCTCGGCCGGAATGAGCACTATAGGGTATGCGACTTTCATTATTCCCTGCCTCCATCGTTAAAAATTTGTTTGCAGCTTTTCTCTAACCTTCATCAGAGCATAGCCGAGAAGATTTTGGCCTTTCCATTTGCCTATGTCGAAGCGTTCGGGATTGGTCATCGAGAGACCTATGCCCCAAACACGGTCTTTTACAGCGCATTCTGCCAACACCGCATCACCCGTTGAAAGAAGCATCTGTTTCAATTCTTCGTTCTGGGTGAACTTTGCTGCAAGCCCTTCATACACTGCTATTTGCCTTACGCCGCTCCAAATATGGTCGTTATATCCCGATACAAGCCTGCCAAGCTGCTTGATCTCGTAAGCATTATCCGTCCACATGATCTTCGCCGCGACTTCTGTATCGTAAAAAAGCAATGCCTTTTGATACATCATGCATTGCTCCATTGACGAAAACTCAATTCCCGCAAATATGAACCTTGACGGATACCAATTGCTGAGATAGCCGTTCTCTTCATCGGGATTGTGAAAACAGATGATCATTGAATCTCACCGACCTTCTTAACGGCAAGGTCAAGCTCAAGATCGTGAAGCCCGTGATAGGCGTTCATCAGGTATTCGATAGGGATCTTCTTCACAATTTCAGCACTCGGAATATTATAGTACCACTGGTAGTATGCGTAGAATTCTCCGATCCAATCGGGAATAAAGCCATCCATTGCAATCCCCGACTTGAGGACGTAGTTCTCGGTTTCAGTAAAATACCGCCACAGGCTCTTGGAGTCCATTGTGTTTACATAAGCCTTCGCTTCGTCTATGCTCTTTCTCGTCCTGCTGAGCATATAGGTTTGAATAAAATCCTTCGTATCCTTATCAGGATAGGTTTGAGCAACATAGTCGAACAACTTCCCCTGATTCTCTACAACATCGTTCAGATAGTCCTTTGAATATGCTTGCATCATTTTTCACCCCTCGATCAAAGTGCTGAAAACTTTAGTGACCTTATTCGCATCCGAATCCACAAGCTCACGCATATTCCGCCTGGCTCGAGCATCCCTCGCGTTGTATCTTGCGTTACATTCCGCAAAATCGACCGTAATCATATCCTCGCGTATTTCACGAAGCTTTGAGTATGCCCTTTCCGTCTTGATACAATACTGAATACCCAAGCCGCCGAGAGAAAGAAGTTCTTCAAGGATATCGATATCGATATTATCGCGCACAAACTCTCTTGCAATATAGAAGTATGATGCATTTGCTCTCCAGCCCTTGATGACATCATACTCGGATGTATCTAAGCCGTACTTATCAATAAACCTTGAAGCCAGCATACGATAACGCTTTGAGTCGGAAGCATCCCTGTGCTTCATAAGCTCGGCAAGCCAACAGAGCACATCTTTTTCCTGAAAGTCGAGTATCTTAAGACCGTTGGTTCGCAGCTCAAACTTATGCACCCAGCCGTTAGTTTCATTCGGACGGCAAACAGCCCATTCCTTGGCAAGCTCAATATCTTCGGTCAGATAAAAACCGCGTCCGTAATCGTGCCTGTCATCGCCCAACCCAAAAGTCGGCAGAACTTCTTTTGCCGTTGTTCCGTGGTATAGAATGATCTTTCCCATATTCGCATCCTTTCATCGGCTGTTATAGCATTATCCATTTATAAAGTATACCACTTTTTCAGCTCACAATCAAACAATAAAACACAGAATACTTGCATCTGTCCTCAATCGCATTGACAGACGGGGTTAAATATGGGTATAATAAGCACAAACCTAAATCAAGGAGTGCTTGCCTGTGTCAAACGATAATGAACTGAGCAGAATAACCGAACTGACGGTGCGGATAGAGGCTCTGCCGAAAGGCTATGTTTCCAAGAAGACCATCAGCGGCAAGACCTATTACTATCATCAATGGTCGCAGAGCGGAAAAAAGCAGAGCAGGTATCTGCATGACGGCGAGATAGAACCGCTTGCCCGGCAGATAGAGCAGCGAAAGGCGCTTCAGGCGGAGCTGAGAGAGCTGCGGTCAAAAGCGGCAGGTTCGCTGCCCGGTGCTCAGCGGAAGGAGGAAACGAATATGAAATACACTCTTATGCATAAAGATACAGCCGTGGTGCAGATAGAGCTTGACGATGTGACGGGCTTTATTTCGCGCATTGGCGAGGTATATGCCGAGAAGCATCTTCCGCTCGGCATCTCCGTTGTTCGCGGCCGCCCCGACCGAGCGGATCTCAACGAATGGTGGACGGACAGATCCATCCCCGCAAGCAGATCGGGCATACGCGAAGCGCTCGAAACCCTTGAGATATCGAACACCAAGATGCTGCTCGTTCGCTGCCTCGGTCTCAGCCTTTCGGATCAATACTGGATAAAGCCGGAGGGCTCCGAGCTTTGCTGGGAGAAGATCAACTTCTTCGATAATCCCTTCTCGGACGATATAGGCGACGTGCTGTTCGGCGGCAACAAAAAAACTGATGCGCTCGACTTCTCCTCCCCGGACAATACCTCGGACGGCAACCTCAAAAAGAGGTGGAAGATCATGGACGGTAAGCGCTGTCTTATAAAGGGCGGCTCCAACCCGTTCCGCCAGCAGCCGTTCAATGAGGTGATCGCAGCGGGGATAATGGAGCGCCTCGGAATAGCGCATGTTCCGTACTCGGTGATATGGCATAAGGATGCGCCGTACTCCGTTTGCGAGGATTTCGTAACGGCGGAAACCGAGCTCATCCCCGCATGGCGCATATTGAAAATGCGGAAGAAGCCGAACAACGTGTCGCTTTATGCTCATTTTCGCAGCTGCGCGGAAGAGCTCGGCATACCCGGAGTTCAAGCTTTCCTTGATCGCATGATAACCGTGGATTACATCATCGCCAACGAGGACAGGCACTTCAACAATTTCGGCGCGATACGAGACACCGAGACTTTGGAATGGCTCGGCATGGCTCCCATATTCGACAGCGGTTCGTCCCTCGGCTACGATAAGGTCGCAGCGGAAATACGCTCCTCACGGAACGTTACCTGCAAGCCGTTCAAGAATGACCATGAAGAACAATTGAAGCTTGTATTCGATCTCTCATGGTTTGATCCATGCAAGCTTTCGGATGTTCGTGAGCTTATAAATGGAACGCTCTCCGAAGGCGGCGCGAGCGAATACATCGAAAAAAGCCGCATAACTGCCATAGCGGACGCTGTTGAAAGACGTATAAGGCACATTGCGGATATCGCGGCGGAGCATACCGCAAGAAACCAGAATTCCACGGAAAGCGATGTCGAGGAAAATATCGCGGAGGATTATTCAAACCAAAAAGGACAGCGGTTCACGGGGCTGTTGCATTAAGCCCCAATAAAACAAGACCGGGCGATCCGCAAGGGTTGCCCGGTCTGCTGCTTTCATGTATAATTAGTTTAGCGAAAAAAACAGACAGAAAGCAGGGATATTGTACAATGAAAGCACGCGGAAA
>JAFPWD010000020.1 GCA_017395105.1 Clostridia bacterium
AATACAGAATTTCAATCCACGCCCCCGCGAAGGGGGCGACGGTACCATCAACAGCGATATCACCATAATACAGAATTTCAATCCACGCCCCCGCGAAGGGGGCGACAATTACTCCCTACTGTCGGATTGGAATATGCTAACATTTCAATCCACGCCCCCGCGAAGGGGGCGACCATCCACGCAACCAGCTGATCAGAATCAGGAAGATTTCAATCCACGCCCCCGCGAAGGGGGCGACGGCTTATAACGATGCAGGTGAATTGACTAACATTATTTCAATCCACGCCCCCGCGAAGGGGGCGACGGCTCGAGCTATCAGCTAATCAAGTCTTTCAAAGTATTTCAATCCACGCCCCCGCGAAGGGGGCGACATATGGTATCAGCCTCCGCACAGGTTGATATTAATTTCAATCCACGCCCCCGCGAAGGGGGCGACACCGCGAACACGGAAAACGCGATTGCAGCATTGAATTTCAATCCACGCCCCCGCGAAGGGGGCGACCAAGCAAAATAATATTGCACGAGATAACGAATCCATTTCAATCCACGCCCCCGCGAAGGGGGCGACGATTCCCTCAACCTTTATCTGGGCTCTCGTTACTATTTCAATCCACGCCCCCGCGAAGGGGGCGACATTCCCATCCATCGGCGGTCTGCGCCTCAGATGGATTTCAATCCACGCCCCCGCGAAGGGGGCGACTAACCAGCCTGTCGAAATGAGCACTATAGGTCAAATTTCAATCCACGCCCCCGCGAAGGGGGCGACTGTATCGTCAGCAGCAGATAATATTGTTAACCAGCATTTCAATCCACGCCCCCGCGAAGGGGGCGACGACTGCTACATTCCACCAGGGCGTTACATTGTTCACATTTCAATCCACGCCCCCGCGAAGGGGGCGACCCGCTGATGAATGCAACGATGTTGGCAACGCTATTTCAATCCACGCCCCCGCGAAGGGGGCGACAGCAACACCTCGACAGAGGCGGTCGAAATGACCGATTTCAATCCACGCCCCCGCGAAGGGGGCGACCTATCCGAAAGAGGTAGAAACGAGGATGGTAATATTTCAATCCACGCCCCCGCGAAGGGGGCGACTCTATCCGAAAGAGGTAGAAACGAGGATGGTAATATTTCAATCCACGCCCCCGCGAAGGGGGCGACGTAATCCTGATATCCAGCCTCGCGGTCAGGATTATTTCAATCCACGCCCCCGCGAAGGGGGCGACGCCGAAAAGCTGAGGCTTGATGGACAGGATATTATTTCAATCCACGCCCCCGCGAAGGGGGCGACAGCTAAATGCTGTGATTAGCATTCAGCGAGGCACAAGAGCTTGTGCCGATGCTTCGCAACACAATTCCATGTATGGCAAAGCGGGGCGAAATTCGCCCGTTATTTCCGCGAACTGCCCGAGATTTTTATGTTCACTTGCAGTTCGCGCAGAAGCTACACCATCAGAACACCCTGTGGATCGTAGCTTTGTTTGCACCCGAACTGTTCTATTCGGGAACTGTAATTATTGCCGAGATTATAGAAGCGCAGGCTGTCGTGTTCCTCGTCGATCGTTTTCAGAAGCTTATTCTGCAAAAGCTTGAGCTGAGCCTGATCAAGCATACATTCAAAAACGCTGTTTTGAACCCGCTGCCCGTAATCAACGCAGAGTTTAGCGACCTGCCTTAAACGCCGCCTGCCCTCGGCAGTTTCGGTATTTACATCGTATGTAATAAGTACAAGCATATCATTTCATTAGGAACGGCGGATACTCGTCGAGATCCCCGCGAAGGTATCGAGCAAGAAGCTGTGCCTGAACAAAGGGAAGCAATCCGAGCGGCAGCTTTTCGCCGAGGTATGGGTGAACTATCTCGTCTCGCTTGCGCTCCTGCCATGCTTTCAGAATGTTCTTCCGCGCATCGTCATCAATCGATACCGCACCGCTTTCATGCACCTTGAAATCATCGCCGCAAACGGTTCGGTTGTTGATGAGTGTCAGAACAAATCTGTCCGCAAGATATGGTCGTAGCTCCTCCATAAGGTCGAGTGCAAGCGATGTTCTTCCCGGACGATCTCGGTGAAGAAAACCGACATAGCTGTCCAAACCTACAGACTCGAGCGCATGAGCGCAGCTTCCCGACAGGAGCATATACGCGAATGAGAGCAGCGCGTTTATCCTGTCCGTAGGCGGCCGTCTATTGCGCGACTCGAATCTAAAGTTTTCCTTTTCACGCAATATCAGCTCATCAAACACGCCGAAATAAGTTCTTGCGCCATCGCCTTCAAGCCCGCGCAGCATATCGAGCGTTGATGCCGAGCGAAGCTGAGGAAGCGTTTCCTTAAGCGATGCGGAGGCGGCGGAAAGCCTCTGCCCGTCAACGCGCAGCCCGTGATCGCGTATGCAGCGTTCGAGGTTTTGACGACAATTATAAAGCTTGCCAATCAGCATTGACGATGCAATGCGAACGCACTCCGCTTCATCGTCTGCGGCGCGATACTGTCTGCGGCGGAGCAGCACATTGCCGTGCGCTTCGCCTACCGAGCGTGCAAGAAACCTGCCTCGCGGCGTAAGGAAGCAAAGTCCTATCCCTTTTTGGGCGCATGCGCCCATAAGCGCGGGGCTTGCTCCTGCATAGGAAAAGGAAACAATGCTTTCAACCGTATGGAGCGGAAATCTTGCGATTATCTCATTCTCCCTTTTCACAAGCGCATTCTCTCCATCGAGCGCAAGGTAAACATCCTCCGATGTGATGTAAAGCGTATTCAGCAGTCTTCGCATATTGCAGCCTCCAAATATTCGCTTACAGGTCGTGTTTTCATCAGCTTTGGCAAACAGATTTCAGAAAGCGAACAGCTCTTGCAGAAAGTGCCCGTTTTTACCTTTGGCGTGTAACCGCGCGTATGCATTGCATGCATCTCGGCGGCGGCATCGGCAACGGTTTTTCTAAGCTCATCCGTGAAGCGAACGACCTCGCGCCTGCGGTTCTCACCGTAAAACAGCGCACCTTCCGGAACCGAGCAAGCAAGCATCTCCTCAAGGCACATCGCCTGAGCGCAAAGCTGCACCCTATCCTCATCTGTCGGCTTCGATTTGCCGCGCTTGTATTCAACAGGATATGGTGTGAACTGCCCTTCCCTACCCGGCAGAGGAGTGCCTTCCTCGGAGGCGAAAAATTCCACCACGTCGCATTGTCCGCTCAAGCCAAGCTGCGCGGAGCGGATGCGCAGCGCGCGAACCGTAAGCTTGTTTCCTCGCTTCTCGGTTTCCTCGCGATGCGCCCGCTCGTGCATCACCCTTCCCTCGGCAGTTCTGATATTTTCCGCCCATTGCTGCTCTATATGGATCAGCGCCCATTGGCGGCGGCAGAAAAGAAAGTGCTGCAAGCCGGAGAGTGGAAGGAAGTTTTCTTCGCTATACATCAGCTCTTCCTGATGATGCTGACTCCCGCCGGGAGCCTGTTCTCGTCTACTTCAACGGTATAGTCGGAATAGGAGCGAGGCGCGATCAGTTCGGGATCCCTTGTAATGCGAACAAGGTCGAAGAGCTTATGTGCGGGCGCGTTGCCAAGCTCGGAATCATGCTTGAAAATGATGAGCTCGCGCACGGCCATCATGCCCCTTGCCGCAGAACGATCGTTTTCGAACATATTGAGTATGGCTTCCCAAAGCAGCTCAAGGTCATCATCGGAAAAGCCGGTGGTCTTACGCGCAAGATTTGCGGATACAAAGCCTTCGCAGCGATAGAGACCGTAGGGTACGATGTATTTATTACCCATTGCTGTTTCCTTATCCTCTGCATCGGACTCGGTAGTGATAGCGACACGAGTTATCGTAACATCCTGAGGAAGCACGGGATCTATACTCCTTGCAAAACCAAACTGAACGGGGCCGCGAACCTGACCGCAGTTCAGAGCACCTTTGACAAATGTGGTCATAACAGCGCCGAAAGTGCGGATATCATAGAAGTTTTCGCACATATAGTAACGAAGCTTTCTATCGATATCAGGGGTATCTTTTTTCAGTTGTGCTCCAATCTCTTTTGGTTTCTTTTTGTCCTTGGTTGCTTGTATCTCTCTCAGGCTATCGCCAACGGATAGACTGTCGCCAGCCTCGGCATCGCTCCTGTTGAGTGGAACGCCAGCCTTAATATAGATGCGATAGCCGTGCTCGTCCTCGCGGACGGTTTCAACGTAGTTCCTGATTTTTCGCTTAAGGCAAACGTCTGTAACAAGACCAAGGCCTGTTTCGGGATCGATGCGCGGCATATTGCCCGCATCCGGATCGCCGTTGGGGTTGCCGTTTTCAACATCGAAAAGAATGATAAAATCATAGCGGTTCTTGATGGGTTCCATATCAGTTTTCCTCCTTTTTGGTAAAGCGTTTTTGTGTTTGATGATAGTAGCCGAGGTTGAATGAGCCCTGCTGAGGAAGACTCAGCCTTAAGGGGTATTCCTCGCCGAAGTGCTCCTTTAGCTCGCCTATCTGCCTTCCGAAAAAGATCCTTGAACCCTCATCGAGCTTTCTAAGATGCTTTTGGCAAAGATTGTCGAGCACAGGGAATATTGTTGCGGGCGTTGCCGCCGCCGAGCTGAAATACTTGTCCCTAATGGTAGTGTTGATACCGGGGTTCGCTTTTTGCTGCACGGCTTCATAAACCGAGAACAGCCTGCCGAGATTATAGGCAGCATTGGTGCTTGATTCATTAAGGCTCACGGTCAATACCTCCTTCGGACAGCCTTGATTGGGGTTTTTCAAATAATAAGCCTTGATTATCGCGGCCTTTATTCTTGTTACGTCATGTTCGGCCCGTATTCGAAGCATGATGCTTTCGATAAGTGCCGCGGGATAAAGCCCTCCGGAGAATATCGCTCTTGCAACAGCTCCGGCAAGGATCGGGCTTGCAGATTTATCCCGTGCGTTCGGATTCACAGTTTCGGAAAGCATCCTCCACAGCGGAACGGTCTCAAACTTATCAAACGAGGGCTTGTCTACCCGCATTCTTTCATGGTGGTCGTTGATATTCTTCATAAAGCTGCCGAAGCTGCCCTTCAAAAAGAATCTTACCGACAACCTTGAAGAGTTAGGCGAAAGACCGAGAATGTAAAAAGTTCTGTCCGCCTCAACATCAAGTTCTTCCACCGGAAGCCCTTTTGCGAGCTTCGCCACCGCCGATTGCAGTTCTTCATCCGTGAAACCGCTGCTTTCGTTGTTCCCAAACAGAGCTGCACACGAGACCGCCCTGTACTGCGGCTTTGCGCCATCCGCCCAGAAGACTACAGTCGCATCGCCTATGCGCTGAACATAGTTCTTTTCTGCAAGCAGATAATTCAGCGCAGTGGTATAGGCAAAGGAAGCATATTTTCCAACGGGAGCATTGGCGTTCTGTGCCTTGTCGTAGGAGCAGAATGCGGGAGCGTTAAATGATACTATCGATGCGCCCATAGGCTGCGCACCGTTCACACCCTGAATTTTGGGATGTGTCGATTCATACGGACAGTATTCGCCCGTCACAAGGCATTGTAGCGCATCGCCGGCTCTTTCTCCATAATGGCTGTCCCACGCTTTTTTAATTGCCGTGTCGTCCGAAACAAATCCGCCGTTGAATCTGAATGTCAGATTGCATCCTTTGCGAAGCTCTTCCACTATCGGAACGATTTCGGGATGCTCCGCCGCATTTGCATTGTCCCAATTATCGAAGAAGGCAAGCACCGCTTTTGCCGCATCGCTGTCAACTCCGTCCAAAAGCTCATGGTGCTTCTCGCGGCAGGCGGCGAAACGCTTGGCGGATTTTTCCAAGTCTTTGGTGTCTTTAGGGATTCCGAGAAGGTAGTCGGCGTTTTCCCAAAGGAAGTTTGATACTATGCCGCTTGATTTAGTTACCGGAGCGGGGAGCATGATCTGCCGCGGGGATTGCACGGTTTTCTTGCCGCGAAGCTCTTCCACAACCTGCGGTATTATCTGAGTTATTGCGCCGCTTTCGTCTATGCAAACAGCATAGCTGATCTTAACTTGGTTCCAGCCTTCGGCTGCTATTTCGTCGCGCGAGCGCAGATCCTCATAGAGTTTAACAAGCGCTTGAAGTATCATCCCATCACCGCCTTACTGTCGATCCTCGGCACATCGAGCACGCCGTCGCGAAGCACAGCTCTAAAGAACATAGGCTTTATATTCGATTTATCCGAATAATCCATGTCGAGCAGCATCCAGCCGAGATCGCGCTCGCCGCGAAGCTCATCGGGACACTCGTGAATCAGCTCGCATGGTTTGAAGTATGCTATAAACTCCCTTGTGCCGAAGCAGGGCTGATGGTAAAACTGCCCCTTTTCAAGCCGCCTACGCATAATGTCGGTAAATTTGCCCTCATTATCGGTTGGATTCGCCTCCCCCGTCATCTCGAAATGTGCCTCTATAACATAGCGCACATCGCGCAGCGCCATGGTCGCGCGTTGGGCGATGCAATCGGAGGCTATGATGGGAGCAGGCGTAATGTTTCGGTTTGCAGCCGACATTGCAGAGCCGGCATTTACTTTTTCCGTTACCTCATTGCGCCTAATGTTTGTGAAGCGGATCGGGTTCACCACGCGGATGCGGTCTATCACCCAGCGCATACCAGGATGCCAATAGATGGCTTCGAGCAGGCCTCTTGCCGCAGACGGCGTCATCACGTCGTAGCTGACCCTTTCCACCTTCATTTCCGGTCTGGAGAAGCAGGCATACTCGCCCCAGACCTCAACGCGAAATGACATGTTTTCACTTCCTTTCATTTATAGTTTTTAGTAAAACAGAGCCTTTCCGTTATCGGGTTCCGGTGAAAGCCCAGTGTTCTTATCATAGAGAGCGGCATTTTCAAGCACAGCCGCTTCGCCTTCAAGCAAAACTATATCGCCGCAAGCAAGAAGCTCGTTAAAGTGTTTTTCGTATATGCCAACGCCGAATCTGCCAAGGCGGCGAAACAGAGCCTTTGTGCGAACGCCGTTTTTCAGCGCCGCGATATCCTCAGCATTGCTCTTGGTTGGAATATAAACGGTTTTCGATGCATCATTTATGAATCTAAAGCTCTCCGCCGCTGTTTTGAACGGAAGCATGCAGCCCTGAATACCCTTTTCAAACGCGCCGACAATGTCAAAAACATCGTGCTGTTTGTCGGAAAGATCGAGGAATGACCGAAAGTAGCACTCGATCGCCTCGGGTGTGGTCACATCCGCATGCAGCGCGATTGTTTCCTTCGCCGCTCCAATATTCACTCCAAGCATTCTGGGCGACGGGTTTTCGCTTTCAAAAACGATCGTTCTGCTTGTTTCAGCGGGGCGCTTGCCTTCCCTGTTGCATCTTCCGGCAGCTTGAAGGATCGAATCCAATCCGCTCATTTCCCTGTAAACCAGCGGAAAGTCTACGTCAACTCCCGCCTCGATAAGCGAGGTCGAAACTACGCGGCACGCGAACCCCTCAGAAAGCCTTTTGCGTATCTCGGCGAGCAGCTCGCGCCTGTGCTCCGGGTAAAGCAGCGTTGAAAGATGAAAGCTGCCGTCGCTTGGAAGCAGTCGGTATATGTCCTGTGCCGCCTTTCTGCTGTTTACGATGCAAAGCACCTGCTCGGCAGTTTCAAGTTTTGAAGCAAGCGACTCGTTTGACAGCTTGCCTGCAAAATCTATCATGCAGCGTTTAAGCGCACTGTAAAGCTTATTTGTATCAGGGCATATCTCCTCCGCGGAAAGCTTCGGGGCGTACTGCGAAAACAGCGGCGCAAGCACTGGCTGAGTAGCCGTGCATAGTACGAGCGTTGATCTGAAATTTGCAGCAAGCTTTGCAATTGCAGCCACGCACGGGCGAAGGTGTGCCGACGGAAGCATCTGGGCTTCATCGAAGATTATAACGCTGTTTGCGATATTATGTAGCTTTCGGCAAGCGGAGGAACGGTTTGCGTAAAGCGATTCAAAAAAGCGTACCGCAGTTGTAACTATAACCGGAGCATCCCAGTTTTCTGCGGCAAGAGCATTGAACTGTGTCTGCGTGCTTGCCCCCTCGGGTACGCCAACAACCGAGCCGGAATGATGCTCAAGCACATTGTTCTCTCCGAGCACGTTTCTGAAAACTTCGGCAGTTTGTTCGATTATTGATGTGTACGGGATAACGTAGATGATGCGATCAAGCCCATTCTTAACGGCGTGATTGAGTGCAAAAGCAAGTGATGCGATGGTCTTCCCGCCGCCTGTGGGAACGGTTAGCGAGTAAAGCCCTCGATTACCATCGCCCTTTTGAATGCAGCTCTCCAAAATGGAGCAGCGCAGGCGATTCAATTCGTTTTTAGGCGGATACCATGGCTTTATAAACTCGCTCAGCTTGTCACGCAAAGCAATCATGCTTTCGCCCTTCGAGCGTATACTTGAGTCGCCAAGCATAAACGCCTCGGTGTCCAGATAATCGGCATCTACAAGGCAGGAGTAGAGCATCTTGATTATAAAGGAATCCGTGAGCCCATCCTTTCCGTACCCGGGCGGAGGCGGAACTGGATAAGCTTTAAATGGCGATTCATATTTCGGAATACCGTTTTGAATAGCACGTTTCAGCCTGCCCATCATTGTCGGACTGTCGTCGCCATCCATCTTGTTTCCAAAATCCGGGAGCCCTCCGTGATGACCTATTATGCAGAGTGAAGCCCATACCATATCGAGCCTTGCATATTCAAGCGCGCCCGCCGTCGCATGATCCACGATCTTCCCTCCGAGAAGTCGCTGCTGAAACTCATCTGAGCACTTGCCAACATCATGCATAGAACCAACCGCTTCTCCATGCTCACGGCAGCCGAAGGCGGCGGCAAATTCACCGCATAAGGCTGCGGTTCCTTCGAGATGCTCCACAACCGTTTGTGTCCTGTCATCGGATATGTGTGCAAGATACTCTTTGTTCCTGTCCCTCATCTCAGTCCGCTCCAAGTAGTAATATTTAATATTATACCATTTTCCGGAGTAATTGTCAATTTGCTTAAGTGCATTTTTATGTACCTCTAAATTGCAACTTTAACTGTCCAACCCTCAAAAGCACAGTGGTCAGGCATCCGCCGGTTCTTGCCCGAGGGCAAGAACCGCCATTTTTGCGGACAGACCGTCGAGGATAGCTCTTGGATAATCGTTCATCCAGCGTTGT
>JAFPWD010000054.1 GCA_017395105.1 Clostridia bacterium
CCTGTTTTTGCTCAGATCAAGACTATTGATATTCTGATTGCCGGAAAGGTCGATGGTTTCAAGCAGGTTGGAGCTTGCGTTCAGCTCGTAGATCTCGCCTTTTGCGGGAAGCAGCAGCTCCGTAAGCTCGTTTTCCTCGCAGCTGAGCTCGTTCAGCAAAGCGCAATCTGAAACGTTGAGGCTTGCAAGCGCGTTCTTGCCGCAGTTCAGCGTGAGAAGCGAGCCGCAGTAGGAGAGATCGAGCCTTGTAAGCTCGTTTTCACTGCATGAAAGCGTGTAAAGATGCTTGCCCGAAGAGGAAAGATCGAGCTCGGTAAGCTTGTTTTGATTGCAGTAAAGCGCTTCGGGCGAGCCCTTTTCGGGAAGAATGAGCTCGGTAAGCCCGTTGCCGCTGCAGATGATATGCATAAGGCGGTCGCAGCTCGAGAGATCGAGCTTTGTAAGCGCGTTGTTCTCGCAGTTTATAATATAGAGATTGGAGCAGCCGGTTAGCTCAAGCTCCGTAAGAGCGCAGGACGCACATTCAAGGTAGCTGATAAGCGGGCAGCGGGAGATGTCGAGGCGGGTAAGCTCGGGGCATTCGTTTGCATGGAGCGAATTGAGCTTGGGGCAGGCGGAAAGCTCGAGCTCCATCAGCGGGTTGCCATCGCAATAAAGGGTAAAGAGGTTTTCCGCGCCGCTCAGATCGAGCTGCGTTATGCGGTTGTTCGAGCAAGAAAAATGCTCCAGCTTGCCCATAGATTCGGGAAGAATAAGCTCCGTAAGCTCATTATCGCTGCAGTATAGCTCTTTAAGCGCGGCGTTTAAGGTAAGGTCGAGCCTTGAAAGCGCATTATTTCCGCAGGATAAGCTCACAAGCTTGGGGCAGGAGGAAAGATCGAGGCTTGTGAGCTTATTGTTGGAACACGTAAGCATATTGAGCTTGGGGCAGGAGGAGGGATCGAGGCTTGTGAGCTTATTGTCGGAGCATATAAGAGTATTGAGCTCGGGGCAGGCGGAAAGATCGAGGCTTGTGAGCGCGTTTGAATGTGCGCTGAGCGAGGTAAGCTTGGGGCAGGCGGAAAGATCGAGGCTTGTAAGCGAATTATAGTCGCAGCTTAGGGAATTAAGCTTCGGAAAATAGGAAAGATCGATGGACTCAACGGAAAGCCCCATAAAGCTCAGATCCTTGAGCTCCGTGCAGGCGGAAAGATCGGGCATGCTCATGCCGCCCTCGAAGGATACGGATGCGGAGTCGGTGTCGGGATCAATAAGATAAACCTGAACGCTGTTAAATGAGATATCGAGATTCGTTAGTGCGCGGCAGCCGTCCACCTTCACCGCGCTCAGCTCGTTGTAGTTGCATTCAAGCTTGGTAAGGTATTCAAAGCCCGAAACGTCCAGCTCGCCGTATAGACCAAGGTTGCTGATGCGGATCGTTTTGGCGTGCTTGACGCCGTCGATCGCCGTCCAAACTACGCCGGAGCCCCAGGTGGAGGGGTCGTCCTTTTTATAGGCGCTGTTCAGCCTTTTGCCGTTTTTAGTGCCGCTTCCGTCGGTCTGCTCAAAGAAGGCGGAGAGCGCATTAAATTCAAATTCATCGTAGCCATAGCTTGCGGGCGCAGGCGTGGCGGTCGGCTCGGGCGTTAAGTTATCGAAAACCTCGGTCGGCTCGGGCTCGGCGGTCGGCGCAGCGCCCGTGGGCGCGGGCGTTATAAGCGGCACTATTCCGTTTCCGATAACGCAGGATGAAAGCGCCGCGAAAAAGATCGCGGCAAGCGCAAGCAGTATGATCGCGTATGCGATGCGAAGCGCAGGCTTTCTCCTTTGAAACGCATATTTTCTCATTAAAAACTCCTTTATATTTATATAAATTTGCAGAAATTCCTCCGGAGTTTCAACCTCAACTATTCACGATTCA
>JAFPWD010000021.1 GCA_017395105.1 Clostridia bacterium
ACAACGCTGGATGAACGATTATCCAAGAGCTATCCTCGACGGTCTGTCCGCAAAAATGGCGGTTCTTGCCCTCGGGCAAGAACCGGCGGATGCCTGACCACTGTGCTTTTGAGGGTTGGACAGTTAAAGTTGCAATTTAGACTTGCTTGTGCAACAGCCTCTTTCCTTTGTGTTTTTGCCGCAGTTTTGGTATAATTTAGCAGGTAATACATCAAAGCGGCGGAAGGAGCGAGCATGATAATTACGATAAAAAGCTATGACGAGCTTGACGGGCGCAGGCTGATGGACTTATACACGGAGGGCAATATCGAAAATGCCGAGGAGCTCTACCCCGATGAGAACAGGGCGCAGGCAGTGCGCTTGGTCGAAGAAGGCTTCCTCGATTTTCTGAAAAACAAATTCTTCGCCGTCGAGGGGAGCGAGTATTTCATACTGGTTGAGAACGGCGAATGGGTCAGCGCGCTTCGCACGAGCCGCATCCGCAACGGGCTTTATTATATGGAAGCACTCGAAACCCGCCCCGATATGCGGCAGTGCGGGTATGCGAAAAAGCTGCTTCTTGAAGTGCTCGGCGAGCTGAAAAAGCGCGGCAAATTTGAGCTGTACTGCTGCGTTTCAAAGAAAAACGAGCCGTCAATACGCACCCATCTTGCCGCCGGATTCGCCATCGTTTCCGAAAACGGCTACTCCTATTTGCAGAACAGCACGAACGAGCGTACATACGGCTTAGGGTATGTGTATAGGGGCTGAATTGAAGCGGCCTATCATTTGAACGGATACGAAATATGAACGAGCTTACCGTTAGGATAAACAGAATAAAATGCCCGAGCGACCGCCTATACTCAAGGCGAGTTGTGATCGGTGGAAAGCCCTCCGCGATGATGAAGAACGGCGGGAACTGCATTGAGCGCGTTCGGCGCGAGGATGTTATTTTCGTTCAAATCGACGGTGATATCAAGAGCAACGCCCTGCTCTTCCCCGGCAAGCAGAGCGAGCTTGCCATCGACTTTCGCCTGATCGGAAGCTTCTACAGCGGCTACTGCACCGTTTTTTCCGATCCCGTCAGCGGCGGGCCTCTCCCCTCCCTCAGCTTCGACCGCCTGATGAAGGGTCTTGAAAACGGCACGCTAAGCAAGACCGAGCGGCGGCTTGCGCTGCTCATCTTTACTATGGAAGCCTTCGACCTTGAGGAACTTCTGCGCTCAAAGCATAGCCCTGAGCTCGTTTCCGCACTCAAAGGCGTTGGAGCGGTTCATTACGCCGCGAAGCTTGGCGGCATCATAACCGATCAGCTCTGCGGGTACGCCCTTCCCGTGACCGGCGGCGAAAACGACGAAGCGCTGAAGGAGCGATTCCGCGAAGCGGAAACCGTTATGCTGAATGCCGACACCAACTCCGCGCTGACCGATGAGCTTCAACGTGCTGCCGCAAGCTATATCGGCGCGCATTTTGCGGAGCTTTTTACCGATGAGGACTTCGTTTTCGGCTGTCCCGCCCCGCCCGAGCCGATGAAAACCGCCGTAAAAGCCGACCTTAAAAAGCTGATGCGGAAGAAGCACTTTGTTAAAAAGCTGCTCATATACGCAGCCGTACTGCTCGCTTTTTGGGGAGCGCTGTTCCTATTCTGGAAAACGAGCGCTGCCTATTCCTCCCGCGCCGCGCTCGAAAACAATTCCCGCACCGTAACGATCACCGCGCCGAGGATATCTCTGCGTGAATACACCCTCTCAAGGCGCATCCACATCGCCTCGACGAATGAGGAATACGTTTTCAATTGGAGCGTTAAGCCGCGCATCGGCACGAGCATAGACGAGCTGGCGGAGGCGCTTGAAAAAGAGCGCGAGTTGACGCTTGTTGTACAAGGCGAAGACACCGTTTGCGCGATCTCGGGCGAGAATACCGAGTATCTGAGCGTTGAAGCCTACAACGCCTATCAAAGAACGCAGTCCACGATCGGCACGGTGCTGATTCTTGTTTTTGCGCTCATTGGTCTAATTCTGTTCCTCGTTGCACTGCTTATCACGGCCGCGCTTGCATTATGAGCTGCTGACCGATTTTTAGGAGGTATTATAATGATCTGTTTTCTTACAAGCAGAACCGATATCAAGGCCACCGGCGAGGCAAACCCCGTCAACGGCTTCATAGATGAGCTTAGGCGCTTTGCTCCGAACCCCTGCCGCGTGCTGCATATCTGCTCCGATCCTACCACCCACGGGATAATGGACGCTAAAGCCGCCGAAGTCAGATCGAGCTTAGAGCGGATCGGTTTTGTGTTCACAAGCTATCTCGTTTTGGACGACAGAAACGAGGAGCACGCTGAGGAGCTGATAGCTGATGCGGATATTCTTATTCTGAGCGGCGGACACGTGCCGACACAGAACAGCTTCTTTCACAAGATCGCTCTCAAGGAGCTAATAAAGAACTACGATGGAATAATCATCGGCATCAGCGCGGGAAGCATGAACAGCGCCGAGGTGGTTTATGCTCAGCCGGAGTATGAGGGTGAAGCGGTCGATCCCGAGTATCAAAGATTTCTGAGCGGCCTTGGGCTGACGAAAACAATGCTTCTTCCGCACTATCAAGACTTAAAGGACGAAATCCTCGATGGAATGCGCCTTTTTGAGGATATCACCTTTGCGGACAGCATCGGGCGAACCTTTTATGCCATCCCCGACGGGAGCTATCTTTTCATAGACGGCGAGCGCGAGGAGCTGCGGGGCGAAGCATACATGATACGGGACGGCCGAATGACGAAGATCGCTTCCGACGGGGAGACGGTCGCGCTTTGACGGCATTGGGCTTTATTCGTGCAGTTCTTGCCAATATGACCTCCCCTTCCGCGGCGGACATGCACCTCCATCATGACATCGCACCCCCAAGCATTCTTGCCGTGCAGATTTTTCGCAAAATACGCAGAAAAATCCGGAATAAGGTTGTAATCAAAACAGAATCTTTTTCCTAAAGTTTTCGGCACAAACACAAATGCTCCTTGCCGATGCTTTTTCGTTTGCTTGCCTGTCCTCCAAGCCATTGTCGGCATAACAAGCATTTTATGACAAAAAAACGCGTCCGCTTGCTTGACTTCCGGCCGCTAAACCGCTATAATTCTCTTTGTGCTTAATCGCCTGCGGATGTGGTGGAACGGCATACACAGCGGACTTAAAATCCGCCGGGGAAACCTTGGGGGTTCAAATCCCCCCATCCGCACCATATTATCTATACGAAAAAGATATAGAGCGAAAAAAGCCCGATTTTATCGGGCTTTTTTGCACCTCAAATGCCTGTAAACTTCTGTACAGATTCATAGATATAAAATGGATATTGTGCCCCAAAACAGGATTTGAACCCACGCGAAAACCGAATATAGAGCAAAAACTGTCCGCTTTTATGCCATCATTCAGCATGCCGTTTGAAACTAGCAGGCGACAAACAGAGACTGAATTGAGCACATTAAAAAAAGAAGCCCACCAGAGAGCTTTTCTCCGATGGGGTTCGTTAGATAATGCTTATATTTTGTGAAGCTCTGCTTTATTCCTAAAGAAATCATCGAAAAATCCCATGTGATCATAAGGAAGGAATGCAGTATTCTCATATTCGGCCATCTCTGCCAGATCATCGTTGAAAGAAAAGTCGGTATACGACAAGAGCCTCATCAGCAGGTATCTGTGTCTGCCGCGTTCGTTCCCAAGCCAGAACTCGTACTTTTCTGACATATCTCCAAGTTTGAGCTTGGGAATATACTTATGATAATCACTGCTGCAGACAAATCGGATTGAACCTGACATAAGATAACACCCTTCCAGATCCCCATCATTATACTTGCGGTTATAGAATCTGTTATAATAGTCACATGTAATCAATGCTTCTCCTATCAGAGACGCTTTATTTACGTCGGTCATCAATGCGGCGAACTCAGCACGCTTCTTTTCAAGATCCTTTTGCACGCTTAAGTTTGACAGAGCATAGAATAAAGTCTGCAAGGCGTAAACATAATACAGAATTTCGTTTTCGTCTACTCTCTTTAGCTCTTGCAATCCTTTATCAAGAAGATTAAAAGTCCTTTGAAGATCAATCTCCAAATTATCACTCAAATACCAGGTTTCCTTTTGAATTTTGCAACACTTGATCAGGAAACGGTGAGGCACCGAAACCGCGTCCTCCTCTTCAAAAACTGCTCCAAGCAAAAAGTGGTAGTAAGGATCCGAACAGGCATAATTATCTGTGTCAACTTTTGTTGACCTAATGAAAGTATCTCTTGCAATTCGCTCGAACACTTTTGCATGGCGCTTGAGGTGCTGCCAGAGCTGCCCCTGTGCGATGTAGAGTGTACGCGAATATGTTGCAAAAAAGAGTTTTTCTCTCATTGTATTGCTCACCTCCTCACCTTCAATAAGGTAATAGGTCAGTATGCATAGAGCTCGCTGCTGCCGATGCCTTGCTGCCACCGAGAAATCATTCGCAATCGTAATAAGCGCTTCAAGGACTTTAAGCCGTACCGATTCATCGACCCGGTTCAAATATGCTATTGAGTATACCATCGTGCCGGGATAGTGTCGATCAACATGCCGCTTTCGGTCAGCCTCAGTATCTTCCTTAAGCAAATGGCTCAAGCATAATTCCACCCGGTCGCGAGACGTGTTATTGGCAGCAGCCTGGTTGTCTCCGATTGCAACACTTAAGGCAGCGCTTACAAGTCGCAACTGCTTGATGTGAAATTTCAGCTTGTGATCCAAATCTGTTCGGATGAGAAAGCCCGTGTCAAGAGCATCATTTATCATATGTTTTATAAGAGGGCTTTCATATGAAGGATCGTAAAAAGAGTGGTGTTCTTCATCCTTGCGCGCCTCTTCAGCATACTTTCGCATAGCCATTATGAAGTCGATAACGGTATAGTCACGTTCACGTTTTGATGCAATATCACGGATTGGATCAAAATATCGCTTCATCACGCTTTTAATTGGACTTGGATAACCGACATCAATCCGGAACGTATCGCTTTCGGGCTGATACTCAATTTCAGTTATTGCTCTTAGCAAATCAATGAGCTCATCGTATTTATCTCTGCTCAGCATGCTTGTAATCAAAGGATACCTTACTGCCTGATCCCATATCTCATGCAGTATTTCGCTCGTTTTGCGATCTAATGCATCCTGTACCCTTGTTTCGCAGCCAACAGGTATAAGTATTCTGCACCCCAAATCAACTGATTTCTCAAAATTAATGTGCCCGTTGGTCATTGAGAAAATGCTCTCCTTCACATCTTCCAACGAGTTAATGGCTTTATTGAATGGTTCTTTAGAAAGCAGTATTTCAATATGCTTATCTCCACCATTCCTTCCGCTTTTTATGACATCGATAATGGCCTCTTTAAGCAAAATGCGGAAGTTCAAATCAATTGGACATCTTTTGCCGTTAAGCGATGCAGACACATAATTGTTCGTTTTCCATGTGAAGACAAACAAGTCGGCCATAAATCTTTCCCGGTCCTTCTTTTGCGAAACCCGGTTGGAAAAGTAGGAAGGAAACGAACCGGGTGTCCTACCTTTAAGCTCCGACCCTCTATTACCATCAGGATCAAAAAGATTGTAGCTGTCGTTTCCGGAATACTCGATTCTCCAGTTCATCGGAAAATCATATGTGGTACTGTTATCCTCGGGCCTGTTAGACAGTTGAGGACAGACATGGTGTTTTATTAGATCAAAAATTGTTTCTCTCGAAAGGGTAAACAGTGTTGCAGTCATACAAGCACCTCCGACATATTTATGCGCACATTATAATACACGTATAAATATATTGCAACTATTTTCTGCCTTTGTGACATATTTATCGTTAAAGCGTGGATTGTGTTCGCAATAATCACTATATATATCGCTATAATGAGCTTATTGTAGCATTTTATAAATACAGCGACATTATATTGCTGAGAATCGGTGGTTTTGGAATTGGCGTATTTGTTTATGCATGATAAAATGATGTCAGATCAAGGGAATTCCCGTGATCTGAAAATAATCCGAAAAGGAGATACGAAAATGAAAAAGTTTGCCCTCAAACTCGTCGCCCTGGTGCTCACGCTTATTACGGCGGTCAGCATCAGCATCGCAACTCCGACTCCCGCTCATGCAGCAGGAGGAACCATCGTCTCCCAGGCGGAAATCTCCGCAGAAGCATCGACCGAAGGCATCGCAACAAGCAGCAACGCCAACTGCAGTCTGAAAAACACCAGCGCGGATGATACCGTGTACTGTTCCAAAGCAAAAGTTTCGACGATTTTGTTCCAAAGCGGAGAAAGAGGAAGGTGGACTCCAGCTTATGCCGAACCTCCATTGGGAACCGTTCTGAACACATCGAGTCCTCGGAGCAACTATGTACGTTGGCTCCAAGCATGCCTAAACCACTTTGGATATAATGCAGGTACAGTTGATGGTTGGTATGGCGCGAACACAAAGAATGCTGTACGCTCTTTCCAACGCGATAGAGGTATTGCCGTTGATGGCGTGTTCGGCACTCAAACTCATATACAGATAAGGGTGATGTTAGGGAAACCTGTAGAGAATGTTTGGAGAGTTATTGCCCGAAACGGATTAAACGTTAGGGTAAATCCCAGTACAAGTTCAAGTATACTCGGCGCCCTAAGATATGGCGCATATGTATCAACAGATGTTTATCGTCTGTTTGAAAACGGTGACTATTGGGCTTGTATCCAATACCAAGGTCGGTCCGGTTGGATAAAGCTAGGAAATATAAAAACGAATACGTGGTACGCTAACCCAGCATAAGTATCCAAACCATGCTGCGCGGTTCCCAAAAGGCCGCGCAGTTTTGCTTCTTCAGCTGTTTTAGGAATAAGCAGCTTGATTATACAACCGCCTATGCTCTTTGTCAGGCTGCCCCCGTCACGATATATCTTCTACTGACATTTTATCTTACCCGACCAGCCGAACGTTTGAAAATAACGGTCGGCTTTTTTCATTTTAACCGAAAGGAGCTTAATACAATGCTATTCACAGGAACCCCGAAACTCAGGGCTTTGGAGCGGCTCATGACGAGCATTCCGAACTTCATGCCGCAAGGAAGCGGTTATATGGTCCTTCACTGTTTCGAGCCGCCGCCGGAGCCCTGCCCCGAAGGATACCTCACCTACTGCGGAAAAGGTGTGAAATGCAAAGTTCCGCACTGCCCGTATCTTGAAGCGCATATCATTGCGGGCAGAGCGAGCCGTGCCGAGGTCATGAAGGAAACGATGAAGCATATTCGCAGCCACGCATTCCTGCGTAGGCTGTGTTCATTTTTAAGAGAAAGCGAGGATCATCCAATGCACTTCAGAAACGAAAAGCATCGCCTTGTATTCAATGAGGCGATACGAAAGCTCGACAGAAAGAACAATGCCCTCATCTCGGCTGTCTATCTGCTGACCGCAGACAAAATGCTGTGGGCTCATGCAAAGCGGCACGTTCTAAAGAACGGCATCGCATTTGAAAGCATGAAGCCAATTAACTGCAGCACGAACGGCTATACCATGTTCTGCTGTGCAAAGGATCTGTATTCGGGAACCAAGCACCTGACCATCGCCGACCTTGCGGATACGGAGCTTGTGCCGCCCGGCATCTTCGAGCTTGTTTGCAGCGCAATGGCTATAAGAAGGTTCGGGCTTGGGGCTATAGGATAGTCATGAGAAGAACGAATAGGTGATTTTGAATTCAAATTGTACGCGGGGGTTCAACTCCTACACTATTAAGTCCAAAAAATCTTTTTCAGTAAGATAACACAGATATGCACGTCACTATGGAGGTCATAGCGATGTCTAGTTGAACTTAGAAGGGGCTGTTGCACAAGCAAGCAACTTGCGTGCAGCAGCCTCTTTCTTTTCGCGGTTTTTGAATTTGATTTGGAAAATTATCTTTCGGTGTGCGGAAATCAGCGGTATTTATAGGGTTGGATTGATTTTTGGGTACACTAA
>JAFPWD010000022.1 GCA_017395105.1 Clostridia bacterium
AGCCGCTCTTAATTTGATAAAACAGTATAAATCCACAGCCGGCTCCAAAAAAGCTCTGTCCAAAATCATGTTCGATTGCCTCTTGGAGCCTGCGAATATTCTGAAGGTGTTGGGTCAAAACCAAAATTGATTTCCGTGCCGCTGTTGTTTTAAAATATCGAGCATTCCGTCCCAAATGCGGATATAAGAAGGCCGCGGGAGTGCCCCGCGGCGATCGTGTATAGGAGGATATCTCGAAAAGCTTATTTCTTCTCCCTGCGGAAGCAGAGGAACCAATCGAGGCAGTACTGATCCTCGCTCTGATTCTCCATGCGCTCCTTCGCCGTGCCGCAGCTTCCTGCTGTAGGCACGATCACGTCGTCGCCGGGTCTCCAGTCGGCGGGAGTGGCGCAGGAGTCGGCATCCGCCTTTTGAAGCGCAAGAATGATGCGCTTGATCTCGTCGAAATTGCGGCCGGTGGAGAGGGGGTAGTAGAGGATGGTGCGGATCTTAGCGTTCGGGTCGATGATGAACACGGCGCGCACGGCCTGCGTATTGGATGCGCCGGGCTGGATCATGCCGTATTTATTGGCAACCTCCATGCGGATATCCTCGATCAGCGGGAAGGTGACGTTGATATTCTTCTTGCCGTTCCACTCAAGCTCCTGAATCTTGCGCAGCCACGCGATGTGGGCGTAGAGCGAGTCAACGGAAAGGCCGATCAGCTCGGTGTTCAGCGCCTTGAATTCATCGATCATCGAGCCGAAGGTCATGAATTCGGTGGTGCATACGGGGGTAAAATCCGCAGGGTGCGAGAAGAGGATGACCCACTTGCCCTTGTAGTCGGCGGGGAAGTGGATGGTTCCTTGGGTGGTAACGGCATCGAATGCGGGGGCATCCTCGCCGATGAGGGGCATCTTGTATTTGAGTTCTTCCATTTTTTTGATCTCCTTTTTTATCGTTTTTTTTTGAAGGGCTTGCGCCTTTCGTTCGTTGATGTTATAATACAATAAAGTTTGGGCAGATTATTGTATTATCTGCTAAAAAATCAGGATAATTTTCTATGGATACTATTTTTTATGAAAACGAAGCTCTTCCTGTCTATATAAAGACCGAGAGCATACGCGAGCGCAGCACGCACAGCGAGATATCGCATTACCACGAGAGCATCGAGCTGATCGTTATAAACAACGGCAGGATACTCTGCCAAACCGATGCGGAGGTTTTTGAGCTGCATTCGGGGGACGTTTGCTTTATAAACAGAAAGCACATGCATTCGCTGCTGCCGCTTGAAGGGCAGGAATGCTGCCATAAGGTGCTGATAGTGGGAATGAGCCTGCTTTCGGCAAATGCGCCCCTGTACGAGCGATTCGTGCGCCCGATGCTTGACGACGGCAGATTTTCACACGTTCGCTTTGCGGGCAGCGATTCACCCTCCGCCGAGATCGCTGCCATAATCCGAAGGATGGAGCAGCTTCAATTCCATAAGGAAAGCGGCTATGAGCTCGAGATGATATCGCAGCTTCTGCGCCTTCTGCGCCAGCTCTATCTGGCATACACGGGCAATGATTCGCTTCCCGTTGCCGATGGGAATGCCGCCGTGCAGCAGCGAATGACCGAATTCATCTATAAGAATTACCCGAATCAGATATCGCTCGATGATATAGCGGCGGCGGGCAGCGTAAGCAGAAGCCAGTGCACCAAGCTTTTCAACACCTACACAAGGCTTTCGCCCGTTGCTTTCCTCAATCACCACAGGCTCGAGGTCAGCCTTGAAATGCTTCGGCGCACCCGATCGAGCGTGGCCGAAATTGCCCAAAGCTGCGGCTTTTCCGACCAAAGCTATTTCAGCAGGCTTTTTCAAAGAAGGTTCGGCTGCACGCCGCTTTCATACAGAAAGAGCGGGCAGAAGGGAGTATCCGCATAAGGAAATATAAGTTTTAAGCCGAGTATAACACTTTTTCTAATTCAAGATTTCGGCTGAAAACCGCGCAGCGCCTTAAAAGATGCCGTTTGAGGCTATTTATCCTTATAATGATTAGGTATTAAAATAAATACGATGAAAGGAACAAAAAGCATGAAATACACCTCGGCAGAAGCGGCAAAGCTTCTTAAAGCACTAAACGAGCAGCATGATATGCTCGATAGCAAGGAAGACCAGAGCAGCACCTTTATCGCTGCTCTATCGGAGGATATCGAATCCGTTCGACCCGAGTACGACTATGAGGCAACGAGGCAGCAGCTTGAGGAGATAGAGCGTAAAATTCGCACCGTTAAGCACGCGATAAACGTTTTCAACACCACCCACAAGGTTCCCGGCTTCGATATGACCATAGACGAGGTGCTCGTTTATATGCCCCAGCTTTCTGAAAGAAAGCGCAAGCTGTATCCTATGGCCAGCGCGCTGCCGAAGACGCGCCAACGCGGGGGAACGCAGTCCAATATCATCGACTATCGCTACACGAATTACGACGTAAAGAAAGCCGAAGCCGATTTGACCGCAACCGGCGATCTGCTCGCAAGGCTCCAGAACGCGCTGGATATCGTGAACACCACCGAGAAGATGGAGATAGAAATATAATGCTTTGCATTGGAGCTTGATCCAACCAAACTCCAATACTGCTTTCCGCCGCGCCCTTTTGATCTTCGGATCAATTTTTAAGCATGATCTTTTGGGTGACTGTTCAAGGTTAAGGTCAATATTTATTCCTTTTCGGTTATTCATTATTTGTTAAGGTTTAATGTTTAGGATCAGCCTTTTGCCTTTTGGCATTTCTTGGGCGCGGGAAAACTTTTCGTATGCGGAAGTTCGGTTATATGCATACAAACGGGACTGCTGCTATGGCGAGTTATCGCCTGCGGCAGTCCCGATTTAAACGGAAATGGAAGAGAAGTTCGATTCCATAATAGCATACGAAAACGGCAAAAGCAAGACCGCACCGTTTGGAGCGGCCTTGAATCTTTATGAAACAAAATTAAATTATTCGTCGTCGTCCTCAACCTTAACGGCGCTGTCGATGATCTTCTTGGCGATGTTCGCGGGAACGTCCTCATAGCGAACGAACTCGCTGGTGAAGGAGCCGCGGCCCTGGGTCATCGAGCGCAGGTCGGTCGCGTAGCGGAACATTTCGGAAAGCGGAGCCTCTGCGGTGATAACGGTGCCCTCTTCGGTCTGCTCGCTGCCGAGGGTGCGTCCGCGGCGGCCGCTCATGTCGCCCATGATGGCGCCCATGTAGTCGTTGGGAACGGTGATCTGATACTGATAGATGGGCTCGATCAGCACGGGGTTTGCCTTGGCGCAAGCGGCCTTGTAGGAAAGCCTTGCAGCGCTCTTGAACGCAACTTCCTTGGAGTCAACGGGATGGTACTTGCCATCGTAAAGGGTGGCCTTGATGCCGACCATCGGATAGCCCGCGAGAACGCCGCGAACCATAGCTTCGCGAAGACCCTTTTCAACTGCGGGGATGAATTCCTTGGGAACAACGCCGCCAACGATCGCGTTCACAAACTCGAACTCGCCGGTGGGGGAGGGCTCAAAGCGCATCTGAACAACGCCGAACTGACCTGCGCCGCCGGACTGCTTCTTATGCTTACCTTCGGCCTCCGCCATTGCGCGGATGGTCTCGCGGTAGGGGATCTTCGGATCGGAAAGCTCGGCCTCGACCTTGAACTTGTTCTTAAGCTTTGCGCAGATAACATCGATATGCATTTCGCCAAGACCCTTAACAAGAACGTCGCCGGTCTCTGCATTCTTTTCGATCTGCATGGTGGGATCTTCCTCGGTCAGACGGGTGATGCCCTGGATGACCTTATCCTCCTCACCCTGCTTCTTCGCGGAAACCGCGCGGCTGATGCAGGGCTGCGGGAAGTCGATGGGAGCGAACTTAACGGGCTCCGCCTGATCGCAGAGGGTGTCGCCGGTGGCGGTGAACTGAAGCTTCGCCATAGCGCCGATGTCGCCCGCAACGATCTTATCGACCGTAACGAGGTTCTTACCGCGCATCATGTAAACGGTGCCGCTCTTCTCGGCCTTCTCGGCGTTGGAGTTGTATGCGGCAAAGCCTGCATCGATAGCGCCTGCGAAAACCTTCATGATGGAGATCTTGCCAACGAAGGGGTCGGCAACGGTCTTCATGACCTGAGCCGCAAACTTGCCGTTAAGCTGAACCTCAACAGCTTCGCCGGTGCGGGCGTTGACTGCGGGGCGGGCCTTTGCCTTATCGGCTGCGGGCAGATAGTGGATGATGTTGTTCATCAGCGTGTAAACGCCAACGTTCGGGAGCGCGGAAACTGCGGTAACGGGGGTAACGTCGCCGTTTGCGATGCCGAGGGAAAGACCGCGAATGATCTCCTCCTGGCTCAGCTCCATGGTGTCGAGGTAGGTCATCATGAGCTCCTCGTCGCCCTCCGCGGCAGCCTCCATGAGGCTCTCGCGAAGCTCCTGAGCGCGATCCGCGAGGTTCGCGGGAATGTCGATATTCTTCTCGCCCTTGCCGTCGAACTTCTTCGCGGTCATGGTGGTGAGATCAACGTAGCCAACGTACTGATCCTTCTCCATGATGGGAAGCTGGATCGGAACGCAGGAAACGCCGAACTTGTCGTGAAGCTCGCCCACGACCTTGTCGAAGTTCGCGTTCTCGCGATCCATCTGGTTGACAACGATCATGCGGGGCATCTTCGCCTTCTTGCAAAGACCCATGGCCTTCTCGGTGCCGACAACGGGGCCGGAGACCGCGCCGCAAACGATGATAGCGGAATCCGCAAGCGCCATGGCTTCGTAAACTTCGCCGTAGAAATCGAAGAAGCCGGGAGCGTCGATAAGGTTGACCTTGGTATTGTTCCACTCAAAGGGAGCGACCGCGGTGCTGATGGAGATATGCCTCTTGGTCTCCTCGGGATCGTAGTCGGAAACGGTGGAGCCGTCGTCGACCTTGCCCATGCGGTCAAGAAGCCCTGCATTGAAGAGCATGGCCTCGGTCAAAGTGGTTTTGCCTTCTCCGCCGTGTCCGAGAACGGCAACGTTGCGGATGCTGTCTGCCTGGTAGATTTTCATATTGCTTTCTTATTCCCCTCTCGTGGTAATAATTAGTAATTCTTTCCATATAGCGCATTAAAACGCATATGCCAAATCATAGCATATCATAAAAACGATAAAAAAGCAATATCGATCAATGGATTTCAGGGGTAAATGTCAATATATTTGAAAGTAAAAAGCGGATAACAAGGAAAAAAGCGCCGAAAAACGGCGCCGTGCGCAATCGGTATGCATCATTTAAGGCTCATCACGTAAACCTGGCAGGGATTCGCCTCTCCCCAAAGCTCGGGAAAAACCTCGAATTCCGAGAAGCCGCAGGCCTTATAGAATGCGTTTGTCCTGTCGTATTCTTCATAAAAGCCGCTTTGAACGGTCTTGACCTGCATAAAGGCATAGCCCGCTTCAACAGCGAAGCGCACGGCTTTATCGACCAAAGCCCTTCCAACGCCCATGCGGTGATATTCCTTTAAAACGCCCATGCAATGAAGCTCAACGGTCGCGCTCCCTGTTTTAGCAAGGTACAGAAAGCCGATGGGCCTTTCGCCGTCAAACGCCGCAATAAAAGGTTTTTCCGCGCCGACATTTATGTATTTTTCCCGTGCCTCGGGGATGCCGAACCACTCGGGAAGCGCTTCGAGCACGGCGCGCGCAATGCGCGGCTTCTCGGTGCGATCTTCGATAATCCGTATAGAGTATTCCATCGTTTTATGTTTCAATAAATCGTTTTATCCAGCTTGGAGTATTCCGTAAACAGCTTAACGCAGGCGCTTCTGTCGATCTGAACGAGATAATCGCGCGCATTCTCCCTGCGGCCGAGCAGCCTGTCGAGATCGGAGTCGCGAAAGCCGATCATGGAGTTGTCCTCGATCGTGCAGCCATAGTAAACTCGCTTTATATTCGCCCATTTGCAGGCGGCAAGGCACATCAGGCAGGGTTCGCCCGTGGTGTAGAGCTCGCAGCCCGAAAGATCAAAGGTCTTGAGCGCTTTTTCGGCGTTTCGTATGGCGGCTATCTCGCCGTGGCAGGTGGAGTCGTTGGTTGAAACGACCATGTTATGCCCGCGGCCAACCACTCGGCCGTTTTTAACTATCACCGCGCCGAACGGGCCGCCGTGCCCATTGTGTATGCCCAAGCGCGCCTCGTCTATCGCAAACTGCATATACTCGTTTTCGGCGCAATAATCGGCTTGGGGCGGAGTGCGCTCCGTTTGCGTGAGCGAAGCGCCGTAGAGGATAAGGAGCAGCGCCGCGATCAGCGCAAGCGCCGCGCCCGCAATGATAATGTACGGCATATCGATTCACCTATCTCAATCTGTTCGAGGGAGAGAACTCGGTCAGCAGCGCGAAGGCAATACCGCCCACCGTGCATATCAGCCAGTTGAAATGATATTCCTCCTGCCGCACGAGCGAAAGAATGAAGGTCACTCCTGCGATCAGAGCAAAGTATCCGGCGGCCATAAGCAGTATTTTCAGAATCCTTTTCGTTGTATCGTTCATATTCCGTTCCTTTCATGAGCGAATGTTTACTCAAGCTCAATTATACCGAATATTGCGCGGATATTCAATATCAAAAAACCGCCCAAGTGCGTATCTGCATAAGGATGCACCCTTGGACGGCATTTGCGCTCAAGCTTTATTCTTCATAAAACCGAATGATCTGCTTCTCCGCGTCCACGTGCGCGGCAACTCCAAACGGGATTATACACCTCGGCTTCGCGTGGCCGATGCTGATATTGCAGACTATCGGAATATGCTCCGGAACGACCTCAAGAAGCGCCTTTCTGTATTCATCGTGATAAACCTCGTCCTGCGGCTTGCCGACGAGTATGCCGCTTATCCCGTCGAAAACGCCCTTTTCCTTGAAGCATTCGAGCGCGGCTCTGAACTTCTCGGGCTCCGGCCTTTCCTCGCTCGATTCAAGAAGAAGTATCCGATCGCGCCAATCCCCGGCGGTGGGGAAGAGCTCATATTTCGCGCAGGTCTCGGGCATATCGGGGTGATAGGTCACGGTGAAAATGTCATAGAGCGTATCGATGCAGCCGCCGAGCACCTTGCCCGAGAAAGTGCTCTTTCCGCGCAGCAGCTCAAAGCCGCCGTTTTTATGCACGGGGCAGGGGGTTCCGACTGCTGAAACTCCGAAATCGGTGCGCTCCTCGTACCAAACCTCGCTCGGCGTTATCTCGCGTATCGTGCCTGTTGCGATAAGCTCCTCAAAATACTTCTTCGTATAGGGCAGCATCTCTTTATCGAGCTCGCAGATATCCGCAAGGAAGCTCTGCCCGTAAAAGGTGTTCACGCCGAGCTTGTGGAGCATAAGATGGTTTATCGTGGTGTCGGAAAAGCCGAGAAACGGCTTATAGTTTCCGTGCACGGCGTTTTTCAGCTCATCGTTTTCAAAAAGATGGGGAAGAAGACGGTAGGTGTCCGTGCCGCCTATCGCGCAGAGTATCATATCCACGCTCTTGTCGCAAAACGCCTCTATAAGATCGGCGGCGCGCGCTTCGGGGTGGTTTTCGATATACTCTATCCCCATCAGCGCGTGCTTTGAAAAGCTGACGTTCAGTCCCATGCCTTCAAGCCTGCGAACGCCTATATCAAGCTCGTGCTTAACGAAGCTTTCGCCTATGATGCCCTTTGAAAGGCTGACTATGCGAATATTCTTTATCATTTTAACCTCCGCAAAATGGATTTATTGAGCAGTATTATACGCTTAAAGCTCTGAGAAATCAAGTAAAATCGAAGAATAAAACGAAAAATTGCCCAACGGCTCGAAAAGCCGTCGGGCAACATACCTTTACTTAGCTTACGCCTTCATCTCGGCGATCCTCGCTTCAACTTTAGCAAGCATCTCCTTTGCGTTTTCAAGCTTCGCCTTTTCCTCTGCGATGACCTTCTCGGGCGCCTTTGCAACGAAGCCCTGATTGCTGAGCTTGCCGTTCGCTCTTGCGACCTCGCCCTCCCAGCGCTGGCGCTCCTTCTCAAGGCGCTCAAGCTCCTTGTCGATGTCGATAAGCTCGTTCATCGGGATGAACACCTCGCCGAGCTTTGAAACCACCGAAACCGCCTTCTTGTCGATGCCCTCCTTATCGAAGCGCACCTCAACGGTGCTTGCAAACGCAAGCTTATTGAGATACTGCGCGCCTTGCCTGCAAACGTCCTCGTTCTCCTTGGTGGTAACGAGTATCGTATGCGCCCTCTTGGACGGGGGAACGTTCATCTCGGCGCGAATATTCCTTATCTGGCGCACCATGTCCATAAGCTGATCCATCGCATCCGCTTCCTTCTCGAAGCTGAAATCGGGGTTCACCTTCGGCCAGTCGGAAAGCATGATGGTCTTCTCGCTTCCGGGCAGGCGGGTGTAGATATCCTCGGTGATGAACGGCATAAACGGATGCAGCAGCTTCATGCTGCAAGAAAGCACCTTAACAAGGATGGCGCGAACGTTCGCCTTCGCCGCCTCGTCCTCGCCGTAGAGCCTGGGCTTTGCCATCTCGATGTACCAGTCGCAGAACTCCGTCCAAATGAAGCTGTACGCCCTGTCCACAGCAAGGTTCAGGTCGAATGAATCGATATTCGCCGTAACGTCGCGAACCACATCGTTCAGCCTGTGCAGTATCCACTTATCCGCGATATCGAGCATGTTCATGTCGATCTCGCCGATCTCGCCCTCGCCAAGGTTCATCATAACGAACCTCGAAGCGTTGTACACCTTGTTGCAGAAATTTCTTGCGGCTTCGACCTTTTTCTGCGAATAGCGCATATCGGTGCCCGCCGCGGTGCCGCTGGTGAGGCTGAAGCGCAGGGAGTCCGCACCGTAATCGCGGATTATCTCCAAGGGGTCGATGCCGTTGCCGAGGGATTTGCTCATCTTCCTGCCCTGCTCGTCGCGCACCATGCCGTGAATGTAGATCGTGTTGAACGGAATATCGTCCATCGCATACAGGCCAAACATGATCATGCGGGCGATCCAGAAGAAGATGAGGTCATAGCCCGTGGAAAGCGTGTTCGTTGGGTAATAATACTTTAATTCCTCGGTTTTTTCCGGCCAGCCGAGCGTGGAGAAGGGCCACATACCGGAGGAGAACCATGTGTCAAGGCAGTCCTCGTCGCGGGTGAGCTTCGCGCTTCCGCACTTGGGGCAGGTGTGCGGCGCATCTTCCTCAACTATCGTTTCGCCGCAGTCCTCGCAGTACCACGCGGGTATCTGATGCCCCCACCAAAGCTGGCGCGAGATGCACCAGTCGCGGATGTTGCGCATCCAGTTATAATAGGTTTGAACGTATCTTTCGGGAACGAACTTGATCCTGCCGTCCTCAACCGCCTTGAGCGCGGGCTCGGCAAGATGCTTGATCTCAACGAACCACTGCTTACTTATCATCGGCTCGATGGTCGTATGGCAGCGATAGCAGGTGCAGACGTTGTGGTTATACGGCTCGATCTTCACGAGCGCGCCGCATTCCTTCAAATCCTCAACGAACACCTTGCGGCATTCCTTCGTGGTCAGCCCCTCGTACTTGCCGCCAAGCTCGTTTATATGCCCGTCGAGCGTGAAAACGCACATCTGCGGCAGCCCCGTGCGCAGGCCGACCTCGAAATCGTTCGGATCGTGGCTCGGGGTGATCTTAACTGCGCCCGTGCCGAACTCGGGTTCAACGTATTCATCGGCAACTATCGGAATTTCCCTTCCGACTATCGGCACGACCACGGTCTTGCCCACAAGATCCTTATAGCGCGGATCGTTCGGGTTGACCGCAACGCCCGTATCACCGAGGATCGTTTCGGGGCGGGTGGTGGCGCAGATTATCGAATAGCTCTTATCGGGCGCATCGTAGCGAACGTGCCAAAGGTTACTCGGCTGCTCCTCGAACTCGACCTCGGCGTTTGAAAGCGCGGTCTTGCAGCAGGGGCACCAGTTCACGATCCTGTCGCCGCGATAGATCCAGCCCTTTTTATAAAGATCAACAAAAACCTTGTTTACGGCGCGGTTGCAGCCCTCGTCCATCGTGAAGCGCTCGCGCTCCCAATCGCAGGATGAACCGAGCTTGCGAAGCTGCGAAACGATGCGTCCGCCGTATTCGTTTTTCCAATCCCATGCGCGCTCCAAAAACGCCTCGCGGCCGATATCCTTCTTAGTCAGCCCTTCCTTTGCAAGCTTTTCAACCACCTTTACCTCGGTTGCGATCGAAGCGTGATCGGTTCCGGGCAGCCAAAGCGTTTCAAAGCCGCTCATGCGCTTGTAGCGAATGAGGATATCCTGCATCGTTTCATCGAGCGCGTGGCCCATGTGAAGCTGCCCCGTTACGTTCGGCGGGGGAATAACTATGCAGTACGGGGGCTTATCGGGATTCGGCGCGGAGTGAAAATAGCCGCTCTCCTCCCAGATCTTATAGAGCCTGTCCTCCACAACGGAGGGATCGTAGGTTTTCGGCATTTCCTCAATGCCGTTCTGCTTGTCGCAGTGTTCGCACATTTTACTGTACCTCCATCAAAAAATATAAAGCACCTCTCAGATCCAAAGGACGAGAGGTGCGCTCGCGGTACCACCTTTGTTGGGCAAACTCCGTTTTTAACCATCAAAAAACGGCAACAAACGGAAACTTACCCCGCTCAAACGCCTTAACGCAGCGTATACGTTCGGGTTGCTACCCCCGAAGGCTCGGAAGCGACCTTCGCCCTTTTCCTTGTGCAAACCGCCCTTTCAGCCGGTGGAGCGGTATCTCTGTTGCAGGAAAAGGGTTACTCCTCTTCGTCAGCGCCATATTAAACTGTCGTATATTTTAGTGCATCGAGAGCGGTTTGTCAAGGGGGAAAACGAAAGCAAATTGGTTGCAAAATAATAAACAATAATTATGAGATACTGCGAATCTAAACGACTAAAACCTTTTTTACCATTTTTACCAAGTACATATTAACTTTTGCGCCAGTCTTTTATAGCAATTTCAGTATTAAAGCTTCCCCTGTGCAGCAAACAATGACAAGATATGAATGTCTTGTTGCCAACATAAATCATCATCCCGAATATTATAAGTATCAGGAGGTAGATTAGGAGCTGATTTTTCATATCTAAACACAGGCTGACCATTGCTAGATACTATAACAATCTGTGAATTATCAGCGAAAGTAGCTTCGACAATGCTTATCAAACCGTTCAAAAAAGTTCTATTATTAACAGCAAAATTTCTACAACTGACTACATCACGACCAAAGGTGTTGGAAAGTATATTACAATCATTCTGATTTCCATTATAAATATGGGATGAAGTCATCATAATAGTATCACAATCTAAAATTAAATCTATCACATTCATTGATAATCACCACCTTATTCTATTAATCAACAATTATATTATAATCGATTCAGGCCGCTTTGTCAAGCGTAAAACGGTTTTTTGTGGAATCAAAGCTAAAGGGCATGGAAAAGGGGCAAACGGGGATTGTCGCACTCGCATAATATATATGGCCAAGCTGCTATTCTGCCGCAAGTCTTCAGCTTATAACAGTGCTGCATTCATAAAGATGCTCCGGCGCAATAGATATATCGTCGTCCCAAACAACGGTTCCGCATTCGGCACGCGCGGTCATAAAGAATGCGGGATTGCGAAAGCTCGCAAACAAAGGCTTCTCAAGAAGCGGAGCGGCGTTATACACTCGCTTCGTTCCGTCTGCAAAGGTAAGATATAGGGAATAGTCCGCGCTCGGCGAAACCGCCGTAACTACCCATGCGGGTGCGCTCATGCTGCTCACTCCTTTTCGCCTTTACCGATATTATACTAAACCCCGCATATAAAATCAACAGCAAAACCGCTCCTCGCACTTTCCGAATATTCCCCGAATTTATGCAAACAATATTATGAGCAACAGAAAAAAGGGAAAGGTAGTTTAGTCATGGCAAGGATCGGCAAATACTCATTCGACCTTATCTCCAAGCCGCGCATAGTTTCATCCGCAAGCTTTGTGGGCGAGTTGGAAGGGAAGGGGCCGCTCGGCACAGCGTTTGACGTTTCAATAAAGGACGACACGCTCGGCCTTGAGAGCTGGGAGAAGGCGGAGAGCCGAATGTTTGAAAGCGCGGTGCGGCTTGCGCTCTTTAAGCTCGGGCTTGAAACGGACGATCTCGGCTGCTTGATCGGCGGCGATCTTCTTAATCAGATAATCTCGGCGGGGTTCGCCGCAAGGGAGCTTAAAGCGCCGTTTATCGGGCTTTACAGCGCGTGTTCAACGATCACCGAAAGCATGATGATCGGCGGAATGATGATCGAGGGCGGCTTTACCGAGCTTGCCGCCTGCGCCGCAAGCAGCCATTTTTCCTCGGTGGAGCGGCAGTACCGCTATCCGCTCGAGATGGGAACCCAATCAACGCCGACCGCGCAGCGCACCGTAACGGGCGCGGGCTGCGTGCTTTTGCAGGGGAGGGATAAAAAGCTTCCGCCCAAGGGGAGATTGTTTTCCAATGTCGCCGTGACGGGCGGCACCATCGGCATTGTGGAGGACTACGGCATAACCGACGCTTCGAACATGGGCGCGGCGATGGCACCCGCCGCCGCAAAGACGATAGCGCGGCATTTTGAGGACACCGCAAGAACGCCGAAGGATTTTGACCTCATTTTGACAGGCGATCTCGGCAAGTTCGGAACGGAGATGCTCCATGAGCTTATGGCGAAGGAGGGCTTCAATATCGAAGCCGTGCATGAGGATTGCGGCAAGCTGATCTTCGGGGACGATCCCGCTGTGGTCTGCGGTGGCAGCGGCGCGGGCTGCGCTCCGAGTGTGTTTGCTTCGCATATTCTGCCGCTGATCGAAGCGGGGGAGTATAAAAGGGTGCTTTTCCTCGCAACGGGCGCGCTGCTTTCGCCGCTTTCGAGCCTTCAGGGCGAGAGCATACCCGCGATAGCCCATGCGGTGGTCGTGGAACATATTTAAGAAAGGCGATTTATGAGCAGCTTTATCGATTATTTATTTGCTTTTTTGATAGGCGGCGCTATCTGCGCGATAGGTCAGCTTCTTATGAGTAAAACCAGGCTCACGCCTGCGCGGATACTCGTTTGCTTCGTAACGGGCGGCGCGATTTTGACGGCGCTCGGGCTGTATAAGCCGATAGTCGAGATAGGCGGGGCGGGAGCAACCGTGCCGCTGACGGGCTTTGGCTATTCGCTTGCCACGGGTGCGATCGAGGGCGCACGAAGCGAGGGATTTTTCGGCGCGATAACGGGCGGAATAAAGGCAACTGCGGCCGGAATTACCGCGGCGGTGGTGCTCGGCTACCTCTTTGCGATCATCTTTACGCCGAAAACGAAGAAATAGAAACATACAATATTTTATTGTCAAATCATGGCGGCGGGACTTGATTTTTTGTGCAATCTATGTCATAATATTTGGTAATAAGCATGATGGGGTATGCTGTGCGCATGGGGCGTTTGCCTCCGCTAACTCCACCGTGCAACGATATTTTGACAGTGAGAGTGTGAAAATGAGAAACAACCAGGCCGCAAAACGGCAGGAAACCACAAGGAGAATACTTGTAATAGCTATATTTGCCTTATTGCTGGCAATAATCTTTATTTCAATCAAGATGATCGCATCGAAGTCCTGCTCCAATCCGGGGCAGTCGGGCATGCTTCCGACCAATACTCCGTCCGTATCGCCCACACCGGCGCCCACGGAGACCGCTGCGCCCGAGACTGATAGGCCGAGCGAAACCGTGCTCCCGACCGTGGATCCCGAAACGCCGACTCCGGCGCCGGTCGTAACGCCCGTTCCAACCCCGGAACAGAACCAGTACGGCATCCCGAGGCTCATGGTCGAGGGCAGCATGAACGACGTGCTTGCAAGGCTCGAGCAGTTCAAGACCCTTCCCGCATCCGAAACCCTGATCCTGCTTGATGTGGGTCACGGCGGCTTCGATCCCGGCACCGCGGGATTGGACACGGGAGTTACCGAGGCGGACATCAATCTTCAGATCTCGCGCCGTCTTGCCGAGGATCTCGCCGCGAAGGGCTACTTCGTTTTCATGACACGCATGGGCGAGTATGCCTGCGCCGACACCAAGAAGAACGACATGAACCTGCGCACCAGGATCATGAGGCTGGATATTTTCGACGTTTCCGTCAGCATCCACCAGAACTCGCTCGGTAAGGATGACCGCTCCGCACACGGCGTACGCCTGTATCACTACAAGCCCGCTTCCGCAGGCGCAAAGTATGCTAAGGACGAAAAGCTTGCTAAGAGCATCCTCGAGGCGATCTGCGCGGCGACCGATGAAAACAGGTCGCATACCGACACCGGCAACCTCATGGTATGCCGTGAGCCGCATGCACCGGCCGCGCTTGTTGAATGCGGCTTCCTCTCCAATTCGGAGGATGAAAAGAAGCTCAGCAATCCCGCATATCAGGAGGTTTTCGCCCAGGCTGTGGCAAACGGAATCGAAAACTTCTTGAACGGCGCAAACTGATCTGGTTTGATAAAACAGAATAATCATGCAAACAATATCGGCGGGAAGCGCAGCTTCCCGCCGATAACATTTTACAATCGATTCATAATTCAAATCTGCAAAAAATAGGGTTTATTCCTTCTCGATAAGGCATTTCCCGCTCATCTCCTCGGGAACGGGCAGCTCCATCATCGCAAGCAGAGTCGGCGCAAGATCGCAGAGCCTTCCGTCCTCACGGAGCTTCGTTCCGGCGGGGTTATCCGAAACGTAAATGAGCGGCACGGGATTGGTTGTGTGCGGAGTGAAGGGCTCGCCGTTTTCATCGAGCATTTGCTCGCAGTTGCCGTGATCCGCCGTTATAAGGCAGCTTCCGCCGTTTTTGAGGATGGCATCAACGAGCCTTCCCACACAGTCGTCCACCGCTTCAACGGCCTTGATCGCCGCATCGAGGAAGCCCGTATGACCGACCATGTCGGGATTTGCGAAATTGAGCACCATAAAATCGTATTCCTTTGAGTTCACGCACTCGATCGCCTTCTCGGTAACCTCATAAGCGCTCATCTCGGGCTTGAGATCATAGGTCGCAACGTTGGGGGAGGGGATCAGTATTCGATCCTCGCCCTCGAAAACGCGCTCCACGCCGCCGTTGAAGAAGAAGGTAACGTGCGCATACTTCTCGGTCTCGGCGATGCGAAGCTGGGTCTTGCCGAGCTTTGCAAGGTATTCGCCCATCGTGTTATCAAGGGAGCTCGGGGGGAAGGCGATGCTTACCCTGTCCGCAAAATCAGCCGAATATTGGCTCATGCAAATGTAATGAACGGGGAAATAGCCGTTTCTGCGCTCGAAAAAGTCGAACTCGCGGTCGATGAAAGCCCTCGTGAGCTGGCGCGCGCGGTCGGGACGGAAGTTGAAGAAGAGTATGCTGTCGTTCGGCTTAACGGTTGCAACGGGCTCGCCGTTTTCGGTTATCACACTCGGCAGGATGAATTCGTCCGTCAATTCGCGAGAGTATGAATCGAGCACAGCCTGCTCCGCGCTTTCAAACTTCAACCCTTCGCCGAAAACTATTGCATTATAAGCCTTTTCAATGCGGTCGTAGTTGTCGTTTCGATCCATCGCATAGTAGCGCCCCATGACCGTGGCGATCCTGCCGCAGTCAAGCTCTCGCATCTTTTTTTCCAGCGCACGAACAAAGCCCGCGCCGCTGTCCACCGCAACATCGCGCCCATCGGTGAAGCAATGCACGAAAACCCTCGTAAGCCCCGCATTCTTCGCCGTTTCGATCAGCGCAAAAAGATGCTCAATATGGCTGTGAACGCCGCCGTCGGAGAGCAGCCCCCAAAGATGGAGCGCGGAATCATGCGCTTTGCAATTCTCTATTGCGCCCACGATCGCGGGGTTTTCGGCAAGACTGCCGTCCTGCGCGGCGAGCGTGATCTTTGTAAGATCCTGATACACCACGCGACCCGCGCCGATATTCGTGTGTCCGACCTCGGAATTGCCCATCTGACCGTCGGGAAGACCGACGTTCAGCCCCGAGGCACCGATCAGCGTATGCGGATACTTCTTTTTGAGTGCGCGAATGTTTTTTATGCCCTGTATGCGAACGGCGTTGCCCTCTTCTTCGGTCGAGAAGCCGAAGCCGTCAAGGATTATCAGAGCGGTAAGTTTTTTGTTGTTTTTCAAAGTATTTTCCCTTATTGTGTTTTAAGTCGAATTTTAAATATCGGCTTCGACAGCCGTACAGGTTATGCCGAAGCCGATCATCATTTGCCTAAATCCAATCTTTAGGAAAGCACGACCTGTGCGAAATCCTCCGCAACGAGGCTTGCACCGCCGATAAGGCCGCCGTCGATCTCGGGCATTGCCTTGAGACCCGCTGCGTTCTTCGCGTTCATGCTGCCGCCGTAAAGGATGCGGGTATTCTGCGCAAACTCGATACCGTACAGCTCTGCGATCACCTTGCGGATGGCGCCGATGGTGCGGTTTGCTTCCTCGTTCGTGGCAGTCTTGCCCGTGCCGATCGCCCAGATGGGCTCGTATGCGACCACGATCTTAGCGGCTTCCGCGGCCTCGATGCCCGTATACAGCGCCTTGACCTGGCCTGCAAGGAAGGTATCGGTGATGCCCGCTTCGCGCTGCTCGAGCGTTTCGCCAACGCAAACGATGGGCAGAATGCCGTTTTCAAGCGCGGTCTTGGTGCGCATATTCACGGTTTCATCGGTCTCGCCGAAGTACTGCCTGCGCTCGCTGTGGCCGATTATCGCGTACTGAACGCCGATATTCTTGAGCATATCCGCGCTGATCTCTCCGGTAAATGCGCCCTTTGCCGCCCAATGGATATTCTGGGAGCCGAGGCCGATATTGCTGCCTTCAAGATGCTTCGCCGCGCAGCAAAGATCAACGAAGGGCGGGCAAACGACCACGTCGCATTCAGCTTCGGTCACAAGGGGCTTGAGAGCATCTATAAGCTCCTTCGCCTCGTCGCGGTTCTTGTTCATCTTCCAGTTGCCTGCGATCAACAGCCTGCGCTCGGGGCGATCCATCAGCGCCGCAACGCCGGGCAGGGTCTTGCCCTCAAGGAACTCGAGGCTCGCGCCGCCGCCGGTGGAGATATGGCTCATCTTGTCGCCAAGACCGAACTTATTGATGGCGGATGCGGAGTCGCCGCCGCCGATGATGGTAACGCCCTCACACTCTGCGCATGCGCGTGCCACGGCTTCGGTGCCCTTGGAGAAGGCTTCCATCTCGAAAACGCCCATCGGCCCGTTCCAAACAACGGTCTTTGCTTCGCGGATGGTGTCGCCGTAGAGCTTCGCGGTCTTTTCGCCGATGTCAAGGCCCTGGAAGCCCTCGGGGATGGCATCTGCGGGAACGGTCTTATGCTCGGTGTCCGCAGCGAACTCCTTGCCAACTACGCAGTCCACGGGCAGCATCAGCTTAACGCCCTTTTCCCCGGCTTCGTCCATAAGCTGCTTTGCAAGCTCGATATTCTCCTCATCAAGCAGCGAGTCGCCGATGCCGTAGCCCATAGCCTTGTAGAAGGTGTAGCTCATTGCGCCGCCGATAAGCAGAGTGTCGCACTTATTGAGCAGGTTTTTGATAACGCCGATCTTGTCGCCGACCTTCTTGCCGCCGAGGATGGAAACGAAAGGACGCTCGGGAGAGCTAAGAGCGCCGCCCATGAAGCTGAGCTCCTTGTCGATAAGGAAGCCCGAAACGGCGGGGAGGTAGTGCGCAACGCCCTCGGTGGAGGCGTGGGCGCGGTGAACGGTGCCGAACGCATCGGAAACATAGAGCTCCGCGTAGGAAGCGAGAGCCTTTGCAAACTCGGGATCGTTCTTCTCCTCTTCCTTATGGAAACGGAGGTTTTCAAGAAGCAGCACTTCGCCTTCCTTGAGCTCGGAAACCTTCTTTTTTGCATCCTCGCCGATGATATCGGAAGCGAAGCTGACCTTAACTCCGTCAAGAAGCTCCGCAAGGCGCTTTGCAACGGGCGCAAGGCTCATTTCGGGCACGAACGCACCCTTGGGGCGGCCAAGGTGGGAGCAGAGGATGGTCTTAGCACCGTTTTCGATCAGGTATTTAACGGTCGGAAGAGCGCCCGTTATACGGCTTTCGTCGGTTATTTCGAGCTTATCGTTGAGGGGAACGTTGAAGTCAACGCGAACGAGAACGCGCTTGCCCTTGACGGGAACGTCGGTTACTGAAAGTTTGGACATTTTTCTGTGCCTCCGATACTGTTGTTTTATCTTTGGTTATTTCGGTGCAATAATGCACCCTGAGCCTGATTATAGCACTTTAGAAGCAAAACAGCAATACAAACGCGGGCATTTGATTTAATATGCAAATTGCAACTTTAACTGTCCGCCCCTCAAAAGCGCAGTAATCAGGCATCCGCCGGTTCTTGCCCGAGGGCAAGAACCGCCATTTTTGCGGACAGACCGTCGAGGATTGCTCTTGGATAATCGTTCATCCAGCGTTGCATCCTCTTTATCTCCTTGCGAGTAAGCTTGCCGATATCTGTTCCTTTCGGAATGAATCGGCGTATCAGTTTGTTTGCGTTTTCGTTTGATCCTCTCTCCCATGCACTGTACGGATGAGCGTAATAAACCTTCGTTCTCTTACCGCCCTTTACAGATTTC
>JAFPWD010000023.1 GCA_017395105.1 Clostridia bacterium
TCGTTCTTTGTTTCTATGCTGCGGATGTACCACGGCTCTTCGATCCCTATTGACTTGCCGAATAACTCCGGTATCCCTTTGATTAGTGTTTCCATGTGGTTGAGTATACCACATTTTTTACGATTTTGGGAGTAGAGCCAATTATTCACGTGCAACAGTGCACGTATCCTATTTAACATTCTTCATTGTCTAGAAAACAATTTTATGCACTTAGTAATAGTTAAGGATATCATGCCACCGAGCATTGATACGCCAACAGCACATATATCATTCATTTTATACCGATAACTGCCTATAAGCAGTTTACCCATAATATATCCTAACAAAAGACACTCTAAACACGAAAAAAGCAACAAATAAATAGCTCGCCGCCTTTTAATACGTTCATGCTTATTTTGTAAGTAAGCTCTGCTTTCTTCAATCGCTTTTCCAATATTGAAAAGGTTGTGTCCACAGGGGAATTCAATCCTATCAACGCAGTTGTGATATTTCTGATCCACGCGTTTCTTAAGCTCTTCCCTTCGCCGTTCTGCGGCCTCTGTTATTACTTCAAGATGCCCGCTCATTACATCGATGCACTTTTTATTATAAAAGTATGCCGATTTTTCTGAATTTTGATGCAATGCTTTCATTATACAATCAAGCCAGCGTTGATCCGATTTCCCAAATGACAAACCATAAGCACAGATGATGTCGCATTCGGCAATTGCGCTGAGTGTTTCAGCATCCCTATTGAAACAATGCCTATTCAGTACGGATTTAACAAAAGCACGCTTGAGCTCATCCGTGATTTCAAACGTAAGCTCATTCGGCTCAAACTGCCCGGTATTGTCGATGCCTAAAGCCGGGCTATTATCAAGCGTACCATGAACATGAATAACCTTCCCGTATTTTTTCAAATAAGAATCAAGTACGGTGGTAAAATTGAACGACACGAAGGTGAATTCAGCATCTCTATCCAAGATGCCTGCATCCATTCTAAACTGCTTTATTGATTGCCCTATCAATTCGACCATTCGGGTATCCATTTCATTATGAGGAAAGCTTTTTTCCAATTGCGAGGATAACTGCTTTTCCTGTTCCGTCAAATGCTGCACCATATAATCCCTGAAATCACGCAGGCACTTCAAAAAACTATCGGCAGAATCAAACTCAGGCATGTGGTTAAGCATACCCCATTCAAAATCAGCCCAGGTATCGTAACTTCTCAAGCTTTCTTTGAATTTTCGAATATCGGCATCACCGCTGCCAATCTTTACATACTCGTCATACATATTCTTATAAGCGGTTTTCATGCCGCAATTAAGATCAAATCCGTTTCCAATCAGAAATGTCACCTTAACAGAAGCATTCGATGCAATATTATTACTGCCGCTTTTTCTTTCGGCTTTTGTATATTTCGCTACTATTTCTTCAATTGAGTCTATCTTCATAATACAGTTAAGCCATCAGTTTGCCTTCCTTGTGCAAAACCATGTGTTTCTGTTTCTATCAGCTTGCACATAAAACCGATGTTCCTCAATAAAATTATACAATAAAACGCAAAATCTTGCAACAGCTTTACATTTCTCTCTTTAACTGTCGAGCCATCCGCTTTATCTCTTTCTTTAAAGCCAATATCGCATTATCCATGTCGCTGACGGTAATACTCAAACTTCATTCCTGTATAGTTCAAAATAGCGTTTCGGCAGTCCAGCGGATATTTGAAATACCATTTTTCGATAAGTAATTACCTCCGTCAATTTAACTGCTGCTTGTAGTATAATGCTTTCCTCAGAGTAGGCTCCCCTTTCGGATTTTGTTGGCAAGCAGATTATACCAAGAAATGCTCCGTCTTTTTTTCGATGCCGCCCCTGCGGGAGCGGAACCCTCCTGCGGCGGTTGATCTTCACTTTTTCCGCCAAAATTATTTTACACCAACTTTTGCAAGAGGTGTACGAATGCCCGGTCGTGTCCTTGAGCTTTTCAACGGTATGAATGATCCTCAGCAGCTCGTTCGTTTTCAGCATGCGCTCCTTCACGACCGAATGCGCCGTTGAATTCTTTCGTTTACACCTTCAGCTCTTCCACAGGCAGATCGGCGATAAGGTCGAGCAGCTCGAGTATCTCGCTGCGCAATTCCCCCTTCATCACCCATCTGAAATAGCAGAAAATCGGCCATTGGCAGACGAACGCGATCCCTGCATACAGCGCGGCGGCGTGCTTTTCCAAATCGGATGCTTCGTAATGCTCGAGCATTTGCGCCATGCTTTCGCGGAAGCATTTTTCCGCGTTATCGAGCCTTATCCACGCACCGAAGGAGCCTTGTTTTCATCGGCATAGTCGATCTCGGCGATATTCGCAAGCCGGTTCACTATGACCTCGGTTCACGCAAGGTTGAAATCGGTGAAGCCAACGAAATGCCCATCCCGCAGGAGCAGCTAAACGCTTCTGCTTCCGGCTATCATTGTTCTCCGATCTGTTTCAATACCGTTTCAGCTCTTTTTCTCATAGGAGGACCCACCATCGTTCCATCAAGCATGGCAACCCCTGAAACGCCGTCTTTATTCGCCTGAAGAACCGCTTCTATGACTCTTCTGCTGAGTGCGACTTTGGCTTCATCGGGGGTGAACGCCTCATTGGCAGCGTCTATTTGTCTTGGACTGAGAATAAAGCACCCTGCAAAACCATTCTTATAGGCAATCACTTGATGCTGCTTAAATCCATCAACGTCTTTTATATCTAAATACGGGGTATCGATGGGAAGGAGGTTATTCGCTCTTGCCGCATTTACAACCATGGCTCTCGGGTAAACAAGAGCAGTCTCCTGATAAGTAAATACGCTGCCAAGATCATTAAGATAATCCTCGCCTCCAAAGCTAAGAGCAACCGACCTTTTACTTGCTTTTGCTATTTCGACAATATTCTCAACAGCCTTTGTGGTTTCAATAAGCGGAACCAGCTTATATTTCATTGCCGGATACCCATGCTTACGCTCATAGAAGTCGAGAAGTCGATCTAAGAATTCAACGTCTTTTGCCGAGTCGATCTTAGTCGGTATAAAGCCATCGATTCCTGCCAGCATCAGCTTATCGATATCAAGAATAAAGTCTTCCGATTCAATAGGATTGATCCTGACAAAAACATTCTTTCTCTGATCGAATAATCCTTGCTCGCAATATGAGATAATATTCTCCCTTGCTTCCGCTTTTTGATGCGGCGGAACACCGTCTTCCATGTCCAATATAATGCCGTCTGCATCGCTTGCAATAGCTTTATCATAAAACTTTCTATTGTGTGCAGGCAGAAACATGAAGCTTCTTAATTGTAATTTTTCAGCCAACATAATGATTACTCCCTCTTATAATGATATGTTCCCATGCTTTTTGGGAAGAACATCGACCTTCTTATCTTTAAGACTGTCAAATGCCGCAATAATACTGTCCCTCGTCTCCTCGGGAAGGATGACCTCATCGACCATTCCGCATGTTGCTGCAAAATATGGATCAAGATACTTTTCCTCATATTTTCTGATCAACTCTTCTCGCAGCTTTGCCGGATCTTCTGCTTCTTCAAGCTGTTTATGATAGATAACGTCAACCGCTCCGCCTGCTCCCATTACGGCGAATTCGCAGATCGGCCAGGCAAACACAACATCACAGCCCAATGCCTTGCTATCCATTGCGCAGTATGCTCCGCCATAAGCCTTGCGAAGTATCAGCGACACCCGCGGAACCGTCGCTTCCGAATAAGCAAAGAGGATCTTGCTGCCATGTCTTAAGATTCCTTTTCTTTCCTGCTCAATTCCCGGCAAAAAGCCCGGTACGTCCACAATCGTCAAAAGCGGAATCGAGAAGCAATCACAGAATCTGACAAATCTTGCACATTTATCCGCAGCATCGCATTCAAGCGCACCACCGTTGTAATTCGCTTGATTTGCCACGATGCCAACTGTGTTTCCATTGATTCGTGCAAATCCGATAACCAAGCTCTTTGCAAACAGCGGAAGAACCTCAAAAAAAGCCTGATCGTCTACGAGATGCGCGATGGCCCTTTTGACGTCATAAGGGCTTCTCTTATTTTCGGGAACAAAGCTCTCTATCTCTTTTCCCAAAGCTCGATAATCAATTTGCGATTTATTCAGGTATGGAATGCTTGGTTTTGTGATGTATTCAAGCAATCGTTTGATTCCTTCAATACATTCTCTGTCGTCTTGGCATACAAAATGAGCTTGTCCCGAATATGTGCTGTGTATCGTTGCTCCCCCAAGATCTTCCATTGTTACTTCTACGCCTGTAATTGCTTTAACAACTTTTGGACCTGTAACGAATAACTGGCTGGTTTTATCAACCATAAATAGAAAATCGCACATTGCCGGCGAATACGATGAACCTCCGGCACAATTTCCCATGATCGCGGCAATTTGCGGAATGTATCCGGATGCTCTGGCATTATTTCTGAACAACCTGCTGTGAGCAGACAAAGACATAATGCCTTCTTCAATGCGTGCGCCGCCGCTTTCGCATAACATAACAAACGGTTTGCGTACAAGAATGGCTTGCTCTAATGTTCTGCATATTTTTTCAACCTGTGTGGCACCGCTTGCGCCGCCGCTGATCGTTGCGTCTTCGGAAACAGCATAAACCGTTTTCCCATTCACATTGCCATATCCGCAGATAACGCCGTCACCCAAATAGTGCTTTTTCTTAACATTTTCCAATTGAAACTGAGATTTTGCATACATCTCAAATTCATGGAATACGCCACCGTCAAAGAGTGCTTCCATGCGTTCGCGAGCTGTGAGCTTCCCCTTGGAATGCTGCTTATCTATCTTCTGTTGTCCTCCGGCAAGAAACAACTCCGCCTTCATGCTGTCGTATTTTTCTCGAACGGTATGCTCCCAAGCCTTATTCATTCACGCCTCCTCAGGTTTTCTTTTTACCAGTACATGCCTGCGGAATCGAATCACGTCTATCCCATCCTGGTTATAGCCTGTCGTTTCAACGTAAACGATTCCCCGATCGGGTTTTGATTTTGATGCTCTTGTTTCCAAAATCTCTGTTCGGGCATAGATGGTGTCGCCCACAAAGGAAGGCGCCAGGTGCTCGATCTTCTCATAGTCCAGATTAGCTATTGCTTTGCCGCTGATATCCGGAACGGTGATGCCTGCCACCAGACTGAAAACCAAAGTTCCGACCACAAGTATCCTGCCATGCTGCTGTTGAGAGGCATAGTCTGAATTCGTGTGAACGGGATGGTAATTCATGGTCAGAAGGCTAAACAGATTGTTGTCGCTTTCAAAAATGGTTTTTGAAAGACTGTGATGAACGATGTCTCCGACCTTGAACTCTTCAAAGTAGTTGCCGATATTAGCAGGAATCATTTATTTTCTCCTTTATGATGCGCCTTTATCATTTCGTTAAACTCATCGACCGATCTGTTTAAGTGCGCTGGTGTAATATACGATTCGATTTTCGCTTCATCGCATTGTTTGATAAACGATTTCGGTGCAACGCACAACGAATAATCCGGAAGATCGTCTTTCAAAGCCGACCCTGCTCCAACAATACACTTGTTGCCTATAGCTACTCTATTGAAAACAAGTGCTCGAAGTCCCGTGAAGTTGCAATCTCCATAATAATCATGACCGCCGATCACACTTGCTACTCCAAAGAAATTATGATTTCCGATTACAGAATCATGCCCGATCACGCAATTCATTCTGAAAACGTTATTATCTCCGATGCGAACGCCATGGCCAATGTGCGCAAAATCGTGGATCCAGTTTCCTTCTCCTATATCATCCGTATAGACGATCGCGTTAGGTGAAATAAGATTGGCAAATGTGAAGTCCTTTTCTTTAAGCTCATCAAAGAGCTTTTTCCTAAGGCGATTCATGTGATTGTACCATGATGCGGTGCAAAACAGCTTAACCGTTGCTTTGTCTACGCACTTTTCGAGACTCTCTATCGGATAAACCGGTTTCCCCATAAAGGAATCTTCCTTCATGCAATTTTCATTCACAGTAAAGCCTATAATATCATACAGTTGATATCTTTCTATGAAAGCAACTGTTTGCGCCGCGAGGCTGCTTGTTCCGATCAATACTATTTTTTCCATAATCCTATTCCTCCTATGATGAGATCCGAAAGTATTTGTTCTGAATTCAATTACGGCATACCTTTATTCAGACAAATCAGTATGCTTCGACTCGTCTTCAGGCACGCCGTAAGCTTTTAAGTGCTCCCTTTGAGCCTCGCTTAAGAGCGTATGCAGAACAGCTGCACACAGCTCCAATACTTATCTCTTTATTTTTTCTCCTGCATATCCTCTCCCGCTCTCGGATGTCCGTTAAAATAATTCGATATCCATCCAATGCCCTGGAAATGCGCGGTGCCTTCTCTCTTGAACACTTTTTTAATGGTTGTCCAAACGATCTTCAAATCGCCAAGGAAAGTAATATTGTCAACATATTCAACGTCTTTTTCAAATCGTTCTTTCCACGGGAGATCGCGTCGTCCGCTCACCTGTGACAGCCCCGTAAGCCCCGGCCTTGCCTCATGTCGTCTCATCTCGAAGCTGTTATACTGCTCAAGATAGCTCGTCAGTAACGGCCTTGGTCCAACAAAGCTCATGTCACCCTTCAGAATATTGAAGAACTCCGGAAGCTCGTCAAGGCTGGTCGATCTCAATATTTTTCCAAAGGTTGTAAGCCTTTCTCTGTTGGACAGAAGCTCTCCGTTCTCATCCCTGGCATCCGTCATGGAACGGAACTTGTATAGTTTAAAGAGTTTCCCGTTTTTTCCGGGTCTGTCCTGCGTAAACAGAACGGGCGATCCGAGGTTGATACGTACTATGATCGCAATAATAAGATATAGCCAGAAGAACAGGATGATGAACAATGCTGAAATGATTATGTCTATCAATCTCTTAAAAAAAGCCTCATACGGGCCTTTATTTCCGGCTTTCCTAACACCGTCATCTTCTTTGGGAATTGGAGTAGTTAAGTTTATCATACTTTTCTCTTTCCTGTTCTTTCAAAAGCTTTGAGATGCCTCCCAAGCTTTCTGTGATAAGTTTATTGCCGCTGCGGTTTAGATGCTTACATCGACAAAGCAATTTGAGCACCTTTATGGCGGTGGCATATTTGCGACCGATCCCCTCCTCCGGTTCGCATAAACGAACACAAAAGGACGAGGTATACTTTTAATTATCATTAATTATACAACACATTGCATCTTGTTGCAATATCAAAAAAGAACGCTCTCGTTAATATATTAACTCAGAATATCCCCTGCCTGCCGCGCGAAGTACACGCATGCCCGGTCGTTTTCTTGAGCCTTTCAACGGTATGCCTGACTTCGGCAGCTCGTTCGTTTTCAGCTTGCGCTGCTTCACGGCTTAATGCGCCGTTAGTTTTTTGTTTACACCTTCAGCTCTTCCACAGGCAGCTCGGCTATAAGATCAAGCAGCTCGAGTATCTCGCTGCGCAATTCACCTTTCAGCGCCCATCTGAAATAGCAGAATATCGGCCATTGAGAAATAAACGCGATCCACGCATACAGCGCGGTGGCATGCTTTTCCGAATCGGAGGCTTCGTAATGCTCGAGCATCTGCGCCATGCTTTCGCGGAAGCCCTTTACCGCATGATCGAGCCGAGCACGAGCGCCAATCGGTTCTTTTTCGCTCTCTTCAAAATCGGGCGAGGCCAGATTTGCAAGCTGATTTACAATTACCTCCGTTCCCGCAAGGTTGAAATCGATAAAGCCCGCGAAATGCCCGTTTTCGTCAACAAGCAGATTCGAGAAGTTTTCATCTCCTTGAAACACACAGCGCGGGAGGGATCTATAGACCGCTTTCAGTTCGGCGCGGACGGCTACATGCCTATTTATAAGCTTATCCGCAAGCGCGTTTTCGTTTTCGCTTTGAAGAAGCTCGATCAGCTTATTGAAATTCTGCTGCTTTTCGTCGATGCCTTCGGGAATATCGAAGGGCGAGAGGTCGAAAAGGCTGTACATTCCAAAGTTTTCGGACAGATCGGCGTTCTTATACTTATTGGCGAACGCAGCAACGCTCGAGCGCACCTCGCAAAAGAGCGCATCTCCCGCTTCGGGCTCAAGCTGCAAATCCGAAGCCAGCGGAAGATCGACATATTCCGACAGATAGCAGACGAGATTTTCCCACGGATGCAGGTAGTTTCCCTCCCCATCCGCGATAAAGCGCGGGCAGATAAGCCCAAAGTCGATATAGCGCGAAATGAGCCTGTTTAGTTCGCCGATTCGTTTTTCGCTCATCGACGAGGGATTGCAGAAGCGCATCACCCACTTTTTATCGATTATGTAGTTAAGGCGAATATCCTCCGCATCGTGCGTGGAGTCGATGAGCTTCATCTCGGTTGCATCGTTCACGCCGTAACATGCAAGAAGCGAAAGGATATCCTCACGTTGCGGCACCGGTACGGCTTTGGGGTAATTCTCATTTGGAGTGAATTCGTTTGTTTGATGCGTTTTTCTTATTTTCGTTTCGCCTTTTTCGTTTAAATCTATCCAATACCGCTGCATTGCAGTGCCGCTCTCGTTCACTATCTCGTTTTCAAGCACGCCGCCGTTTCTGGTTATGGCCTTTGCCGAGCCTATATTGGCTTTATGGCAGATCAGCAAAACGCGGTCTATGCCGAGCTTTTTGCATTCTATCAGCGCAAGGCGCAGCATCTCGGTTGCATAGCCCTTGCGCCTTTCGCTCGGACGGATACCGTCGCCGATATGCCCGCAGGTTTGAAGCATGGCTTCATTCAGATAGTGGCGGATGCTGACCGCACCGAGCAGGCGGTTTCTTTCTTCATCGATAAGGAAAAATACCGAGTTCGGAACGCGATTCCCGCTCGCCGTTCTTTGCTCAAGGTTATCAAGATAATACTCAAAATCCTGCGGATCGTTTTTAAAGATCGCACTCGGAGAGCGGTCGGTATTGTTCAGCTCCTGATCGGCGCGCCATTCATCAAGCATTTCGATCAGCGCGGCCTTATGCTCCGCTGTCAGTTTTATCAGTTTAACATTCATTTTTCTGCCTTTGTTTCTGTCGGTTTTTCGAGCAGGTTTTGCTTGAAGCTTTCCTCGATCGCCTCGGCGTTCGGCTTCATGCGCTCCCCCCCGCTTTTACCACCTGTTCATATTCCTTTTGAATTTTGCTTCGTAGGTTTTCTTGAGTTCCTCGGGCGTGATGCCATAGCACAAGAGAACGTCGTTATAATACATCAGCACATCCGCCATCTCCTCGATAAGATGAGCGCGTATCTCCGGTTCGCCGCTCGCCTTCTCTCCCCCGTGCTTTTTGATTATGTCTATCACCTCGCCTATCTCGCCGATCATCCAAAGAAGCTGATGCCTGCCCTGCTCCGGCGTAAGCGCGTTCCATTTATGCTTGTACTTTTCCTGCAGCGCTTTCTGCATTTCAAGCATTTCGTTTACTGTAAAATCAGCCATAGTTCGTCTCCTTGGATCGCAGTTTTATGCTTAATATTATACCACAAAGCGGGCGCCGCAGAAAGCAGGCGCCCGCTGTAAATGCTTGGTTTTCAGGGTTTAGCTTTTATTCCGCAAATACTGCGCGGAAATTACGCAAGCCCCATCGATTTACGCAGAATTGTGACCGCATCGGCAACGGTTACCGAGCCCGAATTATCCATATCGCCGAGCTCGATTTGCTGCGGATTCAGTTCGACAAGGCCGAGTGATTTTCTCAGCGCGAGCACCGCATCAGCTATCTGAACGGTGCCGTTCATATCGACATCGCCCTTCTCATAGGGGTTGGGCTGAGAGCTCTCGCCCCTCGTTACGCCAACGTACACAAGGCCGTTGCTCGCGCCGGACGGGGGATTGTAGACACCGCCGACGGGCTTGACGGTGATAGCACCGCCCGCTTGGATCGAGCACTGGTTTCTGGTGAATACGACCGGTCCGAGCCAGTTATAGAGGTTTTGTACGCCGTGGTAGTTCGCGGGATTGTAGCCCTCCTGCATACGGAAGCCGTAGGTGCCGCCGAGCACGTTCTGTGCGGTGTTCGCCGTCAGCGCAACACGGAAATTCTTAACGAATTCCGCCGCGCTCTGCCCCGTTACGTTCTGGAACGCCTGGGGGAAAGCTCTTCCCTGCGCATCCTGCATGAGAAGCTGGCGGAAGGTGGTGTTGCCGTACTGGGTGTAGATATACTGAGCAAAGAGCGAAACCTGTGCATACAGCACGAGGATATTATCCGTGCTCATATTGTTGTCCCACTCATACATGCTGTAGCCGTTATGGAGCAGGAAATCGGAAACGTAGGGATACTCCTCGGGCGGGTTGAGCCAATCTCCGTTTTCGAAGTTGTAATTCGTCCAGCTCTGAATCCTCCTGGAAACGCTCGAGCCGGGGTAGCAGATCTCCTCTGCGGCCGCGCTCATGCACTCGTTTTCCCAGGTCTCCATATTCTCGGTGTTGGAGAAGTTGATCAAGTGCTGATACTCATGCACCATAACGTTATAGGTTCTTGCAATATCGTTTATCTCGGTGCCGTCCGCAGCGGTGTAATGAACGCCGGGATAGGTGTCAACATGCAGGCAGGGGATCTGATTTGTGAAGAAATCCCAAGGCGAGAAATAGCCGCCAACATAGCCCTGACCGAGCTGCCAGCCGTCATCGATATTATAATAAAGTATGTTCAGCCTGCCGTCGCCCGCGCCGTTCTCATGGTCGCCGAAGGAGGACTGCATGAGGTCGAACTTGCTGTCGAACTCCGCCGCTGCGGTCGCGCCGTAGGAAGGGTCGATGCTGTCGAGAGGATGCACGTTCGCATTGGTCGAGGTGGGAGTCCAGATATAGCAATGCTCGCCCTTTGCAAGCACCTTGAACTCGATCGTCCAATCGGGAAGCGGAGAGTAGGACGTGATGGAAAAGTTCATCGTGTCTCCGACCTCAAATCTGTAACCGCCATTGTTCACGGGGCTCTTGATCGATTTGCGGGTGATGCCGTCCTTCTTCGCCTGCTCGGCAAACTGCGCATCAACGTCGATCATATAGGGCTCTGCGTGAGCAGTGGGAGCGGCGGGAGCAGCGTTGGTGCCGACATTGGTTTCGATAAGGCCGCTCATATTGCCCGTGGAAAGACCCGAGCCGCTTGTGTTCGGGTTGTAGATCACAACGTAGTCACCGCTGTAGCCGTCGCTGCCATCGGTGTCGAGGGTCACGTCGTCCGCAACAAGCTTGGGCTGAACCGTGTTCTCTGCAAGAACGCCGAGCGGAGCCACTGCAAGCAGCAGAGTGAGCATGATGCTGAAAAGCTTTTTCATTTTCGTTTCTCCTTATTGTATTTTTTGGGCTTGCGCTCGATATTTTGCCGACAGAGCGCATTTCGCGGTGCTCGGCCTATTTTATTATACCATAATTATATAGAATGGCAATATAACGGCGGCATTTTTCAGCCGCAAGTGCATATCAAAAGGGCTGCGGATGCTCCACAGCCCTTCGATATCGAACGTCATCCCACAAAAACGACCCTTCTGCCCTTCAAAGATGAGAGCGAAAAAGCCTGCTCATCAAGAAGCTTAGCTTTGTCCATAAGCTTGCCGGGCACAAAAACAGTCGAACTATCGTCCTTCATTATGAACGCAACGAGCGCAGCATCGGTGTTGACCCGGTCAGGGGGCTCCCACCATGGCTCGTCAATGCCAATCATAATAGCCGAAATGTAGCTATACGCTCCAAGATAAGTTTCCACAGCGCTGCCGTTTTCATTATATGCACAGGCGGTGAGCAGATTATCATACAGTTCCCCGGTTGTTATGGAATAATTGGGGCTTCGAAGCAGCTCGCCCTCATCGGTTTGAAGCGTATAACAGCCGAGCTCGCCCTCCAAGCCGAAGCTGCGCAGAGTGCAGCACGCGCTGTCCGGTGTCATGGGAAGTGAAAATGCCTGCACCGCCCTGCCGTCTGCAAGGCCGTATGCAACGTATTCATGCCCCTGAGCGTTCATATTGGAAAGCGCCTTGGTTACGCCGCTAAGGCTCGTCATATAGCCGTTATCGTAACCCTGCTGCTCCATAAGCGCACATACCGTGTCGATAACGAAAGCATCGCGAAGCAGACCGAGGTCGATAACGGTTTCGGTAAAATCATTTGCACGCAGCAGCTCCGCATATTCCTCGGTTTTGTTGAAGCGAACGATATGCTTCTCGGCATCCACAATTTCAAATGAGAAAAGCTCGTTTGCTTTCATACACTCAACAGCGGCATCTATGCGCGCCTCCTGCGCCGCGTTCACCGCAGGATCGAATTCGGCGGGATCATCGGCATAGACGATGTCGCTCCATGATGAGTTAAGCGCGCCCGCGAACATATTGAACATACCCGCCTGAGTAAGCTCGTATGCCGAAGAGAGGATATCGAAGAGCTCCTTTTCCAGCTCTACCTCCTCGCCGTTATGTGCGTTCAGATAGGCGATGTTTTTGCAGTTCTCGTATTGGTTCTTTGCATCGGTCAGCTTATAGATGCGAAGCAGTATGTCGCCATAGGTTTTAGCGCAGTTGTCAACGGCGTATTTTATCTCGAGGCTCTCGCCCGCAAAGTAGTGCTCGAAGGTGTAGTCATGCGCATACAACGGCGCAGACTCGCTCTTCGGCGCTTCGAGCTTATAGTAGCCCGGATCGCGGTGCGCCGCACGCTCGAGCATGGCAAACATTGCGTACACGCCGACAATCGCCGCAACCACGATAAGCACGATCGTGATTATTGTCTTGCGCTTTTCCTGCCGTTTTTCGTTTTCATATTGAAGTTGCGAATTGTTCAAGGGCTTCTCTTTTGCGTTTTTTCTCACGATAGACTTCCTTTTTATTTACAAACACAGCCGACCGCTTGAGCGATCGGCTGTGCTTTTGGTTTGATTACTGAATGGGTGCTTCCGCACGTATTTTCTTGTACTTTTCGATTTCGGAGGGGCTTCCGAAAACGAAGTGACCGTTTCCGATGTCAACAAGCGAAGGCTGCTCGGTGGAGTAGTCGTGGATCTTCGTGTCGTAAACGAAGAGCTGCTTGTTTTTCTCGATAAGCGGATCGGGTACGGGGATCGCACTCATAAGGGACTTGGTGTAAGGATGCAGCGGATAGTGGAAAAGCTCCTCGGTCTCCGCTATCTCCATGATCCTGCCCTTGTAGATGACCACGATACGGTCGCTGATGAAGCGAACGATGGAAAGATCGTGCGCGATGAAGAGATAGGTGAGTCCCCTCTCCTTCTTGAACCTTTCAAGAAGGTTCAGCACCTGAGCACGGATCGAAACGTCCAGCGCGGAGATGGGCTCGTCGGCAATTATGAACTCGGGCTCCATAACGATGGACCTTGCAAGGCCGACGCGCTGACGCTGACCGCCGGAGAACTCGTGCGGATAGCGGGTAAGATGCTCGGGCAGCAGACCGACCTCCTCGGTGATCCTCTCTATCTTGGCCATTCTGTCCTTCTCATCCTTATAGAGATGGAAGTTGTACAAACCTTCGGAGATGATGTACTCGATGGTGGCGCGCTCATTGAGCGAAGCGGCGGGATCCTGGAAGATCATCTGGATCTTGCGGATGACCTCGCGGTCCTCCTTGCGGGAAAGCTTGCCGGAGATGCGCTTGCCCTTGAAGAGGATCTGGCCTGCGGAGCAGGGGTTGATCCTGATGATGGCGCGGCCGATGGTGGTTTTACCCGAGCCGGACTCGCCAACGAGGGAGAGCGTTTCGCCCTTGAAGATATCGAAGCTGACGTTATTAACAGCCTTGAAAGCCCTCTTTCCCCTGCCGAATACAACGTCGAGATTTTGTATTGAAAGCAATACTTCTTTATTTGTGTTGTCCATACGAAATCTCCTTATGCCTTGTAATCAACATGAGATTTCAGCATCTTCTCATGCAGATTCTGAATGTTGTGCGGGGTATCGACCTTGGGTGCGCGCGGATCGAGAAGCCAGGTCTTTGCGTAATGCGTGTCGGTGATCTTGAACATAGGAGGCTCCTCCTTGAGATCGATCGCCATGGCGTACTGGTTTCTCGGAGCGAACGCATCGCCCTTGATCTTGTTGTACAGCGAGGGCGGGGTTCCCGCTATCGAGAACAGGTCGGAGCCCTTTTCGCAGAGCTGCGGCAAGCTCGAAAGCAGCGCCCATGTGTACGGATGACGGGGATCGTAGAACACCTCTTCAACGGTGCCTATCTCAACGATCTGACCTGCGTACAGAACCGCAACGCGCTCCGCAACGTTTGCAACAACGCCGAGGTCGTGCGTGATGTATACGGTGGTGTAGCCGAGCTCATTCTGAAGATCCTTGATAAGCCTGATGATCTGCGCCTGAATGGTAACGTCCAGAGCGGTGGTGGGCTCATCGCAGATGAGGATCTTGGGCTGGCAGGAGAGCGCGATCGCAATAACGATCCTCTGGCGCATACCGCCCGAATACTCGAAGGGGTAGTCGTCGAAGCGCTTTTCGGGATCGGGGATGCCGACCTTCGCCATAATGTCGATGGTGCGGCGCTTCGCCTCTTCCTTTGAGCACTGCTGATGCTTGAGGATAACGTTTTGGATCTGCTTGCCGATCGTGATGACCGGGTTGAGTGAGGTCATCGGATCCTGGAAAACGGTCGCGATACGACGGCCGCGAATGCTCTGCCAATCCTTGGTGTACTTGATCTTGGCGCAATCGATGATCGCATAGCCGTTGAGAGTCTCGGTTGCTTCATCGTAGCCGCGGTATTCAACGCGGAATGCCGCAACGTCGAAGATCTTGTTGAGGGTCTCAGGATCGTTCAGATCCTCGCCGGTGCTCATCGCGATCTTGAACGCCTTGTCGAGCTTTCTTCTGAATTTGATCTGATCCTTGAGAGGGTATCTCTCGGTGGACAGCAGAAGCTCCTTGGCGATCTTCTCGTTGCGAGCGATAACCGCGCTCGAGAGACCATAGGGGTTCTTGGGATCGTCCTGCTTGGCGATCTTTTCATCGCGCAGGGCGGCAAGCTTTTTAAGCTCCTCCTGATCCTTTGCGGCGCGCGCGCTGTCCGAAGAATAGGCGGCCTTGCGCTTTGAAATGAGCGCCTTCATCTCGTTTTCAATGGCCTCCGCATCCGCGTTGAGCTTCGCGATCTCCTTCTTGAGCTTATCCATCTCGAGCGCATCCTCGCGGTTGCGGCTGTCTAAGGTCTGGATATAATTATTCTTATCAACGGCGCTGTCCTTGAGGGACTTGATGCGGGCGTTGAAATCCGCTTCCTCATCCTGGCTGAGGGACTGAGCGGCATGAATCTCGCGCTTCTTTTCCTCCATTGCGTTGAACTCGGCAGCGCCGCGCTCAAGCACGGAGTTTTTATTGAGCATGTCGGTAAACCTCGCAAGCGCTTTCCTGTTGCTCGGAGTGAGCTTAACGGAGGTCTCGGAGATCTCATCATCGGAGAAGATGATCGTGCCGTTGGAAATGAAGCCGTTGGTTTCAAGCATACCAGCGAAGGTCTTGGTGAGAACCGATTTACCGGAGCCGGATTCGCCGACTATCGCAAGCGATTCGTTCTCGTAGATATCGAGCGAAACGCGGCGGATAGCTGTGAGGATTCGTCCGCGAACGTTGAACTTAACTTCAACGTCCTTGAGGGAGAGAAGGACTTTTCTTTCAGTATTGTTTTCCATAATCAAGTCCTCCTATTACATGTGGGTCTTGGGATCCGTTGCATCCGCAAGGTTCTGACCGAGCAGGTAGAGGATGATGGTCAGCATAGCGGCATAGATAACGGGGGGCCAGAATTCCCAAGGGTAGGTAAGGAACGCCGTCTGGGCGGCGGAGATCATGCGGCCGAGGGAGGGAACCTCTGCGCTGAGACCGATGCCGATGAAGGACATATAGGTTTCCAAGCTGATGTAGGAGGGAACCTCGGTAGCAAGCAGGGTAACGATAACGCTGGTGAGGAACGGGAGGATGTTTTTGGAAACGATCCTGCGAATCGGGGTGCCGAGACACTTGGATGCCAGCGAATACTCGCGGTCGCGGATGATCATGACCTGCGTTCTGAAGAAGTACGCAACGCCAAGCCAGCCGGTGATAGTCATAGCGATAACCATGTTCCAGAAGCCGGAGCCGAGAACGTAGATAAGAACGGCAACGACCAGTATGAACGGAACGTTCGCAACGATGTTGTAGATGGGGATGAGGATCGCATCGAGCTTCTTTGAGAAGCCCCAAACCGCGCCGAGCACAATACCGATCGTCATGTTGATCGCCGCGCAAACGACCGCAAGAAGCAGCGAGGTTCGCGCACCGGCGAAGATATTGTACATGATGGAGTTGCCCTGAGGACCGGTGCCGAGCATCCATTTGAAGGAATGGCCGAACTGTTCCATAGCCTTGGCGGGGCTGAGGTTGTATGCGGTTGCATTGGTAACGTTTTCCTGCGGCTCGTAGGGGCAGATCAACGGAATGAAGACCGCCGAGAGAACCAGCACAACGAACAGCGCGATGAGCACGATGTTCATCTTTTTCTTGAAGAAAACGCGGAAAACGGATTTCCAGTAGGAATAACGGGGTGCGATTATCTTTTCGGACGATATGGCGTCGTTGCCGACGACTTCGAAACCGAGATCCGCTCCGTTCGTGGGGTTGATCACATTGTTCTTTTCGTCGTTCATTACTTTCTACCTCCGCCACTGTCAGAAGAGAGGGAAATACGCGGGTCGTACTTGGCAAGCAGCAGGTCGCCGAGTATCTGGCCTGTGATGGCGATCGTGGTGATGATAAGAACCATCGCAACGATGACCGCGTTGTCGTGCGAGTTGATGGAGTTGATAAGAAGTCCGCCAACGCCGGGAACGCCGTACACGCGCTCGGTCATAAGAGCACCGGTGAGACAGAACAGAATGCTGCCCGGTATGCCGTGAACGAGATAGATGAATGCGTTCCGAGCAATGTGCTTGTTGTAGATCTCCTTCTCGCTCATACCTTCGGCGCGTGCGAACTTGACGTAATCCGAGTTCATCTGGTCGATCATGTAGCGGCGGGTCCACTTCATGAGAGAGCCGATGGAGCCGAGTGAAAGCGAGATGGTGGGAAGAATGTATGCAAGGATCTTGGCATCCGCAGGCGCAGTTGCAAACTTATAGGGAAGCTTGAAAACGCTGGTGCCGATGAACGCAACGATGAAGATGTACGCAAGGGAGGGAACGGCGGAGATGAAAACGATGTACGCCTTGCCGAGCTTATCCACGAGCTTATCCTTCTTGCGCGCCATCAAAATACCGATGGCAACGCCGAGCAGGTAGGAGATGAATACCGAGATAAGACCGATAACGAAGGAGTTTCCGAGCATGGAAAGACCTGTTTTTTTGTAGTTATAGACGGTGTATCTGTCGTTGAAGTTCTCCTGATCCGCCGGATTTACGGTGTCCGAGGAGTTATATTGCAGCGAATGGAAATCGATTGCGGTCTCTTCCCACTCATCGGTTCCGACCTTTGCCGGGAACTGCTGGAGTGTTTTCTTCAGATCGCCTGTTTTCTCGGAAATAACCGAGGTGATCTCCTGTCCGCGATATGTCGTATAGGAAGTGCCGAAGTTTAAGTGCAGGAAGTTCTGATGTATGAACGGGAAGCGTTCATCGAAATACAGCAGATACTTATGCTGGGTGCCCGATCCAACGAGAGCAAAGCCCGCCCATGAATAGGGATCCTTTTCAAATCTGATGTAGCGATCGGTGAGCCTCTCGTCCTTGACCATGTTCTTGGTTTCAACGGTCACAAGGCTTGTGAAATAGCTCCATAATCTGGAGAAAACGGATTTTTCGTGCGAAGCGATGAGATAGGCTCTGCCGCCCGGCTTCATGCCGCCGTTTGAATAGTTGACGGGAGCCATATAAACGATGTCATCGCCCTTATACTTTTCCTTGAATTCCTGAACGCTTGCGTTGGATTCATAGGTGTCGGGGTTCTTTATTGCATCGCGGTCAGCGATGTAATCCGGCTGGCTTTCGTAGCCTTCGCCGTATTTAGCAGTGTACTTTTCTTTCAAAAAGCTGGCGTAATCAACATAGGTGAGATAACCGTATTTCTGGAACATGGTATACTCATACATTTTCTGGTCGTTGAGCGCTTTTTTGGTCCACATATCATCGGTTTCGAAGATAACGTTTCTTTTGATAAGCGAATAAACGAGCAGCATAACTATGCCAACGACTACGATCAGCGAGAATATGGAGAAAAGTATGCGCTTAAGCAAATATTTACCCATAAGCTGTTACTATGAGTACGGCGCAAGGCCGTAATCTCCCTCTCATTAAGATTTGAATTTGGTCTTGACGTGCGCAAAGAAATGAAAGACGCGCGATTTTCAAGGCATTTCTTTAAACCCTGATGCTTGGGCAAAAGAAAGGGGGAAAATGCTTAGCGGCCGATGAACGGCAGGTGCGGGAAGCTCTCCCATATTACGGTATTTGCATCCGTTCATCTAACTGATAAGCATATAGGGGGTTACCCCCCCTATATGCATGCGGTTATAGCCGCCTAATTAAGAATTAGAAGAGGCCGATGACCTTGGTCATGTAGCCGGCACCGCGGCTGAGGAAGGTGTTGAGGTAGGTGCAGGGATCACCGAAGTCGGGGCCCCAACCGGAACCGTAGAACATGTCGAAGTTACCGGCTTCACCGTTCCTTGCGCGATAGCCACAGGGATAGAACTCTTCCTGAGCGTTCTCAGCCTTGATGAGGTCAACGATAACGCGGTCTGCGCCAAGGGTTTCCTCGACCTTTGCCTTGTAGGCAGCAGCCTGGTTGGAGTTGGTCTCGGAGGTGCCGAGGTAAACGATGTCGATGTGGATGGGCCAGGTGACGGAATCGCCGAGAGCCTCAACGGCCTTCTCGAGATGTGCCTTAGCCTCGGTGGGATGGAACCAGCCGTTTACGCCGTCATGGACGTCGATGGGCATGTTGTACTTCTCTTTTACATAGTACTGAACCATGTCGCCATAGTAGGTGGCTGCCGGGAAGGTGTGGCCGTCAGCATCGGTCTGATCGCTGGAGAGCCATACGAACTCGGGATGGGTGTACATGTTGCGCAGAGAGGTAAGAGCGAGATCTTCGCCGCGGGAAACCGCGTTGTAGGTCTTCTTGTCGAAGGAATACTGAACCGCAAGACGGAAGTCCTGGTTGAGCATCGCGATGTGGGTGTCGATCTTCTGATCCTCGGTGTGAGTGGAAGCGCAAGCGCCGCTCTCAAGCTTGAAGGTACCGCGGTTGAGGTTCAGACCGCCGAAGTAGGTGATGGAGGTGGTGTCGGTGATGTAGGCGTACTTGTCGAAGTTGCCGTCCTTCTGAGCCTGCTCGAGCAGACCGTTGGTGGCGCCGAGGCCAACAGCGGGGTAGATGCCGTTTACGCAGTCATTGTAGAACGCAAGGGGGTTGGAGCCGTCATCGAAGACCCACTTGATGGAGTTAAGGGTAACGTTGTCCTTGTTCCAGTAGTTCTCGTTCTTAACAACGAGGATCTCGGACTGGGGATTCAGCTTCTGGATAAGGAAGGGACCGCAGTAAACCTGGGAAGAAACGTCGGTGTTCAGACCGAAGGTGTACTTGGTGGTGTCCTGGCTTGCTTCGGCGTATGCATCCTTGCCGTAAACGCCGCCGCGGCTCTCGTAGAAGCTCTTGCACATGGGCAGGAACATCGAGTAGGTGAGCATGGTCATGAAGTAGGTGGTGGGCTTCTCAAGGGTGATCTGGAGAGTGTAGTCGTCTACAGCCTTGAAGCCGACTGCGTCGAAGCTGCCGCCTTCCTTGTTGTACTCCTTAACGCCTACGATGATGCCCTCAACGAGCTCCTCAAGACCTGCCTCAACGTCGAGCATGTGGTTGAAGCCGGCAACAAAGTCGTGAGCGGTGACTTCCGCGACCTCACGGCCTTCGGAGGTGTACCACTTAGCGCCCTTGCGGATGTGGAAGGTGTAGGTGAGACCGTCCGCGGACTCTTCCCAGCTCTCGGCAAGAGCGGGGGTGAGAACGCCGAGGTTGTTGTACTGAACGAGACCCTCAACGGTGTTGACGGTGATCTCGGTGTCAGCCTGGGAGCTGGTGTTGAACCAGTCGATGGTGGTGGGCGCGGTGGAGAAGGTGAGGTTGTACTCATTCTTCAGGGTGTGGCCCTTGCCGGTCAGGTAAGCGGCGGGATCGTAGGTGCCGTTGCCTTCCATAGCGTTGCGCCACTGCTCGAGCAGCTCAGCGCGCTCTTCCTTGGTGATGAACTCATCGGAGATAACGAGGCCGAAGAAACGGTCGTCATCGTTGCCCCACTGAACGTAAGGAACGGTGCGGGGAGCAACGCGGCTGATCTGATAGGTGCCGCCCTGGGTGGTGGTGGGGATCATGACGCCGGTGCTGAGAAGATAAGCTTCCGCCTGAGCGTAGAGAACGAACTTCTCATCGGGGGTGGCGGCCGCCTCAGCGGTGTGCATCATTTCCTCGAACTTAGCGAGAACGAGATCGTAGATCTCCTCATCGTCCGCACGAACGTAGCTGGTGGGACGAACGAAGGGGGTGGGAGCGGGAGTCTCCTCGGCGGGAGGGTTGGTTACTTCACCCTCGGGAGTCTGGGTGGGTTCGCCGGGAACGTCGGTGGCGGGAGCAGGGGTGTTGGTGCCCTGATCCTTGGGGGTGCAGGCTGCTACCATGGAAAGAGCCATGATCGCAACGAGTACCAGTGCGATAAACTTCTTCATATCTATCCTCCTACATAATATTATTGCATAACCGAGCCCAAAATAGCTATAGTATATGCAACATAGGATACCTAATAATATCATTAACTTCCAAGAAATGCAATACCTTTTGCGTATTTTGAATAATTTTTTCTTTAATTTATGTGTTTGAAATAGTTTGTATGCCTGTTTTTAAATGTATTTTTTCTGTCATTTGGGCATTTGCAACGGCTCCTTCAAGGCTGTTCCGCCCATTTTTGCCGCCTCGAGGCATTTTCACCCACCTGCCCAAGCTATTCCTTTGCCTGCAGATAATATCCGCGCAACAGATTTATGCGATATATCATCTCCCATTCGGCGGTGTGGAGGCAAACGGGCTGTGCAAGAATGAATGCAAAAACAAATATGTTGAAATACCGACCCGAAATGAGTTATAATCTTTTAGTCGGCACTGCGCTGCCGTGCCGATGCGCTCCCTCAACGACGAAGCCACAGTACAAAGGAAAGAAATATTATTATGCATCCGCATTCCGTAAAAAATGCTTTGAAAATCCGAAACACCCTGCCGAGACCGCGCTTTTTCGCGCTTTTTTGCGCCGCGCTTATGTTTGCGCTTGCCGCTCTTGCCTGCGCTCCATCCAAGCCTTCGGTGAACGGCGGCACCCACTCCCCCGCTCCGACCGGCACAGCAACTTCGACCGACACAGCCGCTCCGTTCGGCACCCACTCCCCCGCGCCTTCCGATGCGCCATCCCCCGCGCCAACGGATACCGCAGGCCCCACCGCCGAGTCCACGCCCGAGAGCGGCTCCGAAAAGCTTGTTGCGAAATATCTTGGCATACTCGGCTACGGCAGCGTGACAGCCGATGAGGTCAAAAAGGACGGCGCAAGGCTCTTCCGTTTCCTTTCAGACGACGAAGAGCTGCTGTTTGCGGTAAAAAACGATGCTGAGTTCACCGTTCAAAACAAGCTTTACGAGGGCTATGAATACGAGCTGACGGTCGAAAACGAAACGGTGCTCGAAGCCGCTCCCGCATTTGAACTCAACGACAGCGAAGCTTCCCTCGTTTCGTACAAGCCCGGTGAAGGAACGCTCAAAAACCTGCTTGCAGCGGCGATGCAGCCCGTTGGTCACACGCTGTACGTTTACGGCGGCGGCTGGAATTGGCAGGACGACGGCGCTTCGGCGCTCACAAGGCGAACGGCTGCGCCGCGCACTTGGCGCGAATTCTTCCTCGGGCAGGATGCGAATTATTCCTATAAGAATGAAGCTTCGCCCGAAACGAGCTATTATCCCTTTGGCGGCTGGATAGAATACTTCTATGCCGGGCTCGATTGCTCCGGCTACCTCGGGCGGACGGTTTACTGCACGCTCGAATCCCGTGACGGCGGCGCAGGCTGCGTTTTCAAATCCACCGATATTGCAAAAACGCTTTCCTCCATGGGCTACGGCGCTTTCAGCTCCGATAAGCTTGAAAACGGCGGCACCAAGCTTCAAAGCGGCGATATAGTGAGCTTCAAGGGACATGCCTACCTCGTGCTCGGCCGCTGCGAGGACGGAAGCCTCGTTATACTGCACTCCTCCCCCACTCCCTCGAGAACGGGCAGCAAGGGCGGCGGCGTTCAGCTAAGCGCGCTCGACCCGAACGGAAAAGGCGGCGGCATGGCGCTTGCGCTCGTCAAGCGGTATACCGAAAGGTACTATCCCGAGTGGTATGAAAGGTATGAGAATATCACGGTGCCGTACTCGACTTACATCGACTTTGAGCGCAGCGGCAATGCGGGCTTCTTCCGTTGGAGCTTGGACGGCAGCGGCGTGCTCACCGACCCGGACGGCATCCTTGGCATGAGCGCCGATGAGATACTATCTCTGCTGTTCGGCAAGTAAGCTCAAGCGGGCTTTATCGAGCCTTTTGGGTCCCATACGATACATCAAAAGCGCAGACCGGGCAAAAGCCTCGATCTGCGCTTATTTTCTTACGGTTACAGCTTATTTCGCCTTGGGGCCCGCGGCTATGATGTTTTCGGGCATGTTGTCGTACTTACCGAAGTTCTTAACGAACATATTGGCAAGCTCCTGCGCCGCCTTGTCGTAGGCTTCCTTATCGGCCCACATCTCGCGGGGATCGAGCACCTCATCCGGCACGTTTTCGCAGGTCTTGGGCACCATAACGTTGAAGATGGGATGCAGGTTGTATTCAACGTCGTTCAGCTTGCCCTCGAGCGCAGCGGTGACCATGGCGCGGGTGTACTTGATCTTCATGCGGCTGCCAACGCCGTAGGGGCCGCCGGACCAGCCTGTGTTGATGAGGAACACGTTTGCGCCGTGCTCGTCGATCTTCTTGCCGAGCATCTCGGCATATACCGAGGGATGCATGGGAAGGAAGGGAGCGCCGAAGCAGGTGGAGAAGGTGGCCTGAGGCTCCTTGATGCCGCGCTCGGTGCCTGCGAGCTTGCTGGTGTAGCCGGAAACGAAGTGATACTTCGCCATATCCTTGGTCAGCTTCGCGATGGGGGGCAGAACGCCGAAGGCATCCGCCGTCAGGAAGATAACGGTCTTGGGGTTGCTGCCAACGCCGGGGATGACGCAGTTCGGAATGAACTCCACGGGGTACGCCACGCGGGTGTTCTCGGTGATGGATGCATCGTTGAAATCGAGCTCACGGCTCTCCTCGTCCATAATGACGTTTTCAACGACAGCGCCGAAGCGGATCGCGTTCCAGATCTCGGGCTCGTTTTCCTTGGAGAGATTGATGCACTTTGCGTAGCAGCCGCCCTCGAAGTTGAAAACGCCGTTATCGCTCCAGCCGTGCTCGTCGTCACCGATGAGCCAGCGGTTGGGGTCGGCGGAGAGGGTGGTCTTGCCGGTGCCGGAGAGGCCGAAGAACAGCGCCGCATCGCCGTCGTTGCCGATATTGGCGGAGCAGTGCATCGGGAAAACGCCCTGCTGCGGCATGAGGTAGTTCATAACGGAGAACATGCCCTTCTTGATCTCGCCGGAATACTTGGAGCAGGCCACGGTAACTCGCTTTTTCTCGAAGTCGAGGATGATGGCAGCCTCGGAATGCACGCCGTCCTTCTCAGGATCGCACTTGAAGCCGGGGGTGCAGAGCACGGTGAACTCGGGCTTGAAGGAGTCAAGCCTGTCCTTCTCGATGCGAACGAAGGCCTGGGTGGCAAACAGCGCGCTCGCAGCGTTTTCGCATACAACGCGGATGGGAAGCGCATACTTGGGGTCGGCACCAACGAAGCCGTCCACAACAAAGACCTCGCGATTCTGCATATAGGCACACATCTTATTATAGATATTATCCGCCCTTTCGCGGCTGATAGGCACATTTATCTTGCCCCAGTCGATCGTGTCATGAACCGAGGGAACGTCCACAACGTAGCGATCATCGGGGGAACGGCCGGTGTATTTGCCGGTTTTGATTACCAGCGCGCCGGTTTTGCTGAGCTTGCCCTCGCCGCGGGCGACTGCGCGCTCGGTGAGCTCGGCGGGGGAAAGGTTGCGGTGGATCGCGGTGGGATCGTAGATACCCATTGCTTCAAGATACGCTTTCATTTTTCAATGCTCCTTTCAGCATTTGATTATGATATGTTATGCGAAGATTTTTCGCAGGTATCGCGTGATAATAAAATCATGCCCTTTTCGGGCATGATCGCATACTACTTGCGTATAAACAGTATTCCGAGGGTTCTCGGTCCGCAGTGGCTTGCAACCGTGCAGCCTGCGGTGGTGGGAATGACCTCGTCGAAATAGCCGAAGCTCTTTACGAGTTCCACGGCTTCTTCAACTATTTCATTCGGCGTGTCGGTATAGGTAACGAAGATACGGTGCGGCCTGATATCGGCGCGCCCGTCGAGCTTGTCGTGAATATAGTTTTTAAGGCAGCGCTGCCATGAACCGCGGTACTTTTTGAAAACGCGCATACTGCCGTCCGCCACCTCAATGCCGGGGTGGAGCTGAAGTATGTTTGCGCCAAGCGCGGAAACCGCGGAGCAGCGGCCGCCCTTTACCATATAGTCGAGCCTGTCCAAAACAAAGCTGGTTTCGACCTTTGGAACTATCTCCTCATCGAGCTGTTTTTTTATCTCGGCACCGCTCATGCCCTTCTTAGCCATGTCCACAGCCTCGAGCACTACGTGCCCCACGCCGCTGGACAGATTCTTGGAGTCCACAACGAAAACGTTTTCAAAATCCTCGGCGGCAAGCACAGCGTTGCTGTTGGAGGAGGAAAAGCCCGAACTGATCGTGATGAAAACGAGCTCGGAGCCGTCCGCCGTCATCTCACGGAATATGCCCTTCAGTCTTTCCACGGCCGGAGCTGCCGTCTGGGGCAGCTTATTGCTCTTTGAACAGCGCTCAAGAAGCTTGCGCATGGTGATATCCACGCCGTCGAGATACTCTTCCTCGTCTATGCGCACGTAAAGCGGCACAACAGTTATTCCGTTTTGTTTATAAAGATCGGTCTCCTTCACTTCGTTCAGAAGATCCGCAGTGCTGTCACAGCATATTTTTACCATTCTTAAAACTACTCCCGATAGTTTTCATATTTTACCCTAATTCTACCACAGGCGCGGCAAGGTGTAAAGAAGAATGCTCGGCAATTTGCCCGCAAAAAGCAAATATACAAAATCAAATTGGGGAAATCCGTCGATTCTCTCCTTCCCCGCCGCTCTCAGCCTTGCTGCGCGCTCTCGATCAGCTTTTTCGCATCGCGAAGGCTCAGCCCGTTTTCGCGGGCTATACGCGCAAGGTCATCGTATTCCGGCTTTGATTTTTGCACACCGAAGCCAAACGCTCTTTTGATGCGCATATCCCCGAGCGGAGTTGTGAGCGTTTCGACTTCACGCGAAAGCTCGTACCGCCTGCAGAAACGCTCGCGCACACCGAGGGTGGAGGTGTGCTTCAGCATGGCTTCAACGATTGCTGCGCGCATAGCGGGATCGCACAGTACGCAGATCATCACGCCCGGGCGGGATTTTTTCATGCCGATCGGGATATAGTACGCATCCTTCGCTCCGAGCTCAAAGAAGGTTTCGAGCGCAAAGCCTATCTCCTCCCCCGTCATATCGTCCACGGTGCAGCAAAGCTCGAGTATTTCGCTGCCCATCAGGCATCCGTTTCCGCTCTTCCCCGCCCACGCTTCGCCGAGGACGGCACGAACGCAGTTTGCCTTGGCAAAGTCCTTTTTGCCCATTCCGTAACCGATACCGTCAGCTTTCATCGGCTGAAGCGTTTCAAACTCCTCAGCAAAAGCTCGTATCAGCGCCGCGCCCGTCGGGGTGCAGAGCTCGCCCTCGATATTTCCCGCATAGATAGGAAGCCCGTTCAGTATATGTGCCGTTGCGGGCGCGGGCACGGGCAGAATGCCGTGTGCGCATTTGACGGAGCCGAAGCCCACGCACACGGGCGAAGCCGTGATCCTTTCCGGCACAAGCATCTCGATGAGCAGGCATACGGCGGTTATATCCGCCACCGCATCCAGCGCGCCGACCTCGTGAAAATGCACAAGCTCCACGGGCTCACCGTGCGCTTTGCTCTCCGCCTCTGCGATGATCGAGTAGACCGCCATCACATTCTCACGGCAGCTCTCGGATACCGGCAGGTGCGAAACGATATGCTCGATATCCGCAAGGCCGCGATGCTCGTGGCGGTGGGCACGGTCATGGTCATGGTCATGGTCGTGGTCATGGTCGTGGTGATGAGCGTGGTGATGAGCGTGGCTGTGCTTGTGGTGATGCTCGTGGTGATGCGCGTGATGGTGCGCATCCTCGGACAGCTCCTCCGCACCGTCGATCAAAACCTTAAAGCGGGTACCGTTTATGCCGCATTTCACGGACGGCTCGACCGAAACCGAAACGCCCGGAAGGCCGAGCGAATTCATTTTTTCAATGAACGCCGCTTTTTGTTCGCCGTCAAGCAGCTCGTAAAGTGCCGCGGCAAGCATATCCCCCGCTGCGCCCATATTGAGTTCAAAATGCAGTTTTTTCATTCCATACCTCCGAATCACTTGGGTCTTTTGTTTAGTTTTATACCACGAACGCGCCCGCTTGTCAATCAAAAAGCACGAGGGAGCCGGCACTCGGCCGACTCCCTCGGTTTCGGGAAGATAGAGAATTATTATGAAGATGCTTTTATTGTTGATCCCCACCGCTCTCGCGTTCGGTTGAGCCGCGCTTTTTTCTGTTGCGCGCGTTCACGGTTATGATGGTGGCCGCGCAGGCGATCGCAACGAGCGCTGCCGCGCCGAGAACGAGCATTATCGTCCTTGCGGAGCTGCCCGAAGCGCCATCGTTCTTGGATGCTTCAGCTTCAGTGGGAGCTGCAGTGGGAGCCGCCGTGTTCTCCACGCCGTTTGCACCGTCACCGGACGGTGCGGGCGGGTTGCCCCAGCCGGAGCCTCCGGGAGACTGCGCCTCCGTTGCGGCCTGCGCTGTGGCGATCTCGGCTCCGTTCACAACGAGGGAGTAGGTCTCGCCCTTCGCAAGCTCGGGGCTGCTGAACATAACGAAGCTTGCGCTTCTCTTTGCCGTAACCGAGTAAACCGTTTTTCCGTTTGCATCCTTTATCGATACCTCATCGCCCTCTGCTATGTTCAGCATCGAGCCGTTATTCGGATCAAACGGAGGCTGCATTCCATTGCCGTTTGGATCGAACGGAGGCTGCATCATATTGCCGTTTTCATCGGTCGGCGGGGGCAATACATTACCGTTTTCATCCGTCGGCAGGGGCGGCGGCATACCGGGACCACCGGGACCACCGGGACCTCCGGGACCACCGGGACCACCGGGACCACCGGGACCTCCGGGACCACCGGGACCACCCGGGCCTCCGGGACCACCCGGGCCTCCGGGACCTCCGGGACCACCGGGGCCCATGCCGCCGCGGCCGAAGTAAACATAGGCCTGCTCAACGCTTGAGGGCAGACTGCCCATGCCGGGCATGCCGATCCCGAACACGGTGCCGCCCGAAAGGCTGATAACGCCGTCCGCATCGAACGGTGAATTATCGTGCCTTGTGCTCGAGTACACCTCAAGCTCGGTGCCTGCGAAGTTGATCTTGCCGTTTGAGTCGATGCCGTCGCCGGTGGTGGTGTTGATAACGACCTTGCCGCCGTAGAAATTGCAGGCGAAGCTGTAGCCTACAAGATCGCCGTTTGCAATGTTGATACCGTCATCGATGGAGTTGACGGTTATATTGCCGGAGTATACGTTCAGCGTTGCCGCCTCGATACCCTCGTTGCTTGAAACTATGTTTATATTCGGCCCCTCTCCGTTCTCGGTGCCGATATTCAGGGTGTAGTCGGATTTTAACGCATCGTCCGCAGCTTCTATCGTGATATTTCCGCTCTCCATATTCAGCAGAGTGTCCGCTTTAAGCGCATCGTTGACGTTCGCCTTGATATTGAGCGTCAGCTCACGCACCGTGAGGCTCGATTCGCCCTCAAGCTCGGTGCTCAAGCCGCCCTTGATGCCGTTCTTGCCGTTTGCGTTGATGTTCAGCGTGCCCTCGCCCTCGATAACAACGTTTGAGCCGTCCTTACATTTGATGACCGCGTTCTCCGCATCGAGATTGTCGGTATTGGTCTCACTGTTGTTTCGCTCGGTGTCGGACAGGGTGTTCACCGTGCCTGCAGAAACGATGATCGTTACCTCGGTGGTCTTGCCGCAGAGTATCGGCGAGGTGTTCTCGCTTGCAAGAGTAAGGCCGTCGAGCACGAGCACAACGCCCTTGGTGTCCTTCTTGACCTTTACCGATGCATCGGCACTTTCGCCGCGCAGCACGTAGGTGCCGGCCTGATCGATATTGACCAAGTTTGCTTCAACGGAACAGCCCGCGTATTTGCCCACGGTAAGCTCTATCCCGCTTTCTGAGAAGTCGATTACTGTTGCACCGCTCATATCGGCCTGCGGTGCTGTCTGCGCGCTTGCTTTTCGAGTGATAAACGGTACTGCCGCAATTGCGAGGGAGAGCATTACCGCAAGCGCTCTTCGAAAAAGCTTTGCTGTTTTCATCTTGTGTTCCTCCATTGATCTTTCTTATTTGAACGGCGGCCGTGCGCGTTTCCTCCGTCCATGCTCCATATTATACGAATAAAGCTTAAAAATTTTTTAAAATCGCAAATCTTTTTTAAGTTTGTTTTCAGCTTTTCAGTTATACTTTATGGTATAATAAGATGCAAGGGCGCGCAAACCGCCCGCGAAAGGAAGAAAAATGCAGATCTTGGTCGTTGAGGATGAGCTTTCGCTTGCGAGAGCTATCAAAAAAATACTTGAGCAGCATGGTTTTTTTGTGGACACCGTGCATGATGGGCTGTCCGCGATCGACTACGCCAAGGGCGTGGAATACAACCTTATAATACTCGACGTTATGCTGCCCAAGCTCGACGGCTTCGAGGTTGTTCGCATTCTGAGGAAGGACGGCGTAAACACCCCCATACTCATGCTTACTGCGCGCACCGCCACCGCCGATAAGGTGAGCGGGCTAAACAAGGGCGCGGACGACTACATGACCAAGCCCTTCGACACCGACGAGCTGCTCGCAAGGGTGGGCGCTCTGACGAGGCGGCGCGGCGAGGTGATGGTGAACGAGGTCAAATACTCCGACCTCTCGCTCAATCTTCAATCCGCCATGCTGAAGCGCGAGCATGAATCCGTTCAGCTGAGCCACAAGGAATTCGAGGTGGTGCGAACCTTCCTTTCCAACCCCACCATGACCGTGCCTACCGAAACGCTTATCAACAACGCATGGGGCATGGACTCCGAGGCCACGGACAACAACGTGGAGGTCTATATCTCCTTCATAAGAAAGAAGCTGAAATACCTTAAATCGAACGTTACCATCAAGAAGATCCAGAAGATCGGCTACCGTTTGGAGGTGGGTGAATGAACGAATACCGCCGCCGCTTCGTTGCCTTCACAATGGCGCTTATCGGCATAATACTGCTTATCCTTTTCGTTCTTCTCGGCATATACATGCACAGGCGCGTAAAAAAAGAGCTTGAAAACACGATGCGCCTTGTTATCGAGCCCTGGGGTGAGCATTATTTGGGTCTGCCTCCCCACGGCGGCCCCAATCACGGCCCCGACCCCAACGGAAAGCCCGTAGGTATGCCTCCTCCGCCCCCTCCGGACGAAGAGTTTGAGCCGCGCGAACCCAGGCAAACGTTCCTCAATGCAGAGGGCGTTGAATTGGTGTTTTACGACATTGAAAACAACGAGCTCACGCTGCTGAACAGCGAGCTTGCCGACGATGCGGACAGGATCAATGCCGCAGTGAGCGAGATGATCGGTAAGAAGGAAGGCTACGGAACGCTGCGAAAGTACGGTCTTATCTACCGTTACGAGCGCATTAACTCATCGCTTTACAAGATCGCGCTTGCGGACACCTCGTTCATTCTTTCGCGAACGGCGAACAATGCGCTCAGCCTTCTTGGCGTGTTTGCGGCGGCAATGGTACTCTTCTATTTCGTCAGCCGCCATCTTTCAAAGCTTGCGGCAAAGCCGATGGAGGAGGCTGTGGAGATGGAGCGGCAGTTCGTTGCCGATCTTTCGCACGATCTCAAGACCCCCGTTACGGTGGTGCTTGCAAACAACAGCATACTGCGCGCAAACTCGGATTCGACCGTATCGGAGCAGCTTCAATGGGTTGACAGCACCGATGCTGCGGCAAAGAACATGATGGGGCTTGTGAACAGCATGCTCGAGCTTTCCTCGCTTGAGGGCAAAAAGAAGATCAGGAAGCATCCCGTGGAGCTTTCTCAGGCGGCTGAAAAGTGCATACTCCAGCTCGAATCCCTCGCCTACGACAAGGGCATCGAGCTTGGATCCGATATTCCCGAGGGCGTTACGGTGCTCGGGGAAACGTCACTTGTGGAGCAGATCATCAGCGGTCTTATCGACAACGCGATAAAATACGAGCCAGTGGGCGGCAGTGTGGAGATAACGCTAACAAGATCGCGCAAAAAGGCGCTTCTGACCGTCCACAACCGAGGCAGCTTCATCACGGAGAGCGATCTTGCGCATATCTTCGAGCGCTTTTATCGGGGCGACAAGGCGCGCACCGAGGGCGGGCACGGGCTCGGGCTTCCGATAATGAAAAAACGCGCCGAGCTTATAGGCGCGGATATCGAGGTAAAGAGCAGCGAAAAGGACGGAACGAGCTTTACCGCGGTGTTTGAGATTGCGTAAAGCATTAAAATATGATACAATGGCTTCATTGAATCAAGGAGGATGAAATAATGAACGATTCAAAAAGTCTGAATACCATCATAACGCTCACCAAGATCGCAAAGGTTCTGAGCATGATAGTATTTGTTTTGCTCATCATTTCAACGGTTGCTTGCGCCATTTCGCTCGCAGTTATCCCCAAGCTCAACGATTTTCTCTTTAAGGGTGACAACTGGAATACTTTTATCGAGAACTTGAGCGCAGCCCAACGCGAGGAGTTCATATCCGTTTTCGGCGATTTGACTCCCGATAAGATCGCTCCAATGATGCAATCCTTGCTGATTTGCGCCGTGATCGTGCTCATCGGCTCCGCTGTGGTCGCATTCCTTGCATACAGATACTTCAAGCGCGTTATCGAAGCGGGCACGCCCTTCACCTTCGCCGGTGCGAACGAGCTTAGAACACTCGGCATAGTCAGCCTTGCGATCGCACTCGCTCAGGCTATCGCCGCAGCGATCATCCTTAAAACCGACTTCAGCATTGGCAGCAATCTTGCGCCCGGCATCGCGTTCCTTGTGGTTTCCGTTATCTTCCGCCATGGCGCGGAGCTTCGCGAAATGGCGGAAAGCACCTCCCCCGCGCTTCCGTTCGGCGGGGAGCAGTAAATAAGTTTAAACGTTTTTTCAAGCAAAAAAGCATCCGATCCGCTCTGGTGCTTTTAATTTGCGGTAAATGCTTTATTTGAGGGAACACGCTTTACCTCAGCGATCGATATTTTGCAGCTTGAAAAGACGGACTTCAAAAAACTATCTTGCCGTCCTCGGCATGAGGATAACGAACGACCTTGTACTTAAATATCTTTTTCAGAATAAAACGATTGAACAGATAAAACACTATACCGGCTGCCGCAAGCGCAGTAATTAGAATCAATACCCTTGCATACCGGGCACATGTTACCGCATTCGGGAAGTATTCGAGCATGATGCTGTGCGCCTGCGCTTTGGCATGGCTCGCGAAGTATTCTGCAAACATACCACGGGTGATCCGCTCAGCCCATTCAATAGCGATGGATTCAAAAACGGTTGCGATGATGAGCGCCGAAAGACGCTGAAGCGCTATGGATGCGGAGCGTTTTCTTATAGTCGCTCCGCATTTTTTACAGGTTTCAACCGAATTCCTGTTTTCATCGAGCGTTTCCCCGAATATGGTTTTCGACTCATGCTTGCAGCAATCGCAGCGCTGAACAACGGAAAGGTAGCTCTCCTCAAGCGCACGCGTATCCACGGGCTCGCGCCCCTCGCCCTCGGCTATGCGCCTGCCGAGAAACAGCTCCTCCTGCTTGCAGCCGAGAACTACGGCAAGCTGCTGAAGATATTCTACCCTCGGCAGCGCAGCGCCCGTTTCCCATTTTGAAACCGCCTTGTTCGTTACGCCCAAAAGCTCACCAAGCTCCTTCTGTGTCCATCCCTTTTGCTGGCGAAGCTCGCAGATAAAATTGCCTATCGCATACTTCTTGTCCAAACTATGCACCTCAAATCATAATTTCATAAAAACTATAGCATGAGCGCAGGTTCAAGTCAATAAAAGCACGGTCGAATTTCGGTAGAACTTGCTTTTTCGAGGGTTAAAACACTAAAAAAGCGAAACAGCGGGCTTATCCGCGCTCAAATATTCAAAAGCACAAGCGATGCGATTATCATAAGATACCCGATAAGCCTTCTGCCCTTCACACTTTCGCGGAAGATGAACATTCCCGCAAGACCGATCAGCACTATCGCGCCAACATTGTACACGGGATAGACGATAACCGCGGGCACGGACGAGAGCGAGAGAATGAGAAGCCGCGTTGCAAAATAGTTCGGAACGCCGATCGCCGCGCCGTAGATCAGGTCGTATTTATGCACGCCGCGCTTTTTAACAAGCGTTATCGCGGTGCTTATAAGGAACGCCGCGAAGAAGGTGAAGAACATATAATGGTTCTTGAACTGCGCAGAGCCGAGCTTTTCATAGATATTCGCAAGCGAATTCGTGAGCCCGCCGATGATGAATAAAAGGATCAGAAGTGCCGCCGAACTTAGTCCCTTGCGCTTTTTCTTCTCCGCATCCTTTTCAAAATAGATTATGATTATCGCGGCGGCGGCGATGATAAAGCCGATTATCTGCACAGCGCTCGGACTTTCCCCAAAGAAGATTATAGCGATCAGAAGCGGTATTATCACGCCAAGCTTCATAAACACCGAGGCGAGCATAACGCCGTTTCGTGTTATATTATACTTCAAAAACACGAAGCAAACGAGATACATCACGCCTGCGAACGCCCCGAGCAGCAGCGCAAATGGGAAGCCCTCGCTTGAAACGGGCTTATCCCCCGAAAGCACGAAGAAAAGCGCGATGGCGCTGCAAACGAAATAATTTGCCATAAACATGGCGAAGCTGTTTTTAACTCTGCCCTCGCCATGGCGCATTATTATCGAAACGGCGGAGCTTGCGAGCACCGCAAGAATAAGGTAAAGCATATTTTCCTCAAAGCAGTTTATTCATAGCGCAAAAAACCAATCTTCGCGCCCGAAGAATGATACCACAAAGGCGCGAAGAATACAATAGCGGCGCGAAAAAAGCAAGGTTTTGCATGGTGCTTTGATTGACCGATCGAGCATAATAAAGTATAATATGGAAAAACAGTCCGCAAACGGCAAGGAGGCATATATGAAAAAGGTTCTTTTGATAAACGGAAGCCCGCATAAGGACGGCTGCACCGCGGAGGCGCTTTCGGAGATGATGCGCGTTTTTGAAGCGGCAGGCATGGAGTGCGAGCTCGTGCAAATCGGAAGCAAGGCGATCCGCGGCTGCATTTCCTGCAATAAATGCGGCGAAACAGGCAAATGCGTTTTTAATGACGAGGTGAACGAGATCGCCCCGAGATTCGAGCAGGCGGATGCGCTGGTGGTCGGAAGCCCCGTGTACTTCGCTTCGCCGAACGGCACTCTTCTTTCCTTCCTCGACAGGCTCTTTTACAGCACCCGCTTTTCAAAGTACATGAAGGTGGGAGCAAGCGTGGTGAGCGCAAGGCGCGGCGGCAACACCGCTTCATTTGATGCGCTGAATAAGTATTTCACGATCAGCGGAATGCCGGTTGCTTCGAGCACCTACTGGAATATGGTGCACGGCTTCACCGCCGAGGATGTCCGCAAGGATAAGGAAGGGCTGCAAACGATGCGCAACCTTGCAAGGAACATCGTTTTTATGGTGAACGCGATCGCGGATGCGAAGGAAAAGTACGGCCTGCCCGAGATGGAAAGGGGCAGCTTTACAAGCTTTCCGGATGGAAAGTAAAGGCTTTTTAGTGAATAGTGAATGATGAATAATGTGCAGCAAGCTTACCGTAACCCCATTGAATTAGGGCGAAGCTCGGCTTCATTATTATTTAAGTGCTGCCCTTTTTAGGGTACGGCGAAAATCATGATGTACCCGACTTATTAAACAGCACCGGAATGTCGATTTCTCTTGCGTGAAGTACCTTCTTTTGCTATAATCAGTATACAGGCTCAGCTTGAGTTAACTCTTGAAAGGTAAGCGGTTATGATATCAGGTGCTATCGATAGGCATGATCTGCATATTGGCTCATGGTATACAGGCTACAGCGCGGGGTTCTGGCAGTTGATAGAAATAATCCCCAAATATGCTTCTTTCGATTATTCGGGCGAGGGTGCAAAATGGAATAAAGGCAACTTGATCGGTCAATGGTGCATACTTAAAAAGGCTTTTACTTCCAAAATGAAGAAAAGCCTTCGTGTTGAGTTTTCGGATTCGGCGTGGCTAAAGCCCGTTTCGGACGAAACCGCTTGCTTGATCGAAAAGCTTTTTCGGGATGATCCCGCATATAAGACGAAGTTTGAACTGTACAGCAACACTCCCCCGCCTCTGATTACGAATCAATGGTTGACCTTGAGCGATTCTGAGGAAGCCGCGCTGCTTCGGAGGATCGGTCTGCTGCCCTCTCGGTTTACAATGGAGCAATTCGTTTCCGTCACTCATATACCGAAACATTGTTTTTGCAAGCCACCTGCTTCACATCTTTTAAGCTTCTGCGGATACCCATGGGAGCTGACCGATGGTTTTGATGAGATTTATTTCAAAGCTGACGTCACACGCACGAATGGCTGCCTACCCGGCCGATCACAGGCATTATTCTTATAAAAAACAGCGAGAGGAACCCGTATGAAATACAGCGTAAAATTGCTCGTTCGATACACGGTTGAAACCGGAGAGGTGTTTTTAGAAGAATCCATACTTATGCTTGAAGCTGCCTCATTCGATGACGCTTATTCGAAGGCGGAGAAATATGTCGAAGAAGATGGACTGTTTGAGTATGATAACTTGTTCGGGAAGAAAGTGCGCAAGCAAGTCATATCCTATGTCGATTGCTTCAGAGTGTATGATGATCCGGATGACGTTCTTGAAGTATACTCAACTATCAGGCGTTCGAGTGAGCAGCTGCCGGAAAATGTGATCGTTTCCGTTTTGGAGAACTCGTGTACAAGAGCCGAAATGCTCCCATTAAGACAATGGGCTGACCCAGATGACCCCGAGGAGCTGGAGCTGATCGAGAGGGGCATCACCGCGAGCGAAAGTAACCGCTGAACCGTTTATCAAGCTTGACAAGCATTGCAATGGACGGATCCAAACATAGTATACCGAAGATCGCAGCGATATTCGATGTTTCGGTATTGATGATCATATCTGTTTTCGCAGTCCTGCCGGAACCTGCTTGATCATTACATTTCCGGAATTCATTCTTGCCCCGGTTTGCCGTTCTTTCAGTCGAGCTTTCAAATTAACAACGCCTCATTTGTTCGCAAACAAATGAGGCGTTTTGATTTAAATATTTATCCGAACGGCGATGCCGCGCCGTCAGCTCCCGATGCTGAACGAATTTATCAATCCCATCGCATAGCGCAGTATAGTAAGCGCATCCGCAACGTTGATGCTGCCTTCGCCCGTGACATCGGCCCAGAACAGGTTGTCGTTCGACAGAAGCGCGAGACCGAGCGCATGGCGAAGCACGAGCACCGCATCCGCAATATCCACTCTTCCGTTATTATCCACGTCGCCATGCATTCCGTCCGGCGGAGGCGGCGCGGAAGGATCGATTATCTTGAGCTTTACATAGCCGTTGCCCCATTGATTTGAAAGGTTTACGGGCGTAAGCACCACGTACCAGTAGCCGCTGCTCGTGGGTCGGATGTTCAGAGTTGGATACTCGCCCGTGTGAACGCTGTATGCATAGGAAACAAGGTCGAAATTGCTGTTGTAAACCGAGATGAAAACCTCAACGTCGTGATCCTGCTGCCCCGAATACGCCTCCGTTGAAATCGTGTAATCGCGCCCGGCCTGCGCATTGAAGCGAAAGCCCGTTGCATAAGAAAATGCCCAGCCGTTGTTGGCGTTCGGATTGTAGCCGGGGTTGTCGATCTTTTCGCCCGATCTCGGCTTGAACCTTCGGAGTATCACAGGCTCGCCGCCGTTGAGCGCGCCGATGCTCACCTGATTATTCACATAGGAAAGCTCATTGATATGAGTATAGTTTAGCTGGTTGACTTTGGTAAAGCTTGCGTTCGACACCACCGTCACCGTGCAGGTGGCTGTTCTGCCGTTCTGCGCCCGCGCGGTAATGGTGGTTGTGCCTGTGGAAGAAGCATAGACGCAGCCCACGTTATCCACGGAGGCGACGTATGAGCTTGAGCTCGTCCATGTGATGCTGAACGGCGACTGCTCCACGCCATCGATATACGCATGTATCCGCACGCCGAAATAGCCGCTGAATACGGGAACGGTCAGCGAAGTAGGATCAAGCGTAAGTGCGCCGTCCGCAGGCTCTGCGCTCGATTTAAGCGATAGTGCTTCCGATTTATAAGCCTGCGCAGAAGCAAGCGGAAGCGATGCGCAGGTGAACGCAAACGCAAGAACAAGACTCAGAAGTATCCTAAGGTTTCTTTTCATATTTGCCTCCCGTTTTTTTTTGATTTTACCACAGTATCCCCTTGTGCGCAATCGTTTTTTGCCGATAAAGCAACCCTTTTTTCAAAATGCTGGCTTATTTTTGTGGAAGCATCTCTGTTGAATTATGCAAGGCGGAATGATATGATCCAAATCGGGCGCATCAAGTATAATCATTGAATAAAGCCCGATCCATCCCCGGGGTGCGGCGGAAAGCATATTCAGATTTTCCCGTTTTTTTGATTGACACGTGCGCTCTGAAGATGGTAAAATCAACCCAAGGCGAAAGCCAAACCGATCACGCGAGGAAACCGATGTCCGCCACCGCAATAATAAAAGAAAGCTCCCTTTTCGCATATACCCCCGTTGAGGACAGCTTCATACTCGAAAAGCTCTCCATTCTTTCCGGCGATGCTGTGAAGGTCTATCTTTATGCGCTCATGCTCTCGCATAAGGGCATCGGCTCTGCGGACGAGCTTCCGCTTGCGCTTGAAATGAGCGCGGAGCGGGTGGATGAAGCCTATTCGGAGCTTGAGCGGGAGGGTGCTTTGCGCATCATCTCGGGAGAAAACGGCGATTACGCGGTGCAGCTGATAAGGCTTTCGGGCGGCGAGACTGCGCTCTCCGCTGCCGAGGCAAGGCGCTATTCTTCGCTTATAGAAAAGCTGCGCGGCGTGCTCGGAACGCGGAATTTCTCGGGTGCGGATCTGAGAAGGATTTACGACTGGATAGAGGTTTTCCGTTTCGAGGAGGATGCCGCGGTGGAGATAGTGCGCCATTGCATCGCCGTTAAGGGCGTGCGTGTGCATATAAACTATATGGATGCCGTGGCAAAGCGCCTTGCGGCGGATGAGCTGCATACGCTTGAAGAGGTTCGGCTCAATTTCGAGCGCGAGGCCAAGCTTTCAGGCGGCGCAGGAGCTGTTTTGAAGCATTGGAACAAGCGCAGAAGCCCCACCGAGGACGAGCTTGCGCTCTACGAAAAATGGACGGGCGAATGGGGCTTTGGCGAGGATGCCATAGCCATCGCCGCCTCATCCGCGGGCGCTCTGGGTAATCCGAGCTTCAAGCTGCTCGATTCCATCCTATCCGACTATCGCGAAAGCGGCAGCGTGGATGCCGAGAAGCTTCGCGAGCTGAGCCGCGAGCACGATATGATCGAAGAGCTTATGCGCGAAGCACTGAATCGAGCGGGCGTAAAGAGCAAAACCGCGAATATGCGAAGCAAGTTTGCCCTCTGGGTGCGCGATTATCGCATGGAGCGCGAGCAGATACTCTACGCCGCCGAGCTTTCAAGCAAAAAGCATAATTCCTTCGCCTATATGAACACGCTTATAACCGATTGGCACGAGCGCGGCATAGCGGGCTTTGCCGCCGCGAAGGACGATTTTGAAAAGCGCTCCGCCGAGGCCTCGCTGCCCGAGAATGCGGCGAAGGGCAAGCGAGTGAACCGCGCCCTTGGGTACAAGCAGCAGCATTATTCAAAGGAGCAGCTAAAGGCGCTCGGAATAGATTTCGGAGAGGATATTTATACGGAAGATGAAGATTAGATCCGCCGCATTCAATCAGGCGCTCAAAAATGAGCTGAATGACCGAAGGCTTCGCATCGCGCGGCTGAAAAAGGAGCGCGAAAACGAGGTCTATTCGCGCATACCCGAGCTTAAGGCACTTGATGAAGAAACCAAGCGCTCCGCCTACGACATGGGTAAACAGCTCATGGGCGCGGAGGATGCAAACGCGCTTTCGGCCGCCGTTCACGCCGCCATTGAGGAAAAAAAGAGGGCGCACGACCGCCTGCTCCGCGAGCACGGCTATCCCGAAAGCTACCTTGATCCCGAGTATATCTGCCCCGACTGCCGCGACACGGGGCGCATCGGCGGCGGGCTCTGCCGCTGCGTTACTGCGCTTGCGGTCAAAACGGCGTTTGCCGATTCGGGCATAGACCGCGAAAAGCGCTTTGAGCGCTTCGATCTTGAGCTTCAAAAGGATTCGCGAAACCGCGCCGCAATGAAAAAGATACTCGATCATGCGATCGCCTACGCCGATTCCTTCCCCGAAAACGATCGCTCCGACCTGCTGTATTTCGGTATGCCGGGCGTTGGAAAAACCTATCTTTTAAACTGCATCGGCGCACGCGTGCTCGAGCGCGGCTATTCCGTGCTGAAGCTCAACTCCTACGAGCTGATACAACTCACTCTCGATAATCTGCGCACCGAGCCCGATGAAAGACCCGATTTCACCCTGCCGGAGCTGCTTATAATCGACGATCTCGGCACCGAGCCGATGATACCGAATATCACCATTGAAACGCTGCTTTCGATAGTCTGCCGCCGCCAGGATGCGGGCAAGCCCACGCTGTATGCCACAAATCTTTCGCTCACCTCGAGCGACCCGCGGGAGCAGACCATACAAGACTTTTACGGCGAGCGCCTCGCCTCAAGGCTCATGGCGCCACGAAGCGTTAAGCTTCAGGCGGTGCTGACCGAAAACGTTCGCTTCTCGATGTGATAAAGCGAATCGGAATAAGAAAATAATTTAAAAATGAATGAAAATACGGAAACGGCGGAGCGCCTGCCCCGCCGTTTTTCTTATACCCAAAATGCTTTTTATTACCAAAGTGCAGCTGCTCGGAATAAGGGCAGCTCTCGTTTCAATTCCCTATGGGAATGGCAATACGATGGATTCATGCCGGAATGGCTTGAGTGGACTAATATAGTTTCAATTCCCTATGGGAATGGCAATACATGAAGTGAAGTTCTTTGGCAACGTGTCCACTCTGTTTCAATTCCCTATGGGAATGGCAATACAAAAAGACCCCAAGAGCACCCAGAGACTGGGTTAGAAGAGTTTCAATTCCCTATGGGAATGGCAATACGAAGGTACGTGCAGGACGTATTAACGGAGGTGATGGGTTTCAATTCCCTATGGGAATGGCAATACTTTTTTTAATGATGCTGCAAATATCCTTTTGTGCAAGTTTCAATTCCCTATGGGAATGGCAATACGAATGCCGAGTACGACATTACCGCAGCAGAAGGGTTTCAATTCCCTATGGGAATGGCAATACATGGCTACCAACAATAATACCAACCCATCCACCACCTCGTTTCAATTCCCTATGGGAATGGCAATACACCTATATTCAAAATTAAAGGAAGAGAATATTGAGGTTTCAATTCCCTATGGGAATGGCAATACACATTTCGCTTTGACCACCTAAAAGCTGGTGAAATGTTTCAATTCCCTATGGGAATGGCAATACCAGACGTTGAGTGAAGCGGAAAAATACAAGCAGGGTTTCAATTCCCTATGGGAATGGCAATACCCTGAACCGGTATCGACACCTACTCCTAAGCCGACACGTTTCAATTCCCTATGGGAATGGCAATACAATGCAGACCGTTCGCGCACGCTTGGTCACGGGTTTCAATTCCCTATGGGAATGGCAATACTTCGCAGAGGAAGTTAAGCATGAGCTTCTGCACGTTTCAATTCCCTATGGGAATGGCAATACATGACTGCATCGGGCATCACACTATCGAGCTTACGTTTCAATTCCCTATGGGAATGGCAATACCGTTGGTGACTACGCAAAGCGAATAGACCCTGATGGTTTCAATTCCCTATGGGAATGGCAATACGTTGTGGCACCTTCAAGCTATAATCAGGAAGTCTTGTTTCAATTCCCTATGGGAATGGCAATACAAAAAAAGTTGCTCTTTTCTAATTCGTTTAGGGTATAGTTTCAATTCCCTATGGGAATGGCAATACGAACTAATTTCTGAACACCCTAGAGTCCTCGAGGTTTCAATTCCCTATGGGAATGGCAATACGTAAGTGCATATTAAATATGCAAATAATAATAAAGGTTTCAATTCCCTATGGGAATGGCAATACTATTTTATATGAAAAAGAATATACGATAAAAAACTTGTTTCAATTCCCTATGGGAATGGCAATACGAAATTCAAGTCATAAGCAAAATATTACAAGATAGTTTCAATTCCCTATGGGAATGGCAATACAATATTGGGGCTGAATCCCCACTTTTACTATCCTCGTTTCAATTCCCTATGGGAATGGCAATACCCAAGTCGCTTGGAGATAGCAACTGGTTGCAAATGTGTTTCAATTCCCTATGGGAATGGCAATACTTTGAAAGCATTAAGAAAGCTGTTGAAGCGTTGAACGCGTTTCAATTCCCTATGGGAATGGCAATACCAATAATTACAAAGGACTTGACAAGCAGATTGATGTTTCAATTCCCTATGGGAATGGCAATACCGAACCAGAAAAAATATTCTATATTAATATTCCGCTGAAATGTTTCAATTCCCTATGGGAATGGCAATACAACAAGCATTTGTTGTGGCTATAATTATAGCACACAAGGTATTGCGTTGTCAACTTTTTGCCACAAATCTGTTCCATCAAAAAATAAGGTTAATTAAATTATAATAAAAGCATGTAAAATAACATTAAATTCATTTTTAACACTTATTTCTAATTGATTGCCTCATTTTATTCGAATAATATTTCCGTAAAATACCGCCTATATCGTTTTTTCGCCCCAAATGCCCCAAACAAGCCCCCGAAACCAATGAATCGTTAAAATAGCGGGAGCTGCGCTTTCAACCGCGCAGCTCCCGCCTTTTGCCGCCCGCTGCAAGCTGCGGGATCGGCATATTTAGGAGGAAAAACACATATCTTCGCTTTGTCTTACTCTCTTCCCTTTATCTCCCCAATACACAGTATGTTTATGCGTGCATTTTCGTGCATTGAATTACGATCGTCCATCCTCGCTCGCAATTGCATTCAGCGCCGCATTCGCGCGTTCAAGCGCGCCTTCGAGCATATTTATGCGCGCCTCGAATTCATAGACCTTGCCCGCGAGCAGGCTGAAATTCTGATTGAGGCAGTTTTCATTCGCCTTAACGTCCTCATCATGCTTCTGCGCATCCTCGTTTTTTGCGCGCTCGGACGGCAGATAGATATAGTAAAGCGCTCTCATATCCATCTTTCATCACCTCTTTCTATTCCGTTCTGCGGCGAAGCCCCATCTCAAGCTCCGCGCCGCCCGTAAGCTCGAAGAAGCCGCCGTTCACGTTTGAAAAGGTCAGCCCGAGGCACCTGCCCTCGTTGAAAACGGGCAGCTCGGTCACTTCCCCGCCGCCGGCCTTTTTAAGCGGCGCATAATAGGCGCTTTTTTTGCCGTCCAGCTCGATCTCCACCTTTATGCCGTCCCCCCTGCCGCGAAGATAGAGCATCCTCGGGCTCTTTATCGCCGCCTTGTCGCCAAGATCGGTATAGGGAGTTCGCCAGAATGCCTCGATCGGCTCGCCGTCATAGCTCGTTGAATCGCCGAACTCATAGAGTATGCGCTTTCGGTTTATCATGATGAGCTTTCCGCCTATTGCGGCAAGCTCGCTTATATCAAAGCCGTTTCGGCGCATGTATTTGCGCTCCTCAAGATCGTAGACCATCATCTCGTCATCCATGCCGCTCGTATAGTTGAAATAGAGCCTGCTTCCAACTATCACCGCGCGGCATTTCGCAAGCTCCGCCCTCGCCATTATGCTTTTTATAAGGCGCATATCGGGGCAGGGGCGCACTGTTACGCCGTTGTAATAGTAAAGCCCGTCGCGGGTCACGAAATAAAGCATATCGCCGTAAACGGCTATCGAGGTATGCCTTGTCGTCGGCATATCCGCATCGATATGCTCTATGGTATAGTTCGATGGGCGGTCGCCGATCAGCCTGTAAAGGCTGTTCTTTTTGAAGATAAGAAGCTGATTTGAAAGCGCCTTTATCGCCACTATCGGGTCGCCGCCTATCGAACCGACCTCGGTATGCCCGCCCTCCACGGCGGGCGAGGCCTCGACATAGCCCCAATCCTCCACGGTGCGCCCGCTTCCGGGAAGCACGGAATAGTAGAGCCTGTCCGGATTCTCGGGATCGCCCGCGGCAAAGAGCCTGCCCCTGTACATCGTTAAAAACGAAACGGGAACGTTCGAGCAGCCCTCCGCCGAGCCGAAGGCCGAAACGCTTTCGCCGTCGAATTTAATCAGCTGATTCTGCCCGTCCGCTATCACGAGGCAGTCGGTGGAGCCTATGCGCACCATCGCGGCATCGCAGGTAACATTCGTATCCTGCCTGCTTGCGGTGTGCATCAGCTCCCAGCGGTTTGAAATAAGCGCATACAGCTTTCCGCCGCTCATAACGACCGGTATCTCGCCCGATGCCGTCTTGAGGCTCGAAAGCAGCTCTATTCGCCCGTTGCCCGGCACGGGAATGGCATTCAGCTTATAAAAGCCGTCCGCAACGCGAAGGCGGCCGCCCTCGGTATCCATATTTACGGCATCGATCGCGAACCTGCTTGAAAGCGAATTCTCGCCTCCCGCCTGATTTATTCCCAAAAAATACGGGATATCGTATGTTTTTATGCTCATTTATTCATACCTGTTCGTTATCGTGTATGGGTCGCCGCAGTTCAGGCTTCCTCTCAGCTTCGCCTTGGCGGCGTTATACATCGAAAGATAGATATTGCCGCCTCCCTGCGTGGAAACGTCGCCGCCCATGCGCTCCCTTCCCACAACGTAGCTGACGATCAGCGGATGCACCGCCTCGGGAAGCTCGCTTATATCCGTTGCCGAGCGAAGCTCCTTCGGCGCGAAGCGGTAGGTTATCCTCGCCCTTTCGTTATAGGGCAGAAAGAGCCTGTCGGGGCTGTCCCCCATGCGAAACGGCACTCTTTTGCCGAGCTGCTCCACATACTCAACGCGAAGGCAGCTTCTTGATAGCGCCGAAAGCTCCGCCACGCCGTCAACCGGCTCCACCTCGTCCGTCCTTTTCAGCGCAAGCGTTAGGGCAAGATCGTTCTGCGCATCGTTTGCAAACGCCGCGAACCTCGTTCTATACACCTCCACGGTCTGCATATCGTGTGCGCGGTCGAGCTGTGCAAGTGCGGAAACTATGATATCGTTCAAAGTCATATTCGCTCCTCCTCTCGGTTTAAAGCTTCATTCCTTCGGCACGGCTGAATGATGCAAGCCTCGATTCGCTCTTGAGCCTCTCCGTCTGCCTTCGTCTGTAGAGCTCGGCTACCTCGTGCGGCACCTCAACCTTCACGCCGCGCTCTATGCGATAGTTCACAGAGTTTATGCAGCACTCAAACGGCGCACCGCTCCCGTTCTTTTCGATAATGATGGTTTCCGTTTTCATTTTGCTCTCCTTTCGCCCGAGTGGGGCTTTATATCATTGAATAGGGAATGGTTCTGATGGAAATTTCCGTGCTTCTTCTTCGTTTTTCGGCTCGTGCGCCGCTCCGCTGCTTTTCATGCCCAAATGCCGCTCGACAAATCCGCTCAAATGTTGTAATATAGGGATGCAGTTTTCCGAAAGGACTTACCCAAATGGATACGAATAAAGCCTCAAGCAAAGCTTACGCAAGCACGGGCGGAAAAAAGCGTTCAAAGGGCGGCAGCGCCTTTCTTGGCGTGCTCTTCGTGGTGCTCGCCTCCGCCTGCTACGGCATAACGCCGATACTTTCAAACGCAGCCCTGCGCGGCGGCTTCCCAAAGGACTTCGTTCTGCGCGTTTTCGGCAGCGGCAGCTTCGCTTCATCGCTGATCGCCTCCCCCGCCCGCGCCGTCAGCAACGAAACGCTCGTTGCCCTCTGCATGGGCATCGCCTGCGTTATCTCGTTTTTAAATGCGCTTACGGGCGGCAAAAAGCTTACCGTGAGCGGAAAGCAGTTCTTCCATCTCTCCACGCTCGGCGGCGGGGCTTTGGCGGCAACGCTGCTGCTCATCACCTACGCCTATCTCTATATCCCCGCGGGAATGACGATAGTTATAAACTTCACCTATCCCGTGTTCGTTCTGCTCGCGGGCATGCTCTTTTTTAGGGAAAAGGCGAGCTCCGCGCTGTTCACCTCGCTGCTTTTCGCCATAGTCGGAATCGCGCTCATCTCAAGCGCATCCTTCTCGGGCAAGGTGGAGCTTATCGGCATTCTGCTTGCGCTCGCTTCGGGCATAGCCTACGCCGTTTACTTCCTCGCAGGGAAGAATTCGAGCTATGCGCACCTCGATTCCGCGGTTTCAAACTTCTATATCACCGGCGCCGCATCGCTTCTTAGCTTCATAGTTGCCGTTGCCACCAAGCGCATAGGCATACCGACCGATCCCGTAATGTGGCTGCTGCTCTTGCTCGAAGCCGCGTTCGGCTATATCCTCGGGCTGCGCCTTCTGCTTGCGGGCATACGCATCCTCGGCTCTGCTCCCGCCGCCGCGCTCAACACGCTCGAGCCCGTTTTCGCCTCCATCACAAGCATGCTCGTTTTCGGCGAAGCGATCGGGCTTTTGAAGGGCGTTGGCATCGCGCTGGTGCTTCTCGGTGCGCTCATAAGCATACTTGCGCTTCGCTCAAAGCCGCGCAAAGCAAAAGCATAAGGCTATTTCAGCCTTGCAAGATGAGTTTTTGAAAACTCCTTCACCGCGCTCAAGGTGAATTCACCGCAAACTCCGTCCGCATCGCCTGCGAAATAACCAAGCGCATTCAGCGCCTGCTGAAGCATTTTAACGGCTTCACCCCGCACTCTCGGCTTCTGAAGGCTCAGTACGATCTGCTCATCGTAGCAGTTTTCATCGTATATGAGCCTTCTCGTGCATAAGCCGCGATGCGTCCACGGGCGCTCCGAAAGCTTCGTCACACAAACGCCGAAGGCTATGCCCCGCGCCTCCACAACGAGCGGCTCGCCGCCGAGCTGACCGCAGATGAAGCCCGTGTGCATCATCCGCTCCTCGCTGTCCATTATAAAAACCGCCTCGCCTATCGCATAGGGGCGCTTCACCGTGCCGATCCTTCCCTTTTCGGTGCACCATGCGCTGTAGCAGTAGTTCGGCGTGGCCTCCATGCCCGTGTAGGCCGTCAAAAGCCCCTGACTGTCGCAGGCATGCACCCTTTTTCTGGCGAAATTGGTCGTAACGTGGTCGAATCGCTCCCTCGTCCACCCGAAGAGCTTATAAAAGTTCTCATATTTCGCTTCGATAAGCTCATCCGTCACCTGCTCCCCCTTCATACCGGGCAGGTATTCCCATTCCTCCGTGCCGCACTCCTCGATATCCAGCGGCAGCTTCGCTCCGAGAGGTATGCTTTCAAGCTTTGCGTGCGAGAGCGCGAAGCGAATAAAATCCAATGCGTTCTTCATTTTTTAAAACTCCTTATCCTTAGTTAAAATCATTTCAAATTCGCCTTTCGGCAAGCGTATTTCCTTCTTCGCGCCCGTTTCGGGGCGGAAAAGCCCGCCCCGATCCCGGTTCACAGTAAAAGCATCAGTTGGTCGTGTTCACGTTCCAATTTCTTCCCGGCGTTTGGCCCGAGCTCGTGCCCCCGCCGCCCGAGTAATTCGGATCGAACGCCGCTCGCAGCCGCTCGTACTGCGCCGAAGAAAGATTCCTTCTCAGCTCCTCGCGTATCGCCGTCCAGTACGATGAATTGCTGTTGAAAACGTTGCTTCGGTCGCTCGAGGAGAGCGTATTCAGATACACCGTATAATTATAGTAATTGGAATCGCTGCCCGTGCCGGTGTCCGTATACCCTGCTGCGCCGCCCGTGTTTCCGCCCGCACCCAGCTTGTCCACCTTGGGCTTTCCGCTCTGTCCGCCGCTCTGTCCGCCGCTCTGTCCGCCGCTGCCGCCCGAGCTGCCCGAGCTGCCCGAGCTGCCCGCGCCCGATGCTTCGCGCATGGCGCGTTCAAACTCCTGCTGCTGACGGAGGCGCTCCATCTCGTAGGCGCGCCTGAGCCTCTCCTGCTCCGCCTCGAATTCCTGCTGACGGCGCAGGCGCTCGTTTTCGTATGCCTGCTGCTGAAGCTGGCGCTGCATCTCAAGCTCGTGCTGACGGTTTATCTCCGCAAACTGCGCCTGTATGCTCGCAAGCTCGTTCGAGGCGTTGTAAAGGTACTCGGCGAGCGTTGAATTATAGCTCGTTTCCATAGCGGCGATGTCGTTTGCGATGTCGTCGTGTTCGCGGTTCTTCATGCTTGAAAGATAGCTCGAGGAGCCCATGCCGCGCGAGTAGGCATCCGCATCCAGCTCCGCCATAACGGTTTCGCCGTACCTCTGTCTGCCCGCTATCGCCGCATCCACAGAGGGGCGCAGAAACGCCGAAAGCTGATTATAAAGCTCATCGAGCGTGGGTAGCGCCATATCTATGCCGTAGCTGTGCAGAGCGGAGATAAGGCGGCTGTAATAGTCCTCGAAGCTGCCCGCATCGTAGCCGCCTGTTGGCGCAGCATCGCCGCCTTCGCCGCCCTTCGGTTGGTGATGCCCGCCTCCCGAGCTCATGTGCTGAGCGGATGCCTCGCCGCTTTGGGAGCTTTGCGCCTGTGCATCGAAGAAGCCGCCGTTTGCAGAGCCTCCCGAGGCCGTGTTCACGCCGCCCCCTCCCATCTCGGAATACTGAGGGCGTATCGGTTTAACGTCGTATTCGCCCCTCTTTTTCGATTCGGGGCGCACCCTTCCGCTTGTAAAGAAAAACTTTGCCATTCTATCCCCCGTTTCTGATCCTATCCTGCCATTTCCCGGGCGGGAAGCGCAATGATTGCCCCCGCCCGATTCGTATCCGCTCAAAGCTTTTCAGCTCAGGAAACGGTGTGCTCGATACGCACGAGCCACAGATCGTTGAGGATCGCGGCGGTGTACGCGGTCACCTTTGCGCCGACGGTCGCGCGCTGATCGAGGGGATCGGCGGTGCCGCTCGAGCCGTGAGGCTTAACAATAAGCTGAACCGCGCCCTTGCCCTCAACGTCCACAACGCCGTAGGCATCCCTGCCGAAAACGATGGTGCCGTGAACGTCCCTTGCGCGGTTGGTATCCGCCGCGCGTTCGCCCGCATCGTCGCTCCAAACCGCATCGTCCGCGCTGAGGCTCGCGGTCTCGGTGAGATACACGGTGCGGGTCTCGGGATCGTAGGTGGTGTCGGCGGCGAGGGTGTACTCGGCTTCGCCGATGCAGAGCTTGTTACCCGGGATCGAAAGGTAAGCAAGCTCCTCCTCGGTGGGCTCGTTCTTAAGAACGAAGGTCTTGCTTTCGCTGGTATCCTCGTCAACGTAGTTGCGAACGGTTTGGGAAAACACCTTCGCCTCGGTGCTCTCAACGAATACAACGCCGTAGAGCCTGCCGATCTCGCCGCTGTAGATCGCCTCGGAGTTCTGATAGGTGGAAACGTTCTTCCACATCTCGTCGTTCTGAAGATCATAGGTCGCCTCGGGCGAGCAGATGCAAACAAAGTGCGGCTGCCTTCCGTTCTCGCTGAAGGGGCGCGCCTTGTTCTTTTTAAGGGTGCGCACGGCCTTTCTGATCTCGGTGGTGGTCAGCTTATCGTTTGCGCCGAGCTGGCTTCTTGCGGTCTTGCCGCCTGCATACTGAACGTTGCTGCCGTTTGAGACCGCATCGCGGGTGACCCACTCCACCACGGTGCCGAGCTGCTCGCCGAGAAGCTCGGCGGAGTCGTTGATGACCTGATCGTATGCGGTCAGATCGAGAAGATCCGTGACCTCCACGTATGCGCCGTACTGCTTGACCTCGGCCTCGACCTCGGTCTGCGAGAGGGTCTGACCCAGCGGGGTAACGCCTTCAACGAGGCCCTGCACCGCCCTTGCGGGATCGAAAAGGTTCCAGCGGCGGAAGTTGACGTACTTGCCGTTGTTGCGCGGGATGGATCGCTTCTGACCGAACTCCTGATAAACAAGGCGTGTCTTGGCGCTCTCAAGAAGCTGCCTGTCGTAAAACTTGGAGGGGAATTTGACCGCCCTGCTCGCGGTGGTGTTGATATAGGTTCTTGAAGTATCGTTAGGCATGTTTATTTTTCCTTTCTTTTGATCGTAGTGTTCATGCTCCGCGCTTACAGGCGGATCCTTCTGCCGTCCATGCTCGCGCGCTCAAGCTGCTTTTTGAGTCTGCGGAACTGCTCCGCGCTCATGCTCTCGTAGTCCGCCCTCGGTGCCTCGAAAAGCCCGCCGCGAATCGGAGCGGGAAGCCTGCCCCCATGCCTTTCGCCGCGAGCCCCGCTCATGGGGGCATCTTCAATGGGCTCGTTTTCCCCGGCGTTTTCCTCGGAGTAGTCTTCACCGTTCTCGGCCTGGTTTTCGGCCGCGCCGCGAGTATCCGCACCGTTCCACATTGCGATGATCCTTTCTGCGGCCTCGCGCTCGTCCATGCCCTCGGGAAGGTTCAGCCTTGCGAGGAAGGCCGCGCCGAGCCTTGCAAGATGCCCGTCATCCTCCCCGTTCGCGCCGCCATGTTCGCCGCCGTTCTCGTGCTCCGCTTCCCCGACCTTTTTATCGAGGATGCCGTCGATAAGCTCCGCGATGCTCCTTCGTTTCTTCATCATCTTCGCCTGTTCCTTTCAGTTTCGCTCAGATGGCATACGCCGCGCCGACCTTCCCCGCAGTGTTTTATCGATTAAAGAGCCGAAAACAAAAAGCGCCGTGGGCCTACCCTAAAGCCCAAGTCGCTCTTTTAGCGGCGCATATACCGATAGAGACCTTTCGCTTTCTATGATAAAAAGCTTCAAAGGATCCCCTCCCGACGGAAAGAGCGGCGCCAACGCATCCCCATCTATTTCCATTATACCATGCCCGCCCTCAAAAGTCAACCGTTAAGAGATTTATTTTTGTTTTTTCTCCTTTTGAGCGTGTCATGTGGTTTAAATTCCCCTTCCCTTGGTTCTCATCGGCAAGCTTTTGCAGGTTTAAAATATAATCCGACAAATAAACTCGGAATTATTGACTAATTCCTATCGTTGTGGTATGATTTAGGCAAAGAAAGCAAAACTAACAGGTGAACGGCAAAGCGCGAATACGCGAATAATTCTCGGATATCCCCTCAGCGGATATCACCCTCAACTATTCACTATTCACCCTCAACTATTCACTATTCACCCTTCACTATTCACTCTTCATCATTCACCAACAACAAGGGGGTGTGGAATATGAAGCTCAGCACCAAGGGGCGCTACGGTCTCAAGGCAATGGTCGATCTTGCCACCGAATACGATTCGGACGGCAAGCTCTCCATAGCGCAGCTCTCCGAGCGGCAGGGGATCAGCTATTCCTATCTCGAGCAGCTCATATCGCTTCTCAAGAAATCGCATCTCGTAAGCGCGAGCCGTGGTGCGGCGGGCGGATACAAGCTCGCAAGGCCGCCCGAGGATATCACCGTGGGCGAAGTATTAAAGGCGCTTGAGGGCAGCACTGCGCTTGTTGAGTGCGTGGACACCTGCGGAACGGACTGCGAAAACGTTTGCTCCTGCGCGGCGCGTCCACTTTGGCTCAAGCTGCAGCAGCGCATCGACTCCGTGCTCGAATCCACCACCATTCGCGATATGGCGATCGACTATATAACTCAAAAGGAAAGGAACCTTGATTAAAATGAAAAGGGTCTATATGGATAATGCGGCAACGACCGCTCTTAAAAAAGAAGTTCTCGATGCGATGATGCCGTATCTGACCGATATCTACGGCAACCCTTCAAGCCTGCACACCTTCGGGCAGGAGGCGCATAAGGCGGTCGAAAACGCCCGCCATCAGGTCGCCAAGGCGATAAACGCTGCGGACGATAAGGAGATAATCTTCACCGGCTGCGGCACCGAATCGGACAACATGGTGCTTCTCGGCATCGCTCAGCGCTATTCTAAGAAGGGCAAGCACATCATCACCTCCGCCGTTGAGCATCATGCGGTGCTCTACACCTGCGAGCGCCTTGAAAAGATGGGCTATGAAGTGACCTATCTTCCGGTCGATGAATACGGCATGGTCACCGCCGCGCAGGTCAGCGAGGCGATAAGACCCGACACGATCCTCGTTTCGATCATGTTCGGAAACAACGAGGTCGGCACCATTATGCCCATTAAGCGCATCGGCGAAGTCTGCCGCGAAAAGGGCGTTTTTTTCCACACCGATGCGGTACAAGCGGTCGGCCATATTCATATAGACGTTCAGGATATGAATATCGACCTGCTCTCCCTCTCCGCGCATAAGTTCCACGGCCCCAAGGGCGTTGGTGCGCTGTACGTAAAAAAGGGCATAGTCGTTCCCGCTCTGCTCACCGGCGGCGCACAGGAGCGCAATAAGCGCGCGGGCACCGAGAACGTTGCGGGCATAGTCGGCCTTGGCAAGGCGATCGAGCTTGCCTGCTCCGCTATCGACGAAACAAGCGCAATGATGACCCATCTTCGCGATAAGCTCATGACGGGCATCGCGGGCAGCATCCCCGAGGTGAAGCTCAACGGCCACCCCACCGAGCGCCTGCCCGGCAACGTCAATTTCTCCATAAAATACATCGAGGGCGAATCCATTCTGCTTATGCTCGATATAAACGGCATTGCGGCATCCAGCGGCTCCGCCTGCACGAGCGGCTCGCTCGATCCCTCGCACGTGCTTCTTGCTATGGGTCTGCCGCACGAGATCGCGCACGGCTCGCTGCGCCTCACGCTTGGCGACGACACCACCGAAGAGGAGGTCGATTACGTTCTCGAGGTGCTGCCCAAGGTCGTTGAAAGGCTTCGCAAGATGAGCCCGCTGTACAAAGGATAAATTCAAGAAGATTCCCAAGGAGGATAAAAATATGTACACAGAAAAAGTTATGGATCATTTCTCCAACCCGCGCAACATGGGCGAGGTTGAGGGCGCAAACGGCGTTGGCATGGTCGGCAACGCGAAATGCGGCGACATTATGCAGATGTTTCTCAAGATAAACGATGAGGGCATCATCGAGGACGTTGGCTTCAAAACCTTCGGCTGCGGCGCGGCAGTTGCCACCAGCAGCATGGCCACCGAGCTTATAAAGGGCAAGAGCATCGATGAGGCGCTGAATCTCACCAACTCCGCGGTCGTGGAGGCGCTCGAGGGTCTTCCCCCCGCAAAGCTGCATTGCTCCGTGCTCGCCGAGGAGGCCGTGAAGGCCGCCATCGACAACTACTATGCCCGCAAGGAGGGCAGGGATATCGAATGTACCTGCGCCGACTGCGGCCACGATCACGAGCATGAACACGCTCATGAGGACGATGAAAGCGAGGAGGCTTGAGCCTTTATGAGTTCCACCGTATGTGCCTGCTGTAAGCAAGGCGGCAGCGAAACCTGTATTCGCGAGCTTGATAAATGCTCCGCGATCGATTTTGAACCCATCACGCCTCGGTTCATCATCAAAAACCGCGAGGTGCTCAAGGCAAGCTCTATTAAGCTTTGCGACCTCACCCCCGGCTGCCTTTATATGTGGCGCGATTTCTACAGCATGAAGGCTGCCATCGTGCACGACATGCTCGTTTGCATCGCCGGCGATGCAGAGGAGCACGGCGAGGACGGCAATCTGTACTACACCTGCCCCATCGGCGGAGGCGATTTCGGTGCGGCGGTTCGCGCCTGCAAGCGCGATGCGGATGCGCGCGGCATTGTTTTCCGCATGTGCACCGTTCCCGATGAGGCGATAGCGCCCATAGAGAGTGCCATCGGCAGAAAGGCGAGCGTTGAAAGCGATATCGACCGTCCCGATTTTCTCTATCACTACGAGAATTTTCTCGGCTACTCAGGCAAGGCGCTTCACGCACACCGCAACCATATCAACCGCTTCATTCGCGAGAATCCCGAGTATCGCTTCGAGCCTCTCACCCTTGAGAACCGCGATGCCGCGCTCAAATTCCTGCGCGAGCACCATGCGGAGCTTGAAAAAGGCAACGCCGTTTCGGACGAGGATCTTATGCGCACCGAGGAGCTTTTAAATTGCTTCGACCTGCTCGACCTCTCGGGTGGCATACTCTACGCGGGCGAAAGGGCCGTCGGATTCACGCTCGGCGAAACCATCGCCGACACGCTTCACGTTCACGTTGAAAAGGCGGATCACTCGGTTCACGGCGCGTTCCAGATGCTCGCGATGAGCTTCGCGGAATACATGAAGCGCGACGGGCTCAAATTCATCAACCGCCAGGACGATGCGGAGGATGAGGGGCTCTACCGCTCCAAGATGAGCTACCGCCCCTGCGCGCTTCTCAATAAAAACGTGCTGACCTTTTAAGCTGTATTACCATTTTTTATAATGTGTTTTGACTTTTTCCCCTGTTTTCGCTCTTTTGCGAAAGCGGGGCTTTTATTTCGCCTTTTTTGCGGAATTAAGCCTCCCTATTTTCACGCCCTGCGTCTTTACAGTGCCGATGCTTTATGATATGCTTTTTATACATTAAGCGGAGCTGCAAACGCGCCCGCAAAAGGAGTGAAAAACGCACGAATATGAATAAGCTTTCAAAAAGATTTAAAAAACTCGACCGCTTTCAGAAAACGATTCTGATCCTTCTTCTGCTTATCGCGCTCGTTTTAAGCGTGCTCTTCATCGTTTTCTCCATAAGCAAGGGCAAGGGAAACTTGCTCATTTGGTTCGCAGGCATTTTCTTCACCGCGCTGTTTATCATCGATATCCTTTTTGCAGATGAGCTTTTCCGCTACCGCATGAGCTTTCGCATCCGCGAACCCGAAAAGGCGGAGCCCTCGGAATGGGAGATGGATCAAAGGTATATCGGCTGGATGCTTGCACCGCTCGTAACCGTTATCGTATTCTTATGGGGGCTGTTTGCCTGACACCAAAAAATCAATACCATCCTCCTATCAAAACGGCATGGCGAATGTGAAAATCGCCATGCCGTTGTTCTATTTCGTTTTTTGCCGTTCCAATCAGGCTTTCTTTACGGGCTTATCCTTTTCGCCCTTTTTAAACATCGGTCTTCCCATGATAAGATTTGCAAAGGGCTTCTCGATAAGATAGGTCGCCAGCACCGCCGCCACGAACGCGGCAACGGTTATGATGAGCGCATATTTATTCATCCACACCCTGTCGCCAAGCTGATTGGGCGGAGTCGTGCCCTCCCAATGCGGTATGCGCCAAACGGATTTGAGCTGCACCGCAAGCCATTGATGCCATATATAAAGGTTATAGGAAATGCCCGCGAGGAAGCGCATAAGGCGGTTTGAAAAGATGAAGCGATACCATTTCGCCGCAAGCGCCGTTGATAGGATGAACACCGAGAACGCCGCCGTCAGCCTCGCCCTCTCGGATACCTGCCAAAGCTGCGCGGGTGCAGGCTGAAGCTTTGCGCATTCGTTTATCATCGAAACTATATAAACTATGCTCAATATGGAGAGCACCGTGCAGATTATCGCCATTCCGCAGCTTCTGTCGGCGTGTTTCGCTATCAGCACGAATATGAGCGATGCGAGCATACCGTTTGCGTAGGTTCCCATGAACGCGGGAAGCTGGTTTATATACATTGAAACATTTATGCCCTTTTTGAGCACATACGCCTGCTCCCACCAAATCGAGATGCCGTGGAACAGAACGAAAGCTATGCCTATGCAGATAAACGAAACAGTCTTCGCCTTCTTGCTCTCAAGCTTTTTATCGGTGCGAAGCAGCGTTGCTATGAACGGGAAGAGGATATAGAACCAAACCTCAATAGCCACCGTCCAAAGCACAACGTCAAGCCTCGTTGCGATATAGGTTTTATAAAAAAGCGTTTGCGTGAAGGTGAGGTGCGTAACAAGATCGCGTATAGCATCGCCCGTGTTCGCGTACAGCTTTCCGGGCAGCGCAACGAAGAAAAACAGCACCAGCACCGCAAAAAGATAGCTCGGCACGATGCGCGCAACGCGCCGCCTCGCGTAGTCCTTCCAGCTTGCAAGGCTTTCGCCCATAACGATATGCCTCATCAGCGGCAAAAACAGAAGAAAGCCGCTCAGAAGCACCATCATATCCACAAAAAGATAGCCAACGCGGGCTATCGGCGTGAAATCAAGCTGCTTCAGCCCGATGAACGCAAGAAACGGCGTTTTGATCGTTGGAAAGATCCATGTCTGCTGCCAGAAATGGAAGATAAGAACGATTATAACGCTTATCGCGCGGATACCGTCCAAAACGTCGATATACTTAGAATTTATGCTTCTGTCCAAGCTCTTTTCAAGCTTTGGCTCTCCGCGCTTGAATATTCCCTTTAATGCCATATTGCCTCCTGAAAACTATCATACATAGATGATACCATCAAAGAGGCATTTTTTCAATAGTAAAAAGCAGATCGAGTTCAGTCTATGCGCTTTAAGTCCGCAAGGTCAACGAGTATCACGTCGTCCCCTATCTTCTGTATCTTGCAGTACGGGATAACCAGCTCCTCGGCGTTTTTGATTAGCCCGAGCATCCTCGGCGGCCCGGGAACGACTATCGAACAGATCGTGCCCGTGCAGTCGTCCAGCTCCAGATCGCAGATATACCCAAGCCGCGCCCCGTCGCAAATGTTGATTATCTCCTTCTGTTTAAGCTCCGTATAGGTCGTGTTCGCCATGCTTTCGCCGCCCTTCGTCGTTTTTCCCAATTATATGGCGGCGCATAGCTGAAAATTCCCTCTTTTTCGCACCGCCCTGTTGTATTGAAGCGAGCGATGGGTTATAATCATTGGGTGCATCCGCATCGTTTCAAGCGGAAAATATGGTATAAATTGTAATTTTGCAAAAGAAAAAGGAGCGCTCTTAATGATAAAAGCGATATTATTCGATCTTGACGGCACGCTTCTGCCGATGGATCAGGATGAATTCACAAACGGTTATTTCAAATTCCTTGTTAAAAAGCTTGCGCCGCACGGCTACGAGCCCGAGTCGCTTATAAAAGCGATCTGGCACGGCACCGCCGCGATGGTCAAAAACGACGGCTCGCGCACCAATGAGGAGGCGTTTTGGGCGGATTTCGCGAATACCTGCGGCGAGCGCGTGCTGTCGGATGCGCCCATCTTCGATGAATTCTACGCTGTCGAATTTTTAAACGCAAAAAGCTTCTGCGGCTATGATGAAAACGCCGCCAAAACGGTTCGTTTTTTGAAGGATGCGGGAATTCGCATCGTGCTTGCGACCAACCCCATCTTCCCCGATGTTGCGACCCGTGCGAGGATCGGCTGGGCGGGGCTTGAGCCCGAGGATTTTGAATTCTACACGACCTATGAGACCATCGGCTGCTGCAAGCCCAATCCCGAGTACTACGCAGAGATACTGCGCCGCCTTGAGCTTGAGCCGCAGGATTGCGTTATGGTCGGAAACGACGTTGGCGAGGATATGATAGCCGAAAAGCTCGGTATGCGCGTTTTCCTGCTCACCGATTGCCTTATCAACAAGGCAAATGAGGATATCTCCCGCTTTGCGCACGGCGGCTACGCGGAGCTTACGGACTATCTCAAAAAAGAAATGGAATAAACTCTATCACGAAACAAAGCCCTCCATCCGGCATAGTATGATACGGACGGAGGGCGTTTTTTTATGATAAGGCTTATAGCGCTGCACGGCAAGCTCAGCGGCTCCGCCGTGCTCAATTCAACAGGAGGCAGAACCGAATTCACTCTGAAAATGCGGCAAAATATCTCGGGCGACTCGGCGGGAAGCCTTGGCGCATTTCTCATTGCGCCCGATGCAAACGGAAGCCTTCGCTTGGTGCGCGCGGAGATCGCAAACGGAGCGGGCGGCGCGAATATCGACGGCGTTCGCGGCATATTCATAACGGGCGGAAATGCGATCCTCGCCGAGGGTGCAAGCGGCATGAGCGAAACCCTGCTTGAGCGGGCGAGAGTGAAGCTTCGCTTAGAGCTTTCCCAAAATGGCGGCGCCGCAGAGCCGCAGGGGGCGCAGAGGCGCGGCGAAGTTACCGCACCAAGCAAACCGAACGGGAAAGCGGAGGAATTGCCGAAGCCCGAAGCTGCGCAAAGCGAACAAAGCCCGAGCGTTTCGCCCGTCACAAGGCGAATCCTGAGCCAGGCCAAGGCGCTCTTCGGCGCGGGGGATGCGGATGCTTTTCTATTCGACGGTGCGCCCGCATCCGAGGATAAGCCCCCGCCCTCCGCTTCGCCCGAAGTCGAGCCGTATATGCCCGACAGCGAGGCGGTCAAAAACCCCTTCCCCGCGCTTTTTCCAAACTCAAGCTGGCGAAAAAAGGCGGGCGAAGCGGCGCTTTCGGGCAAGGTCAAACACCGAGGGCGGCTGTACTCCGTTGCCGCCGTTCCCCGCGAGGGGCGATTCCCGCCGAACGAGCTATCGCCGTTTTCCAATATCCGAAGGGCGAGGGGCGAGGACGGAAAAATGTATTGGCTTGGGATAAAACGGCTTTAACAAAAAGCGGCCGCTTCGAAATTGAAGCCGCCGCTTTTCGTTATCATAAATTCTTTTAGTCTCCCCAAATGCTCAGAAAGCCCGCACCGTCCGTTGTGTAGAGCAGAGCTCCGTTTTGATCGAAAACCCGCCTGTGGCCACCCTTCATCCAATAAAGATCGTCTTCAGCGTACGGCACGGTATGATCCAAACAGATCCATTCTTTTACCGCAAATCCGCTCTTTGTATACAGGTCCACGCGCAGTATCAGATAATCCTCGGTCTTGATGTCCGTATCGATCGAAATGTATTCCTTCTTCAGCACCTTTTCGGTTATATCCGCGGATCGGACCTCTTTTCCTCCCGTGATATAGACGGCGTTTACCCTTTCGATATCATCATAGAATACGGGCGAAACAGCAAGGTCGTATGTGCCGCCGATGATCCTTCCGTTTCTTATCTCAAGCTCATTTGTATGAAGATTCGGCACGGGCAGAACACTCTCATATAGTGTCCCCATCCAATCCAAATTTTCTGCGGTCGATCTCTCGCCTTCCTTTATAACGAGCTTCACCTCGCCTAAATCCGCGAAAATATTTTCGCTGAATTCGCCGATCAAAGCGCCGTCCTCGCGCACCGTGAGCGGAACGCTCCTGCCGCCAACACTGAAGAAGCCGCTCGTTTCGGAGGTGTATTCCTTCAAAAATGCGCTGAGCTGAACCGTTGCGGTTCCGGTTTCAAGATCCGCATCCTTAACCTCCCATTGGAAATCAAAAACGCGCTTCTCCTCTTCCTCAAGTCGGCTTCTAAGCACATTGATCTCGGTGCTCAGATCGTGCATTCTGCTGTCCATGGCGCTTTTCAGGAAATCAAGCTGCGTTTTCAGCGAGCTTGTGTTTAAAAACATCAGCAGCACAAGCACGAACATAGTCACCTTATAGATAAGGCTCGCCATTGTGCGCGGCTCGGGCATATTGCTGTGCGCGTCGCGCTGCTCGCCCCTTGCTATCCTATCGAGCCACCTGTTGTATAGAATAATGCTGATAACGATGATGCCCACCGCCAGAATAAGCACAGGCAGTATGGTTAGCGAATATACTTCCATTTCTCTCTCCTCCTTTAAAAACCGAAAAATCTTTTAAACTCGCTGTAATAGCTCCGCGTAACGTCCACAAGCCTTCCGTCCGAAAGCGTTAAAACAAATTTCATGGACAGCGCTGGACGTATCTTTTTAACATGCTTTTTGGAGATTATCACGGATTTACTTATCCTTATAAACTCCTTCGGATCGAGCAGCTCCTCAAGCCTGTATATGCGCTCCTGCGCAAGATATGTGCGGCGCTCGGTATGCACCTCTATATCCTTTCCGAATGCCTCTATGCAAACTATCTCGTCCGCAGCAAGGCGCATACTCTCCCGCTCCCCGTTTCGCACGGATATGAACGACGGATATCTCTGCGCTTCGGTTATGACATAGGGCGCATCGTCCGCAAGCTCGATCCCGCGCTCCAATAGAAACGCCGTTATCTCTTCGCGCATTTCATCGGAGACCGATAAACGAAACCTCATGGCGCACCTCCTTTCCCTCTCGGAAAGCATGATAACAGAAAAGAAACGAGAAAACAACCGTTTTGAAACAAGCTGCACGGTTATTCGGAACAAGATGCAAAAGAGCCGTACACTCTCGCGCACGGCACGTTCTATTCGTGACTTTTAGCGGGGGGCTTCGCCCCAAGGCTTCTCCTCGAGGAGAAGCTGTCAGCGAAACTGACTGATGAGGTGGCACGAAAAATGCGCAGCGCAGCGAGCATTTTCGGATCGCTTGTGATAAAAACTTGCAGCGGTTGGGCAAGCTGCTTGCGCCGTTTTCCGATCTGTTTCAAATCCCTTGCGGGATTTGTGCAGGTTTCCACCTCATTCGCCGCTCGCCGCGGGGGCATTTTGCTCCGCCTCAGCCACCTTCCCCTCAAGGGGAAGGCATAGCGCAGCGAGAAAACAACCTCTTTGAAACAAGCTGCACGGTTATTCGGAACAAGATGCAAAAGAGCCGTACACTCTCGCGCACGGCACTTTGAATTTGCCGCTTCAAGCCGAGCGTATCGGCTCAAAGCGCTGTTCCGAATCATTAGTTTTTCTTCCTGCTGTCGTAATCCGCCTCGATGCTCTCCTTCCACGCCCTACCAAGGCTCTTGCTCTTGCGAACGGTGGAGATGGCCTCGCTCATGACCGAGAAATTGAGCGCGGTTCCGGCGGAGTCGCTGTGGTAGTTGACCGCGCGATCCTCAGAAATGCCGAAATGCTTGGCGGTTTCGATGGCGTCGATATTCGCGCCGAGGAAGATGAACTCCCAGCCCTTTTCCTTTTTCTCCTCGATAAGCTTCTTCACCTTATCGGAGCTGTACTCGCGGCTGGCGTTCTCCATGCCGTCCGTGGTGATGATGAACATCGTGTGCTCCGGCACGTCCTCCTCGCGGATGTACTTATGCACGTTTGAAATGTGATGCACCGCTCCGCCGATCGCATCAAGAAGCGCGGTGCAGCCGCGAACGAAGTAGTCCTTCTCGGTCATCTTCTCGATCTTGTCGAGCGGCACACGGTCGTGCAGCACCTCGCTCACGCCGTCAAACAGCACCGTGGAAACGATGGCTTCGCCCTCCTCCTTGCTCTGCTTGGCGATCATGGAGTTGAAGCCGCCGATGGTGTCCGCTTCAAGGCCGCTCATCGAGCCGCTGCGGTCAAGGATGAATACGATCTCTGTAAGGTTCTTTTTCATGGTTGTGTCCTCCGATACTTTGTTTTATCTGTGAGGCTTGCCCGCCGTGGGCTCTTGCCAATCCTGCGGGGCTTTCCTCACCCTGTGACTGCATTATAACAAAGCAGCGGAGGTAGTAGGTCGCTTGGGAGGCGACAAAAAAGCAGTCGGTTGTGAACACGTCGACTGCTTTTGTTTTCTTTGGTTTACTTCTCTTCCGTATTCGCTTTAATTGGTATAAAACAAGCTACAATCAAAGCTATTCCGGCGATCAGATAAAGTATGCCGCCTATTTCAAGTTGTGCGCTCATTTTTTCAGATGTTTCAATATATTCATAAAGAGGATGTCCAATGCATAGTATCGCGATAATACCCGCTATAATGCGGAGCGTTCTTTCCTTGAAAAAAATCAAAACATATACTATTCCAAGCCCGATCGGTACAAGAACATCAGCACCGGTCGCGCCGGCAATGTACGCTTCATATAAGTTCACCTGCATCAAATCATAGCCCCATGCTTTTATAGTCATAAACGGCAAGAAAAAAGCTATGGCAACAAGTGCAAATGCAAAAAGAGCGATTATATATGCGAGCGGTTCGCCCTTTGAGTCATCCGTCGATACAGATTTGACATTGTGAGTGAAATTATCAACTTCCGTATCACAATCGTATGCTTCATTGCTTTGTACGCTCATATCTGCTCCGACTTTGTTTCCGCACTCCGTGCAGTATACCGCATCCTTTACTAACTGAGCTCCGCATTTTGAGCAAAACATGTTCTTTCTCCTTCATCGTATTCTGCGAATCACTCACTAAAACTATTATAGCGAATTTTCCGCTAAAGCGCAAGTTTAGCGAACCATTCGCTTATAATATATTTGATGATAAAGAAGGTTCACTACAAACGACTTCGCGATTTAAGAGAGGATCACGACCTAACGCAGGTTCAGGTCGCGAAAATGCTCTCTTGCAGTCAGCGGGTATACAGCAATTATGAGCGCGGGGATATAGATATTCCCACGTATGTTTTGATAGAGCTTTCCAATTTTTACGGCGTTTCGGTGGATTATCTGCTCGGGCTTACGGATAATCCGAAAAGGAATACTTAGATTTTTTCACTTGTTTTAGAGCTGAATTCAATACTTCAGCCGCATAAAGCCGCAGCAGCCAAGCTCCGCCATCGGCGCAAAGCCGAGGCTTTTATAGAATGATATGGTTTTTTCGGTATCGTCGGTCGCAAGCTCGATCTGGCGCACATGAGCATACCTTTCGAGTATCGATTGCAAAAGCAGCGAGCCTATCCCCCGCCGCTGATGCTCGGGAAAAACCAAAATATCCTGTATAAAAACTATCGTTTGCCCATCGCCCACGGTGCGGATCAGCCCCACGAGCTTTTCATCTTCGTATGCGCCGAGGGTAAAGAGCGAATTTTCATAGCCGAGCCGCAGCTTTTCGGGTTCAGCCGTGTACGCCGTCCAGCCCACGCTTGAATAGAGCGCAAGTATCTCGGCTTCGTTGTATTCGGTGTAGGGTTTGAGTTTGATATTCTTCATTTTTTCCGCCATTTATCATCAGTTTCTTTTGAGCTTCCCGGATCAAGCCGAAAACCGCAGGCTTTCAATTTGGCTAAATCCGCCTAACGGCGAGCGAAATTTGCCTGCGGCAAGCTAAATTGCGCTTTCAGCGCAGCTAAATTCGCCTTTCGCCGAGCTAAAACGCCTTCGGCGATAAGCGGTGAGCGGTCACGCACCCAATAATTGCTGATCAAACACGAACAGCGCCTCGTTTATCTCGAAAACATCGTAAACGCCGTGCTTGATGAAGTATTCTATTATGAGATCGAATTTATTTGAGTGCGAAAGCGCAAATCCCGCCTTCATCAGCATATTGCTCGTTTCATCGAGCGAAAGCTCCAGCGCGATCGCGAAGGCGATGACGGTCGGCTTGCTCGGCTTATAGAGCCTGTCCGAGCGGATCTTTGAAAAGAGCTTGCGGTCGATATTCGCCTTTTTGTAGCACTCCGAATCCGTCATGCCGCACTCGTCTATCTTGCGCAGCAGCATATCGGAAAAGCTCTCGTCCAGCAGTTCGTCGATCGTTCTACCGATATTGGAGATGCTCGGCGCAGCTCCCGAGGGTTTGGCATTTGCAGATGCTTTCGGCTTCGCGGGGGTGGGTGCAGCGCCCGCCGAGTCAAAGGCGGCTTCGGCATTGGGCGCGATGCTTGCGCTCGCTTCCTCGTCGCGGCACTCATCCTCCCGATACGCTGTGTCAAGCAGCGCATTATCCATGGAATACGAATATTCGGGTCTATTCAGACTCTCCCGCCTTTTCGCAAAATAGCTCGCGCTGTCGCCGTGCGCTTTTGCGTAGCGGTCGCCGATGAACTCCTCTATCTCCTTGAAGCGCTTTTTGCCGATATCGAGCGCCGCGCGGTCGAAAATGACCAGATATACCGTCATATCCGCTTCGGTTTTGGCGAGGTAATCGCGAATCGTATCCTCGGCAACGCGCAAGGCTTTTTCCTTCGGATAGCCGTAAACCCCCGAGGATATCAGCGGAAAAGCGATGCTTTCAAGCCCGTTTTCCTCCGCAATTTTTAGTGAATTTCTATAACATGATGCAAGCTTTTCTTTTTCGCCGAAAAAGCCCCCGCGCCATATAGGGCCAACGGCGTGGATAACGAATTTTGCGGTCAGCTCATAGCCGCGCGTGATCTTGGCTTCGCCCGTTTCGCAGCCGCCGAGCCTTCGGCATTCCTCAAGCAGCCTCGGCCCCGCCGCGCGGTGGATCGCGCCGTCCACTCCCCCACCGCCGAGCAGGGACTTGTTTGCGGCGTTCACTATCGCATCCACCTTCATCTTGGTTATATCGTTTCTGACTATGATAAGCGGCATGGCACCCTCCTTCGCATTTTATTTCCTGTATACAATAATACAATCAAACCGCCATTTAGTCAATGCTTTCCTGTGCACTTTTCCCAAAACAAAAGGAACGGCTTTTCGCCGCTCCCTTCGCTCTATTTTATCCGTATGAAGGAAACCCTTCCCGCATCACCAGGTCTGCTGCTGAAGCTTGGTCATATCCTGCTTCGCGGTCTGTATCTCCTGCTGCTGTGCGGGCGTGGTCTTATAGAGATTGCGCTGCTTCATCTGCTCGAAAACGGCGAACTGATCCTCGGAAACCTCGCTCATGCAGTTGATGAGCAGGCTGCGAAGGTTCATGCAGCCGGATTCGGTGCAGCTTTCCGCATATTGCTTGACTGCCGCTCTTTCGGACTGAAGAAGATCCGTGAGCAGCTCCTGTTCGGTCATGGATGAATTCTGCATAGTTCTTTCCTCCCCTTATTTTGAAGAATTGAGATAACTGTGGAGCTGTTCAAAATGCCTGCGATGATGCTCCGCAGCGGTGTTGGCCATGCTCTTGAGCTGAGGGTCGCTGAAATAGTTTGCGTAGACCGAGCATTTCTTGTATAGCAGAGCCTCGGTATGCATCTCATCCTGAATGATCGAAAGATCCGTGGTGTCTATCGGGGCGCTCGCCGCCTCGGTGTTCCAGCGAGCACTCGATGCGCCGCTTTCGCAGCAGCTCCGATCCGAGCCGCTTTGATCGTTGCATCCGTTCCAATACGGGCTGCCGTTATTGCAGCCGTTCATATTGGGGTTGTTTTGGCCGCTGAAAAACCTGTCGGTGTTCGCGCCCCGACCATTGCCGTTTGTGTGCATAATAATGCCCTCCGTGATGAGTTTTGCCGGCGTTTTTGCCTGCAAGCTTAGTTTGCTCGATCACGAAGGGCTTATTCAGGTTAATATTTGTATTTTTGCCAAATTACGGCATCATGCGGGCGCGCCCGCCGCAACGGGCGAAGGGTCTATAACGATGCGCTTTTCGGGGCGAGCTGTGAGCGCGTGCTCAAGCACCTCGTCCGCGTTGTCAACATAGATGATATTCAGCGCATCGAGGATATCCTGCGGCACATCGCGAAGGTCCTTGCGGTTCTTTTCGGGAATGAGCACGGTATCTATCCCCGCGCGAACCGCCGCAAGCAGCTTCTCCCTCAATCCGCCGATCGGCAGCACCCTGCCGCGAAGCGTTATCTCGCCCGTCATCGCAAGCCCCGCGCGAACGGGGATACCCGTCAGCGCACTTGTTACAGCGGTAAACATCGTTATGCCCGCCGATGGGCCGTCCTTGGGGATCGCGCCCTCGGGAAGATGAATATGGATATCCGTTTTGCCGTAGAAGTCGCTCTCAAGCTCGAGCTGCTGCGCCCTTTCGCGGATGCAGGTTATCGCCGCCTGTGCGCTCTCCTGCATAACGCTTCCGAGCTGACCCGTGAGCTGAACCTTGCCGGTTCCGGGAAGCACGGCGACCTCAACCGTCAGCATCTCGCCGCCAACGCTCGTCCACGCAAGCCCGTTCACAAGCCCGACCTGCGGCTCCTTATCTGCGGGATCGTATGTGAATCTCGGAGCGCCGAGATATTCCTCAACCTTTTTCCTGCTCACGGTAACGCGCTTTTTGCCGCCTGCGATATCCACCGCCGCCTTGCGGCAGACCGTGGCGATGCATCTTTCAAGGCTGCGAACGCCCGCCTCGCGGGTGTAGCCGTTTATAATATCGGAAACGCTCTCGCGCGGAACGCTCAGCATACTCTTTTTAAAGCCGTTTTTCTCGAGCTGGCGCGGCACGAGATGGCGCAGCGCGATCTCGACCTTCTCGTTTGCGAGATAGCTCGGCACCTCGATTATCTCCATGCGATCGAGCAGCGGGCGCGGAATGCCCGATTTATCATTCGCGGTGGTGATGAACAGCACCTTGGAAAGATCGTAGGGCATCTCAAGAAAATGATCGCGGAATTCGAAATTCTGCGCGCTGTCGAGCACCTCGAGCATGGCTGCGGCCGGGTCGCCGTGGAAGGAATCCGCTCCGAGCTTATCGATCTCATCGAAAAGGAGCACCGGATTCACGGTCTGCGCCTGTCGCATCGCGGCGATTATCCTTCCGGGCATCGCGCCGATATAGGTGCGCCTGTGGCCGCGTATCTCCGCCTCGTCGTGAATGCCGCCAAGGCTCATGCGAACAAATTCCCTGCCGAGCGCCCTTGCTATTGATGACGAAATGGAGGTTTTGCCCACGCCCGGAGGGCCCACGAAGCAGATTATCTGCCCGTTCACCTTGCCGGTGAGCTTTGCAACGGCGATGAACTCGAGTATCCTTTCCTTGACCTTTTCAAGCCCGTAATGATCCTCGTCGAGCACCTTGCGGGCATGCTCGATATCGAGATCATCCTCGCTCATCTCTGTGAACGGCAGGCTCAAAAGCGTGTCGATATAGGTGCGCATCGAGGGCGTTTCATGCGAGCTTGAGGGGAGCATCGCAAAGCGCTCTATCTCCTTTTCAAGCTTCTTGCGAATCTCATCGGGGAAGGCTTTTTCGCTGAGACGGCGGCGGAAATCGTCGGCCTCGGACTGCTCGTCCTCCCCAAGCTCCTTTCGCACGGCCTTCATCTGCTCGCGCAGATAGTATTCGCGCTGGTTTTTATCGATCTGCTGCTTAACGTTGCTGTCGATAAGCTGCTTTATCTTGATCGCCTCGGCTTCGCGCCCGAGCATATTCACAAGCTCTATCGCGCGCTCGGTATAGCTTTCCGTTTCGAGCATCGCCTGTCGATCCGCAGGATCGAGCAGAAACACGTTTGCAACGCGGTAGGCGTATTCAACGTCGTTCGCGCTTCTTCCAATGAAGGACAGTGTGGTTTTAAGCTGTGCGTTGCCGATCATCGAAACGTACTGCTCGCATTTCTCCTCGATCAGCTCGCGCAGAGCGCTGAGCGATTCCGCCGCGCTCGGTGCCTCGTTTTCATAGCTTTCGATCTCCGCGCAGAGGTAGGCATCGTTTTCGATGAAGGCGGTTATCTTCGCGCGGCTCTGACCCGAAACGAGCACTCGAAGCGAGCCTCCCTCGAGCTTTTCGCTGCCCTTGATGCGGCAGAGACAGCCGCAGGTATAGATATTGTTCTTGGTTGCTTCGAGCTGCTTGGCATCGTGCTGAGAGGTGAGCATAACCAGCCCGTCCCCCTCCATCGCAGCCTTAGCCGCGAGCACGCTCTTCTCCCTGCCAACATCGAAGCTCATCGCCGAATACGGGAGCACCACAAGCCCGCGCAGCGGTATAACAGGAATGTTTTTATAGAGTGCAGTTTTCATATTGAGTCCTTTCTTTATCCATACGGGAGCGGGGACGCTCGCCTCCGCCATCTTTGTGGATAAATTATAACTCAAATTTCGATTTTTCTCAACACACAAATTATGACTTTTTAGGACTTCTGTCACCAAAACGACAAAAAGACGCGCGGCGTCTTTTGTCATGGCCAAAATATTGAAGAAAAATCCGTGTTCTCGCCCGAAGCGGAGCGGTTTCTCAGCGATTATTCGGGATTTGCAAGCTGGCCTCTGTTTTCCATGAAATCCACGATCTCTCTTCCAACTTCCTTGTTGTCTATTTTAAGAAAAGCCTCGCGAAGCGCATTACTCTCGAATTTGCAGCCCTTTAGCACGTAGGTAAGCCTGGAAACGAGCGTGGTGTCAATGCTGTCGGAATACAGCATAAGCTTTGCGATCCTGCCGTTTTTGATCGTGAAATGCATCTGCATCTCGCCGAAGGAAAAGCGCTGCTCAACGAAATTCTCGCATTCGGGTGTTTTGCCGAAGCGCCATTCCCATGATATCTGCTGATCCCTGCGGTACTCGATATTGGAAAGCACGGTGTCTGTCATGGGATACTCCCGAGCCTCGCCGTATTCCTCGATAAAGCTCTCCACGAGCAGCTCCGCCACCCTTTTTACCTCAAGCCCGGGAATGAAATCGGCAAGATTGCATACCCTCGATTGAACGCTCTCAATGCCCTTGGCTGCGAGCTTGGCCTTTGAAACGTTGAGGTAATTTGAAAGGCGCGTAAGGTCGGTGTTCACAAGGATGGTGCCGTGATGCGCTCTGTTGCCCTTGGCAAGAGCGTAGGCATTGCCCGAAAACTTCTTGCCCTCCACAAGAATATCGTTTCTGCCCGAAAGCTCCGGCTCAAGCCCAAGCTTTTTCATCGCGTTCATAACGACCTTGAACTGCCTTTGAAGATCGTAATCCTTCTCAGCCATTATGAACGAAAAGTTCAGGTTTCCCTTATCGTGGAATACCGCGCCGCCCCCTGTGTGCCTGCGAACAAGCTGAACGCCGTCACGCTCCATGCTCATAAGGTTGCACTCGCGCCATGCGTTCTGGTTTCTCCCGATTATGACGGCGTTTTCGTTCACATACATATAGAGCATGATATCGCCCTTCTGCAAGGTGTCCAAAAACAGACCGTCTGCAGCAAGGTTGGTGTAGCCGTCGTATGATTTTGAAAAATGAATATAGTTTGTCAAACGAACTCCCAAGCGGATACATTCCGCTATTTTATAATACTGTGATAACACGAAGTCCTGCCCGGTTTTAGGCCGGGCAGGACTAACGCTCGTAATAAATAATACAGCTTATCAGTCTGCGGTTCTGCCGCAGCACTTCTTAAATTTCTTTCCGCTGCCGCAGGGGCAGGGATCGTTGGGGCCGACCTTGGCCTCGGCATTGATAAACTGCTTGGAAACGCGCCAGGCCTTGGTTATCTCCCTGCGCTTTTCCTCGGTAAGCACCTTATCCCACTCCTTGAGACCATAGAGCCAGTCCGCCTTCGCCTCATGCATGTTGAAGTAGAGCTTTTCAAAATCGATATCGAGCGCGATCTCGGTATCGGCCTCGATGGAATCTATGTCAAGCTCCGCCTTCAGGCTGGTGTTGATGCCGTCAAGAAAGCCGCCGAAGGTAGCTTCGCTCATACCGAAGCCCTCGGCAAGCTCGCCCGCCTTGCCCGCGTAGCGAACCGAAGTGTCGGAAAGAATTTTTTTATACGCCTCGGTTTCCGAAGCAAAGTATTCGTTCCAGAACGCTCTTACCGCAGAATCCTCATCGGAGCCCTCGGCAAGCTTGCGCCACTGTTCAATAAGAGTCATAGTTGTCTCCGAAATTCTTAATTTACAAGAGCCTTATGCAAGCAGCATCTCAAGCCTCTCGCGAATCTTCTTGATGAAGCCGTCGGTGGTGCAAACGGTTTTCTTGTCCATATCGGCAAGAAGCGCAAGGTCCTTGGTCATGAAGCCGGAGGAGATGGTCTCAAGCGAAGCCTGCTCGAGCTTGTTTGCAAAGTCAACCAGCTCGGGGATCTCGTCCAGCTCGCCCCTCTTGCGAAGCGCGCCGCTCCATGCGAAGATGGTGGCCATGGAGTTGGTGGAGGTGGACTCGCCCTCAAGGTGCTTGTAGTAATGCTTGGTAACGGTGCCGTGTGCGGCCTCGTACTCGTAGTTGCCGTCGGGCGAAACCAGAACGCTGGTCATCATCGCGAGGCTGCCGAAGGCGGTTGCGACCATGTCGCTCATAACGTCGCCGTCGTAGTTCTTGAGCGCCCAGATGAAGCCGCCGTTGGAGCGGATAACGCGGGCAACCGCATCATCGATCAGGGTGTAGAAGTACTCGAGGCCGAGCTTCTCGAATTCAGCCTTATACTTCTCGTCGTAGATCTTCTGGAAGATATCCTTGAAGGTGTGGTCATACTTCTTGGAGATGGTATCCTTGGTGGAGAACCACAGATCCTGCTTGGTGGAGATAGCGTACTGGAAGCAGGCGTTCGCGAAGCTCTCGATGGAGTCGTCCTTATTGTAGGTGCCCATGAGAACGCCGGGGCAGTCGAAATCGAACACGGTCTCATCGAAGGTCACGTTGCCGTCCTTATCGGTGAACTTGATCTCGGCTTTGCCGGGGCCGGGTACGCGGTATTCCTGGCACTTGTAGATATCGCCGTAAGCATGACGGGCGATGGTGATGGGCTTGTTCCAGCTCCTGACGGAGGGCTTGAGGCAGTCCATGGTGATGGGAGCGCGGAAAACGGTGCCGTCGAGAATGGCGCGAATGGTGCCGTTGGGGCTCTTGTACATCCTCTTGAGGTTGTACTCGGTCATGCGCTGAGAGTTGGGGGTGATGGTTGCGCACTTAACGCCAACGCCGTACTTCTTGCAGGCTTCGGCAGCTTCAACGGTGATCTTGTCGTCGGTCTCATCCCTCTTAACGAGGCCAAGGTCATAGTACTCGGTCTTGAGATCAACAAAGGGAAGAATGAGCTCGTCCTTGAGCATCTTCCAGATGATCCTGGTCATTTCGTCGCCGTCCATCTCTACAAGGGGGGTCTTCATTTGAATCTTCTGCATGGTGGTCTCCTTAGGGTACTTTGATTAAAGATATTTTTGGTTTTATCATTATTTTGGCGCATCAAGTCGAGAGGCTTCGATGCGCCAAAGCAACAATCTATTCGGTTATGCCGAATGCGCGATTACGCATTCTCGGGAAGCTCGCTGGTGCAATGCGGGCAGCGAGTTGCATCGTCTGCGATGTCGCCCTTGCAGTAGGGGCACTTGCGGGCGGGCTTGGGCTCTTCCTTCTTAACGACCTTGTTGATCGCCTTAACAACGAAGAAGATGATGACGGCGATGATAAGGAAGTTGATGACAGCGCCGATGAACTTGCCATAGGTAAGCACGTTTGCGCCGAGCTCGGCTGCTTCGGTCGCGGTCTTGCCCGCGAGGTCAACGCCGTCAACGCCCTTGAGAAGGATATACTTCTCGTTAAGGTCGGAACCCTTGAAAACGAGGCCGATGAGCGGCATGAAGATGTCGTTCACCAGAGAGGTTACGATCGCACCGAAAGCGCCGCCGATCATGACACCGACTGCCAGATCCATGACGTTGCCCTTAAATGCGAACTTCTTAAATTCTTTCCACATATTTTCTACCTCCTTACTGGTATAATATAACTATACTCCTTTTTTCCGCCAATTTCAATAGTTTTTGAGAATATACCTCTTGCACGGAGCGGTTTTCCCGCTTAGAAACATCGCTAAGTGGGGCATATCTCAAACAGCTTGCTTCATAACGCATAAGGCAGGGCCGTTTCGGGCGCATACTCCATACTCGGCAGAAGTCGAGCCGCCGAAACGGTATCCTTAAATGCTCAATTTGATATAGTAAAACTCATTGACGGCAGCAAGGGTACCGTGGTAGAATATACCTATGGCAGTTAGTAAAACGCCTTGCTGTCGCGGGTTTCTTTTTTGCAGAGGGCATTTGAACTAAGCAATGGGTAAGGCCTGCAGTACAGACCTAAGGCAATACCGCCGCGTGATGAAACGAAACATTATCAGCTTGGGGAGCAGATAAGTATGGAACAGGAGCTATTCAATGCAAAGCATAAATATGCTGCGCTTAATCATACCGATATATTCATCGGTGTGTTTATTGTTCTACCACTGCTTTTAGTCATCGGCGATATACTCTTTGCTATACTTCCAAGCACTTCATCAAATGGACTTCTTGCAGGTAGTGGTGTTTTCGTTGCGCTTTGCGGCATAATTTGGTTTAGACCGCTTCTGGCAGCTACCTTTCAAAGAGTATTTCTTACCGATTACGGAATCGAAGTGCGATTGTTTTCAAAAACAGTTGCATCAATACAATGGCGTGATTGCAAAACGGTGTTTCCTTGTTATTTGGGAACAACGGGTGATTTGTACAATCATTATTGGACATGTTTTTCAACCACGCAAGCCGACACGACTAAATTCTCAAACTTGGGCTCAAGGGGATTGATGGTAATTCCAAAGCAAACCAACGAGTGCATATATATGAATCGCTCGGAATTCTCCTATGCTTTTATAAAGAAGAATGTGAGTGAGGCTGTTTGGAAAGCGTATTTGCGATATCTCGAAAGAGAGAAAAAGCAGTATACGAACGAAGATATTTTAGATGCTTCCAACGATTATACCGTAAGGCAATCCCCCACAATGACGATGCTGGGAGTGCTGTTTATTACGGTTTTCGGAATCGGACCTATTATCGATATGATTCAAACAGGCGGTGTTTCCTCCTGGCATATAATTCTTATGGTTATCGGACTTCCGTGGGGAATACTGCTCATGATTCGCTGGCGGGCAGCGTGGTTTGTTCTGAAGGATGACGGTTTTGTTTTTAAAACCGCATTTAAGAAAAGCGAGTTCTACACCTACGATCAAGCAGCTTTCAGCATCAAATGCTCCGCCCGAGTAATAGTGTTGAAAGCGAGTGACAGACGGCTGTTGCTTGAGTTAAGTCTTTCTGGCCACCGAGAGCTGGTTCATCGCATTCTTTCTGCACATGGACTGTCATCATAAGAATACAGAGTTTGAAACGGCTGCGGTTTATATCGCCGCCGTTTTCACGCTTTTGCCCGCATATTCGTTCTTGCCAATAGTTTGATTTGGGTTTATAATGGAAGATGGATTATTATACGCACCGAAAGGAAAGCTTCGTTTTGAATAAACAGGCGGCAAACTCTGCCGAAACAAGGCTTGCGCGAATAAACGCGCTGATATCAAAGGTTGAAAAGCCGACCCGCTACATGGGCGGCGAGCTCAATATGCGCATCAAGGAGGGCGAAGGGCTCCATCGCTTCGCGCTCTGCTTCCCCGATACCTACGAGATAGGCATGAGCCATCTCGGTTCGCGCATCATCTACAATGTTTTGAACAACCGCGCCGACACCTACTGCGAGCGCTGCTATGCGCCGTGGGTGGATATGGAGGCGCTTTTACGCGAAAGCGGCGAAAAGCTTTTCTCGATCGAAACCAAGCGCGCGCTTGATGAATTCGATGTTATCGGCTTCTCGCTTCTGTACGAGATGTGCTACACTAATATCCTCACCATGCTCGAGCTTTCGGACATACCGCTCAGATCGAGCGAGCGCGGCGAGGACGATCCGCTCATAGTTGCAGGCGGCCCCTGCGTTTGCAATCCTGAGCCCATCGCCGATATCATAGATGTTTTCTTCTTCGGCGACGGCGAGGAGGTCGTGAACGACTTTATGGACGTTTACGCCGAAGCAAAAAGAGCCGGCGCAGGCAAGCATGAAACTCTCGTTCGCCTGAGCCGCATACCGGGCGTATACGTTCCCGCTTTCTACCGCGCCGAATATGAAAACGGGCAGTTTGCAAGGCTTATTAAGATAGAGCCCGAAGCGCCCGACACGATCGAGCGGCGCATAGTGCGCGATCTTGACAGGGCGGAGTTCACCGGCGATCTCGTGGTTCCCTATATGAGCATAGTTCACGACCGCATTGCGCTGGAGCTTTTCCGAGGCTGCACGCGCGGCTGCCGCTTCTGCCAGGCCGGCTTCATCTACCGCCCGATACGCGAAAGGCGCATGAAAACGCTGATAGACTATTGCGACGGTCAGCTTAAAAGCACGGGGCACGATGAGGTTTCCCTCTTCTCGCTCTCAAGCGGCGATTACACCGAGATCCACGAGATGGTGCCCACGGTGCTTGAAAGATACACCAAGGATCGCATCTCGGTTTCCTTCCCCTCGCTGCGCATCGATTCGTTTTTGAAGGACGACCTTGAAAGGATGCAGGGCGTTCGCAAAACAGGCCTCACCTTCGCGCCCGAGGCCGGAACCCAGCGCATGAGGGACGTTATAAACAAGGGCGTTTGCGAGGAGGATCTTCTTCGCACCGTTAAGGATGCTTTCGAGGCGGGCTGGCAGGGCGTTAAGCTCTATTTCATGATAGGTCTTCCGGGCGAAACGGACGAGGACATCCTCGGAATAGCCGAGCTTGCGCGTAAGGTCAGCCGCGAATTCTACTCCATGCCCAAGGATAAGCGCGGCAAGGGGCTGAGATGCACCGTTTCCGCTTCGACCTTCGTTCCAAAGCCCTTCACCCCCTTCCAATGGGAACCTCAGATCACCGTGGACGAGGTTCTGAGAAGGCAGGCGCTGCTCCGCTCCGCACTCAAGGGCATTCGAGGCGTTGAGTTCAACTGCCATTTCTCCGAAACGAGCCGCCTTGAGGCCTGCTATGCGCGCGGCGACCGCCGCCTTGGTGAGGTCATGATAGGCGCATACAAGCGCGGCGCAAGGTTTGATTCCTGGGACGAGCATTTCAAAAAGGAAGCCTGGGACGAAGCCTATGCCGAGCAGGGCTTATCCGTGGATATGTTTGCAAACCGCGTTATCTCGCTCGACGAGCCGCTTGCGTGGGCACACATGGACGCGCTCGTTACGCAGGAATACCTTAAAAAGGAGCATGAGCGCGCCTTCGAGGGCATAGTTACACCCGACTGCCGCGAAAAATGCAACGGCTGCTTCGGCAAAAAATGCACCACGCACTGCGAGATGCACAAGGCAGGGGAGGAAGCAAAATGAGGATGATAGCCGCGTTTTCCAAGTTTGAACCCGTTAAATTCGTTTCGCATCTGGATATGCAGAGGCTTTTTCAGCGCGCCTTCAGGCGGGCGGGGCTGCCGCTTGCATATTCCAAGGGCTTCAATCCGCACCCGCTGCTTTCCTTCGCCACGGCCATCTCGGTCGGCTTCACTTCGGGCGGCGAGTATTTCGACGTTATGCTGACCGAGCCCGTTTCGCCCGAGGAATTCACCGAGCGCGTGAACGCCGTGCTTCCCGAAGGCGTTATGATAACGAGCGCGGTCGATGCGGGCGAATTCAAGGCTTCGCTCACAACGCTGATGCAAAGCGCCGAATACGAAGCGCGGCTGAGCTTCGCCGAGCCCGTGGAAAGAGCCGCTTTTGAAGAGGCGATATCCTCGCTTCTTGGCGGCGAAATCGTTGTGGATAAAAAGACCAAGGGCGGCATCAAGCCCGTGGATATACGCCCGATGCTCATTTCAATGGAGCTTGCCGAGTTTTCGGGCGATACTGCGAAGCTTGCGATAAAGGGCGCATTGACCGCCGAGGGCGGACTTCCTCTGGAGCTTCTCTTCGGCGCGCTCGAAGCAAGGCTCGGAGCATCGTTTTCCCGCCTCGTTCACCGCAAAAAAATCGAAATGGACTGGTCCGATCTTAAAAAATGAATGATTATCCGATAAAAACCGATAAGCGCATAGCGATCGACGCAAATCCTTACCGCACCCGCGCCGTGCTCGTTGAAAACGGGAAGGTGGTTGAGATCTTCTCGGAGCAGCAGAGCCGCGAAAGCCTGCTCGGAAGCATCTACCGCGGCAGGGTATGCTCCGTTCTGCCCGGAATGAGCGCGGCTTTTATCGATATCGGCGCCGAGAAGAACGCCTTTTTCAGCATAGCCGATATGGACTCCCCCGCCGCTCCCGGCGCGGATATAGTGCAAGGCGGCAAGGGCGCTCCCGATACGCGCAGCGGGGCAGGGAAAAAGCCCCGGAGCGCGCTCAAGGTCGGTCAGGAAATAATGGTTCAGGTCGTCAAGGATGCGCAGGGCAGCAAGGCGGCAAGGGTCAGCACGCGCATATCGCTCTCGGGGCATCTGATCGTTATGTTCCCCGATTCGGAGCTTATCGGCATAAGCAAGCATATCACGGCGGATGAGGATAGGGAACGGCTCAGAACGCTCATCGCCGAAAACAAGGGCGAGGGCTTCGGCGTTATCGTTCGCACCGCCGCCGCTGCAAGGCCGAACGAGGACATTATTTCGGAGCTTGAGCAGCTCAAGGCAAGGTGGAGCGGCATTCAAAACGCCTTTAAGATCAGCGCGGCTCCCAAATGCCTTTTCAGCGAGGACGGGCTCGTTGAGAGAACGCTGCGCGACCTTTTCAGGCCGGACGTTTCGCGCGTTACGGTCAACGACAGGGAGCGCTATCTTTCGATACTCGCGCTTGCAAACGAGCTTGAGCCGGGCGCAGCCGAGAAGGTGCATTTTGCCGAGAACGCGCCCGATCTTTTCGAGCAGCTCGGAATAGAGAAGCAGATCGACGAGGCGCTGTCAAGGCGGGTTTGGCTCAAGAGCGGCGCATACATAGTGCTCGATCAAACCGAGGCGCTTTTGAGCATAGACGTGAACTCGGGCAAGAATATCGGCCGAAGCGACCTTCGCGCAACGGCGCTCGCCACCAACTGCGAGGCGGCCAAGGAGATCGCGCGGCAGCTTCGGCTTCGCAACATCGGCGGCATAGTTATAATCGATTTTATCGACCTTGAGAGCCCCGAGGATAAGCAGACCGTTGTCAAAACGCTTAAGGAGGCGCTTGAAAGCGACCGCACCACCGCGCTTGTGCACGGCATGACCACGCTTGGCCTTGTTGAAGTAACGCGCAAAAAGCTGCGCGAAAACCTCTCCTCCTCCATGCAGCGGGAATGCTTCCTCTGCGGCGGCAGCGGCAGGCTCTGCACTCCCGAGACCGTTGCCCTTCGCATTCGCGCCCGCGCACTCGCCCGCCTCTTTGATTCAGGCGCGAATCGCATCTCCATCAGCGCGCATCCATCCGTTATCGCGCTTATAAAAAAGCATCTCAACGAGGAAAAGCTGCGAAACGGCTTTGAGCAGGTTGATGTCGTGCTGAACGAGCTTCGAGGCTCCGCACCCGATGAATTCGAGGTGCGGCTTATGGAAAACCGGTAAACGGTAAAAAGTGAATAGTGAATAGTTGAGGAAGAAATTCCTGCGGAATTTCTCAGGATTTTCTTTTGATCGTGTAAAGTAAAATAAAATTTAAGAAAGGGTTCTGTAAGTGACAGTTAAAAAGAAAGGGTTTGCTATCGTATTGCGCATATTTTTGATAATTTTCGGCGCTGCGCTCGTTTTCGAGGGCATCATCGCCTCCACCATGCGAAACTTCAATCTCGGCATCCTGATGCCGATCGTCATAGGCGCTCCGCTGGTGCTTCTCGGCATTTTCTATACGCCGATCACTCGCTTTTTCGAGGCTTCGACCTTCGGCAAAATAATAAAATGGGGCTTTATCTCCACATACGCGCTGTTTGCGCTTCTTTTCTCTTTCACCACCGTGCTTATCCTTAAAAACGCTGCCATGCCTAAGGATAAAAAGGCGGATGCCGTTATCGTTCTGGGCGCGGCGGTGCGCGGCAGCACGCCGTCCGTTCAGCTTGCGTTCAGGCTCGAGCGTGCGCTCGAATACCACCGCGAAAACCCCGATGCCGTTATCGTGGTCAGCGGCGGGCAGGGACACGACGAAGCCTATCCCGAGGCGGAGGTCATGAAAAAATGGCTCGTTGCCCGCGGCATTCCCGAGGAAAGTATAATCGAGGAGCTTCAAGCCACCAGCACCGAGGAGAATTTCCTTTTTTCAAAGGCGCTTATCGACAAAGCGCTCGGCGGCACGGAGCACGAGATCGCATTCGTTACGAACCGATTCCACGTTTTCCGCTCGGAGCGGATAGCGAAAAAACTCGACATAGATGCCTTCGGCATCGCGGCAAGCGAGTTCAAGCCCACGCTTTTAAACGATTACCTGCGCGAATGCGCCGCCATTGTGCAGTATTTTTTGAGCGGCAAACTATAATACAAAGCCCGATCGCGCCATGCGCCGCGGTCGGGCTTTTTCGCATACATCGAAGGCAAGGGCGAAACAGCACGGCTCCGTCCCTGCTTTTCGCCCGAATTTAGGTAATCGGAAATGTCGCTCTGCCGCAGGTCGGCTATGAACAAAAGTTGTGAATTGAAAGATTTCGAGTAGTGTTCAAAACGATAACCTACGATAACGGATCACAAACGGCTGAAAAAATCGCTAAGCGGCAGCAGAAGGTTCGAAGTTTATTACTCTCATCCGTGTAGCGCGCAGGAGATGGGTAAAATGAAAACGCCAATAAAGTGATACTCCATTTCATGCCAGTCAAAGAAGTGATATCGGCAGGTTTACTCACAAGCAGCTCGAGAGGGGGCTGCACTGAATGATTATTCAAGAGTGCTCCTAGGAGGATGCCTAATTGTTGTGCTTTTAAGTGGTGGACAGTTAAAACTGCAATTTACATTCTTGAAAAACACCTTATTTTGGTGTATAATAGTTAAGCAGGATATCGGCCTGCGATTTCAAACGTGCGGCAAGATTTTGTACTTGTGTCTCGCAAGTATTGACGAAAACGGTAGGAGGACTAGCGCCTTCACATTACTGGTATTGCATTGGATTGCATTGCATTGAGGTGCGATTCGACTGCGCGCGGAATGAGTTGCCGCACGTTTTCTTGGAGCTTATAGCAATGAAAAAGTTTAATGAAATACAATCGCGAAATGATTTTGCAGACCTTTTAAAAATTCCTCTGAGTTCACTTACCTATCTTCTCTATGTATTGAAACCAGATAATTGCTATAATGTGTTTTCGATTCCCAAACGGAGCGGAGGAGAACGTGAAATCAGCGCCCCAAACAAACGTTTGAAGAGCGTTCAAACAGCTGTTGCTATGGAGCTTTGGAGGTATATCAAGAACATACCTGACTTCAATCGTTCTGCAGTTTCTCACGCCTTTACAAAGAAAAAGGGGATAATTACAAATGCAGCAATACATCGCAATAAGCGCATAGTGGTTAGCTTTGACTTAAACGACTTTTTTCCCTCTATCCATTTTGGACGAGTTGTCGGATTCTTTGAAAAGAATCGTCATTTCAAATTACCGCATGCTGTATCTCTGATTATTGCTCAGATTGCATGCCACAATGGTAGCCTGCCTCAGGGTTCTCCGTGTTCGCCAATAATATCGAATTTAATTTGCCAAATCCTGGATTACAGAATACTGAGGCTAGCAAAAAAGTATAAACTTGATTATACAAGATATGCGGATGATTTGACTTTTTCAACAAACTGGAAAGGTTTTGTTGATGCTGAAACTTGTTTCTATTCAGATTTGAGTGTCCTAATAAGCAAAGCCGGTTTCACAATTAATGAAGCAAAAACCCGAACTGTTTTTCGCAATTCACGTCAAACCGTAACTGGCATAGTTGTTAATAAAAAGCTGAATATAAATCGTGAGTATTATAAAGAGACCAAAGCTATGGCACACAATCTCTATTCAAAAGGATCGTTTGTTATAAACGGGAAAGAAGGAACCATTAACCAATTAGAAGGAAGATTTGCATTTATCGATCAAATAGAACTTTATAACAATCGGATTGACGGAAACAGGCACAATTACAGGAACCTCTGTGGAAGGGAACTAGAGTATCGCAAGTTCTTGTTTTATAAATATTTCTATGCTGCAGATAAACCTACTCTTATTACGGAGGGCAAATCCGACGAACTTTATATTAAAGCCGCACTAAGGAAGATGTTTTTAATGTATCCATCTCTGATTAATAAAAAAGCTGATGGTAGATTTGAATACAAAGTACGCTTCCTTAAACGTTCAAAACGTTTACAATACTTTTTTGGTTTTAGCCCGACTGGAGCTGATGCTATGACAGAACTCAGAAAGTGTTTTATTGACGAATCGAACAGCACGAGCCTTTTTAGCTTCTTTAATCGAATCTGCGCAAGCGGTCAAATTCATCCCGTAATTTTTATTTTTGATAATGAGACTGAACGAGACAAACCCCTCAAAAAGTTCCTAAATCAAAAGCCCGCAACAAGCGAAGTTGATAAAGAGTTCTTGCAAAACAATTTGTATTTAAATATTATAAAAGGTTCAAAACTCTTTATTATTACGAATAAATTGGTTTCAGGTAAATCCGAGGCTGAAATAGAAGATTTATTTTCGGAGAATACACTATCAACTGAGATAGGAGGAAAATCATTTTGCAGGAAAGATAACTTTGACGAATCCAAATTCTACGGAAAGGCCTTTTTCTCTAAATATATATATAAGAATTATGAATCTATCGATTTTTCTAATTTTATCCCAATGCTTGATGCATTAAACAACATAATAACGACGTATTAAATGTCAGCATAAAAACGAATAACTATTATGCACATTTATACTTTGTATAAGCGATAAGTTCAAGCAAAATCACACAAATTGATACGCCGATTCGTCCCAACTTGTTCGGGTATTATGAGGTTCAATCACAGAGAGATATGGACTACATTTCGCTGAATGAACGATTATTATTTAACAATCCTCGATGGTTTGGCCACCAAACTGGCGCTTCTTTCATATAGGGAGGGCATTAAAAGTTACAATTGGCTTTTCGCCCGAATTTACCATGGTATATTTGATTTTTTCATTCCCATGGTATATAATAAAGGTTGATTTTGTTTAACGAGGATTCGCTTATGAAAAAAAAGGACACGCCCGAGCATTCCGAAAAACCGAAGGAAAAGCCCGGCATACTGAAAAAAATCATAATCAAGCAAAAGGAAGGCACCCTCGGCGAAACCATCAGGGATTGGCGGTGGATATTTCAGTACACAAAGAAATACCGCTGGTACGTCGTGGTGCAGACCATATTCGGCGTTATCGGCTCAACGATGGGTCTTTTATCCTCCATCCTCAGCAAATACACGGTCGATATCGTCACCGGCAAAAAAACCGATTATATCGTATTCATTGCGGTGTCCATGGTCGTCAGCGCCATACTCGGCATGCTGTTTTCAAGCATCCAGTCCAGGATATCCACCAAGATCAGCCTGCGCGTTTTCAATGACATCCGCGCCGAGGTATACGAAAGGCTGCTCGACGGCGAATGGCAGCATGTGCGCGGCTATCAAACGGGTGATATAATAAACCGACTCAACAACGACACCAATCGAATAGCAAGCATCGCCATAAGCTGGATACCTTCCGTTATCGTAACGTTTTATTCCTTCGTTTCGTCATTCGTTGCGATGCTGTACTTCAACGCAAGCGTTGCGTTGATCGCGCTGCTCGGCGCGCCTCTGCTTGCCGGTGCAAGCAGCATCCTGCTGAAAAAATCACGCTACTACAATCGCTTAGTGTTTGAAAAGCAGAGCAGCATTCTGAACTTTGAATCCGAAACCTTCCATAACTACGACACCGTAAAGAGCCTTGGAGCGACCAGAGCCTTTTCCAAGCTTTTTGTAAACAGGCAGGAGGAGCATAAGGCGGCTTCGCTCGATGCAAATTTGTTCTCCATCCGTTCCAAGATATTTCTCTCCGTCGTGGGGCATCTCGTTTCCTATGCGGCGTTTGGCTACTGCCTGTTTCTGCTTTGGTCAAACCAGATAACCTACGGCACGATGACCTTCTTCCTTAACCAAAGATCGAAGGTCACCAGCGGCTTCAATTCGCTTCTTGGCATACTCCCCCAGATGGTGCAGAGCGCCGTTTCCGCAAAGCGTGTGCGCGAATTCTTCCTGATCCCCTCGGAGAAGCACTATCTCTCCGAGCGCGAGCTTACCGAGCTCACAAGGCCCCCCGTTACGGTTCGTCTCAGCGGCGTGGACTTCGGCTATGACGACGGAAAAACCGTCCTCAGCTCCGCCGACTTTTTGGCGCAGCCCGGCGAGATAATCGCCGTTATCGGCGCAAGCGGTCAGGGCAAGACCACGCTGTTAAGGCTGCTTTTGAGCCTTGTTTCCCCGCAAAAGGGCAAGGCTGAATTCATAGATTCAAAGGGCTATGCGCATGTACTCGAAGCGGATCACCGCAGGCTGTTTTCCTACGTTCCGCAGGGCAATACCATGGTTTCCGGCACGATAGCCGACAACCTTCGCGTTACAAACGAGAATGCCACCGAGGAGCAGATGATGCATGCCCTTGAATGCGCCTGCGCAACGGAATTCGTTGAAAACAAGGGCGGGCTTGAAGGCATGATCGGTGAAAGAGGACACGGCATCAGCGAGGGTCAGGCTCAGCGTATAGCCATAGCGCGCGCGATCCTGCGCGATGCGCCCATACTGATGCTCGATGAGGCCACCAGCAGCCTCGATGCCGATACCGAGCAGAAGATAATAAACAACATTATTACGCGCAATCCGAACAAGACCTGCATCATTTCCACGCACCGCACCAGCGCGCTTGCGCTTGCCGATCGGATCTACCGCGTTTCGGATGAGAGAATAAGCATCGTGTCCCTCGATGAGGTCTAATGACATAGCGGAGGCATAAGCAGTTAAATTTAAAATGAAATGCACAAATAAAAAAATGATGAATATTATTAAAAAAGGAGCGGCCGCGCTGGCCGCTTCTTCGGCGGCGCTCGCGCTTTTTCTAACTGCCGCGTGCTCCGGCGATAATCCCGTAAAGCCCGGCAATATAGTGGAGGTGGACTCCCCCGCTCCCAGCGCGAACTCGGAAGCCGCTTCCGCCGTGCCCACGGCCGAACCTACGCCCGCTTTGTATACCTATGCCGCTATTTTCGATAATTCGGACATAGGCCGCGGGCAGTACGTGCTTGTGAACTACAACCATTTGTACGCGCACACCGGCGATGCGGAGAAGCTGGTTAAGCCAGTTAAAAAATCGAAGGAGCTTCTGCTCGCCAAATCCGATCTTGCACTGCTTAATGAGGTGAACTCCGCGCTGCAAGCCTTTGCCGAGGGCTTCTATGAGGCCACGGGCGGCGATCGGCTGCTCGTTACGAGCGCGTTCCGCACCGAGCAGTATCAGCGCGAGCTTTACGACGACTACGTCAAGCAGCACGGCGAGGAGATGGCGCGCATCTACGTTGCCGATCCCGGCGCAAGCGAGCACCACACCGGCCTTGCCGTCGATCTTTCCACCATGAGCAAGGACGGCCTGCGCATCCCGCTGATCGAGCATGAAAAATTCGAATGGGTGACCTCTCATTGCGCCGACTACGGCTTCATCCTGCGCTATCCCGTGGGCTCTGAGGAGACCACCCGCGTGGCCTACGAGCCCTGGCATTTCCGCTATCTCGGCAGCCCCCACGCCCATGCCGTGACCGCGCTCGATATGGTCTACGAGGAATATATCGAGCATCTCAAGGTCTACACCGTCGAAAGCGGCATGCTTCACCTTGATATCACCGAAGGCGGTGCCGAGGTTTCGGTCGCAAGCATCGATGCTCTGCCCGATTCGGGCTATCTCATCTACTTCGTTCCCGCATCCGAAAGCGATGAAACCGCGATCCCCGTGCCTGTCGGCTGCGATAGTTACGAGGTTTCCGGCAACAATGAGGACGGCTTCACAGTGACCGTTCCTCTCGGATGATAGGGGACACGAATTGTTAAGCTTTTCCCGTATTTTTTGTATTGCCGAATGTTCGCTTTGAAGGGATCGAAAAAGGATATCTTTGAAACCATGCCCGTGCGCCGCGCCGTGCTTGCCCAGATACTTCCCGCGATAGCAAGCCAGCTCGTCGCACTTCTGTATTCGCTTGCGGACACTTATTTCGTTGGAAGGCTGAACGATCCCGACCAAACCGCCGCAGTGACCGTGGCGGGCGCTGTGTTCCTGCTTCTGACCGCGCTTTCAAACCTCTTCGGCATCGGAGGCGCAAGCCTCGTTTCACGCAAGCTCGGTATGAAAAAAGGCTCCGAAGCGGCGCAGGTATCCGCGTTCTGCTTTTGGTACGGCGCGATCGCTGCGGTCGTTTTCGGTCTTGCCGTCGGCATTTTCAGCGAACCTATACTGAAGCTTGCGGGCGCGAAGCAGGCCTCGCTTGAATACGCCAAGGGGTATCTGTTTTACTCCGTTGCGCTCGGCGCTCTGCCCACCGTGGCCACAACGCTGCTTGCGAATCTCGTTCGCGCCGAGGGTGCTTCGCTCGCGGCAAGCATCGGCGTTATGCTCGGCTGCTTCATCAATATCGCACTCGACCCCGTGTTCGTTCTGCCCTTCGGTCTCAATATGGGCGCGGCAGGCGCGGGCGCGGCAACCGCAATCTCCAACGCGGCGGGAATGCTGTATTTCATAGTCTGTATCGGCGTTTCAAGGAGGGCTCGCCGCTCCGTGCTCTCGCTTGAGCCGAAGCTTCTGCGTTTTGCGGGAAGCCACTCCAAGGAGGTTCTGAAGATCGGCCTTCCGAGCGCACTTCAATATGCGCTTACCGTTGTGGCGGTTTCGGTTCAGCTCAGCTTCGTTTCAAAATACGGAAGCTCCGCAGTTGCCGCGCTCGGAATAACCAAAAAGCTCGATCAGCTCCCGCTCTTCTTCTCCATCGGCGTTGCAAACGGGCTTCTGCCCCTGATAGGTTACAACTACTCGGCAGGAAATTTCGAGCGCACCGAAAAAGCGTTTCGCTTCGGCTCGGCGATCTCCCTCGGCTTTGCGCTCGCTTGCGTTATCGTTTACGAGCTTCTCGCGCCCTCGCTCGCCGCGCTTTTCATCAAGGACGGGCAAACGGTCGAATACGCCGCTTCCTTCCTTCGCAGAATGGTTATCGCAATGCCGTTCATGAGCATCTGCTACCCGATGATAACCAAGTTTCAGGCGATGGGCAAGGCAAAAGAATCGCTGACAGTATCGCTGATGCGCAAGGGCGTTTTGGATATTCCGCTCTACTTTGCGCTCGATGCCGCAAGGCCCCTCTACGGCTGCATGTGGGTGCAGCCCATCGTGGACAGCGTTTCGCTCGCCGCCGCCATAGCCTTGAACAGCAGGATAGTGAATGCGGATAAGCGCAAAGCCGCGCAAGGCGGCGAAGCCGAAAATCAAGAATAAAAAATGCCGCTCTCGGCATTTTACCCCAACTATTCATCATTCAATCTTCACCAAACCCCAAACCCGCGGAGGAATACCTATGAAAACACTTACCGTGATACCGCTCGGAACGCCCGGCACAATATCCAAATCCAATATCGATGCGCTTTTAAAAAATCAGAGGCTCATTTTCCAAACCCTTGAGCATCCCTGTGCCAAAGCCGCGCTCACTCTTTGCGGCCTTGATGCGGCAAGCGTTGTTTCATTCGATGAATATTACAACGAAAGCTTCGATTTTGATGATCTGAACGAGCGCATAGCTTCGGAGCTTGCAAGCGCTTTCGACGAAGCCGGCATTGAGACCGTCGGCTTTGCCGTGCTCGGACGCGGCGTTGGCGCCGATCTTATACGCCAAATTCATACTCACTTGCCCGAAAAACACGCGGCGCTCAGGCTACTCCCCTCCTGCGGCTTTGCCGAGGCAGCGCTTGCTTCGGCGTTCGCTGCGGGTCTTCCCTATTTTTCGGATTTCGACCTTCGCACGGCGCAGTCGCTGAAGATCACCGATCCGGAGCAGCCCCTCGTTATCGAGGAATGTGACACGCTTTTGAGAGCGGGCGAAGTGAAGCTCATGCTCTCGGAGTATTATCCCGATGATTTCATACTGTATCTTGCCAATATGAACGATGCGGGCGAATACGAAGTTAAAATGCTGCCCGTGTATATGCTCGATCATGCCGAAAACGCGGCTCTTTACGGCGCGGCAACGGTCGTTATCGTGCCGCCCTGCGAATTGGCTCGGCGCACGCGCCACGGCTTTGATGCGCTTATGGACGTTATGCACCGCCTGCGCGCGCCAGGCGGCTGCCCGTGGGATGCTGAGCAGACCCATTCGAGCCTGCGCTCCTCGCTCATCGAGGAAAGCTACGAGGTGCTGGATGCTATCGACCGCGATGACATGACGGCGCTTGAAGAGGAGCTCGGCGACCTGCTGCTTCAGGTGGTTTTCCACGCCGTTATCGAGGAGGAAAGAAGCGAATTCAATATGCGCGACGTTGTAACGGGAATAGTGAACAAGCTCATCTACCGCCATCCGCACGTGTTCGGCGACGTTTCTGTGGATTCGAGCGACGAGGTGCTCTACAACTGGGAAAACCTGAAAAAGAAGGAGAAGCATCAGGACACCGTTGCGGATGCGATGCGCTCCGTGCCCGCCGCATTCCCTGCGCTGATGCGCAGCTATAAGATCCAGAAGAAGGCGGCGCACGTCGGCTTCGACTGGTCAAGCGCGAAGCAGGCGCTTCCGAAGGTCACCGAGGAAGCCGCCGAGGTGCTCGAAGCGATCGACTCGGGCAGCCCCGATCAAGCCGCCGAGGAGGTGGGCGATCTGCTGTTTGCATGCGTCAACGTTGCGAGGCTTTTGAAGATCGACCCCGAGCTTGCTCTCAATGCGGCTGCCGATAAATTCATGCGCAGATTTATCAGTATGGAACAGCTGATTTTAAGCGATGGCCTCGATTTGGGCGCTATGACGCTCGAAGAAATGGACCGTTACTGGGAAAAGGTCAAAAAAACTGTATAAAATTCATTAAAATCAGCAAAATATACTAAATAACTATTGATTTTTTGCCTATTTACCGCTAAAATGATTAGCGTTGCATTTGGGCGATAGAAAAGCTCGGCGCGCATTCGGTTTTTCCGCATGAGCGTGTCGGCCGCGCAAATAATAATCTAAGATACTATTTATATATGGAGGAATCTAACATGAACAAGGCTCAGCTCATTGGCGCTCTTGTAAACAACGCAAAGCTTTCCCGCAGGGATGCCGACGTTGCCGTCAACACCATCTTCGACATCATCGTCGATCAGCTCCGTCAGGGCGAAAAGGTCCAGATCGTTGGCTTCGGCTGCTTCGACGTTCGCGAGCGCCCCGCCCGCAAAGGCCGCAACCCCATGACCGGTGAGTCCATCGATATCGAGGCAACCCGCTCCGTAGCTTTCAAGCCCGGCAAGTCCCTCAAGGATGCCATGGAGCAGAAATAAGTTCTTTAAACATAGGGTTACCCCTTAAACCGCGCGGCCGAGGCCGTGCGGTTTTGCTTTATAATATTCTCTTAAATATCTCCGCTCGCTCGTTATTATAATAAAAATGGATTTCCGTTACTAAATTTTTGACATTTTTGTGAAACGACTTGATTTTTTTTGAAAACATGATAGAATGATTACAGTCGGGCGCATAAGCGCCACGTAAAAATTATTTTTATCAGGAGGTACTTATAATGGCTTATAAGATCACTGACGCTTGCATCGCATGCGGCGCTTGCGCTGCAGAATGTCCCGTAAACGCTATCGCCGAGGGCGACGGCAAGTTCGAGATCAATCCCGACGAGTGCATCGAGTGCGGCGCCTGCGCCGGCGTATGCCCCGTTGAGGCTCCCGTTCAGGGCTAATCAAAATCGAACAAGCGGCGGCTGTTGCACAAGCAAGCAAATTGCGTGCAGCAGCCTCTTTCTTTTCGCGGTATTTGAGTTTGATTTGGAAAATTATCTTTCGGTGTGCGGAAATCAGCGGTATTTATAGGGTTGGATTGATTTTTGGGTACACTAAAAA
>JAFPWD010000024.1 GCA_017395105.1 Clostridia bacterium
AGGCAGCCGTTCAACATTTCATAGATGAGATCGGTTCCGTTCAGCACATTTTCATACGAGATATAGTTCTTGCCGAAAAGCTCATATTCATGTACGCTTCGTTTTGCTGATGCCTCGCCCGCTCTTGCGGAAGTGCGATTTGCGCCGCTCAAGGAAAACGAAAGGCTTGAGCCGTTCATTTCAACGCATACACGAGGTTCATTTTCCGCGAAATATGCGCTCGCATCTCCGGCGGAATTCTTGTAAGCATAACTTCTGCCGGAGCGAGTGTTCTGCGCCTTTATGATTGAATGATCGATCTCAACGTATTTGCCGGAATCGTCCTTATAATACTTGTCGTCCGCATAGACAACGCATTCATACGAGCCGTCGGATAAAAGATACGTGTCCGAATTGCTTTCGCGCAGCTCCTCAAGCTGCCTTACCCGCGTGGGCTCTTCCTGCACGCCGGATATGCCCGATGCAAGCATATCGGCAGGCAAGAGCAGCAGCATGAGCGCGGCGATAAGAGCGAAGATTAGGTATAAAATAGTTTTTTTCATAATCCCGATTCCTTTTTCTTTATTCCTTCGGCTTATTTATTATGGTATCATAAACGCCCTTCCGTGTCAATCAAATCGCTTGCGAAACTGCGCCGCCGCATCGCGCCTCGGTTTTGACACAAGAAAAGGGCGCTCGCCGAAGCAAGCGCCCCAAAGGATGGGTATTCAAAAAACCGAAGCTCCGCTTCAAACAAGCGAGCTGATTATGCCCATGGATAGGCGCATAATTATAAGCGCATCGGTTATGACAACGCTGCCGTCAAAGTCAACGTCCGCAGCCACGAGGCTCTTGCCGGTGAGCTCGTCAAGACCCATGGAGTGGCGCATGGCGAGCAGCGCATCGCTCATATTGACCGCTTCGCTCAGATCCACATCGCCAAGCAGCGCATACTCGGCGTACACGTCCATATCCTCGGTAACGCTGTCAAGCTCCGCATCCCATCCGCAGAAAACGTAGGTGCCGTTTGCGTTTGTGACCGTCTGCGGCGCTTCGGGAGCGGTCGCGCTCTCGCCGTAGGGAACGCTGATGCTTCCGATAAGCTGCCCGTCAATGCCGTAGAAGCTGACGGTATGCGCTGCAGGTTCGCCGCCGCCGATCTTGAGCGCGGGCAGGCTGCTGTTCTCTTCATCGGGAGCGGTGGCGAAATCGCCGTTTTCAAAGCTGCCGATCTCAACGAGCAGATTGCTTGCAAGCGTGGATGCTCCTGCGGTCTTGCAGTTGATAACCTTGGTGAGCGGGAACTTGGTGGTGGTGAAATAAAGGCTCTCCAGACCCTCGCCGACCGCAAGATAGTTGCAGTAAACGAGCGCGGCGCTCGCGGCGGTGCTGGCGGGAGTGGAGCGGATATAGACGTTTCCGCTCTCGATCACGAGCGAGAGATACGCATAGATGCTGTTTGAGCCAGCATTGATGGTGATATCGCTGTTCACAAAGCGCACCCTGCCGAAGGTAACGTTCATGCCCTTGGCATAATTCCAGAGGTTGTTTGCGCTCTCGTTCTGAATATTTACTGTGGAGTTTTCAACGAGAAGCTCGTTTGCGTTCTCCTCATTAACGCCGCCGATCGGGGTGAAGCCCTGCATGCTTATGCCGCAGCTTCCCTGATTGGTGTTCACGGTCGCATCCTTGATCTCGATCGCATGTGCGCCGTAGATGCAGACGGGCAGGCTCGAGGCGTTGTTGCTCGTGCGCTCCATGCCGTAGCAGTTCAGCGTAACGCCGTTTATATAGAGGAATTCCTCGTTCACGTTCTCGCCGCCGATAGGAAGGCTGAGGCATCTGCCCTTATACTGCTGAGCATAAAGATTCAGCGTACCGTTGCCCTCGATGCGCAGGTAGCCGTCGCAGCTTCCGCTGAGAACGTCCCTGTTTTCGCCGATGACGGCATTATCGATGAAGCAAGCTCCGTTTACGCGAACAGTGCTGTTTGCGGGAAGCACGATTGGCGCGGAGTGCGCGGAGGCGCTGCCGTAATTCGTGAGAGTCAGGAGGGGATCGCCGCCGTTGCCCGCAGGATCGAACGCCCAGCCCTCAGCCGAGTTTGAAACGGGCGAGGTCGCCGTCGTCAGATCGAGAAGCTCGGTGCGCGCGCGCATTTCGGGGGCGGTCTTCGCCACGGCAGGAACGGCCGCAAGCGCGAGGATCGCCGCAAGGATGATCGCCAGTGCTTTCTTCATTTTGTTTTTCCTCCGTTACATTGTTTCGTCGGTTTGCCGACGGTATGATTATATCACCAATGCAAAAAAGCCGCAACTCCTCGCTCCTCGCCGGAGGGCTCCTACGGAGGGCATTATAGTTCGGCGAAGCCGAATTTAGCTGCGGGATCTTCTTCAATAATAGAACCCGCTCTCCTTTATGCGCCGCACAAGCTCCGCTATCTCCTCTCCGCTTGCCTCCGCATCGAGCGCAAAGCAGAAGAAAAGCTCCGTTTCCATGCTATCCTCGGCATTTTCGACCACGGCGGCAAAGTCGCTTTGGTCGCCAAAATCTATCTCCCATTCCTCAACGCCCGAAACTGTAAAGCGATACGGCGCAAGCACGCCTGCATCAAAGTCCGCAAGGCGTTTCTTTTGAAGCTTTGCGGTCACGCCCGTTTCAGAAAAGCCGACCTCGATATCGCAGAGCCCGCGCAGCTCTATCTCGGGTATCGGGTAAAAGTCCCTTTCGTATTCGCCGAGCGCGTTTTTGCGGTAATGCCCGCCGAAGTAGCCGCGCCTTATCTCATAGCCGAGCTTTTCCTTATTTATAATGCCGTGCAGCATATCGGCTCGTTTTAGCAGCGGCTCATACAGCGCGTTCAGAAGCTTTCGCCGCTCGGCGTTCCTCTTTTCAAGCCATTCCTTGCGGAAGATGATCATTTCCTTTACCAAAATGTTCTTGCCGTCAAACTCGAAGGTATGCTCGATATAGGGCTTCATTCCCGCCTTCTCCTGGATGCGCCTTGAGCCTTCGTTGAACGCGAAATAGCCGCTGTTCACAAAATCGAGCTTACATTCCTCGAGAAAATAATCTATCGCCGCAGGATAAAGCTCGCTCATAAGCCCCCTGCGCTGATAGTTTTCGTTTATGCCCAGCGAAAGCGAAACGCCGCGAAGCCCGTCAAGCGCCTCATCTTCGGCAAGAAACGGATACACGCCGAGCGAAAAGAAGCCGATCACCTTTTTATCCGCCTTATGAACTATCGCAAAGCGGTTCGGCTGAACGAGCTGCTGCGCTTCAAACCATGCCAGCGCATCCTCCTCGCTTTCTGCGGGGTACTGCCCGCAGAGCCTGCAAAGCTCCTTTTGGCTCATGTATTCAAAGTAATCCGCAAAATCGGCTGCCCTGTACCGCCGAAGCATGAGCCGCTCGGTCTCGATGGGCTTATTCTGCATACAAAGCGAAATTTCGGCAAGAAATGCCTTTATCTCTTCCGAATTCATATTTTCACCATTCACTATCCCGTAAATCTGCAGAAGTCCCTTGGGATTTCAACCGCAACTATTCACTAAAATCAGCCCGCGATCAGATGCTCTATAAGTATCTTCAGCCCTATTCCGATAAGCACGAATCCGCCCGCGAGCACCGCGCCGCGTTTGAAGCGTTCGCCGAGCTTTTTGCCCGCGAGCACGCCGAAGAGCGAGAGCGCGAAGGTGATCACGCCGATGGTGAGCACGGAGAAAACGAGCTTTGCGGTGTCAAAGCCGAACGAGCAGAACACTATGCCGGTTGCAAGCGCATCTATGCTGGTCGCTATCGCAAGCACGAGCACGTTTGAAAGGCGGAACGGGTCCTCCCCTGTTTCCTCCTCGTCGTTCTTTATCGCCTCGAATATCATCTTGCCGCCGATGAAGGCAAGCAGAATGAACGCGATCCAATGGTCGATGGATTTAACGAAGGTCTCCACGCCGTCGCCGAAAAGTCTACATAGCACGGGGATTATGTAGAAGCCGATGGTCGGCATCAGCGCCTGAAATATGCCGAAGGCCGCCGCCATGATCAGCGCATCCTTCATTCGTATCTTTTTTGCCGCAATGCCGCTTGCGACCGAAACCGCCATCGCATCCATCGAAAGCGCGATCGCGGTCAAAATAAGTTCAAGTGGAGTCATCTGCCGTACCCGAAAGCTTTATTCTTCCTCGCTCTGTTCGTCCATGAGATTCGCGAACTCATCGAAGAGCTCGCCGAGCAGAACGGGGTTCTCCACGGGGGTATAGGCATCGCCCTCGCTGTCGTGCTCAACGCGAACGAAGATCACCTCGGGCTCCTCGTCGTCGATCTGTGCTTCCGGAACGAGCGCCGCATACTTCGCGCGCTCATACGGGAAGGTCAGCACGTGCCAGAAATTCTCCTCCGCGCCGTCGTCGGTTATGAGCGTAACTATTTGGATCTCCTCCTCGGGGATCTCGGTTTCAAATCTTTCCTTATCGTTCATTTTATCCTCTTTCTCCACCAAAATGGCGGCTATTGCAGTAATTCGGTATTCACCCTTCACTATAATTTAATGGGGTGAAGAGTCATATACCCCTCCAAAATAACCTGCGCGGCAAGGCGATCCACGACCTTGCGGCGCTTCTTCCAATTGAGCTCCGCTTCAAACAGCGCGCGCTCGGCGGCCACGGTTGAGAGCCGCTCATCATAGAAATCATGCTCGCCCTCCCAGCCTGTAAGCACCAATTCGGCAAACGCTTTCACCTTCTCCGAGGCGAAGCCGTAGCTGCCGTCCATATTTCGGGGCATTCCGAAAACGATTCGGCAGGGTGCGTAGCGCTTGGCGTACTCCCTGATGTATTCGGAGTCCCTCTCATCATCGCCCGTACGATGGTAGGTTTCAAGCCCCTGCGCGGTTATGCCGAGAGCATCGCTCACGGCGAGACCCACGCGCTTGTCGCCCACGTCCACGGCAAAATAACGGTATGCCATTTGCTGTTTATTCTCCTTATAAAATATTCATGATTTTGCTTGCCTATTATAGCGTATTTACCGATGCTGTCGGCGCCTCTTCTCCCTATCATAGCACTCATTGATCGTTTCTGCATAGAGCGCACGGGAGCGCTTGTTCATGTCCATATTGGAATTCTTCTTTTCAAGATAGGCCTCGCGAACCTGCTTCCAGCAGCCGTGCCTCTTAAGCCAATCTACGCGCATTTCGATTCCTTTATACGGTTGTCCCTGATCCTCCCAAGTACAGTCATTCCACCATGCCTTATTATAATGGATATACTCCTTGCCGTGTTTGCAATTACGAACAATAGCAAAATCGCAGCTATGTTGAATTTTTGACCTCCAGCAGTCAATGACCTTCAGCGTAATTACGCGCGTGGAATCCTCGCATTTATTATAGCCGTATCGCCTTCTGCATTTCTCCAATGCCCAACGGAGCGCGTTTCTTATCTCTTTTGCCGAATATTCATCTGCGGCCGCATTCACTTCAAGATCAACATCAAAATCAAAGCCCACGTTAGTGCTGGGATCGTATGTGATCATGTTTCGGCTTGAGCTGCCGATGAACGTAGGCTGAAACGTGAACCCATACCCATCCATGACCTCAATCTGAACTTCACTTATTAGGTCGATCAGGTCCTTTTTATAAGGGGCGGCTTCCTTTTTTGTTACATAGGCATAATGGTACATACTGACCTCCAAAATAAAGAAATTGCCCAAGCCTCCCATTCAGCCGCAAAAGCCAAATCATTACATTATACTGACTGCTGCCCCTCCCGTCAAGTGTTTTTAAATCATTTTCATTAAAAATTTAATTGCTCCGCAAGAGCAGCGATCAGTCCTCCTCGGATTCTTGCCCAAGACAAATTATCCCCTCTCCCATTTTTCGGAAAGCGCGCGGAAAATCGCTTCCTCCGGCACCTGCTCGCCATCGAAAAGATGCAGGCTCAGCTTTGCAACGCGGCTGCCCTTGATGAAAAGGAAGCCGTTTTCACCAAGCCGCCTGCACTCATCGAAGAGCGCAGTCTCAACGAGCGGATAATTCTCCGCCCCAAAGCCCGAATGCTCGGTGTTTAAAAGCGCGAGAAAGAGCTTTTTTGCAAGGCGGGGAGTTCTTAATTCGTATACATCCTGAAAAAGCCAGCCCCTGTCGGTATATTCGTTGGTATCGAAGCAGTGCGCGAAAAGCAGTCCGCTCTCCTTAATACTGCTTGTGTCTCCGAGCGGCGAGCGTTTTCGCTCCGCTTCAATGCCAAGCTCACTCATAACAAGATAGGGCTTCGCATTCGCGCTTTCGGTAAGGTCGCGCCAATTCGGAAGCATATTGAAGATGGAAAAAACGGACAGAAGCTCCGCGAGCAATAGCATGGCTAACAGCGCGCAGGGCATCGGCAGAGCCGAGTTTGCGCTGCGCTCCCCCCGCCTGTTTGCGGCATAAAGCCTTGCAAGCCCGATAAGCTCCCATGCCGCAAGCAGCAGCGAGACAGCCTGCAGAAGCAGCAGCCAGCGATCGGTGATAAGCTTTATCAGCATCACATCGGCAAGCTTTCCGCGAAGCTCGAATATCATTGGGCTGAAGAAAAGCAGCGTCACGACGAGCAGCAGAGCGGCAGTAACACTCACTCCCACAAGGCGTTTTTTGGAGATCGCGGCACGGCGCTCCGAGGCGATCTCGGGCGGCTTCGTTCCCTCGACTGCGCGGTAAACGGCGAAAGCATCGCTGCTGTCGACCGCCGTCCAAAGCGCGTTCTCATAGTCCGCATCGAAGCTGGTTTCTTCGCCCGACGAACGTCGGCTCTTCAGCGCCTTGAGCTCGGCGCGGTAAACGAACCTTTCGCTTTCCTCCGCCTTTTTGAAATGAAGCAGGTAAGTCCCAACTTCCGTCAGATCATAGCCGCGCTCCTGCATTTTTTCGCATATCCTCTCCACCCTGTCCGGGCGCGAGAGCGCGGGAGTGAGGCGAACGGCGTATTCTTTACCCATGTTTTCTCTCCTGAATTACATGTTTTTCCTGAAGCAATATCTTTTTCCTTCCGGCGAAGCGTTCCTCAGCCGATATAGGAATACACCTTGCGAAGCGAGCGATCGGAGGTGTTGTGCGTGTCCGCGCTCATCTCCGAAAGCCCGAAGTGCATCGCATCGCAGGCATGGCGGTAGTAATAGCCCCAGCTGAAGCCCGCGCGGTAGAACGCCAGCTCATAAAGAAGATAGTTCACGACCGTGGTCGGAACGTTTTTATGCCTGTCCGAATAGCTCCCCGTGTAGGTGAAATCGTAGTAGCTTACGCCGTTTTCGGTCTTTATTCCATTGTAGGTGAGCTTATCGCGCACCTCGGAGAGTATCAGCGCACGGTTCACAAGCGCGTTGCCGTTCGGAGTCATCGAGGCGTTAAGGTCTATCGCGGTGCCGAAGGCGTGGTGGGAAACGAAATCCCGCGCGCTGACAAAGCGCGTGTTCAGTATGCCGTCGAAGGTCGAAACGAGCTCCCAAAGCCTGATAACGCCGCTGTCATGGGTTCCGCGAACGCGAACGAAGCTCGTTTTCATATAGTTTATCGCCGAATTATAGTGCGGCGCGGCCTTTTTATGAACGTACCAAGTCTGCCCCGAGGGCGAGGTTACGGAGGTCATGCGGGGGTAGAGCCAGCTTGATTCCACCTCTATCTGCCTGCCGTCCATCCAGCGATAGCGGAACATGAACTGATCGCGGCTGCCGAAGAACGAGAGAGCGTAGGCGTAGCAGTTGCGAAGATTATTCGAGACAAGCTGCCGCCATTCGCCGCCGACCACCTTGAACGCGCTTGAATAAAGAAGCGTGCTTCCGCTTCCGACCGCCTCGGCATAAAGGCTGAAAACATAGCTTCCCGCCGCAAGCTGCTCGAATTTAAGCTTTTTGGTAAGCGATGTGTCGTTCTCCTTCGGGAATGTAGGATCAACGAGCTCCACGCGCTTAACGCTCTGCGCCTCGGTGAAATTTACGCTGCCCGAGATCGCGCTTGCGCCGCTCTGCGTGGTTACTTTCGCCGTTACCGACAGTATCGGCGAATCGCATTTCACAATGCCGCCGAAGCAGAAGGGCTGCCCCTGCGGAAGATCCTCATTCGTGCTCGGCAGCGGCAGATTTGCCGATTGCGTTAAATTTATCGCGCTTTGCACGGGCTGCGTTGGCTGCGCCGTTGGCGCCGGTGTTGCCGTGGGTGCGGCCGTCGGCACAGGCGTTGCCGTGGGTGCGGCCGTGGGAGCAGCTGTCGGCTTCGGCGTGGGTGTCGGAGTCGGCGTGGGCGCGGAGGTGGGTGCCGGCACGGGGGTGTTTATCGGCTCGGCTGTAGGCGCACTCGTTTGCTCCGAGGGTTGCTCGGGCAAGGGCTCGAGCGTGGGAGCGAAGGTGATGAGCAGCCCTATCTCGGGAGTGCTCTCGAGCGGCGGCTTTGGCGTTTCGAGCGGCGCATCGGTTCGCTTCGGCGTAACCGCGGGAACGGTCTGCTCCGCCGGTGCGGGGGTCTCGGTATTGGCTTCATTCGGCGTTTCGAGCGGCGTTTCGGCAGGGATGATATCGCTGCCCCGCGCACAGCAAATAAGCGCCGAAGCGAGCGCAATGGCAAGCATTCCTGCAAAAAATCGTTTCATCATCAAATCAAACTCCCATCTCCGCGTTCTCTCCTTCGCGCCATTGGATATCGCTCACATACTCGGCTTGTCGCAGAACTGCTTTTCAAAGGATTCAACGCTTTTAAGGCTCACGTAATACTGCATAAGCGATTCCTCGAGGCCTCCCGCGCTCGCTAAACAATGCTTCGGCGAATAATACTTCATTTTTATTATTCTATCGTAGATCCTCTCATCGTTCGCAAACAGCGTAGAGGGGTCCGTAGCTCCTCCCTGCTTACCGATACGCTCCGATATCTCGGACGGAAGCATGCGCATGCACTGCTCTATATGATAACGCTTTTTATGTTTATTCAGCTCACAGGTCTTTGCGCCAAGCTCAAGCATGGACTGCGAAAGGAACGGATAGCGGGCCTCTATTCCGAAGGACGAGAGCATGAGCCGATTCTTTTTTAAAATGAAATACGCTGCGCATTCGCGGGGATTTCGCCTAATATAAAGGAACATGTCTTCGCTCTTTATCGGCTTATAGGTTCGGATATTGAATACCTGATCCGCGCATTCTCCGACAAGAACGGTTTTGACCGAATGCGAATCGAGCAGCCTTGCAAGCTCATACTGCAAGAATATCCCAATTTGGGCAACGGAGCCCTCGAGCCTGAAAACGATCTCGTCGAAAGCATCATGCGTGCTTTGGCTCACATAAGCGGAAGCGAATTCGGTATTGGGATAGGTTTTTGCTATTTCCTCGGCAACTTTCGTTTCGTCCACGCCGCGCACTCCGCCTATGGAGTAGGTCTCCTTCCTCCTTTCGGGCCAAAGCTTATCCAGCATGAAGAGCATGCAGTTGGAATCATAGCCCGATGAAAGCGCTTGAGCGATCGGCCCCTCTATATCCTTTGTCTCCTCATAGAGGCTCAATGCAACGGTCGTATAATACTCCGCCTGCAGCTTTCCCGTTGGCGCAGACTCAACGGACTCGGGAAGCTCAACAATGCTCTCGCTCAGTCTTCCGCCGTCAAACAGCAGCCTGTCCGGAGCATTCAGCAAATAGAGCTCCCTTCCGCTGCCGAAGGCATGCTGGGTTATCAGCAGCTTGCCCGTCTTTTTCTCGTAGGCAATGAGCAGAAACGGGCCTATGAAGGCCTTTGCCCAATCCGCCGAAAGCTCCTCGCCGTCAAAAAGCTCCGCGGCAGATGCGGATTCGCGCCCGTCATAGCAGAACACGAAGCGGGCGGTTTCTCTGCAGGAATACTCCTCATTCGTTATGTTCAAGGTTTTCTTTCTGTAGTTGTAGCTTCCGTACACGTTCCATCCTCCATAGTCTGTGCCACTGCGATCCAATGCCTGTTTTTATCTTGAAGCAATAGCGAACCGTTCGCGGCCTTCCGCCGCAAAAACGTAGTACTTTCAAGAGTTTATCATAAATTGCTTGAAAACGCAACGCCGAGCGCCGCCCCGCGCCTTGAAAACGCCTGCCCGCTGTGCTAAAATAGTCCTGACGGCAAATTTGCGGAGGAGCTGCGTGTGAAAAAGAGGCTTTCAAGGCGCATAAAACGCGTGAGCCGCGCTCGGATAAAGCGCAGGCTGCCGCGCCGTGTCAAAAGCCGCGCCACACCCCGCGCAGCTAAGAAAAACACGGGCGCAAGATCGCGCCGAGCGCCCTCGTCAAAGAAGCGGGCAAAGCTCGAAGCGGCGGATATCCTGCTGCTTCTCTGCCTTTTTGTGCTGCTCGGCGGCATCGCGCTGCTTTTATCTCTGCACTTTGCCAAGGGGCTCGTTTTTTAGGAGAATACGCCCGCTGCTCCGCGTTAAAAACGCCAAAACCGAAAGGAAAGAATATGAACAACTCAAGAAACCTCGTTCGCATAGTATGTATAATCCTTGCCGCGCTGTTCGTGATACCGATGCTCATCGCCGCGATATCATCGCTCACGGGCTGTTCGCTCAATCGGTCGATCCCGCAGGAGAATCTTGTTCCCTATGAAGAGCTTTTGGAAAACGTTATGGGCGGGATGGCGGACTACGGTAAAATACCGGACGACTTTAAAGGGATTTGGAGCTCGTATGAGGACGGGGAGCCTCCCGCTGCCGCCGTCAAGGTCGAGGTGCTTTCCTGCCGCAATTTTTGCGAGTACATCGTTGATGAAGATTATCATGAATATTTAGGCAGAACCGGGAAATTTAACGGTCGCAGCGAATACGAGATCCGCATAACTGAGGTTGCGGACAAATATAACACGCTTGGGGTAAAGCGCGGGCAGAAAAAGCGCCTTTATCAGGACAACTATATTCGGTTTGAAAACTTCGATGATACGCTCGCTTTATTCTCCGAAAAGCTCGGAAAGCAGATAACCGATCTCGATGCGCTCCGTGATGCGGGAGGCGGAGAGGTCGAGCTTGCTCCCGTCAAGGGCAAGGAATATGAATACTGCATTTTTGATTATGAGTTTCCGATGAAGGTCGGCGAAAGCTACACCATGCTGCTTCTGGAAAAAAACGACGGGGTCGATAAGGATAAGTTTTACGGCTTCTGCATCTGCCCCGCGTACGATAATATCATTCCCGCTTGGTTCGCCCGCGATCACGGCTTCGACTACGTTTACGCTCAAGCGGCGGCGAGCCTGTCGCTCCTGTTTGAAGACTGAGGGCAATCAGCCGCAAAGTAAGCGCAAAAAGACTTTACCCTATCGGAACGGCAACCGCCGCCGCATCCCGCCCGTTATAGCATTGAAGGCAGCGAAGCTCGCTTTTGAGCAAAGCTCCGATTGGATGCTTGAAGGAGGCTTGAATATGAGAATTCCCCGAATCGCGCTTGGACTGCTTATTGCGGCGATGCTTTTATCGCTTGGCTGTTCCGTGTTTTCCGGCGATGCAGATTCGCCGCATCCGACCGTTCCCCCGCCCGAGCAGGTGGTTTTCAACGGCATCGGTGAATTTCGCGATTTTGCCGTATTTACCGAAAAAGGCGGCGTTGAGTTTTCCGATCTGCTCCGAAACAAAAGCTACGATATGAACGGAGTGAGCGGCAGGAAGGATGCGGAGCGGGTGCTTGCAGCGATCGATGCTCTGCCGTTTCCGAATATCGATGGCTTTGTTTTCGACAGCTCAAATCTGCGCTTTGATGACGGCTCATTTCATGTGCATTTTAAAAGCGGGGCCGATGACGGGCGGTATATTGCGTTCAATATTGCCCTTGAAAGCAGCGATGCCGAGGCCGATAAGCGCGCCGAGCTAAGAAACGGCGGCAAGCTCGCGGATATCCCTTCGCTAATAGGCTCCGAGCTTAACTATCTCATTCGCTCAAGCCGCAAGGACGAGCGCGGCATAAACGGTTACTGCATTACGAATATCCGCTCGCACCGCATCGATATAACAACGAATCTTTCCGAGGACGAGCTTTTGAATATCCTTGAAAATTGCAGCTTCACCACCATGCGCGAATACGCCGAAAACGCCGCGCCGCAAGCTTGAGTCTTCGCTCGACAGGGGCGGTGATCTCGGCATTTGCACTTCAAAAGCCCATCATTCATTGAAAAAAACCGAAAAAATGCTCCAAAAGCCCGAAAATATACCGTTTTGGGGCTTTTTTCGGCTTTTCATATTGAAAAGCATGTGTTATAATTTAGCGGCAGCGACGGCTCTGCCGTTTTGCGAAAAAAGACAATTAAAACCTATTTAAAAGGAGATTTACCATGCCCGTCAATCTTAAAGGCCGCAGCCTGCTCACCCTCAAGGACTTCACCCCCGATGAGATCCGCTACCTCCTCAACCTTTCCGCCGATCTGAAGGCCAAGAAGCGCGCCGGCATCAAGGGCGACCTGCTCGAAGGCAAGAACATCGTTCTTCTTTTCGAGAAGACCTCCACCCGTACCCGCTGCGCATTCGAAGTTGCCGCCTTCGACGAGGGCGCAAACGTGACCTTCCTCTCCAACAGCCAGATGGGCAAGAAGGAGTCCCTCGAGGATACCGCGAAGGTTCTCGGCCGCTTCTACGACGGCATCGAGTTCCGCGGCTTCAAGCAGGAGACCGTTGAGCTGCTCGCCAAGCACGCCGGCGTTCCCGTATGGAACGGCCTCACCGACCTGTATCATCCCACTCAGGTTCTGGCGGACTGCCTCACCATCATGGAAAACGTTGCAAAGCCCCTCAACAAGGTCAAGCTCGTTTACGTTGGCGATGCCCGCAACAACATGGGCAACTCCCTCATGATCATCTCCGCAAAGCTCGGCATGCACTTCGTTGGCATCGCTCCCAAGAGCCTCTTCCCCGAGGAAGGCCTCGTTGAGGAGATGAAGGAGCTTGCAAAGACCACCGGCGCAAAGATCGAGTTCTCCGAGAATATCGACGACGTTAAGGGCGCGGATGCGATCTACACCGACGTTTGGGTATCCATGGGTGAAGAGGATCAGTTCGAGGAGCGCATCAAGCTGCTCACCCCCTACCGCGTAACCATGGACATGATGAAGAAGACCGGCAACCCCGACTGCATCTTCCTCCACTGCCTGCCCAGCTTCCACGACCTCGAGACCAGCGTTGGCCGCGAGATCTACGAGAAGTACGGCATCTCCGAGCAGGAAGTTACCGACGAAGTTTTCCGTTGCGAAAGAAGCAAGGTTTTCGACGAG
>JAFPWD010000025.1 GCA_017395105.1 Clostridia bacterium
AAATCGCACTTCCGCAAGAGCGGGCGAGGCATCAGCAAAACGAAGCGTACATGAATATGAGCTTTTCGGCAAGAACTATATCTCGTATGAAAATGTGCTGAACGGAACCGATCTCATCTATGAAATGTTGAACGGCTGCCTTAAGGAGTACGTTCTGCTCAAGGATCGATCCGCACCTTCGGAGTGCACGTTTATTTTTGATGCCTCCGAGCTCGCGGCGCGGAAAACCGAAAACTGCACTGTTGAGTTTATTAACGCATCAAATGAAACCGTGTTTGAACTCGGCGCGCTCTTTGCTGTGGATTCAAACGGAGAGTACACCGATGCTCTCGAATACACCGTAAGGGAAACGGGGCAAAAGGGCAGGTATGAAATAACGGTTTCCGTTTCAAAGGACTATCTGAATGCTCCCGAAAGGGCTTTTCCCGTGCTTGTGGATCCGTCGGTAAATATATATGGATCAAGCTTAACCTACGACAGCTTTGTATCAAACAAATATAAAGATAAGAATTACTACTTGGATGACTATCTGTATACCGGAAATACTCCGCGCTACGGAATATGCAGAACCTATATCAAGTTCAAGCTGCCCGAATCTGTTATGGGTTGCTCGATCTCAGATGCATATATTCGCCTCAAAATGCAAAGCGGCATCACGCCGAACGCTTATCTGTACCGCGTTACGCAGAGCTGGTCCTCAAGCGGAGTTAAATGGGAGAACAGGCCAAACTACACAACGGATAAGTCCAGCAGGTTTTATTTAAATACAAACAATTGGTATAAATCAACCGTTACCGCTATTGTTCAGGATTGGGTAAATGAGGTTTATCCCAATTACGGTGTGGTCGTCAAGGAAGGGAATGAGGGAAGCGCTTCCGGCGGAACAGAGTTCTATTCCTCTGATGCCCCTGCCCCGAACAGACCTGAGCTGCACATTATTTATTCCGCGGATGCGGTTATTCAACAGGATCGGCATTACTCCACCTACACATCGACTGCGGCTTATCGGGATAATCTGCAAGAGCTTATGAACTGCTACGGTTATGCGATCCATGTGTATTCGGAGAATAAGGCATACGAATACAAACTAACATGGTCGGAGGACTATGTTTTGGAATACAATTATGTTGTAGAACCATATGAACAGCAACCGGGCGAGTTTGCGCATACGATTGACTATGTGAAGGCTAAATGCGACGAAGCATTTAGCAAAACAAACGGCAATGATGCGTTGAATATTATTCAAACCCTGATATACGCTGATTTCAAAGCCTTGAGTCAAAGCACCGGATCCGAATGGACTATTAAGGACACAACGGCAAGTGCGGTCGTTCCTTCGGGCTGGAGAAGATAGCGCTTGTCATTGGGCTGAAAAATAATGCAAATGACTTCCATTTCTATCTGCGGCACAGCGATGGAACATGGTCACACAAGCGTGGAAGCAGTCCGGTCAAGGACACATCCATAGAGAGTGATGTGCTGCTTAATGACGGTAATATCAATACAGCGGCAAGGGAGGGAGGATATTCCGACGGCATAAGGTACTATCTTATCCGCAAATCTGCGGTTATTGATTATTGCCATAAGGCCGGTCATTATGGTGATTCCGATAACAGAAGGCCCAGTTCAACCCCGTTGCAAACGTCTCCCGCCTTTACCGACCGCGCCGGTGCAGAACCTAAAACAAGCCAAACCATCAGCGGAACGCTGACCGGCGCAAGATTCGATTATTCAAGTGATATCGACTATTATGCCTTTACTCCAACGCAATCCGGCACATATACAATAAAGACGAGCATAACTTCTTCGGCTTATGATGTCGATATTGCAGTCAAAAATTCTCGCAATGTAACAGTTGCGGAAGCCATCGGATCAGGAAATGCTGTATTATCGGTAAGCCTGACTGCCGGCAAGACCTACTACATAAAAGTACGCGAGGTCAATAATAAAACACTGACCTACACCCTATACATCAATAAATAAGATTGGAGACTTATCCTATGAAAATCAAACTGACATTTATACTTACGCTTATACTCTGCTTAATTTTTATGGCGCCCGCCTGCACGGAGCGGCAGACTGCACCTGCCCCTATATCGGATTCACAGTCGGATGTTTCCAAAATAACCCCTACTCCGGAACCAACAGCAGAACCCACACCCACTCCAACGATAAAGCCTACCCCGGAGCCCACGCCCGAACGCACTCTCGAACCCTTCGGTGCCGAAATATGGGCGGAAATCAGAGCGAATGGCTTCACGGATATAGATATGGAACAAATCATCGGCTTGAGGTCAGCGCTTTATGCTGAATACAGCGAGGATGAGATTTCGGATTTGGTTAACGAAGTCGGCGGCACATCCGCAGATGATTATATCTTGCACCTTTATTATGCCGGATACAGGGAACTTCACGCCGAGCCGGAACCAACCAAATCCGTTGATGATATGTCCCTCTATGAACGAGCCTATTATTATGCCACGCCCGAACAGCGAGAAAGGCTTGAGAATATCAAAAAGCCAACGGGAGATTACGGCGATTATATAAGGCAGATAGGGATAATAACGGGCAAGCTTGCAGAAGATACACCCCGCCTAACGCTTGAGCAGGCGCGCGAGATCTGCGCCGATGCCATCGCCTTAAACAAGACCGACGATGATGCCATCATATATGTTGCGAATCGCTTTGCGAAAATTTGCGGCGCACCTGATTTTGATGATAAATCTGGCAGCTCACTGAGCTCTCGCTTCCTTTTTTACCTGGACGATGACGCAGCCGAATACATATCCGTATGCGATGGGCCATGCACTATATTTTACGTAAACGAAGCTGCCGGTATTAATGAACAGCTTCTGCCATAAAGGAAGATCATTTCTGTTTATATGCCGTACAGCGGCGCGAGCGTTTTTATGCGTTCGCGCCCTTTTCTTGTGTCAAAACCGCGGCGTTATGCGGCAAATTTGCGGCGCGAAAAAGCCTGCGGGCGGCGGTCGGATATATTCGGGGGCAAACGGGCGAAATCAACGCAAATATATTCGTTTTTCGCTTTACATTTCTTGCCTTTTGGTTATATAATGAGTGCGTATGGGTCTGCGGGTCACGGCGCGCGGAAGGGGGCGAGGCTTTTGCCCGCTTCTGCGTGAAAAACTTCCTCGGGAGGGTGTGCGCGACCCCGAACCAAAGCTAATATTTTGAGGAGGCTTTTAATGGAAAACTTCGATTCCCTCAAGAAAACACCGCTTTACGAGCGCCATATCGAGCTCGGCGGCAAGATCGTTGATTTCGGCGGCTGGGCGCTGCCGGTGCAGTACTCTTCCATTCTCGATGAGTGCAAGGCCGTGCGCGAGCGCTGCGGTCTGTTCGACGTTTCCCACATGGGCGAGGTCGATATCTACGGCAACGATGCATTCGCATACGTTCAGAAGATGGTAACCAACGACGTCACCACCATGACTCCCGGAAGGTGCCGCTATGCCGTTATGTGCTATGAAAACGGCGGCGCTGTGGACGACGTTCTTATCTATAAGTTTGCGGACGATCACTATATGTTCATCGTGAACGCCGGCAACACCGATAAGGATTTTGAATGGATGAAGGAGCATGTTTTCGGCGACGTTCGCGTTGAAAACAACTCGAAAAAATGGGGTCAGCTTGCGCTTCAGGGTCCCGAGCATCAGAAGGTTCTGGATGCGGCGGGCTTCGAGGGCGAGATCCCCGAGAAGTACTACACCTTCAACGATAAGATGATCGTTGCGGGCGTTCCCTGCCTCGTTTCGAGAACGGGCTACACCGGCGAGGACGGCGTTGAGCTGTACTGCGCGGCGGAGGACACCGTTCGTCTGCACAAGGCGCTGATGGAAGCCGGCAAGTGCGTGGATATGCTGCCCTGCGGCCTCGGCGCACGCGACACTCTGCGCTTTGAAGCATCCATGCCCCTCTACGGCCATGAGATGAGCGCGGATATCAACCCCATGGAGTGCGGCCTTGGCTTCGCCATCAAGCTCAAGAAGGAATACTTCATCGGCATCGAAGCGCTCCGTGCGCCCCAGACCCGCAAGCGCATCGGTCTCAAGCTCGTCGGCAAGGGCGTTGCCCGTCCCGAGGCTGAGGTTCTGTGCAACGGCGAAGTCGTTGGCATCGTTACCTCGGGCGGCCCCGCTCCCGCAGTCGGCGGCAACTACGTGATGTGCCTTGTAAAGGCGGATGCGGACGAAGCCGGCAAATGGGCGGTTTCCGTTCGCGGCAGGGAGATCGAGTGCGAATTCGCGCCCATGCCCTTCTACAAGAGATAATCAAACCCCAATCATAAAAGAACATTATAAATGGAGGAAACTAATATGATCCCGAACGACCGCAAATACACCCGTGAGCACGACTGGGTAAAGATCGAGGACGGCGTAGCCATTCTCGGCATCACCGACCATGCGCAGGAAGCGCTGGGCGACATCGTTTACGTTGAGCTTCCCGACGTTGACTCCGAGATCGCCATCGGCGACAGCTACACCACCGTTGAGTCCGTTAAGGCGGCTTCCCCCGTTGACTCCCCCGTTGCGGGCAAGGTCATCGAGGTAAACGAGGCTCTGGACGAGCAGCCCGAGCTCCTCAATGAGGATGCCTACGGCCAGTTCATCGCCAAGATCGAGGTCACCGAGGTAAACGAGGATGCGCTCCTCACCGCCGAGGAATACGAGCAGCTTCTCGCAGAGGAAGAGTAATTCAGTTTGTGCGCAGCCGGCGCAAATGCGTCGGCTGCCGCTTTTATACGCGATTGTTTTTTCATTAAAATAAAATAACAATAAGGAAGTTAACGCATGAAAAGCTATGTTCCCAATACTTTGAAAGAGCGCCGTGAAATGCTTGAGGCGATAGGTCTAAAGAGCATGGACGAGCTCTTTTCCGATATTCCGGCGGATCTGCGCCTTAACCGTGAACTCGATCTGCCCGCTCCCATGAGCGAGATCGAGCTTCGCGATCTGATGATCGGCTATATTTTGCAGAACGATGAAGGCGGTCTGCTCTTCCGCGGCGCGGGCGCTTATCGCCACTATATTCCCTCGGTCGTTCCCCAGCTTGCCGCAAGGAGCGAGTTCTACACCGCATACACCCCCTATCAGGCCGAGATGAGCCAGGGTATGCTCCAGTCGATCTTCGAGTGGCAGACCGTTATCTGCAACCTCACCGGCATGGAAGCATCCAACGCTTCGGTTTACGATGGCGCGACCGCCGCAAGCGAGGCAATCCTGATGATGCGCGACTCAAAGCGCAAGAATAAGGTGCTCTACTCCGCAGGTCTTAATCCGGACGTTATCTGCACCATCAAAACCTATGCGCATTGCTACGGCATCGAGCTTGTTGAAGTTCCGCTTAATAAGGACGGCATCACAGATATGGATGCGCTCAAGGCGAAGCTTCCCGAATCTGCGGGCTTCATCGCCGCTCAGCCCAACTACTTTGGCTGCATCGAAAATATGGATGCGATTGCCGAAACTGTGCATGAAGCAAAGGCGCTGCTCGTAAGCTACGTCAACCCCATCAGCCTCGGCGCAATCAAGCGCCCCGGCGACTACGGCGCTGATATCGCCATCGGCGATGCACAGCCCATGGGTCTGCCCCTCAACTTCGGCGGCCCCTACGTTGGCTTCATGGCAACCAGCGGCAAGCTTATTCGCAATCTCCCCGGCCGTATCGCGGGTGAGACCACCGATGCCGAGGGCGGCAGGGCGTTCGTTCTGACCCTTCAGGCGCGCGAGCAGCATATCCGCCGCGATAAGGCTTCGAGCAATATCTGCTCCAACCAGATGCTCTGCGCGATCATGAGCACCATCTATGCCTGCACGATGGGCCCCGAGGGTATGCGCGAGGTCGCCGAGCAGAATATCGCCAAGGCGCACTACCTTGCAAGCGAGCTCTGCAAGATAAAGGGCATCAAGCTTCGCTATGAAACCCCGTTCTTCAATGAATTCGTTATCGACACCGAGATCCCCGCCGAGCAGATCAACGAAGCGCTCAAGGATATGTGCATCGTTGGCGGTCTCGTGCTCGAGGATGGCGGAATGCTCTGGTGCGCAACCGAGATGAACACCAAGGAGGATATTGATTTCCTCGTAGATATGCTGAAAAATATTGTGGAAGGAGCGGAAGAATAATGAGAGAGTCCTATAAGCTGATTTTTGAACGCTCCCGCGAGGGAAGGCGCAGCTACGATCTGCCCGCTCTCGACGTTCCCGCCGTGGATGCGATCCCCGCGAATATGAAAAATGAATCGAAGCTCGATCTGCCCGAAGTGGGCGAGGTCGATCTCGTTCGCCACTACACCAACCTTTCCCGCCGCAATTTCGGCGTGGATAACGGCTTCTATCCCCTCGGCTCCTGCACCATGAAGTACAACCCCAAGATCAACGAGGAAGTGGCTTCAATGAGCGAGAATATGCATCCCCTTCTCGATGAGGACATGGCTCAGGGTTCCCTGCGCCTTATGTACGATCTTGAGGGCTATCTCTCCGAGATCTGCGGCATGGATGCTTTCACCCTCCAGCCCGCAGCGGGTGCGCACGGCGAGCTGACCGGCCTTATGCTGATCCGTGCCTACCACGAGAAGCGCGGCGATATGGAAAGAAAGACGATCATCGTTCCCGATGCGGCGCACGGCACCAACCCCGCAAGCGCAGTTATGGCGGGCTTCAAGGTGAAGGAGATCAAATCCGCTCCCGACGGCGGCGTGGATCTTGATGCGCTCCGCGAGGCGGTCGGTCCCGACACCGCAGGCCTTATGCTCACAAACCCCTCCACGCTCGGCCTTTTCGAGCGCAATATAAAGGAGATTGCCGCGATCGTTCACGAAGCGGGCGGACTTCTTTACTACGACGGCGCGAACCTCAACGCGATCATGGGCATCGTTCGCCCGGGCGATATGGGCTTCGACGTTATGCACATCAACCTGCATAAGACCTTCTCCACCCCCCATGGCGGCGGCGGCCCCGGCAGCGGTCCGGTCGGCTTCAAGAAGCATCTTGAGCCCTTCATGCCCGTTCCCGTGCTCGTTGAGCGCGAGGGCATGATCGAGATGGATTATGACCGCCCCGACACCATCGGCAAGGTCAAGAATTTCTACGGCAACTTCGGCGTTATCGTTCGCGCATACGCCTATATCCGCTCCCTCGGCGGTGCCGGCCTCAAGGAAGCGAGCATGAACGCGGTTCTGAATGCGAACTACATCAAGAACGCGCTGCGCGGCGTTTTCGCCATTCCGCACGACCGCATCTGCATGCACGAGTGCATCGTCACCCCCACCGAGGAGATGATGGAGAAAGGCGTTCACACCACCGATATCGCAAAGGCGCTTATCGACAGGGGCTATCATCCCCCGACCATCTACTTCCCGCTGATCGTGCATGAAGCGATGATGATCGAGCCCACCGAATCCGAGAGCCGCGAAACGCTGGATGAGTTCATCGAGGCGATGAAGGACATTGCGAATGAAGCGCTGACGAACCCCGAATCCGTCCATGCCTGCCCGAAGAATACCCCGATAGGCAGACCGGACGAAACGACGGCGGCAAGAAAGCCGATAGTTCGCTACACGAAGCCCGAATAAGGGTAAGGGATACCAAACAGCATAAACCGAGAGGGAGTTCTCTGAAAAGGGAGCTCCCGTTGTTTTAAAATGCGGCTCCATCAAGCGAAATTTTTATACGGTTACAATTGAAATTATATATGCAAAAATGATATAATAAGATTAAGCTGAAGCCGAAGCGCAGAGGGTTCTATTGCGCTTTGTTGCCGCATTGGAAATGCAATATATGCAGAAGGAGAAATAGGAAGTATTATGGTAAAAACGCTGCGTATTCTTTCGTTTGTTTTTATGGGCATCGGCTTGGCAGCCCTAATCTACGATCTTCTGCCGGGTAAGAAGCTTGCTTATCCATACATCGGAATTCCTCCTATATTGAGCATAATTTGCTCCACGCAGTATCATAGAATGACACATCCGGAGAAGCTCCGGAAGCTGCCATGGAAATCAAGTGTGACCATTGCTGTTGCGGCCTATGTGCTGGTATTTGCGGCGATCATAGCCGTTCTCGTGCTGAGTTAAAGGCTTTACTCAGCATGAAACAACGAAAATCAATACACAATAATTGCCGCCGTTTTGCGTAAGCGAAGCGGCGGCATAGCCTTTTCAAAAATACTGATAAAATGAAAATCAAGCGAATCAGAATCCGAAGCGGTATAGACCACTTGCATCGCTCCTGATGTAAACCGTAGTTTGACCGGGAGCGGATTGATAAACCGAGCATACATGTGGGTTTTGCTTGGCAAACAACACAAGCCTTTTTGCCATCGACATTTTTTTGCTTTTGGAGAATCCGTCCCATTTATTGGGAAACAGGTCGGCAACCGTGAAAGTAGCCTCAGGTTTCATGGAAAAAATCTTGGTTGTGGCAAGACCAAACTCTTCCATTTCCCAAAGCTCAACGCTTCGCGTAGTATTTTCAGCCATATATACCATAACGCAGTAGCGCTGAAATGCCGAAAGCGATAGTCCTTTTTTCTCAGCTTCCGCCGCAATCGCTTCAAATTCGTATTCCGGATAATTGCTGTACAGCCTTTTCATAGAAACCTCCGATATAGTTTTAAAGTAGCACCGTACTTTATCGCTATTATAGCACCATACCATAGTTTTGTCAAGTACTGCACCCTCCGCATACTATGAATAGGGGAGTGGACAGCCCTTCCACAAGGGACTTCCGCTTTCAAATTCAAATTCGGGAGGTCAATATGGCAACCTTTTATAATCAGGCAACGCTTTCCTACAAGGGCAAAAGCATCAGCTCCAATATCGCAGCGGGCGAGATACTTTCGGTGCTTTCGGCTTCGAAAACCGCCGTTACGGACACCTATTCTCCGGGCGATGAGATAGTTTACATCGTAACTATCTTGAATTCGAGCGGCTCGGATATCTCAAATCTGACCGTGACGGACGATCTTGGCGCGTATGAGTTCGACACGGAAACGCTTGTTCCGCTCACCTACGTCAGCGGCTCGATAAAATACTTTATCGACGGCGTTTTGCAGCCCGCTCCGACCGTTTCCGCAACCTCGCCGCTGACCGTGAGCGGCATCGAGGTCAGCGCGGGCGGCACGAGCATGCTCGTTTATGCGGCGCAGGTCAATTCCTTTGCTCCGCCCGAGGCGGGAGGCAGCATCACCAACACCGCCTCGATCACAGGCACGGGCGTTACCGAGCTGACCGCGAGCGAGACCGTAACGGCGGCCGCCGAGTCGCTTCTTGACATCACAAAATCCATCAGCCCCTCGACCGTCAACGAGAGCGGAGAGGTGACCTACACCTTCGTTATCACGAACAGCGGCGGCGCGGAGGCGGGCGAAGCGGATAATGTTTCCGTTTCGGACACCTTTTCGCCCATTCTGTATGATATCTCCGTTACCTACGACGGCGCGCAGATCGAAAAGAACGTCGGCTACACCTATGATGAGGCGACCGGCGAATTTGCCACCGTGCCCGGCGAGATCACCGTGCCCGCGGCGGCGTTCATTCAGGACGAAACGAGCGGCGAATGGAGCTGCGAGCCCGGCTCGGTAACGCTCACCGTTACGGGAACGATCTGAAAAGCAAAGGCTGAATGCAACAGCCCGCTTCGGAATCTGCCCGAGGCGGGCATTTAAAATGGACGATCGGGTGCGCGTTTTTCGGCGCGAGGGAAGGGCTGCGCCGCCGAAGGATTATGGCAAAGTCCCAACTGTTTCATGAATATTTATAAAAATGCTTGACAGTTTTGGGCACATTTTCTATAATATAATAACGTGGAAGCTCCGCGTTTTCGGGCGCTATGCCCTTGTTTGCTGCGGAGCGAAAAAACCGAACAACAACTTAATCCCGAAAGGAGATAACTAAAAATGGGTCTTATTTCAGCAGGTCTTGGCGCGATCGGAGGCACTCTTGCCGATCAGTGGAAAGAGTTTTTCTATTGTGACGCTATGGACAAAAACGTGCTTATGGTAAAGGGTCAGAAGCGCGTTTCCGGCCGTTCCTCCAATACCAAGGGCAACGACAACATCATCTCCAACGGCTCGGTCATCGCCGTTGCGGACGGTCAGTGCATGATGATCGTGGAGCAGGGCAAGATCGTTGAGGTCTGCGCGGAGCCCGGCGAATTCGTTTATGACACCTCCACCGAGCCCAGCATCTTCTATGGCAAGCTCGGCAAGGGCATTCTCGACCTGTTCAAGACCATCGGCAAGAGATGGACCTTCGGCGGCGATCCCGGCAAGGATCAGCGCGTTTACTACTTCAACCTCAAGGAGATCATGGAGAATAAGTTCGGCACCGCGAACCCGATCCCCTTCCGCGTTGTGGACAGCAAGCTCGCGCTCGATCTGGATGTTTCGCTTCGCTGCTCCGGCGTTTATTCCTACAAGATTACCAACCCCCTTCTTTTCTATACCAACGTTTGCGCGAACGTGACCAATCGCTTTACCCGCAATGAGATCGACACCCAGCTCAAGACCGAGTTCATCAGCGCGCTTCAGCCCGCTTTCGGCAAGCTCTCCGATCTCGAGCTCCGTCCCAACCAGATAATTCAGCACAATACCGAGCTTGAAGCCGCTATGAACGAGGCGCTCTCCTCCAAATGGGGCGAGCTGCGCGGCATCGAGGTGGTATCCGTTGCGCTCGGCACCGTTACCCTCCCCGAGGAGGATCAGGAGCTCATCAAGCAGGCACAGCGCACCGCGATGCTCCGCGATCCCAACTACGCCGCAGCCACCATCGCCGCCGCTCAGGCCGATGCGATGAAGACCGCTGCCGGCAATCAGGGCGGCGCAATGGCAGGCTTCATGGGCATGGGTATGGCGATGAATGCCGGAAGCAATGCTGCGAACCTCTTTGCAATGGGCCAGCAGCAGCCCGCACAGCCCCAGCAGCCCGCTCCTGCTCAGCCCGCTCCCGCAGCGCCCGCACAGGGCGGCTGGACCTGCTCCTGCGGCACCACCGCAACGGGCAACTTCTGCCCCGACTGCGGCAGCAAGAAGCCCGAGGAGAAGCCCGGCTGGACTTGCTCCTGCGGCAACGTGAATCAGGGCAACTTCTGCCCGAACTGCGGCAGCAAGCGCCCCGCGGCGGCGCCGCTCTATCGCTGCGACAAATGCGGCTGGCAGCCCGAGGATCCCACCAATCCCCCGGCATTCTGCCCCGAGTGCGGCGACAGGTTCACCGACGACGATAAAGTTAAATAAACAGTTTTCAACACAATAACCGACCATCAGAGCGGCAATGGCGGAACCCACGCTCCGCCATTGCCGCCGCTTGAATAATCGAATAATGAAGAAAAAGAACTCCCAAAGGGATTTCAACCTAAACTTTTCAATATTCGCTCTTCATTATTCACTAATTAAAGGAAAGAGGGAGAGGAACGAGTGGCAGGCTTACAGGAATACAAATGCCCATGCTGCGGCGGCGCGATAGCTTTTGACAGCTCGCTTCAAAAGATGAAGTGTCCGTATTGCGACACCGAGTTTGAAATGGAAACGCTGCAAAGCTACGATGAGCAGCTTAATAATGAAAAAGAGGACGACCTTACATGGGATACGAATGCCGGAACCTCGTGGATGGACGGCGAGACCGACGGCATGCGCGTTTACGTTTGCAAATCCTGCGGCGGCGAGATAGTGGGCGATGAAAACATGGCGGCGACCTCATGCCCGTTTTGCGACAACCCCGTCGTGGTGATGGGCAACTTCACGGGCAGCTTGAAGCCGGATCTCGTTATTCCGTTCAAGCTGGATAAGGAGGCGGCGAAAGCGGCGCTGAACAAGCACGTTCAGGGCAAAAAGCTGGTTCCCAAGGTATTCAAGGATCAGAAGCATATCGATGAGATAAAGGGCATCTACGTTCCGTTCTGGCTTTTCGATGCCGAGGCGGATGCGGATATCCGCTATCGCGGAACCAAGGTTCGCTCATGGAGCGACAGCCGCTACCGCTACACCGAAACGAGCTATTATTCCATAAACCGTTCGGGCTCGCTCGCGTTCCGCGCCGTTCCGGTGGACGGCTCAACAAAAATGCCGGACGACCTTATGGAATCCATAGAGCCCTACGATCTTTCGCAGGCGGTGGATTTCCAAACCGCATATCTTGCGGGCTATCTTGCGGATAAATACGACGTGGATGCAGAGCAAAGCGTTGAAAGAGCGAATGCGCGCGTTAAAACGAGCACCGAGCAGGTGTTTGCAAACACCGTGCATGGCTACGCTTCGGTTCTGCCCGAATCGAGCAGCGTTCGCCTCTACAACGGCAAGGCGAAGTATGCGCTCTATCCCGTTTGGCTTTTGAACACCAAATGGAATAACGAGACCTATACCTTTGCGATGAACGGGCAGACGGGCAAATTCGTTGGAGATCTTCCCGTGGATAAGAAGGAAAAGAGCAAGTGGTTTTGGATCTATGCGGCAATCGGCGCGGCTGTTGCATTCGGCGGCGCGATGCTCGTGAATCTGCTGTTCTAAGGGAGGGCGAAGCGATGAAAAGAAGAATTTTTGCGTTTATACTGCTTCTTGCGCTCCTCGTTTTGCCGAGTCTGACGGCGCTTGCCTCGGGCGGCGCGGATGCGTATATCATCGATGAGCGCGGCAAGCTCTCCTCGGGTGAGATCGAGCAGCTTACCGAGAAGTCAAGGCTGATCGAAGCCGAGCAGGGCTTCACGCCGATGTTCGCAATCGTTGAGGATGCGGGCGGCGACGTGACCGCCTACCTTGAAAGGCTCTATGCGGAGAACCACGGCGGCGAAAACGGCCTTATAATCGGCTACAGCAACGTTGAAAATAAATGGAGCGCCGCGGCCTTCGGGCTTGCGAAGGATTCCTTTACCGAAAACGATATCGATCGGCTTTGGGAAGCATATCAGAATACCGACACCTATATCGCGGGCGTGAACGCCTATCTGGATAATGCTTCAAGGCTCTACGCAGAGAGGGCGGGCGGCAAGGTTCCCGATCAGATCGCTAATGCGACCGAGGTGCCGACTGCGGTTCCCGCAACCGCGGCGCCGATCGTGACGGCCGAGCCTGCGGGAGAACCCGGTGCGCACGTGGTAGATCTTGCCGATCTGTTGAGCGATGGCGAGGAACGCTCGCTTCGCGAGAAGCTTGAAACGATCAGCGCAAAGCATAACTGCGACGTTGTGGTGGTAACGGTGAACAGCACGGGCAACAAAACCCCCATGGAGTTTGCCGATGACTATCAGGATTACAACGGCTATAAGCCCGATGGCATCCTGCTTCTTATCAGCATGGCGGATAGGGATTGGTGGGTAACCACGAAGGGAAGCGGCATAGATGCGGTAAACAAGGATGCGCTGGAAAAGATCGAGGACGATATAGTTGATGATCTTTCGGGCGGACGATATGCCAACGCATTCAATACCTTTGGCAATCTTTGCGATGATTTCCTTACGCTGGAAGAGAACGGAGAGCCGTATAAAAAGCCCAAGGAACCGCTTATCTCAACAACATTTGCGGCGATAGGCTCGGCGGTGGTCGGCCTTATCAGCGGCGGCGGAGTCGCGGGCAGCATGGCGGCGAAGCTCAAGAGCGTGCGCCATAAGACCAATGCTTCGGACTACGTTGAAAAGGGCAGCCTCCGCATGGTGGATCAGAGCGAGATATTCCTCTATACAAATGTGATCAAAACCGAGATTCCGCGCGATAACGATCGTTCAAGCGGCGGCGGAGGGGTACACATTTCGTCCTCCGGCTCATCGCATGGCGGCGGAGGCGGAAAATTCTAATATTGCAAAGCAGTACTTAAATGCAGCACTTTGGGAAATCCTGAGTGCTGCTTTTTAGCTGTATCTGCCGCCGCTCGGCGGAGCTGTAAAACCGAATTAGCCGATGCAAATGAACCGCCCCCGGCAGAAGCTGTCGGGGGCGGGTTGGTTAATGGTTTGGCTTAGCGTTTTTTATGATACTTGCACTCTTTAACCTCATCGGGATCTTCATAACACCCATAAAATGTGCAGTACCACTTGCAGCCCTTCCTCTCGGTGGGATCAATATGCACGCAAGTACTACATTTGCAATAGTAATCTACCGCCATAGTCTCGTCCTCCTTTCTATGATATTACTCTATCAGCGACATGAAGCAGTCGTGAAGAATCGTGTAGTAATTGTTCTCGTCCTCAAGCTTTTGCTTGTGACCGGTAGCCGAATTGATCAGCGATTTGAAGATCGCTCCGGTGCTGAAGCCGCTCGCCTGGTTCTCATTGCGGATGTTCTTGCTTGCCCCAAACTGGAATACGTCCAGGAATGCATAGGTACCCTGATACGACACTCTGATAATAAACTTGATATACTCGGGGTGCTGAGTGTTATAGAGTACCAGAACGTCCTCGCTCTGCTTGTTGAAAAGGGAACCGGTCTTGACTGTATCGGCGTTAAACGCAATGGGAATGCCATAGCTGTCGGCCTTGTCCTGAATGTAGCTTCTGATTACCTCAAGGGTAACGTTGCTTCCGTCTTGAAAGCGTACTCGGTCGATAAACCTGCGATCATCGGAAAGCCAATCTGCGCTAAGTGCCATAAAAATACCTCCATGGATGATTGAGTTGATTGGATACATCAGATTATACTCAATCTTTGAGTAAAAGTCAATACTCAAATAATGAGTATGCTACCATCGGCATATACTTTATTTGAGGTGGTAAAATGGATTATCGGGAAAGGCTCAGGCAGGTGCGCGAGGATCGCGATCTTACGCAGGCGGAGATAGGCAGGCTTTTGAACAAGTCCCAGCAGGGATACAATCATATCGAGGCGGGGCGTGCGGAGCTGAAAATAGATGATCTGAAAAAGCTTTGCCGCTTTTATGGGCTCTCGGCGGATTACCTTATCGGTCTGAGCGATGAAATGAAAACGGAAATGCAGAAATAAGCCGAGCGCGGCGGGAGGCATGGCAAGCAAGCTCAAGAGCGTTCGCCATAAGACGGGCGCTTCGGACTACGTTGAAAAGGGCAGCCTTCGCATGGTGGATCAGCGCGAAATATTCCTCTATACAAATGTGGTCAAGACCGAGATCCCGAGGGATAATGACCGTTCAAGCGGCGGCTCGAGCGGCGGCTTCACCTCGTCCTCCGGCTCAAGCTGGAGCGGCTCGAGCGGAAAGTATTGATGAATTGAAAATGAAACAAAAGGCAGCGCTTCGAAAAACCGGAGCGCTGCTTTTCAATTCACCATTTCCGTTCAAAACGGTGTTGACATAGTACACATCGCTTGCAGCATTCCTTGGGATCGAAAAGCAGATGATACTATTTGTTCGGCGAATCTGCATATGAAATAAAAACAAAGCCTATTTATAATACCTTTTCGGATCGTCCGTTTGATCGAGCAGATAATCTATGCTGACACAGTAAAAATCGGCAAGCTTTATCAAAACCGCCGTCGGAATATCGTTTTCGCCGGTCTCATACTTGGAGTACCCCGTTTGGCTCATGCCGAGCAGCCTTGCGAGTTTGGTTTGGCTCAGATCGTGATCCTCACGCTGATCGCGGATATGCTTATACATCTTTACTTCCTCGCTTCCGGTTATAATTATCTTTCCCAATATAACTTAACCTGAAACAGGGTATTGACTTTTAACCTGAAATAGGTTAGAATTGGTTTGCAGGATAAGTGCTTGTGCCTCTTTCTGCTATGAATTACAGTTTAATGGGAGGTGATAAATTTTTGAATATGGTTAATCTGTTTGAAATTTTTGTTGTAATAACGCCACTATAAGTCTTGGAGGAAAACAAAATGAAAAATTTTAGAAAAGCAGTATGTATGTTCCTTGCTTTGGTAACAATCGGTCTTGTTGTTGTAAGCTGTTCATCGTCAAAAACCGATCCGATAATCGGCGAGTGGGTATGGAAATTTGATGATAAAAATATTCTTACGCTGTTAGAAAGCGGAAAAGCTTATTTGAGCCGCGGAAGTAGTAATAGTAAATACGACGGAGATGGAACTTGGGAGAAAGTATCGAACGGCAAATATGTAATTATTATTCATGATACCACATGGGGTAATCTAAAGTTTGATGTTGTTCTTAATGGCAACACTATAACGCTTACAAGGGATGATGGAAGTACAAACGGTTACAAACAAGAATTCACACGAAAATAGGATTGCATCCGTCAATAAGAATTTCGATTTGTTGATACTGAAAAGTTGTAATCCATCAACACATAATTTAGAGTGTCGCTCGTATGGGCGACATTCCTTATGTTTTCATTTGCCTCTACGCGGATGTTTCCTAATCAATTATTATGGCAAACGCATATTATTAGCTCTATTAAATCTTGTGTAAGTATGGTATAATCAACCCAAGAAACCAACCCAACGGAGGCAACCCATGAAAACCCATGAACGCTTTTTAAACTACGTTCGCATCCACACCGCGAGCAGCGAGGATTCCACGACCGTTCCGACCACGGCGCGGCAGTTCGACCTTGCGAAAATGCTTGTAGAGGAGCTTCACGCGCTCGGCATCGAGAATGCGCGGGTGGACGATAAATGCTATGTTTACGCTTCGATCCCCGCCACGGCGGGCTGTGAAAATGCGCCCGCGCTCGGCTTTATCGCGCACATGGACACCGTTCCCGATTTTTCGGGCGAGAGCGTACAGCCGCGCATCATTGAAAACTACGACGGCGGCGAGGTCGTGCTCGGCGAGAGCGGCAGGACGCTTTCCCCCGAAAAGCTGCCGCATCTTCCGATGCTCAAGGGCAGAACGCTTATCGTGACCGACGGCACGACCGTGCTCGGCGGCGACGACAAGGCGGGCATAGCGGAGATAATCACCGCCGTGGAGCGCATCCTTTCGGAGAATATTCCGCACGGCAAAATTTGCATCGGCTTCACGCCAGATGAGGAGGTCGGCTCTGGCGCGGATAATTTCGACGTTGCGGCTTTCGGCGCTGATTTTGCGTACACCGTGGACGGCGGTATAGAGGGCGAAATAGAATACGAAAACTTCAATGCCGCGAGCGCAAAGGTGGTTGTAAACGGCTTCAATATCCACCCGGGCGACAGTAAGAACAAGATGATAAACGCGCTGCTCGTGGCTATGGAGTTCAATTCGATGCTCCCCGCCGAGACCCCTTCGAACACCGAGGGCTACGAGGGCTTTTTCCACCTTACCGATATGGGCGGCAGCGTTGAAAAATGCGAGATGAGCTATATTCTGCGCGATCATTCGAGCGAAATTATGACGGCGCGAAAGGCGAGCATGGAGCACGCCGCGAAGATACTGAACGAGAAATACGGCGCGGGCACGGTGGAGCTCAGCATGCGCGATCAGTACCGCAATATGAAGGAGAAGATCGAGCCCTGTATGCACCTTATCGAAAACGCGATAGCGGCGGCGAAGGAGCTCGGCATCGAGCCGCGCGTTCAGCCCATTCGCGGCGGCACGGACGGCGCAAGGCTCAGCTTCATGGGGCTGCCCTGCCCGAACCTCGGCACCGGCGATTTCGCCTGCCACGGTCCGTATGAACACGTTACGGTCGAGGGCATGGAGAAGTGCACCGAGCTGGTGATAAAGTTTGTGGAGAAGTACGCGAAGCTCAAAAAGTAAGATCGATTTTTAAGTAAAGCGATTCCGGAACGGCCTATGGCAATATCGGATCGCTTTTACAATTGCCTCGCCAAGCAGTGCAGGGCGATTCCGCCGAGGGAAGCGGTTTTCATAGCTTTTTCACGGTTTTTTATGAAATGCAATCTGTACGTGCGCGATTGTAAAGCGGATTTGATTGACCGTGGCGGCGGGAAATGGTATGCTTTGATCGTAAAGGTGTCAACACCCCATTAGTATTTGAAAGAGGTGAATGCTTATGTTGTTCAATGAAATGCTGCTGAAGCGGCGGAAGGAATTGGGAATGACTCAGGACGAGCTTGCCGCGAAGCTCGCCGTCAGCCGCCAGTCCGTGAGCCGATGGGAAAACGGCGAATGTATGCCCGATGCCGAAAAGCTTATCAGGCTTTCTGAAATACTTGAAACGAGCCTTGATGAGCTTGCGGGGCGGGAGGTCAGAATGGAGCCCATAGTATTGGAAGCGCCCAAACTGCCGAAGGCGAAAAGGCAGCTCTTTATTCGTGCCGCTGCTGCGGCGGCCTGTCTGCTGATCGGAGCTGCGGGATTTTTGATCGGAAAATATACTTCTGGACATAACGATTCACCGTCCGCATTTATGACCGAAGCGCTGACGTTGGAGGATCTGGAGCTGAACTCCTATGATGCGGCGAAGGGAAAATACTCTTTATTATTCAACTCCAACTCGCCCGTGGACGGCACGATCCGCTTTTATCGCAAGGGCAGCGACGTTGCCGCCGTATCAAAACAAACTGTTTCCTGCGGAAACGGCCTTTATGCCGTTGATATCGAGCTTGAGCCCGGCGCGAGATACGATAAGGCCGTGTTCACCGTCAACGCAGGCGGCTGCATACAAAGCGTTGATTTTTTAACGCAGATCAGCGTTTATGAAGACGGTATTTCATACTGCGATCATTCAACGATAACGGACAGAAAAATTGCTTCGGCAGAAAGCCTCGGCGCTTCTCAACCGAAGGACGGGATCGCGGTCGGTTCCGATGATTCCGAAGGCAGTGAAGGCGTTTCCCAACTTCTGGAAACGACCACTTATCCGGATACGCCCCATATAGTTCCGTTCGACCGCGAGAAATTGTTCGGCGTGATATATGAACACGTTCGCAAAACGTACACGGAGCTTGGCGAGGAAGCCGCCTTGAAGCTTGCCGAACAGATCACGGACGGCATGGAAGGGGCGAATACAGCTTGGCTCGAAAACGGCCGGGAAGGCTTGAACTATACTCTGACCGAGAACGGCGCAGCGAGCTATGAGATCGGAAAAGTGGTTGACGGCGTGTTTGTGGAGCTGTGGAACGATTAGCGATCCGATAAAACAAAGCAACCGGGAGCGCGAAAGGTATATCTGCCTCTGCGCTCCCGTTCGTTTTCATCGCTACGGGCTTTGCTCGATTTTTTTATAGTATGCGCCGTCCTTAAAGATGAGCGCGTAAACGTATTCGCTTTCGTTTTCCCCGCTTGCAGGTATCGCTTGGAAGATCAGTGCCTTTTCGCTGCCGTATGGAAGCGTTCCGAGAAGCGCACCCCTTATCAGCGGCTCGTGATCGGTGCAAAGCGCGTACTTTTCGCCATCGAGAATGAGGTATTCGTACTCTGCGCCGCGAAATTCGCCGTCAAGAGTCGTAAACAGCGGGATGATCGCGCATATCGGCAGGGCGGCAAGCAGGATGATGACTGCCGCTATAACGAGTTTTTTTCTTTTGTTCATATTTCATCTCCAAATCGGTGTATCAATACGAAGAAAAATAATAGTAAAAGTGCCCCGTGATACTCTCGGTGTAGAAGTAATTGTCGCCATCCTCCTCGCGCACTTCAAGCCCGCTGCCGCTTTCGATCAGTTCCGAGTATGCGCAGCCGCTCATTGCGGAAAGGGCCTTTTTTCGTTCTCCGAAAGCGCATAGAAGAAGCCCCAATAGGAGGTGTTCGGCCCGAAGCCGGAGCCGCCGCAGGAGAATTCGATATAATCATCATGCGCGTTTATCTCCTCGATTATGCCGGTATTTTCAAGCTCCATAAAGCTTTTTTCACGGATATGCTTGGTAAGATCGCTTTCGTTTTCAAGCACGTAGTCGAATACGCGCTTTTTAGGTGATTGCGGATCCCGCACCTGAAAAAACTAGCAGGACGAGGCGCATGAAGCAAGAAACAAGAGCAAGGCGAGCGCTGCTGCAAGCACGCTGACGGCGAAAGGCTTTTTTTCGCCCCGACGAGAAGCATCGCGGCAAATCACGCTTTCATAGATGTTCATTTAAACTCACCGCCTTTCGTTGGTTTGATGGAGAAGTGAAAAAGCATTACAAAATAATTATACTTTTTTTTCAATGGCTGTCAACCGTGCTTGCTGCCGTCTTTTGCATAGCATTTTCACAACGGCACATAATTGTTTTGGGAGAAAAGCGTTTTTCCCGAAGTAAGTTGAAACGGAGAAACCGATGCGTGAAACAATGTTTTTGATCCTCGGAATGCTGATAGGCGGTGCTGTAGGCATATTCGTAATGTGTGCGCTTCAGCTCGGCGCAAGGCATGAGCTTCAGCTTAAAAACGAAAACGATGAAGCCCGGCGGTGAGCCGGGCTTCGGTTTTGCTCCTATTTTTTCAGAAGCTGCTTTATCAAAAGTGATTTCAAAAGCAGATATCTTTCGTATTTATCCGCATCCGCAAAATGCGCCTTGCGGCTCTGCTCGGGCGTGTTTTCATAGTCGAGAACCCTGTCGTCGCCCTCGAACTGCTCGCTCGTGAGGTCGAACTTGATGCCGCCTATCTCGTTTATGCAGTGGTACGCGCCGTCGCCGAGCGAAACGCCGAGTACCCTGCCGCCAAGAAGATCCTGAACTATGAACGCGGTTATCGAGCATTGGCCGAGGGTTTTATTCGCTTCGCTCCACTCGGGGCGAAAGCGCGGCGCGCAGGTTTCGGCGCACCAGCATCTATCGAACGCATCGTATAGCGCCCTTATTTCCGAAGGAACTGTTTCGTTTCCGTAAAACTTATACATAGCCTGCTCCTTTCAACTAAACCGCATCAGCCGAGTGCCACGTCCAGCGCCATCATCAGCGCAAAGCCGAGCGCAAACAAGATAACGCCTATATTCGAGTGCTCGCCCTCGCTCATCTCGGGGATAAGCTCCTCCACAACTACGTAGAGCATAGCGCCCGCCGCAAATGCAAGGAAATACGGCATTATGGGCAGGAAGAGCTTTGCAAAGAATATCGTCAGAAGCGCGCCGATCGGCTCAACGGCGCCCGTAAGAGTGCCGTTGCCGAAGGCCTTATGCCTGCTCATGCCCTCGGCGTGAAGGGGCAGGGAGATTATCGCGCCCTCGGGGAAATTCTGAATAGCAATTCCGAGCGAGAGAGCGAGTGCTCTGCCCGCCGTGACCTCGGGCAGCCCTGCGATAAGACCTGCGTAAACGATGCCGAGCGTCATGCCCTCGGGAATATTGTGCAGCGTCACGGCAAGCACCATCATAGTGGCTCTCTGAACGCGGCTTCGCGGACCCTCGGATTGGGCGGCGTTCATGTGCAGATGGGGTGTTATCCTATCGAGCAGCAGCAGAAACGCTATGCCCACAAGAAAGCCGATCACGGAGGGAATGAACGCGAGCTTTCCGAGCCCCTGCTGCTCCGAGAGATTCATTGCGGGGATTATGAGGCTCCAGATCGAGGCGGCGACCATAACGCCCGCCGCAAAGCCCGTCAGCGCGCGCTGAACGCTGCGCTTGAGCTCGCGCTTCATGAAATAAACGCAGCCCGAGCCGAGCATAGTTCCGAGGAAGGGGATCAAAAGCCCTAAAGCAACCTTGCCTGTCATTGTTGATTCGTCCTTTTAAAGTGTGGAATAGTATTTTTCGCTTTTCAGCGGCGTTTTCGTTTTAATAGAATTATACTCAGCGCGATCGCGCCCGCGAGCAGCAGAAAAGTCGGCATCACTATCGGCGGCAAAGCCGTTGGTGCTGCACCGCCTCTTTCCGCCTGCGGCTGTGACGGCACCTCGGTCTCCGGCTGCGCCGTCGGCTCGTTCGTTACCTCGGGCGTGGGAATCGGCGTGGGAGTCGGGGTCGGGGTCGGAGCCGGAGTGGGCGTTGGTGTGGGCGTTGGTGTGGGAGTCGGCCTTACGATCGGCAAACGCGTCGGCCTTGGCGTGGGAGTCGGTGTTGGCTCCGGCGTGGGAGTCGGCGTGGGAGTCGGCGTGGGAACGGGCGTTGGCGGGGACGTAGTTGCGGGAGCCGCCGTGCTGGAGGGAACCGTATGCGCATCGCCGTAGAAGCTTATATTCTCGTAAAAATGCTTCTTAACGCTGTCCTCACCCACAAGGCTGCGCCAAAGCCCGTAATAGCGGGGCGAATACTGCGGGAAGCCGTAGGAGTTCGTGACAGGGTTAGCGGGGGTGCCGAGCAGCCAATAGCGGTAGCGCGTGCTCATCTGGGAGATATGGCAGCGGAAGGCATCCTGCGATACCTGATAGGCGGTCTTGCCGCCAAAGTACGAAAGGGGAGTGTCGATCTCGAAATTTATCTCATTATCCCAATACAGGTGGATATAGATCTTCGGAACGTCCCAAGTGCCGTGCGCCAGCGCAAGATCGGGATAGCGGGAAGCATCGTTTGAAACGAGCGCCGCATCGCGCAGCGCGTGGGAGTCGATGATATGCGCGCTATGCCCGTATTCGCCGAGAATATCGTGCGCAAGCACCACCTGCGGCTTGTATTTGCGCAGAAGCATGGTCTGGTGCTTAACCATATCGTCGTAGGTGAAGCCGAGATAAGCAAACAGCCTAAGCCCCTCCTCCTCGCTGTAGCCCCTGCCCGTGTCCATGAATGGGCCGATAACGGGGTAGCGCGTAAGTCCGCAGGTCCAAAGCCCGTTCAAAAGCTCGTGCGGCCTTGTGTGCGTGTTCCAATGGTTTGTGAAGAAGCATACCTGCACCTCCGCTCCGCGCGCCACCGCATCGGGCACCGCACCCGCGAAGAAGAGCTGATCGTCGTCCGAATGGGCGGCAAGCAGCATCATATCGCAGCGCCCCGAGGCGGGCCGCCAAACCTGAACGTTTGCAGGGGGCTTCGTGCCGAGTGAAAAAAAGAAGATATCGGCTATGCTGACCTCCTTGGAGAAGCTCAGCGTAAGCTGCGAGGCGCTCGTGGAATCCACCTTTTGAAACTCGTGCAGAAAGCCGTATGCGCCGCAGCTCTGAAACATTCCGTTGAACCAAAGCTTCCAGCTCGGCGGAGTTCGGTCGAATTTGATGTAGATGCCGCCGATCGGCTCGACTGCGCGAACCGTGATAACCGCCTGCGAGTATTCAAGATAGGTGCTCTCGCTGTTGTCGATGAGCATACCGTTTATCGGAGCGCCGTTGAGCTCGATGGAGCAGCTCGCAGTGATATCGCGCATAACGCTTTCGCCGAGCGCGGAGGGAAGGGGAATGCACGCGAGCAGAAGCGCAAAAACCATAAAAACAATGAGTTTTTTCATCGCGTTTCATCCTTGCTGCATAATATTACAGCATAATTATATCATGCTAACCGAAACTTAACAATACGGCGCAAGCAATATAATCGGGCGAAGAACAGACGGTATGCAGTAAAAAATGCGGTGCTTCCGAGAGCGGGGCAGGCAAGCGCTTTCGGGCAAAAGCGCTTGGAAAAGCGGTTTTTCTTACCGCCGAAGCGACAAAGGCGCGGCGGGATCCGTGGTATCCTTCGATTGGATATACTTTTCATAAGGAGATTGACCGTATGGAGAAAACGAAATGCCTTTTCTATCGCGCGCTCGAAACTGTGCGGCTGCTGCTGCCGAAGCGGTATTTTGCGCGATGGGTGCTTCCGGCTGCGGCGGCAATGCTGCTTGCCTGCGGCCTGCCCTTCAACTCCGCGCTCTATTCCTCTTCATCTGCGCCCATGCTCCCCGCTGCGGCGCTCGCCTTCTGCTGCGCCTGCCGCTGCTCGCTCGGAGTGCAGAGCTTTTTTGCATCGCTGCTCGGCCTCTGTGCGGGAAGCGCCGCTTCGGGCGTTTATTCGGGCTGCATCGCTTCGGCAGCAATGCTCGGGCTTGAGCTGATTTTCGGTGCGGTGCGCGGGAAACGGGGCTTGAATACGCTTATGAAATATGCCGCACTGCTTGCATCCGGCATAATCACGCTGCCGATAGCGGCCTTATTGGGGCTGTGGAAGGCGCCGTCCGTTTCTGGCCTTATAGAGCACTTGCTCATCTGCTCGCTGTCGGTCTCGCTCGCGGGCTTTCTTGCCTGCGGCCTGGATTTTGCCGCGCCTTCGCCGCTAAAAAGAAAAGCGAAGGCCTCGGCGGAGGTTCGCATTCTCTCGCTCGCCCTGCTCGGCGGGCTTGTTTCGGCTTCGTTTGCCCATACGCGCATATTCGGCCTGAGTATCGGCATGGCGGCTGCGGCGTTCTGCTGCCTTGCATCGGCGAGAAGCTGCGGCCTTTCCGCGATCGCCTGCGCGGCGGTGGTCTCCTCGGTGCGGGCTTTTGCGCTCGGCTCCGATATGCTGTTTATTGCCGTCCTCTGCGTTTGCACGCTTCCTGCGGCAATACTGCGCCCGCTCGGAAAATGGGGAGTTTTGGCGGGCTTTTTCCTGCCCTCGCTGGCGCTTTTTTATTTTCTTGGCGGTGCGGGCGGCCCATCCCCTGCGGAGCTGATACTGAGCGCAGCCGCTTTCCTTCTTGCGGATGACGGCATGGTGGAGCTTGACGGAACCGGCGCAAGGGAGGCGGAGCTTGAACGGGAGCTTGATAAACGCAGCCGCCGCCTCGGCATGCTCTCGGAGGTGCTGCTTGAAATGTCCAGGCTTTTCGACGGCGCGGATAACGGCGCTTCGGGGCTTGTGAATATGCAGCTTTCGGGCGTGGCAAGGAGCTTAGCGCGGCTGGCCCTTCCGGAGAGGGAGCAGCGCGAGAGCTACAGTATCGGCATCGGCACGGCGGAGCGCGCGGGCAGGGATGGGAGCCAAACGGGGGATGCCGCCTGCATACGCGAGCTGGACGGGCTTTGCCTTGCCGCGATAAGCGATGGCATGGGCATGGGTGCTGCGGCGCGGCGCGAGAGCGAGCAAACGGTGAACATGGTTGCGGACCTTGTTTGCTGCGGCTTTGATATAGACTCGGCGGCGGAGCTTGTGAACAGGCTTTTGCTGCTTCGCGAGGGCGGGGAGAGCTATGCAACGCTCGATGCGCTTGTTTTCGACAGGCGCAAGGGCAGCGCGATCGCGGCAAAGCACGGCGCGCCGGCAAGCTATATCGTTCGCCACGGCAGACCCAATGCGCTCTGCGCGGAAGCGCTCCCCGTTGGGATAGTTGAGGAGGCGAGAACGGCCGTTTTCAGCCTTAAGCTCAAGCGTGGGGACGTGATAATAATGATGAGCGACGGCGTTTCGGATGCGCTCGGAAATGAGCTTGATTCGGCGATCGTGAAAACGGCGCAGAAAAGCGATCCCAAGGCAGCGGCAGCAGAGCTGGTGGAATGTGCGCGAAGCATGGGGGGCGAGGATGATATGACGGCGATAGTGGCACGGGTGAGCTGAAAAGGATTGTTTTATCGCCCCGCATTTGGTATAATTGAAGCGATAACACCACCGAAAGGCAAACTCAAAAGGCATGAGAAGGCGGCTTGGAATTCGCAGAGGAACGAGGAGCACGGGGCTGACACTGCGCGGCGAGCGCGGCAGACCCCTTAGAATACTGCTCATTTCCGCGCTTGCGCTTGCCGCCGCTTTTGCGCTTTTCAACTATCTAAAGCCCGAAAAGCAGCTAAAATCCGCCGCCGAGGTGAAGCGGATAACGGATAAGGGCATACTGACCGTTGGCATAAGAAACGATATACCGGGCTTTTCCCTGAACGGAGAGGGGCTCGAGGTGGAGCTTGCGGAGCTGTTTGCGGAGTATATGCTTCCCGAAAGCGGCGAAAAGCCTGTGAAGCTCGTTTTCGTTACCGCCCAAACCGCCGAAACCAAGCTCTCGGACGGCAGCATAGATGTGGCTATAGCCCTGATGCAGAAGGGCGCGAGCGGCAAATTCGAGTATTCATACCCGTATTATACCGATGCATGCCGCGTTATAATAAGAAAGGGCGCAGCGAAAAAAACGCTCGATCAAATGCTGATAGGCTGCGTTCAAAACACCTCGGCATCGAGCGTGCTGAATAAATACATAGGTGCGCACGAAACCAAGGTTGAAAGAAACCTTATCGACAGGCTGCGCGGCATTGAAAAGGAGCTGCCCGAAAACGCCGTCACGTTCGATAAAAAGGCGTTTGCATCCTATCCCGATCTTCTGACCGCGCTTGAAAAGGGCAGGATAGACTGCGCCGTGCTGCCCGAGGTTTACGCGAAGCTGTATTCGGAGAGCTTCGAGTTTGATATGACCCGCGACAGCATCGGCAGCATCAGCTACGCCATCGCCGCTTCGGCGGATGAGCCTGCGATAGCCCGCCTTGCGGATGTGTTCATATATGAGCTGCGCGAAAGCGGCAAGCTCGGCGAGCTTCTCAAAAAGCATGCGCTTATCGATCCGTAAGGAAGCGATCCCGCCCGATCATCAAAGACCCTTTTCCCATAGCTAAAATCAAATATAAAGCCGATATTCGGCATTTGCGACAGGAAGCTCCAAAAGCTTCCTTTCTTCGCTGTTGCGCCGATTTCGACAGGGGATTATAATTGAAATAAGCAAATTGCGGCGAATGCGAGGGAACTCAATGGCATTATTCGGTTTTTTGAAGAATAAAAAGGTGGGGCAGAGGCTCGAGGAGCTGCCCGTTTCGCGTATCGTTACGCCCGAGAACCGCAGACGTAAGCTTGCGGACGACGGGAGCCTTGATGAGCTCGCCCGCTCTATTGCGCATTCGGGGCTTTTATGCCCGCTTTCGGTGCGCAAAAAGGGAGCGTGGTATGAGCTCGTTTCCGGCGAAAGGCGGCTTAGGGCGGTAAAACGGCTCGGGTATAAGCGCGTTTTATGCATAGTGAACGCAGGCCCGGCCGAAAACGCCGCCCTCGTTGCGATGATAGAGGACGTTCAGAGCGAAAGACCCGATTTTTTCGAGGTCGGGGAATGCTGCCTCAAGCTGATGAACCGCCTGCATCTCAGCGGCGAGCAGCTCGCGGTTCGCCTTGGCAAAAGCAGCAGCTTCGTTGAAGAAAAGCTTGCCCTGCTCGCGATAGAGCCAACGGTGCGCGACGGGATACGGCGCTACGCGCTCTCGGAGAGGCATGCAAAAGCGGCGCTCGCGCTCGATGAAACCGAAAAACGCCTTGAGCTCGTGCATCGGGCGGGCGAGGGCGGACTCGGCGCGGAGGAGACCGAGCTTCTTGCAAGGCGCATGCTCGGCGAGGCTTGCGAAACCACCGAGGAGCAAAGACCGCGCCGCACGGTGGTGCGCCTCGTTCGCGATTACCGCGTTTTTCTGAACACCGTCAGCATCGCCTGCGAGCAGCTTCGCTCGGGCGGGCTGAAGGTGGATATGGACAGCAGCAACAGGGAGGACGGACTGGATCTTGTGATAAGCGTTACAAGGGAGCGGGCGAAGAAAAGGGGAGCGGTGAACAGCGAATAGCGAATAGTGAAGTGTTGAGATTGAAATTCCTGCGGAATTTCCATAAAAATTAAACAGCTTTTCCGATACTGTCGGGAAAGCTGTTTGGCTTTTCTTTTTTAGGCGAGGAACTCGCTTCCAAGCTCCTTCAGGCGGTGCTCATAGGGTGAAACGGGCATATCCTTCTTCAAAATATTTTCGATTATCCACCGCTTCACCCGAAGCAGGAACAGCTCGAAGCGAAGCCTGAGCTTGTGCTTGCCGTAGTAGATGCGGTCGTACTTAAGGCAGTTGAATTCGTAGTCCTGAACGCTCTGCCCCGAAGACGGAGCGATGAACGCCACGCCGAGCTTCGCCGCCTCATCGGTAGTGAGATCGTGTCTCATTTGCAAAAGGCCGGGCAGCGCCTCGGACTCGCAGCCGTCCGTGCCGTTCATGTGCGCCGAAACCTTGCGCCAGCGGTAGAGCTCCTTGCGGTATTCGAGCGGATGCTTTTTGAAAAATTCCTCATCGCCCATCAGCGCGCGGCGCTTGCGAAGAAAGATCGGGCGGTAGACCGCCACACCGAAGATGGGGATAATGGAGAAAGCGAGCAGAGAAAGGATGATGAAAACGGGCGTGCTCATCTTGTGGGAATAGGTAAAGACGAGCGCGAGCGGAAGCCCGCCGAAGCATACGAAAAGCACCTTCGTGAGCGTTGTGAACAGCATGGTGATAAAGCTGAAATTATTGACGGTCTGCTTTTTGAATAAGCGCATAGAACCTCCTTTTCCGCCATAAAAAGCGGAGCCTTCGGCGCATTTTAAACGGCATTATAGCAAAAAAACGAAGGGGCGTATCCTTATGCGGATGCATCCCTTCGGGCAGTAAGCTTACGCGGCCTCTTCGGCAAGGAATTCGTCCTTCAATTCATAGAGACGGTTCTCGTATGAGGACTGCGGAGTGCTTTCGTTTTTGAAGATGAGCGAGAATGCGCGCTTTACCTTTATGGAGCGAAGCTCCTTTTCTATCCTGCGCGGGTGCTTGCCGTAGTAGATGCGGTCGTATTTCTCAAGGTTAAATTCAAGCCCGTTTTCATAGGCAAGCGAACCGTCCGCCTTGCTCATGGCCATGTTTACTCCGAATCTTAGAGCATCCTCTGCGGTAAGCTCGCGCTTTATCTGCAAAAGCCCGGGCAGAAGCTCGGAATCGTCGCTCATAGCGCCGTTGATCTGGGCGGAAACCTTGCGCCAGCGGGCGATCTCCCTGCGGTATTCGCGGGGATGCCTTAAAAAATACGCTTCTTCGCCAAGCATATAGCGCTCGGCACGCTTAAATATGGGCTTTAAGCAAATGAAGGCGGCTATCAGTATCAACGAGAAGGCGAGTGCTTTGAGAATAAGATAGACGGGGGTGGAAAGGGCATGTGCATGGATCGTTATGTAGCCATACGGGAAGCCGATGATGGGTATCAGCGAAAACAGCAAACAGTATTTGCTCGCAGCTCTAACAAAGCTGTAATCGGTTGAAGAATTCTTCTTCGGCTTTTCCTCCTTTGCAAGAACGCGGCAGCCTGCGGCAGCGTACTCATCGCGAAGCTCGATCAGGCGGCGCTCGTAGGGATCCACCGGCATATCGCAATTTTTAAGAAGAAGGAAGAGCGAGCGCTTGATATTGAGCCTGCGAAGCTCACGCTTGAGCATGCGCGGATGCTTGCCGTAGTAGATGCGGTCGTATTTTTCGCAACTGAATTCAACGTCCTTAAAGGCTTCTTCGAATTTGGAACCGCCATGCACAACGCCGAGGCGCGCCGCATCCTCGGTTGAAAGCTCGCGCCTGAGCTGCAAAAGCCCGGGCAGTAGCTCGATGTCGCTGTCGTTTACGCCGTTCATAAAGGCGGAGACCCTGTGCCAGCGCGCAACCTCGCGGCGAAATTCGCGCGGATGCCTTTTGAAGAAGGCTTCATCGCCAAGCAGGGTGCGTTCGGCGCGCAGTATGGACGGGCGAACGCAGATTTCGCCAAGCACGACCAGCCATGCAAAGCCGAGTGCCAGCAGCAGCTGGAACATGGTTGCGGAAAGCCTGTGTGCGTACATGAGAACAAGCGCGGGAGGAAAGCCCATGAGCAGGTACGATGAGATGACGAAGAGCGCGTGAAACAGGGCGCGGGGCAGGCTGTAGTGATTTGCGGAATTTCGTTTGGAAAATTTCATTTCGATCTCCTTTCGTTGTATGCCATGACAGGCAAAGCGAGGTGTTTTTTCGGCAATTAGCCGCGCTCGAACGGATTGTGAAAGGGGAAATAAGTGCTTCCGCTGCGAACGGCCGCAGGCAAGAGCGGGTACAACAAACAAACGCTCTTGCGGAGTGGCGAGTATATTATAACATTATGCAGAGCTGATGTAAAGTGTTTTTATTATAAACTATATTCAATTTGCATATTTTTTGCTATTTTGGAGCGAAGAAGTACACGAACCCGTCACCTCCGCGCCATTGACACGGCGGAGGGCTGTGGTATAATTGTTAAGAATATACCGCGCAGCAGAAAGTGCGCGGAGCATAAAGGAGCCGAAAAACAAAAATGCAGGCGATAAAAACCGAAAAACTGACAAAATATTACGGCAAAAAGCGCGGAATAATCGATGTTTCGCTCGAGGTGAGCGAGGGCGCGGTGATGGGCTTCATCGGGCCGAACGGTGCGGGCAAGAGCACCACCATAAGAACGCTGCTCGGACTGCTTTTCCCAACGGGCGGCGGAGCGAGCGTGCTCGGCATGGATATTTTAAAGGATAAAACGCGGATTCTCGAAAGCGTGGGCTATCTTCCTCCCGAAACGGCGTTTTATTCGGGTATGCGCGCGCATGAGGTGATCGAGCTTTCGGCGCGGCTTCGCAAAAAGGATTGCGCCGAGGAAGCAAAGCGGCTCTGCGATAGGCTTGAGCTGGACACGAAGCGCAGGGTGCGCGAGCTTTCGCTCGGCAATAAAAAGAAGGTCGGCATAGTTTGCGCAATGCAGCATAGACCCCGGCTCTACATCCTCGATGAGCCAACGAGCGGGCTCGATCCGCTGATACGCCGCCGGTTTTTCGAGCTTTTGGCGGAGCGAAACGCCGAGGGCGCAACGGTGCTTCTCTCCTCGCACGATCTCTCCGAGGTGGCGAAAAGCTGCACCCATGCCGCGATGATCCGCGAGGGAAGGCTGCTTGCTTCGGGCAGGCTCAACGAGCTTGCGGGCGCGGGCGCAAAGCAGGTCGCGCTGCGGGGCGTTCGGGATGCTTCGCCGCTCAAAAAGCTTGAAAATACAAGCGCTTTTGAGCAAAACGGCGATGAGCTATCCTTCCTGTATTCGGGAAGTGCGAAGGAGCTGGTTTCGGCGCTTTCGGTGCTCGAGTTCAGCGATATAGATATCCGCGAGCAGGAGCCTGAGGAGGTTTTCATGCGCTATTATTCGAGTGAGGAAAAATGATATGACGGTATTTTGGCATGAGATAAAGCGTGGGCGCAGGGCGCTCATTATTTGGACGGCGGCTATCGCGGCGATGCTTGCGATAAGCGTTTTCGTGTATCCCCAGATGCGCGAGCAGATGGAGGGCATGAACGAGATGTTTGCCGATATGGGCGCGTTCACGGCGGCATTCGGCATGGATAAGCTGAATTTCGGCGAATTCAAGGGCTATTTCGCCGTCGAATGCGGAAACGTGCTCGGTCTCGGCGGCGCGATGTTCGCAGCGGTGCTCGGTATCGCCATGCTCGGCAAGGAGCAGAAGGACAACACGGCGGATTTTCTTCTTACCCACCCCGTAACGCGGAAAAGAGTTGTGCTTGAAAAGCTGCTTTCGGTTTATGCGCAGATACTCGTTTTGAATATCATCGTTGCGGCAGTTGCGGCGCTTTCGATACTCGCTATCGGCGAAAAGCTTGAGATAAGGCTCTTTTTCCTGCTTTTTGCGGCGTACACACTTATGCAGCTCGAGCTTGCCTCGATCTGCTTCGGCATTTCGGCATTCTTGAGCTCGGCGGGCTTCGGCATCGGCATAGGCATCGCGCTTTTGATGTATTTTCTGAATATCCTTTCCAATATCACGAAGGATGCGGAGTTTTTGAAGTTCATCACGCCCTTTGCCTACGCGGACGGCGCGGAGATAGTTACGAATGCGAAAATAACGCTCAAATACCTTGCTTCGGGTATGCTTCTTGCGCTCGCCGGCGTGATCGCGGCGTTTTTGAAGTACCCGAAAAAGGATCTGTAAGCGTTCAAACCGATATTTCTTTTTGATATTGCTTTCGGAGGAAGTCTATGCGATATTTAACACGCGAAATGGACGGAAAAATGCAAAGGTCCGGTGCATTCTACGACTTTGAGTCCATCGAGGATCGGGAGTATTCCGAGGCGGAGATACGCGCATTTTACAAAAAGAAGCTGGATGAAAGGCTTGCGAGCGAGCTCGAGTACTATGAGTATATGAAGAGCGTATCTGCGGGCGATATCGCATTTTGCGCCGCAAGCACGGAGGACGGCGAGCAGGTGCTGAGCGAGGAGGATGCCTCGGCGCTCAACGAACAGCTTGCCGCGGCTCTTGAAACGCTGAAAGACGCTCCGCCGCCCGATCCCAAGCGGGTGGAGCGTGAGTTTCGCGCCTCATGCAGAAGAATGATAAGGCTGATCGGCGCATACTATCCCGAATGGCTGCGCGAGCTGGGCGATCTGCGGCTGTTTTCATACGGCTATCTTAATAAAAGCGCGTACGACCGCCTAAAAGCTGAATGCGAGCAGATGGAGCGCGAGTTCGAAAATATGAAGCGCGAATATCGCGAGGAATGTGAAAGGCAAAACATACCCGAGCGCATAAACAAAGCCTTCTATACCCATGACGACGAGCTGCTCGGCATACGAAAGCGGGGCAAGGCGCTTGAAATGTATCTGCGGCGCTGCGGCGGTTTTGACGAAAGCGAGGAATATCGGCGCATAACCTTCAAGGATGCGCAGGTATTGGAAAGGGATCGAAGCCTTGCTCCGAGGCTTTCATTCGATGAGGACGGCAAGCCAAGCTCCAATATAACTTTTCTGTATTTCGAGATCTTTAGAAGCGAGCGCGGTTATGAGGTTCATACGATGTTCTTTAAATACGGGAAGGACAGCCTTAAGTATCTGACCGTGGACTGCGCGGACGTGGTTTATGAGGACGGGGCGGGGTTTAATTTATGAGCGAATCCACCAAAAAACACAGATTTGAATACTCTTCTCCCCTCTGCGTGATGCCCGACGGCGGCGCATTTGTCGTTTTCCCGTGGAACGTGCGCGAGGTTTTCGGGCGCGGCAGGGCGCAGGTTCACGCGCTGTTCGATGGTGTTCCCTACGACGGCAGCATCGTCAATATGGGGCTTAAAAACGAGGACGGCTCGGTGTGCTATGTTATCGGCGTTTTAAAGTCGATAAGAGCGAAGATAGGCAAAGGGGACGGGGATATTATTCATGTTGTGATAGAGGAACGGAGCTGAAATCAAGCGAATAGTGAATGATGAAGAGTGAATAGCTGCGCAGGAAATTCCAATGGAATTTTAAAAGAAATAATATTGTTTTTTGCCATAAGGAGTGGAATATGGATTATCAGGATATAAATGCGAAAACCATCGACCGCTGGATCGAGGAGGGCTGGGAATGGGGCATCCCCATCTCGCACGAGGTCTACTTGAGCGCGCTTCGCGGCGAATGGAAGGTACTTTTAACGCCCACCAAGCCCGTGCCGAAGTCATGGTTCGGCGAGCTTAAAGGAAAGAAGCTGCTCGGGCTTGCGAGCGGCGGCGGTCAGCAGATGCCGATATTTACGGCGCTCGGCGCAGTTTGCACGGTGCTCGATTATTCGGATAAGCAGCTCGAGAGCGAGCGGCTCGTTGCCGAAAGGGAGAATTATCAAATTGAAATCGTAAAAGCGGATATGACGAAGCCCCTGCCTTTTGCGGATGAAAGCTTCGATATCATCTTTCATCCCGTTTCGAATTGCTATGTTCGCGAGGTCGAGCCGATCTGGCGCGAATGCTTCCGCGTTTTGAAAAAGGGCGGCGTGCTGCTTTCGGGGCTCGATAACGGAATGAATTTCCTTTTCGGCGAGGATGAAACGCGGGTGGTGAACTCCCTGCCCTTCGATCCGATAGCAAACCCCGAGCAAAGGCGGCAGCTTGAAGCGGACGACTGCGGGATGCAGTTTTCGCATACGCTCGAGGAGCAGCTCGGCGGGCAGCTCCGCGCGGGGTTCACCCTGACCGATCTCTACGAGGATACCAACGGCGAAGGCTTCCTGCACGAGATGAATATTCCCTGCTTTGTCGCCACAAGAGCGGTGAAGGGAGTTGGCGAATAGTGAATGATGAAGAGCTGTGGTTGAAATTCCTGCGGAATTTTTGCCGAATAAAACCATAGCCGCACCGTGTCATAGGGAAACTATGTGACAGGTGGGTACGCCGATACGCGAAAACAATTAAAAACAGTTCTGTGCATATCAAAGGTGCATGGAGCTGTTTTTGCTATGCTGATAATGATACAATTATTCCATGCTCGCTCCATCAAACCTTAGCTTAAACAATTATGTAAGGGCTGTTTAGCTTCGGTTATCAGGATCACTCATTATCAACAAACCTTGAGCTATCAAAACCTGTGTTGTCACGCAACGAAGTCATTATAGCATATGCATATTGAAAATGCAGCTTTAAGAAAACGCCGATATAGTAAGAAAACCTTGACAAAGAATGTGAATCTATTTATTGGTGATGCTGCTGAAAAATACAAGTAACAACAGGTGAAAATAAGGAATGCGTTACGAAACCAAACGGGATATTATTTTGCTTGACAAACGGGGGGGCGGATATGCTATACTGATGCTGTTGCAGAGCGAATAGCTTTGTGATACAATAAATATTAAAGGAGGCATGCTTATGAAGAAAACGCTCTCCCTATTTATGGCAGCTGTTATGCTGTTGCTGTTGCCTGCCAATATGCTTGCATCAGGTATATTCGGCGCACAGAACGAGCCCACGCGGGTAAAGCAGTTGGACGAGTTGCGCGAAAGCAATTCGGACACCTATCTTTTGTCCGACGGCTCGTATGAATGCGTTGTTTACGCGGCAGATAAGTATTATAAGGACGATTCCGGCAAATACGTCGAGATCGATCATTCCATCGTAAGGGCGCAGAGCCTTCGCTTCGGCAAAAGCTATGCTTATAAAAATGCA
>JAFPWD010000026.1 GCA_017395105.1 Clostridia bacterium
GTATGTTAGGTGTTTACCTTTCCTCGACTTTGTGGTATTATTGTTTCGCTCCATAGCTTTGGCCTCCTTACTTGTTCTTTTGCCAATTTACATTGTATCAGGCTTCTCGCTATGGAGCTATTCTTTTTTTGTTTTGGACAGTTAATTATACAACTTACCGCATTTTTATGTACCGCTATGGCGAGCAGCGTTTCCTGATGAACATTATGACGCAGGGGCTTAATAATGCCATTTCGCATCTTCAAGTATCATGTTTTATTTAACGCTTCGACTTTCGTATGCTTGATTTGTGTTTCGGTTTATAGTATAATGAGCTTGAAGCTATCCACAGCACCGCCTATATCGTTATCAACGCTGATAACAAATTGATAACATAGCGACGGCAAGGCAGGATAGTACGGACACTATGAATACTCAAAGACACGCTGTGCAGCACCGAACACAATCTATAAACAAAAAGTGTTAAGTGCAGTAGAGCGGGAGTAAATATCATGCTTGGTAATACTACAGATATTCGGGCTGAGTCCGAATATCTGTAGTTATAATTTTTGAATGAGATAATCGAAAGGAGCTGCGATGACGATAGATTATTTGGGGCATAGCGGTTTTTTGCTTGAAACGGCGAGCGCGTTGCTGCTGTTTGACTACTTCCGCGGCGATATTTCTTTCATCGAAACGCGACAGGATGATAAGCCGCTGTTCGTTTTCGTCAGCCATGCGCATGCTGACCACTTCAACCCGAAGATTTTTTCGCTTTCGAGCGGGGAGCGTTCCGTTAAATATCTGCTGTCGTTCGATATAGATGCAAGCGCAGTGCCGGATGGCATTGATGCAAGCTTCTTAGCTGCGAACGAAATGTATTCTATCGACGGACTCGGCACGGTGCGCACACTCGCTTCGACCGACGAGGGCGTTGCGTTCCTCGTTTCAACGGCGGAAGCTGTGCTGTTTCATGCGGGCGATCTCAATTGGTGGGATTGGCCGGGCGAGGACAGCGAATGGCTCGCAGAGCAGAAAACCGTTTTCGAGCGCGAGATCGGGAAGCTTGAAGGAACGCCCATCGATGCCGCGTTCGTCGTTTTGGATGACCGCCTCGAGGCAAACTACGCTAAGGGCATGGAGCTGTTTCTTTCGGCTTGCAAAGCGCGATTCGTGCTTCCGATGCATTTTAAGAGCGCAGATGCGGTGCAGAGCTTCATTCGCCTCAACAACCGGGTCAATGCCGTTATCCTCGACACTTCATCGAAAAAACATTGGGAAATAAAGGAGATACCCTTATGAAATTCAAAATGATCCATGAAAACTACAACGTTCGTGACCTTGACCGCTCGCTCGCCTTTTATGAGCAGGCGCTCGGCCTCAAGGAGAAGCGCCGCAATACAGCGAAGGACGGCGCCTTCATCATCGTGTACCTTGGAAATGAGGAGAGCGAATTCGAGCTTGAGCTTACATGGCTGCGCGACCATCCGGAGCCCTACGACATCGGCGAGGAGGAGTTCCATCTTGCCTTCCGCACCGATGATTTCGAGGCTGCGCATAAGCTCCACGAGCAGATGGGCTGTATATGCTTTGAAAACCCTGCCATGGGCATCTATTTTATCAACGATCCCGACGGCTACTGGCTTGAGGTGCTGCCCACGAGAAAATGATACTGCGGGCGCATAGCGCGCGGATGAAGCCGGCTTCACAATCGCCTTTTGCGTTAGCCTGAGGAAAGCAGCGTTTTGTAAGCTGCTTGTTTCGTCATGCACTTGACAAAAAGCAGTATTGCTTTATTCTGTTCTTGAAAAATCCCGTTTTATGTGTTATATTCTTAAAAGCGTGATTTGCGCCAAAGGATATTGATAAAAAACGTGAATACAGAGCTGTTCAACGCCAAAACTCAAAAGGAAAACGGCACCGCACTGGCGGGGCGTGTCATACGCTCCGGCGGTCTTGTTGTGTTTCCAACGGAAACTGTCTACGGCCTTGGCGCGAACGGATTGGACGGCGAGGCTGTGTCGAGAATATTTGAGGCAAAGGGCCGCCCAAGCGACAATCCGCTGATACTGCATATTGCAAAAAAGAGCGACGTTAAGCCGCTTTGGAAGCATATTCCCGATAAGGCGCGGCTTTTGATGGATGCGTTCTGGCCCGGGCCGCTGACGCTTGTTTACCTCAAAAGCCCAAGCGTTCCGAATGAAGTCACGGCGGGGCTCGACACCGTTGCCGTGCGAATGCCTGAGCATAAAACGGCGCTTGCGCTCATCCGCGCAGCGGGCGTGCCGATAGCCGCTCCGAGCGCGAATCTTTCGGGCAAGCCAAGCCCCACCTGCGTTCGCCACGTTATCGAGGATATGGATGGGCGTGTGGATATCATAATCGACGGCGGGGATTGCTCCATCGGCGTTGAATCCACGGTGCTTTCGCTCGTCGGCGAGCCAACTATACTGCGCCCCGGCGGCATCACAAAGGAGATGCTCGAGGGCGTTATCGGCTCAGTTCGGGTCGCAAACGCGGTGCTCAATCCACTCAGTGAAAACGAGCAGGCCGCCTCCCCCGGCATGAAGTACCGCCATTATGCGCCGGACTGCGAGGTTGCCGTCGCCCTTGGAAGCCCCAAAGCCGCCGCCGGTATAATCAACCGAGAGTACCAAAAAGCAGAGGCCGAGGGCAAAAGCTGCAAAATTTTTGCAACGCAGCAGACTAAAAACTACTATAACGGCAAAAAATATGTTATAATCGGGGATAGGGATATGCCCGCAACACTCCTTGCGGCGCTTTTCGGCGCACTCAGGGAGGAATCGGAGGGCACCGATCTTATCCTCGCAGAGGGCATACCCGAGAGCGGCGAGGGGCTTGCATATATGAACAGGCTTCTGCGCGCTTCCGGCTTCAAGGTAATAAAGTATTAAGGATGAAATTCCTAATAAAAAACGGAGGGAAAAAAGATGAAAATAGCTATCGGCTGTGACCATGGCGGCTACGAGCTGAAAAAGAAGATCCTCAAGTATCTGGATGAGCATGGCTATCGCTACCGCGATTACGGCTGCTCCTCAAGCACCGAGAGCGTGGATTATCCCGATATCGCTTTCCCCGTTGCCGAGGCTGTTGCAAGCGGAAAATACGATCGCGGCATCCTCGTTTGCGGCACGGGCATCGGCGTATCGATCTGCGCAAACAGGGTTCGCGGCGTTCGCTGTGCGCTCTGCGGCGATCCCGTTTCCGCCGAGCTGACGAGGAAGCACAACAATTCAAACGTGCTCGCTCTCGGCGGCAGAATAATCGGCAGCGAGGTTGCAAAGGAGATAGTCAGTAAATGGCTGACCACCGAGTTTGAGGGCGGCAGGCACGAGCGCAGGCTCACAAAGATCGCCAACTACACCTCGGGAAGCTACAATAGCGATGTTTCCTCTCATGGCTCAAGCCACAGCTCCGGACACCACAGCATCCACTCATCAAGCGGCATGCACGGCTCGAGAAGCAGCGCTCATTCGCATCACTCGGACAGTTCAAGCTATAGCGACAGCTCGAAATAAGCAAAACGCAGTTTGCGTTTTAATATAGCCCATTAACTTTTCATTATAATTTGGGGGTAAACATGGAAAACTATATGGAAAACGTTGTTGTTATCGACCATCCGCTCGTTCAGCACAAGCTGACCTTTTTAAGGGATCGCACCACAGGCACCAAGGATTTCCGCATGCTTCTTCGCGAGCTTGCAACGCTTATGGCATACGAAGTGACCCGCGATCTTCCCCTTGAGGACAAGCAGATCGAAACGCCTGTCGCAAAGATGACCGCAAAGGTGCTTGCCGGAAGGAAGCTCGGCATCGTGCCTATTCTGCGCGCAGGTCTCGGCATGGCGGACGGCATAATGGATCTTGTACCCGCTGCAAAGGTCGGCCATATCGGCCTTTACCGCGATCCCGAAACGCTCGAACCCAAGGGCTATTATCAGAAGCTGCCCACCGACACGAGCGAGCGCGATATGATCGTTGTCGATCCCATGCTCGCAACCGGCGGCTCGGCGATCGAAGGCATCCGCATAGTGAAGGAAGCGGGCTGCAAGACCGTTCGCCTTATGTGCCTTGTGGCAGCGCCCGAGGGCATCAAGGCGCTGCATGAAGCGCATCCCGATGTTATGATCTATACCGCCGCGGTGGACAGCCACCTGAACGACCACGGCTATATCGTGCCGGGTCTCGGCGATGCGGGAGATAGGATATTCGGAACGAAATGATTTATTGGCAGCGGAGCCGAGCGCTTCGCTGCTATTTAAAAAGGATTTGTTATAGATGAGCATATTGGAGCTTATGCGCTTTTTTCTTTTTATACATGTTGCTGCAACCGCGCTTTTATTTCTTATACAGATTATCAGGCGAAACGAGAGTCGATGGGAGGAAAATGTGCTGCTTCCCCCGCAGCAGCTGTATCCTCTTTGCACCATAGCCGCTGTGATACTGATTTTTCCGTTCATACCGTATTACATTGACGGAGAATGGAACGAAGCGTATTATGTTTTGATGCCTACCGCTGCTTGTGCCAATATCATAAGGCTGCTGCTTCTGAATTGGCGCGTTGAGGTCGGCGATGAAACGGCGGTCACTCGCGATATGCTCGGTATAAAAAAAGAATTCGTTTTAAAAGAATCGGAGCTGAAGAAGTCGGTTTTCAAATCGCATACGCTTTCAGACGGCATAAAACGCTTCAATATTCCCGATGACACGCTGAACTTTTCGCATCTCGTTCAAAAGATCGAAAAGAAGAATTAACGGTTATAAAGGAGCAAAGCATGGATAAGAACTCTCCAATCTGCCCCGAGTGCGCAGACTTGTCCAACGAACTTGAGCCAACGCTGTACCACGGCAGTATTCTCGGCGGACTTGATACCATACTTGCGAACGCGAAATCGCATTCGGGTGGCGGCCGCGTAGCATATTTTACTACTGACCGCGTGTATGCGCTCGCTTGCTGTCGCAGTAGGGAAGAAAACTTCGTTACAATGGGACCAAAGGACGGCATTCAGCATTATTTCGAGCGGTTTCCCGATCAGCTCAAGGTGTTGTATAATGGGAAAGAGGGATTCATTTACACGCCGATCTCAACGGAAACCTTAAAGAACACGCGCGGCAACTCTTGGGAAAGCCCATTGGACGTTCCCGTATTTTTACTCGAGCATGTTATGGATGTTTATGTTAAGATAATCAAGGAGGAGGCTGAGGGGCGCGTCATCATTCACCGCTATAATGAAATTGATCGCGCCGAACAAAAGGAACACGCGAACTATTTTCGAGATCATTTGAACGACCCTGTTTTTGCGGAATATCGAGATTTTTTATATAGGCATTTTTCGCCGCTTTGGGATTGAAGCGAGAATAAAGCGAACAGAGCAGGAGAAGAGAAAAAACAAATGCGCGATAATCAAAACGATTCTTACAAAGACGAGAACGGGATTTATGACGATAAGGGCGAGCAGGCTTTCAAGGTGCTTTATCTTGAGAAGCGAAAGCTCGCTTTTTGGGTGATGATAGGGTTGTCGATCGTGTGGCTCTGCTGCGGGATAGGCTTGATACTCTACGCCTATTCATCAGCAGACCCCGTCACAAACAAAGTTGACCTTATCGTATTGTGGGTGATTTGGCCGGCATTTGTTCTGATAATCATCCTTGTGAGCTTATATAAATCACTTTACTTCCTGAACACGCGTGTTGAGCTGTATAAGCATCATTTTATCTATCAAAACGCATTTGGAAAGCGCAAGAGCTATTCATACAGCGACTGCGTTTTGAGGCACGAAAAAAGGTATGTGAAAGCGCCGAATCACTATTCAAAAGCTATGATTTGGATGAAGGACGGCTCGAAGATAACGGTTGATGAGCAAATTATAAAAGGGGGATTCGGCGCAGCGATAGGCTATTGTGGGTTAAAGAAACGGTAGTGATTCGATAGGGTAATTCTCGTACTTTGAAAATGAAGGAATGATGTACGGCTTCGCCTAATGATGTTTGCATCCTTTGGATGCAAATGCTGTATTCCACCACTCGCCGTGGAGGCATTTTCGCAGAAAATGCTTCGATCGACTTCGCATTTTCTGCCTTTTCTGCAAAGCAAAAGAGCGGCTCAGTTGAGTCGCTCTTTCATTTGGGATCCGGCAGCTGCCTATCCTCCCATGCCGTCTCCAGCACAGTACTGTCGGTGTATGTGGGCTTAACTTCTGTGTTCGGAATGAGAACAGGTGGGACCCCACAGCTTAACCACCGGAAA
>JAFPWD010000055.1 GCA_017395105.1 Clostridia bacterium
ATGCCTTATCATCTTTTCAAAGGTCATCCACGACTATATGCTCGATACCTACGACTGCGCCGTTATCGGCGAGATACACGCCTGCAACGGCTATATCAATATCTACGCCTTCGAGCATGAGGGCGAGCTGATCGCATTCTACCTTTCGTTCATCGGCTCCGCGGGCGCTTCGGGCTGCTGCTTCGAGGCGAATTGGCTTACGGGCGCGACCAAGTTCATAATGTTCGGCTCCTGCGGCAGTCTTGAGCGCGATAAAACCTACGGAAAGTTCATAATCCCGACCGAGGTTTACAGGGGCGAGGGCGCATCCTACCTCTACGCGCCCGCATCGGATTATCTCGGCGTTAAGAACGCGGAGCGCGTTGCAAAGATTTTCGGCGAGCTCGAGCTGCCCTGCGTTTCGGGCAGGGTTTGTTTAAACCGATTCGGTTTCGGTATTTTTTCGGTGTATTATTCGGTGTTTTTTCTGTATTTTATTCAATATTGTATTTTGAGGTAAACTGTTATGAGCAAAGGATCGGACGGTATCGCAGCCCTTGCCGCGCAAAGGGAAAGGGTGATAGTTAAAACAAGCGTTACAGGCATAATCACGAACCTGCTGCTGGTGGGTTTCAAGGCGGCGGTGGGGCTTATTTCAAACTCCATAGCCGTGATACTGGACGCGGTAAACAATCTTTCGGATGCGCTCTCATCCGTGGTCACGATAATCGGCGCGAAGCTTGCTGCGAAGGCGCCGGATAAGAAGCATCCGCTCGGCTACGGCAGAATAGAATATTTAAGCTCAATGATAGTGGCGGCGCTGGTGCTTTACGCGGGCATCACCTCGCTTGTGGAATCCGTTAAAAAGCTAATCCACCCCGAGGAGGCGGATTACAGCCCCGTTTCGCTCATCATAATCGCCGTGGCGGTGGTGGTGAAGCTGCTGCTTGGGCTGTACGTTAAAAGGCAGGGCAAAAGGGTCAATTCCGGCGCGCTCGTCGCCTCCGGCTCGGACGCGCTTTTCGATGCGGTGCTCTCCGCCTCCGTGCTTGCCTGCGCGGTGATATTCATTCTTTTCCATATCTCGCTTGAGGCCTACGTGGGCGTGGTGATAGCCGGCTTCATAATAAAGGCGGGCATCGAGATGATGGTTGAAACGCTGGACGAGATCCTGGGCAAGCGCGTTGATGCGGAGGAGGCGGCCGAGATAAAGCGGCTTATCTGCGAGGAGAGCGGGGTGCTGGGCGCATACGACCTTATCATGTATAACTACGGGCCGGATAAAAACTATGCCACGGTTCATCTGGAGCTGCCGGACACCATGATCGTGGACGAGGTGGACAGGCTGACGCGGCGCATTCAGACGAAGGTTTACCGCGAAACGGGCGTTATACTTACCGGCGTGGGCGTTTATTCCCACAACACTTCAAACAGCGAGGCGGCGCAGCTTCGCAGCGCGGTTCAAAAGGCGGTGCTTTCGCACGAATGGGCGCTGCAGCTGCACGGCTTTTATGCCGATACCGAGGCGAAAACCATGCGCTTTGACGTTGTGCTCAGCTTCGATATAGACCGCCATGAGGCGCTTGACACGCTGAATAACGAGGTGCAGGCGCTCTGCCCCGATTACAGCCTGATGATCGTGCCGGATATAGACGTGTGAGCGCTTATGCCCTGCAAAGTGGGCGCACGGAGCCTGCACAGAGGGCGCACGGAACAGCAGCAGGAGTATTTCAACGAAAGAAAGCTGACCGTTTTCCCGGACATGATAATGGCCGTGGCGGGGATGCGGTGAAGGATATGCGCAGGATAATGCGTAAGTCAAGGAGGCAATATGATAATCCACGATTTCGACAACCAAACCGAACCCATCATCTCACCCGAGCATTTTTACGGCCCGAAGAAGCATTTAGTCGATAAATGCCTTATCATCTTTTCAAAGGTCATCCACGACTATATGCTCGATACCTACGACTGCGCCGTTATCGGCGAGATACACGCCTGCAACGGCTATATCAATATCTACGCCTTCGAGCAT
>JAFPWD010000027.1 GCA_017395105.1 Clostridia bacterium
AAGAAAAGTTGTGTAGAAAGCAAATACGAAACGGAGCACGGCGGCAGAAGAGCTGAACCGATACTAAATTGTGAAGATTCCGGCTGTTCGTTCCCAAAGGTTGATACTGTCTGCCTATGGAACTTCGGTCATCGAATTAGTCCTTGTGATTGTGTATGTTTACTTTGGTCTCAACCCCGTAGTGGCGCCTTTATCGGGGTTAAGATAAACTTTATTCTTTAGGAGGGTTTTATTTATGAAAACCAGATTCACTAAGTCTCTCGTTCTTCTGCTCGCTGCGATAATGGCAGCAGTAGCACTGCCCATCTATGCCGGAGCTGAAAGTATTGGCTTCGAAGATAAGATTTCGTCCGAAACCGCCACAAAAGGGTATTGTTGGCAGCCTTCTTATCCTGAGCCGAAGTATGGAACTGTGCTCTCCATAGATAGTAGCGGTAATTATGTGTGTTGGTTGCAGGAGTGCCTGAATATGCTTGGTTTCAACTGCGGTACAGTTGACGGATGGTATGGCAATAATACCCGAAACGGTGTTCGTGCTTTCCAGCGCAGATATCATCTTGATGTTGACGGTATTTTTGGTCCTCAAACTCATGCTATGATAAGATCGTGCTTGATGTCAGGTCCGATTTTTACACCCACCAGTTTTAGTTTACCAGTGCATGCTGCATCGGTATCGCAAGAAGCATCCGAAGTCATTTATGTCAACAGTTTCCGAGATAACGATTCCTTTACCTCAAATAATTATGACACTAATAAAGAAGTTGTAATGCCCACCCGTGACACTTGGATTACCGGCAGGTTCGCTAGTGGCACAAGCTGGACCACTGAGCATTTCTTTGCCACACAAAACTCCAAAAAAACCTCCAAATTTCGGATCTATACCTATAACGCACTCGGCGATAAAACCCCGGGGAAAGTTGTAGTCAGTGTGAAATCTAAAACGAACCCTTCCTATGTTAAACAGTTTACAAGAGATAGTGGCGGTACGATAGAGCTACCTGCAGGCCATACCGGCTTCTATATCTGGATTCGTCGAGCTAACACTAACGAAGTAAACGTTAACCATACCTTCTACTGGGCTGTCCAAGCAACTCAGAACGGAACATGGGGTTGGTAAAAAACCATCGTACAATGAAGGGGCTGTCTCATTGGCAGCCCCTTATTCTTGTGTCGATTGTCATTTCATACAAATGCTGAAAAAATCGCATTGACTATCCCCAATATGATAAGCCCCACGACAGTCGGCAACGCAATCCCGAGCAGCATCCATTTCACGCCGCCAGCTTCCTTTTTTATGGTCAAGCAGGTGGTGGAGCAGGGCCAATGAAAGAGCGTGAACAGGATCACGGCAAGGAAGGTCGCCGCCGTCCAGCCGTTTGCCGTCAGGATCGAGAAAAGCTCCGCGCCCGAGGCGGTTTCCGCAAGCACACCGCCGCCCGTGTAAATCATAAGCAGTATCGGAAGCACTATCTCATTCGCGGGAAAACCGAGGATGAATGCGGCGAGGATCGCTCCGTCCAGCCCGAAGAGCCGCGCAAAAGGATCGAGCAGGGCGCGGAATTCGGAAAGCAGAGTGCCGCCGCCGAGCCTTATATTCGCCGCCGCGTAGATGATTAGCCCTGCGGGCGCTGCCACGATCGCGGCGCGGGCGAGCACGTGCAGCGTTCTATCGAGCATACTGCGAATAAGCACCTGCGCTATCTTCGGCGGTCGGTACGGCGGCAGCTCCATCAAAAATGACGAAGTTTCGCCGCGAAAAAGCGTTTTTGAAAGCAGTTTTGTAACGGCGAGCGAAACGCCGACCGCAAGCACGATCAGCGCCGCAAGCGCCGCCGCCGAGCCGAGCGGTGAAAGCCCTCCCCCACCCGCGATCAGGAGCGAAACAAGCGTTATAAGCATGGGAAAGCGGCCGTTGCAGGGCACGAAGCTGTTTGTGAGCATCGCCGCAAGCCGCTCGCGCCGACTTGAGATTATGCGGCAGCCCACCACGCCCGCCGCGTTGCACCCAAAGCCCATCGAGATCGTCAGCGCCTGCTTGCCGCAGGAGCCGCAGCAGGCAAAGCAGCGGTCGAGGCAGAACGCCGCGCGGGGAAGGTAGCCGAGATCCTCGAGCAGCGTGAAAAGCGGAAAAAAGATCGCCATCGGCGGCAGCATCACCGCCACCACCCAGGCGAGCGTTCGAAACATGCCGAGAGCGAGCGCATCGCGAAGCCACGGGGCAACCCTTAGCCAATCAAGCAGCCGTATCAACAATTTTTCCGCCCACGAAAAGGCGGAGAACAGCAGCTCGCTCGGGCGGTTCGCGCCGATTATCGTGATATAGAAAACGAGCATCAGCAGCAGAAACATGATCGGAAACGCCGTCCATTTCCCCGCTGCGATCCTATCGAGCCGCTCCGTAAAGCTCCCCCGCCCCGCCTTTTTCAAGCTTTCGCCGCCATCGCCCGAAGCTTGCCGCACCGCCCCCAAAATCAGCCGAGAACAGTCCCTTTGGCAGGCTATCGCAGCGGCTTCGTTTTCGCCGCTCTCTGCGTTCTCCCTTGGAAGAAAAGCCGCGCAGCGCTCATGCGTTTTTTGCGCGGTTTCGGTGTCGTTTTCCCCGTTCATCACTTGAAAAACGGCCTCCGTCAGCGCGGAAAGACCAACGCCGTTTCGCGCCGCGCAGGGAACTACCGGAACGCCGAGCCGCGCCGAGAGCAGGGTGTGATCGACCGAAATTCCGCTCCTTTCGGCCTCGTCGATAAGGTTCAGGCAGATAACGACCTTCGGCGTTAGCGCAAGCACCTGCAAGGCAAGCGGCAGGCTCGATTCAAGGCTTGCGGCGTTCACGACCGCAACCACGGCTTCGGGCGCGCTTTTGATTAGGAAATCCCGTGCGATACCCTCCTCAAACGATGCGGGATCGAGGCTGCGGCAGCCGGGCAGATCGACGAGCAGCAGCTTTTTCTCCGCTTCCCCTTCCCTTGCGCGGCAAACGCCGCTTGCAAGCGAAACGGTTTTGCCGCTCCAGTTGCCCGTGTGCTGCTTGAGCCCCGTAAGCGCGTTGAAAACCGTGCTTTTGCCGACGTTCGCCTTGCCCGCAAGCGCGACAACGGGCAGTTTTTCGGGGTTTTCAAGCGTTTCAAACTCGCGCATCGCGCCGCGCCCCGCCGAAAAGGAAGTCAAACCCATTTATGCCCCTCCTCTCCGCGCTCCGCCGCATCGGCTTCTTCACAGGCTGTCGAAACGATGATCTTCTCCGCATCGGCGTTTCTTATCGCCGTCACCGCGCCGCACACGAGATAGCCCGAAGGATCGCCGAGCGGGCTTTCGAGCACCTTGACGGCGTGCTCCCCTTCAAAGAAACCCAGCTCCACAAGCCGCCGCCGAAGCTCGCCCGTGGCTTCCAGAGCCGTTATCCTTGCCGAAGCGCCGAGCGCAAGCTCGCTCATGCGCAACTCGCCCGTTTTCGCGCCTTCGCCACGTTTTTTACCCATCTTCGCCCTCCAATGCCCGTTTCTGCCATAGTATGTTGAAAAAGAGGACGAGGTTACAATATAAAGAAAAAACGCTGCGACCTGCTCAGCGTTTTTCCTACTCCATCAGTTCTTTGAATATCTCCGATATCTCCGCATATTCCCTTCGCGTTTTCTCAAGGTATTCGCGCCCCTCCCGCGTTATCGAATAATAGCTTCTTGCGCGCCCCTCGGCGACCTCGGTGGACGATATCTCGATATAGCCCTGCTCCTCAAGGCGGTACAGCACGGGGTAGAGTATGGATATTGTGTAGCGGCCTTCGCTTTTTTCCTTCAGCGCGGCGGATATCTCATAGCCGTACATCGGCCTTTCCGAAAGAAAGCGCAGCACAACGAGCGGGCTTGTGGCCCGCTTGAAATACGATATAAAGGAATGACCTGTATCGGGCATCCTCTAATCCTCCGTTTGCCGCAATGCGGCTTTTTCTTTTATTTTCAAGCCATATTATAACACAAATTTTGATTTTATCAATATATAGCATTGACAAATATAAATGGTATGTGATAAACTTGAAGCAAACAAACGGTAAAAAAGGAGGTTCGCCCCTTGGATATTGCAAAAAGACTGTTTAGAAGACCCGTTTCAACGGCTGTTTGGGTCGCCGTGCTGACTCTTGCCGCGCTGCTTATCGGCGTTGGCGCATCGGTTCTGCACGCCGCGCACGCCATGCGCGAAGAGCTCGACTCCAAGCAAACGACCATCGCCGTTCACAGGCTCCCTCGTGAACAAAACGAAGACGGCACCTTTACCACCACCGGCGATCTTCAAAGCGGCCCCCTGTTCGACGAGGATATTGCCTATCTTTGCTCGCTGCCGCAGGTGAAGGATATCGACCTGCGCTATCTTTCGGGCGCATATATCGAGGGCGTTTACACGAAGCTCGGCCTCGCCGATTTCTTTGGAAAGAAGCAAGACAACGGCTTGGGGGTGAACGACGGCAGCAACGGCGTGGTGCTGATCGGCAAGGTCGAAGGCGCCTTCACTCTGAATTACAACAGCGTAAAGCGCTACGATCTTTCCGCGTTCGGGCTCGGAAGCTATGTTGGTCAAAGATACAACTGCGCCATCCTCCGCGTTGAGGATGCGCTTGCCATTCACCCCGATTACCCGCTTTACTCACGGTATGACGGCGATGAGGACTACACAGGCAGAGTTACGATAATGTTTCCCGCCTTCGGCGACGACACGACCTCCTTCTTCAAGATCGGCAAGCGCTACGCGGTGCGCGGCGCTTACGATCCGATGCCGTCGGGCTATGGTGAGGATTATCCCATCGGCAAGGAGCCTTTATGTCCGAACGTCAATCTTATCAGCGAGAGCCTTTTAAGCGCATTTATCGAGGGCGATTCCCTCGCCTGTTATCGCGATATCGAAGCTGAGATTGTTAATATGATAGATCCTTTCACCGGCGAGATCGCCTTAGGCCATGCCACCCCCGTTCTTTCAAGGGGTGAGCGTGTGCCCGTTGCCGTGGAATGGAACGGCACCGCCGAGGAGCTTGCAAAGGACGAGGTTTGGGGGAAATTTATCGAAGAATACCGTATGGCGCAGCACGCCTTCCCCGTGCTCGGAACGAACCGCCTTGAAAGCATGTACTCCTTCGTTCAGAATGAGGCGAGCATAGTTCATGGGCGAAGCTTCACGCAGGATGAGTATGATACAGGCGCGAAGGTGCTGGTGATGGACGAAGGCGTGGCGAGCAGCGCCGGACTCTCCGTGGGCGACAAGGTTTCCATAAAGCAGTTCCGCCCCGCCATCGGCTACGATGAGGGCAATCAATCCTTCCATAACGACTTCTACGCTGCATCCGATGAATATAACAACCCAACGCTCGGCAGCAACGTGTTCTTCCACGGCCTGCCCGAGGGCGAGGCGGAGGAATTCACGATAGTCGGCCTCTACCGCATCGAAAACGAGTGGAAGGATGCCCTTTGCTCCTTCACGCCAAACACGCTTTTCATACCCCGCGCGGCGCAGACGGAGCTTGCCTTCGGCGGCCCTTCGAAGAAGCTCGGCACCAGAACAACCACCGGATTCTCTGCGGACGGCATAGAGTGTGAAGTTGAAGAGCCCGATATCAGCATGGGCGGAGTTTGCGGCGTTTATATGTCCATAATACTCAAAAACGGCAGTATGAACGAGTTTCTTGAAAGGCTCGAGGCCGACTGCGAGTATGAGAATATTCCGTTTGGTGAGGATGGGTACCTTGTAAAGCGAGTAAAGGGGCTGAACAACAAAACCTTCTTCTGCTTCGACCAGGGCTACGAGGCGGTCAAAGCCTCCATCGAGGGCGTTTGGGCATCCGCGCTGAAGCTGCTCGGTATGACCTGCGCGCTTGCGCTGCTGCTGTTTATCGCGTATCTGCTTTTGTATCAGGCGATGGAGCGAAGCACGCTCGGCATAATGCGCTCGCTCGGCGCAAAGCCGCAGCGCACGAGGCGGTATCTTTTCATAAGCGGGCTTGTGCTGACCGCCGTCGGAATAGCCGTCGGCACGGCGCTTTCTGCGGCGTTTGCGGGGCTGATAGCGGATAAGCTTGCCGGAGCCGTGATGGGCGAGAACGCGGAGCTTATGCGCGAATCGCTCGCCGGGGGCAGGCTTCCCGCTTGGCTGTACGCGCTGATCGCGCTTATCGAGCTGATAATCGCCTCCGTTCTGCTCCATGCACACGCGGCGCACCTGTCGAAAAAGGAGCCGAGAAAGCTGCTGGTGAAATGATATGAGTCCGTTCTTTTTCAACCGAATGAAGCGCGCGCCGCTGAAGCATATCTGCGCCGCGCTCGCATCGCTGGCGATGGCCGCGCTGCTCTGCTTTCTTTCCGTTTACCGAAGCGATCAAAAGGCGAAGCTTGAAGCGGCGATAGACAATTCCGAGGTGCTCTGCGTGGTCACGAACATCGGCGGAACGCAGTCCACCTCCCTGCGTATGGGCTGGGGCGCGGCGCAGGCGGTTACGCTTCGTGAGCACTACCGGCTTCCCGAATTTGTCCGCGAGCTTCGCATGACGAAGGAGCTTGAGCTGATGTGCGCTTTCGGCTCGGAGCTCAAGCTTATCGCGCTTACAAGCCCCAAGGGGATCGATGAGCTCGATCCCGCGCTCGGCGGCGAGGTTACGCTGTTTTTTGAGGATTTCTACACATCCAAGGAGCCGCTTCTGATCGTTTCAGAGGAGGTTTTCAACGGGCTCGGCGGAGAAACGGAGGTTTCCGCCATTGTGACCGATCCGCATGTGGATAAGCGCTGCTTCCCCGATGAACCCGATAAGGGCGTGGGCAGGGTGGAATTCACCGTTGCGGGCTATTATAAGGGCCCGGGCGAAAAGCTTTTCATGCCGTTTGAGGCGGGGGAGCTGATCGTGGACAGCATAACGGGCTGGCGCACGCTCGATTCGCTGGCGTTCCTTGCAAGCGACAACCGCAGGCTGGATGAATTGAGGGACGCCGCTTCAGACGTTTTCGGAAGCGTTATAGCGGGCGGCGTATCGGGTGAATACCGCTTCGCCCTCACCATGCACGACGAGAACCTGAACTCCACCGTTGAGGCGCTGACGAGGAACATCGAGCGCACGAATATCTTTATCCCCATCGCCCTCGCGTTGACTCTTGCAGCGGGCTTACTCATCGGCTTCATCTTAACGAGGAACGAGAAAAACACCTACGCGCTCTCGCGCAGCGCGGGCATGACGAAGAAAAGGCTTTTCGCCTCCGCCATGCTCGAGCAGCTTTTGCTGCCGCTTGCCGCCTGCATCATCGCGGGCGCAGCGCTTCGCTCGCCGCTTCCCGCGCTCGCGGTTTTCGCGCTGTATTCGCTCGGCTGCCTCATAGCCGTTATTCGCGCCCTGCGGGTATCCCCCTCAAGACTGCTCCGTGAACAGGAATAAGAAAGGACAGCATTATGGAAATATTGACCGCAAAAGAAGTTTCGTTTTCCTACGTCAACCGTTTTCAGCGCGTGGATGCGCTCAAGGGCGTTTCCTGCGGCTTTGAAACGGGGAAGGCGTATGCCATAGTCGGCAAAAGCGGCAGCGGAAAAACCACGCTGCTCTCACTGCTCGCGGGGCTTGAAACGCCCACGGAGGGCGAGGTGCTTTTCGAGGGGAAGTCGCTTTCCACCCTCGATCGGGACGAGTACCGCCGCGATTCCGCCGCCGTGATCTATCAAAGCCTGAACCTCTTTCCCCTGCTCACCGCCGAGGAAAACGTTATGTTTCCGCTGAAGCTGATGAAGCTTGAAAAGGACGAGGCAACTCGGCGCGCAAGGGCTGCGCTTCTCTCTGTCGGCATAGGCGAGGATAAATTCAAGCGCCTTCCCTCCCGCCTTTCGGGCGGCGAGCAGCAGCGCGTTGCCATCGCCCGCGCGGTGTCGGCGCAAAGCCGCGTGATCCTTGCCGACGAGCCGACGGGAAATCTGGACATCACCAACGGCAATCAGGTGGTTTCGATACTTCTGCGCCTTGCGCACGAGGAGGGCCGCTGCGTGATAATCGTTACCCACGACCTTGAGATCGCCGCGCAGACCGACGAGGTTTTCATGATGAAGGACGGCGTTCTTGAACGAGGGCTTCAGGTTTGAGGGGGAGGTGGAAATCCCAAAGGGATTTCAAATGATGTGCGCTTTCAGCGCATGATGCTTGCCTGCGGCAAATGATGCGTTCCTTCGGAATTTCAAATAATAATAAAAGTCAGAAGAAACGCCCTCGGCGTTTCAACCTCAACTATTCACTATTCATTATTCGCTAAAAAGCGGCGCCCCCTTTCGAGATGCGCCGCTTTTACGTCTATTCGGTTTACGCCTTCCTCAGCCTTTCCTTCTCGTACTGGAGGGTGTACAGGTCGAAATATCTGCCCTTCTTCTCAAGCAGCTCGTGGTGGTTGCCCTGCTCCACTATAACGCCCTTGGACAGCACTATGATATTATCCGCGTGCTGAATGGTGGAAAGGCGGTGGGCAACTATGAGCATGGTGCCGATATTCATAAGCTTTTCGAGCGAATCCTGGATAAGCACCTCGGTCTCGGTGTCGATATTCGCGGTGGCCTCGTCGAGTATCATGACCGAGGGCTTATGGATTATGGTTCGAGCAAAGCTCAGAAGCTGGCGCTGACCCGCAGAGAAATTGTTGCCGCGCTCGCGCACCACTTCATCAAGCCCGCTCTCGAGGCGGTTTATGAAGTGATCCGCATTGACGTAGCGGCAGGCCTCGCTCACTTCATCGTCGCTCACGCCGTCCATATCCAAGAGGATATTGCTTCTGATCGTGCCGGAGAAGAGGAACACGTCCTGAAGCATCTGCCCGAAGTGCTTGCGAAGCGAGCTCATCTTGATCTTTCGAATATCGATGCCGTCGATCAGTATCTCGCCCTTCTGGAACTCGTAGTTGCGGCAGATCAGCGAAAGAATGGTCGTTTTGCCGCTGCCGGTCGCTCCGACGAACGCCACGGTGTCGTTCGGCTTAACGTGGAAGGAAACGCCCTTGAGCACCCATTCATCGGGAACGTAGCTGAACCAAACATCGCGGAACTCGATCTCGCCCCTGACCTCTTCAAGCTCGATCGCATCGGGAGCATCCACGAGCGCGGGCTCGATATCCATGATGGTGAACACCTTCTCCGCCGAGGCGAACGCGCTTTGCAGCCAATTGAACTGCTCCGCAAGGTTTTGGATCGGGTTATAGAATTTATTGATGTACATATAGAAGCTGACGATCGTGCCCGCATCAAACGCCTGACCGAGCAGCCTTGCGCCATCCAGATACCCCTTGCCGCCAACGTAGAAAAGGCAGAGCACGGAGCTTATATAGAGCATGTATACGAGCGGACGGAAGATGCCGAAAACGAGTATCTGCTCGCCCTTCGCCTTGCCGAGCCCGCGGCTCTTTTCCTCGAAATCGCGCAGCTTTTCGCCCTCGCGGTTGAAGATCTGGGTTATCTTGATGCCCGAAAGGTTCTCGGAAAGGTAAGTGTTTATATCGGTCGTTCTGTCCTTAACGCGCCTGTAAGCACGCCTTGCGAACTTTCTGAATATGACCGAGAAAAGAACGATGAACGGCACGAAGCACAAAACCATCAGCGTTAAGCCAACGTTCATCACAAACATCGCAACCAAAACGCCCACCACGATGAACATGTTTTTAACAAGGTTCACCAGAAGCGCCGTAAACATAAGCGAAATGGCGTTCGTGTCGTTCGTGGTTCTCGTTACGAGCTTGCCCACGGGAATGGAGTTCATCTGCTCGTGCGAAAGGCTCTCTATATGGGTGAAGAGATCCTCGCGCATCTTGGAGATTATCTTCTGACCCACCCTTTGCAGGATTATCGCCTGCGAATAGGTGCAGATCATCGAAACTATGAGTATGCTCGCATAGATCGCAACGAGCCTATAGAGCCGAGGCAGCTCGAAATCCACCTTGACCAGCTTGGTGATGCTGCCGATGATAAGCGGAGAAACTATGTCGTACGCGATGCCGAACAGCACAATGAATCCAACGAGCACGAAGCTGCCGGCATAGGGCTTGGCGTAGCGAAGAAGGCGCTTTATTATCTCGCCGTCCTTCATGTTTCTATCGAAGCCGATGGCCTGCTTCTTATCCTTCATGGTCGCATAAGCGACTATGAGTATGGTAGATATAACGCCGATTATCGCGCCGACGAGCAGAAGAGGATAATATTCTCGCATAGCTTTCACCCCCTTATTTCACCGCGTCCTCAAGACGCTGCAGCTCGACCATCTTGGCATACTCGGGGCAGCTTGCAAGAAGCTCCGCATGGCTGCCGACGGCGGTTACCCTGCCGTCCTCAACGAAGATTATCTTATCCATTCCCTCGATGGTGGTTATGCGGTGGGCAATGAGTATCGTGGTTTTGCCCTGCCTGCTCCTTTCGAGGTTGCCGAGGATGATCTTCTCGGTGTCGGTATCGACGGCGGAAACGGAATCGTCGAGGATGAGTATCGGCGCATTCTTCATCAGCGCGCGCGCTATCGAGATGCGCTGCTTCTGACCGCCCGAGACCGTAACGCCCCTTTCGCCGAGTACAGTTTCGTATCGATCCTTAAAATCGATGATGTTTGAGTGAACGTCCGCAAGCACCGCCGATTCCTCTATCGCCTTTGCATCCACGTCGTCAAACGCGAAATTGATATTGTTTGTTATCGTATCCGAGAAAAGGAAGTTATCCTGCGGAACGTAGGCGCAGCCCTTGCGCACGGAGCGGATGGTAACGTCGTTCACATCCTGCCCGTCGATGAACAGCGTTCCCTTGGGAACGTTGTAGGTGCGCAGGATCAGATCCACTATCGTTGTCTTGCCGCTGCCCGTTTTGCCGACTATGCCCACGCTCTCGCCCGGGTTTATCTTGAAGGAAACGTTCTCAAGCGCATCGAACTCGCCGTCGGGATAGCGGAAGGTGAGATTTTTAAACTCTATGCCGCCCTTTACGGAGCCGATATCCACGGCGCCGGGCGCATCCTTGACCGTTACCTCCGCTTCAAGCAGCTCGGCAACGCGCTTCATAGAGGCCTTGCCGCGCGCGGATTTCTCTATCAGCATCGAAACCGCCATAACGGGCCAAACCACCGAGGTGAAGTAGCCGACGTATTCAACGAGCAGACCCGCCGAGAAGCGTTTTTCATGCACCAGATAGCCGCCGTAGCCGAGGATGATGCAGATTACCGTTTCAACCAGCAGCACGATAAGCACGTGCATCAGGTTCGATATCTTGGTGTATTTGATATTCGCTTCCTCGTTTTCAATATTCAGCTTGCGGAACGAGAGAAGCTGCTTGAGCTCCTTAACGAACGCCTTTATGACTGCGTAGCCCGAGAAGCTCTCCTGCGCGAAGTCCGAAAGGTTGGAGAACGCCTGCTGGCGCACCTCCCACTGCTTCATCATCGCCTTGCCCATGAGCGTTCCGATAAGAAGGATGAGGCCGAGCGGGATGAGCGTAAGCAGCGTAAGGGTAACGTCCATGCGCCACATATTGTAGAAGCCGAGAAGCCCCAAAAACAGCGCATCGAAAAACATCAGAAGTCCGTCGCCGAAGCATTCCTGGATGGTGTCGAGGTCGTTTGTGAAAAGGCTCATCAGGTTGCCGACCTTGTTTACCTGGTAATAGTCCCTCGAAAGCTCCTTGCAGTGGTCAAACATCTTTATGCGGATATTCGTTTCCACCTTGATGGCGGAGCCGAAGAAGCAAACGCGCCACAAAAAGCGGCCGAGCACCATTACCACAACGATGCCGATGATGGGCAGGCAGATCTTATCCAGAAGAAAATCGAGCGTAAACGGAGTCAGCGTGCCCTTATAATTGACCACGCCCTCGTTTATGCCGTCGATCAGCATGCCGTACAGATTCGGTATCTTGAGCTGAAAATAGTCCACCAATATGAGCGCGAGCGCTCCAAGCAAAAGAAGCGGCGCGTACTTCAAATAGTAGCGGTTGATGTGCTTTCCGAATATCAAATTGTTCTCCTTCCGCAGCGGCGAAGGCAATACTGCTCTCTTCCCGCATGCTCCTGCTTATGATTCGTAAACCCTATTATATCGTTAAATGTCAAAAATAGCAAGAGCAAAAACGTTCGCTCCGCATTATTGTTCATCTCATGAGCGGGCTCTTTTTAAAAAAGCAGGCTCGGAGAAACGGCAGGCGTTCCTCCGAGCAATAAGTATTGTATTATTACGGTTATTTATGCTCCGCAGCATCAGTCTTGCTCCGAGGCATCGTCGGTTATCACGTCGTCGTCAAGGCCGTTCAGCTCCTCCAGGCTGTCCACGTCCGCACGCTGCAAAAACTCGTTGAAGGGCCATTCGGGCGAGTATTCCTCGCCGAGAAAATCCACGGGGTAGTCCTCATCCACGAATTCATAGTCTATCCAGCCGAAATCCGAATTGATATACCAGGTCTTGCCGTCTTTATAATAATAGTCGCTGCCCGCAGAATAGTAGCCGTCGCCCCAATGCGCCGCGATCTTTGAAATGATGAAAACGACGATTATCGCGCCCAAAACGGCCAGCGCAGCAGCCAGCAGACCGCCGTAGCGGATATTCTGTCTTTCTGGGGTCGATCTCTCAAGCCTATAGGAGCCCGGATCGCTCAGCCCCGCCATGCGCTCGGGAAAGATGCCCACCGCGTGGCAGGAATCGATCAGGCGCGAGAAATACAAGCCCGCCGCGCGGGACTCGTCATTGCCGCTGTAAACGATGAACCTTTCGCCGCTTGGCGCGTTTTCATAAACCGTTACGTGCGCTCCGTCGCGAAAAATGCCGTTCATAGGCGCATCGTCTATATCCTCGCCTATGGAATGATCCAGCATGGAAAGCGGTATCCCGTGCTCGCGGCAATAGAGCATCAGCTCCTCTACGGTTTGTGGACGGATCACCGAAAAACGGCTGCTTTCGGGAATAAGGCTTTGATCGTAGGTTCCGCACTTGGGGCAGAACGGCTCCTTCCCTCTCAGCTCGGCTCCGCAGTATTCGCATTTTCTCTCAGGCGACATGATGGCACTCCTTGCTCAGCTTAAAAAATCTATCCATAATATTATATTAAATTATGGCTCTTTTGTCAATATTTACCGCAGTTCTGCCATAAAAATGCCGTAAAAAGCGCCCCGAAGCTCCGTCGAGGCACCGCTTTGCATTTATGGCACAGCTTTATTCCTTCTATCGGCGCTTTGAGAGCCTGCTTTTCATATAAACACCCCACATCCTGAACATGGTGGAGCTCAGAAGCACGCCCACGGCGACCGCGCCCGCGATGGCGGCCGTGGCAACGCCCTTTGCCCAGGCATCCGCGCCCATGCCGAGCCTTATAAATTCCGTAGTGTAGTATATGCCCGCGCCGGGTATGAGCGGAACGAGCGCCGAAAGCAGGTAGCTCGTTGCGGGGAATTTGCGGATACGCGCCAATATCTCGGCATAGAAGGAGCTTGCGGCGGCGGCGATAAGATACGAAACCGGCTCCGAAACCCCTATGCGCATACATATCGAGCAAACGAACCATGAGATGATGCTGCCGATCAGCGCAAACGGGATCCCCTTTCCGTGCATATTGAAGAACAGACCGAAGCCAAGCGTTCCGATCATTCCCGCAAGGCATTGGATATAGAGAGGATGATCTATCGGCGAAAGCGTTGGGCTGACGGTAAAAAACTGCCTTGAGAGCGTGACTGCGGCGCTCGTTCCGAAAACGAGTGCGGCGGCGATGATGAGCACCTGCACCAGCCTGTTTACGCCGCTCATCGTGTCGCCATAGATGATATCGCGCATACTGTTTGTAAAAAGAAAACCGGGAACGAGTATCATCAGCGCGCCTATCGTGGCTATATCCGTGTTCTTGCAAAGCCCGACCGCGCCGCAGAGATTGGCGATGAAGGCCAGAATAAAGCTGCAAACGAAGGATTTGAAGAAGGCGTTTGCATTCAGCCTGCCCGTGAAGCTCAGCGCGGCGGCGGTGGCGGCGCAGCTAATCCCTGCCGAAAGCATCTCAAGCATGCCTCCGCCGAAGAAGATGCCGAAGCCCGCGCCAATAAGGAATGCGCCGAGATAATAGACGAATTTTCCGTAGCGGCAAACGCTTGCATCGGTTTCGTCAAGCAGCCGCCGCGCCTCCTTCACCGAGGGGCGCTCGTTGCAGATTCTACGGCAGAGCGCGGAATATTTCTCGATTCCGTCGAGCATCGTGTCGCTCGATTTAAGGCGGCGTATCTTGGTTTCCACGTCGCCCTCGTCGGTTTCAAGCCCCGCGATTATGCAGTTCGGGATAACGAAAACGTCCACCTTCTTATAGCCGTAGGCCTCGATTATCCTCGTTATCGTGTCCTCAACGCGATAGGTCTCCGCGCCGCAGCTCTGAAGGCGGTTTGCAAGCGCCACGGCGAACTCAAGCAGCTCCTCGTGGTTTATGCGCTCCCTTTCGAGTTTTTCTGCAGCGGAAATAACAGGGGCGGACGCTTCCCTCCCCGATGGAGCAGTTTTCGCTGTTTTGCCTTTCGCCATTTTCAATGCCCTCGCAGTGATACATTATGTCTTGAAATTATAACAGCCGTTAAGCCGAAAAGCAAGCCCAAAACGGAAAGCTCCCAAATATAAAGCCGGCGGTGTTTCTCCGCCGGCGTGTGGTTTTGGGTTTTCCGAATCGATCAAGCCGCGCTGTTCCCGCTTGAGCATAAATCGAGCTCAAACTTGCCGCTCGGCAAGGCGGGATTTTCCCAATTATATGGAAGAACCGGGGTATAGTATCCACACAATTGGCAAGTATTGGAGTTTAAAAACTCATGTTTTTCATAAAAGGTCTTGCCGCAAGGACAGCTCGCCTTATGTTTGTTGCTGGTATATTGAGAGTACTGATAATTGTGAGTTCTGCTGTAGCGGTAATAGCGCACTTTTGTTGAATTATTGTATTTATATTCTCTCAGCACGTCATCTTTTGAGTGTATCCACACACAGCAAGCACCCCATTTTGAACGAACGCGAATTGGATTGGTTGATATAACGATACCTGAATGAGCCCATGGGTCATAATCAGTTGTACCGCCTGCCCATTGCCTATACTCATACACAATGATATCTCCCACTTGCGGCGACTGCTGCGACGTTAACTCCACACAATGATAATCATCGACAACATTTGCTCTTAATATATAATCATTATTTATCCACCTGTTGTTCGACGTTGAGGGAAGATGCCATGCGTAGGAATGGCAGTTGTACATTGAAGTTGCCGATGCGACGAACTGAATATTCGGAAAAAGATTTTCCAATTTGCTCTAAGCTCCCCTTTAAGTTCAGAGCTTAACTCGTTTTTTGCCTTTAAAGCAGCTATGGGTATCATTCCGGCAGTCAGGACGTTGCCTGCCGATTCATACTCTAAAAGGTTTCCGTCATCCACCTCAGGAAGTCCTTTGACGACAACCCTTGCTTTCTCGACATCAAACTTATATTCATCGATCAGGGCGCTTCCACCACACATGAAAAAATAAGAGTGAGAAATGCTCTTCTCATCATGATTTCTAACTACAGCAGTTACTGTATTATAAACCTCACAAAGCGCCTGTAAAAACCTTGTCTGCTGCGCTTTATCAAGCTTTTTATAAAAAACTTTAGCAAAAAGTCCTTCGATAATTCGCGGAGTTTGCCACATTCCAAAGCCCTCCGCATCCGCATATCTCCACTGATAATTTGAATCAGTATTCTGTCTGTTTCGACGCTGCTTCAACCCTTGCCAGTCGTAATAAGCAGAATCAGCCGAAAACTCCTCATATAATTCCAATAGTGCCAAAGCCCCGTCAGCTCTCTTTTCAAGAACCGCTACCTCCGGCGCTACACTGCATATATTATGATAGATCCTCTCTTCCCGTCCATTGAGGTTGCTTTGAACAAGCCCCGTAAAATCTACGGGTTCCTCTATCAGCTTCTCGACCGCAGTTCGAGCAAGCCTTCTCGACTCCCCGGAAGCCCTCTTGATACTACCGGCGTTAGGCGCGGTATGGTATGTGTCGGGCTCTGCGCCCGGTGCTTTTTCCGATTGAATACCGTTGTCGGCAAAAGCTGCCGCGCTTTCGGCTTCTTCAATATGGGCATCATGGTCTCCATCCATCGGATGGCTGCATTCGCTTTCATGCTCGCAGTTCGCTTCATTCATGCGGTGCGCCTTGCCTTCTGCGGCAACCGCAGTTACCGATGAAAGAATAAAAAGCAGAGCAAGGATGGTGGCTGTGAGCTTTTTCATAACGATCCTCCTTATTGTTATTCTTTGAGCTGCGATACTACAGCTCAACTATAGTATACCTTATTGTATACCCATTGTCAACAACTGCGCGGAAAATTAATAAAAAATCCATATTTCCTCAATTATCAAGATTGATTTGCCCTGCCGATTAAAGCAAGCTGCATTTTAAAACTCCGCCGCATTGCAGCGATTAACTCACCTTTTGCCCCTTCCGTTTGAATACGGATTCTTATTCTCCTTTGGCGCATCCTCATAGCTTGCGCCCCAGCGGGCGAAGAGCAGCACAAGATAGCGAATGAAGCCGACGAGGAAGAACAGCCCCACCGCAATAAAGAACCATTTTATCGGCAGCTTTATCGTAAAATGCAGTATCAAAAGCAGCCATATCGGCAGCGAAAAGAAGAGCGAATCCAGCCGCATAAAGAAGAAGAAAACAAGCCCCGAGAAGAAGCCCTTCCAATCGACCTTGCGGGGAGATAGGGAGTTGTTCATGCTGTTTCCGTTTTCCATACGGCCTCCGATTTTTGTTTGTAAACGGTGAAAAGGCTTTCTCTGAAGCGCTCCACCCTTCACCGACTGATTTTACCCCGATCATTCCTCGCTGTCAAACACATTTCTTTTTTCGCGCTTGCGGTCATACTTCTTTTTATCCGGCGCAACGCGGGTAACGGGGCTCATGCCCTCCCAAGTGCTGCGCTTTTCGCCGTCGCGCTCCTTCCTTTTCTTCTTTGAAAGCTTGGTATAGGAAATGAATTTTGCCTTCTTATTTCCCGAATTATTGCCGTTCTTCGCCATGGCTCAATTCTCCTTTCCGCCCCGTTTTTTGGAGTAAACGAGGCTGTTCGGAACCGCTTGAAGCTTTTTCTTAGGCACTTCATCATACTCATGCAGAGAATACTGCCGCTTGCTTGCGGTGTGCAGATAGTTGAATATTTTATGCATTATCTCCGCTTTCTCCGTGTTGCCGCAGTCGATCGAGAAGCGCACGATCACCGCGCTTGCCGCCGTTTGCTCCGAAATTTTATGGCGAACGAGATAGATCTCGTCTATCATGCCGTTTTCAAAGCCCGCGATATGCTCGAGCATCGCCTCAAGCTCGCCCTCGTCGAGCTTTTCCTCCATAAGCACCGATTTTTTATCTATCGTGCCGATCTTTTCATATTCGGTAACGTACTTTTGCATCAGCTCGGGCGCAGCCTTGCGGTATTTTTCAAGCTCCTGCTCGTCGCCGAGTTTGCAGCAGAGCCCGCCAATCAGCTCGAGCCCCTCTTCAACGTAGTTTTCGGTCTCTATCGCCTCATAAAGAAGCGGAAACGCGGCCTTATCGTATCGCTTTGCAAGCAATCCGCCCTTGTACAAACAGGCATAAGCCCTGCCCGCCTCGGGAAGCTCGGCTATCGCGCGATCCGCAAGCGCCTCGGCATCCGACACCCTGCCCATATCCACGAGCGCGGAGATAACGTCCGCATATTCCTCGGCAGCGAGCGGTCTTCCGGCGTTTTCCCAAGCGGGAACGGTCTCAAGCGCGTTCTTTCGTGCCGTAAGGTAGGTCTCCTCAAGCTCCCTTGCAAATATCCCGTCCGCAAACTCAAGCGCCTTGCGCTTTTCCGCCGCAAACTCCGCATTATCCTCGCACGGAAGTGCTTTGGCATCCTCCGCGCCCATCGCCGCAAGCCTCATTTTAAGGGTGGGGTGCGAGGCGTTTCGCGCAAGTATCTCAAGCGGTATAAGGCGCATCCACTCTTCCTTTCGCAGCTCGATGCGCTCCGAAAGCTCCCTGTTTCTGCGAGTTGCAAGGTCATTTGGTACCTTCTCGCCGTCCAGCTCCGAAGGGGTGTCGTAGGAATTGCTTTCGAACTCGAAATTGGAGTGAAACTCGGTTTTTATCAGCGCCGAAGCCGCAACGCGCTTATCGCAGCCGATAAGCATGGCGCGATCCGCCTTTTCCTCCTGCCGCACCGATTCGCCGAAGCGGTGCAGCTCGGTCAAAAACGCAGCTTGAGAATCCCAATAGGAGAAGAAAAGGTTATCGAGCACGCCGCAAAGCGGGAAGATCGAGCGCCCGAGTGTCTGCCAGCGGGCGTACCGCGCTATTTTGCTGCCCTTTTCGGAAACAACGTGCGAAAACTCATGGCGGAATATGGAAAGAAGCTCATCCTCGGAGAGCAGCGAAAGCAGCTGCACGCCCGTTTGAAGCGATATTTTGCCGTCCACATCGGCGATGCCTATGCTTCCGATATTCGGCAGTATCGCGATGCGGAAGCCGTCGGTGCAGCCCACCTGCTCCGCCGCGCGCTCCGCTATCGAATAGAGCACGGGAAACTCCGTTTTTTCAACATACAGACCGCTGTCGTCCATGAAAGCGGCGGGCGTTTTCAGCATTATCCTGTTCAAAGCGGCGCAGACGAGCAGAAGCGAATAAACGATGATGAACGCTGTAAGTATCGGCGAAAGGCGAAGAAGCGAAGCAAAAAACGCGCAGCCGAAGCCGCAAAAGCCGAGCATGCCCGCCAAAATGCCCGCATTCTGCCTGTTTATATCAAGCTGCTTTTTCGTTTTCTTCGCGGCTTCATCGGCAAGCCTGCGCTGCTGTAAAAAAGTGTTGAACATCTCCTCGCTCGGATAGTCGCCAAGATCCGCCATCAGCTTCGCTCTTGCCCTTGAGCCTATCGCGATAAGCGCAAGCGGAACAACGGCGCACAAAACGAGCAGCGCAATGAACACCGCACGGTCAAGCTCCGCGTTCATAAGCCGCCCGAGGAAAAACGCGAGCAGCACTACAGCCGCCGCGCAAACGAGTGTCAGCACGCCGCGCCGCTTCAAAACGCGGGTCTGCTTATCGCTCTCTTCATCGTTGCTTCGCTCATTTTTCCTTATGTACACGACCAAAAGCATGATGAGGAAGAAGGCGAGCAGCACGCCGGCGGCAAAGAGCGTGCTCTGCCACAACGAGCTCCAATCCATGCGCAGCGACCTAACAACGGTGTGATGGCCGATGTCCTCATGCCAAACAACACTTCTCCACTCCACGCCCTTAACAGCGATCACGCCCGCGATAAGCAATGCAAAAAAGGCGAATAGAAGCGCGGTGATTATCAGAGCATTTTTCATTTTTCCCTTCATTTGCAAAACTCCTTTTCATGCAATTTGAAAAACTCATAGTATGTTCGAACGTTTTCAAGCTCCTGCCAAGGTCTAACCTGCACGGGCTTGGAGTCGAGATCATACACCCTTGCGCCCTTGAGCGAAAGCAGAAACGGCGAATGCGTGGCGATAACGAGCTGGCAGCCGCAGTATCTTGCAAGCTCGGTCAGAATATTGAACAGCTCGAGCTGAAGCTTGGGGCTCATGCTGTTTTCGGGCTCGTCCAAAAGATAGAGCGTATCCGGCTTCAGCTTTTCATCGAAATACGCAAGCGCGGTCTCGCCGTTGCTCATAAGGCGCGTTTCCACGCCTGCCGTTTTATGCAGGAATTGCCGCCGCGTTTTGCTCCTTGCAAGCACCTGAAGCCGCAGCTCCTCGTAGTCCTCAAGCCCCGAAAGCTTGACCGTTTCGCCGTATTTGCGCCTGCGCCATTCGCCGCGCCCGCGCTCGGTTTCCCCCGCTATATCCGCATTATTATCCCTTGCGGCAAGCATATAATCGAAGATATCGTCGCTGGTGATTATGCGGCTGCCGTTCGTGATTCGCTGCTTCACTCCCTCATCGTCCTCGCCCAAGGCATAGCGGCAGGCGTTTGCGTACATCTCGAAAAGCTCGCTTGAATTGAACGGCGAAACGCGGTGCAGCTCGAGCTTCTGCGCGATAATATTCAAAAGCGTGCTCTTGCCGGAGCCGTTGCCGCCGTAGAATATCGTTATGCGCTCAAAAAGCAGGGTTTCAAGCCCCTTCCCCGGGAAGATGCCGCAGGGATAGCCGTTTTCAAGGTAGCCGAAGCTCGGCCCGCCGTTTTGCGCCATGCGTGCGCGGGCGATGGAGTATTCGGTATCCTCGTTTGGAAGGGTGAAGGATTCTAAAAACATGGTTTTTGCCCGCATAAACAGGCGCTTTTCGGCTATTGCTTTTCGGAAAGCAGCTTATTCATATTGTTTTTCACAGTTACGGTTGATGGATGCTCTTTCCCAATGGTTTTTTCCATGATTTCAAGCGCCTTTTCATAATAAGCCAGCGCCTGCTTGGGTTCGCCCATATCGCTATACAATCCGGCGATATTATCATAGGTCGCTGCGGTATCGGGATGCTCCTTGCCGAGCACCTTTTCTGCTATCGCCAACGCCTTTTCATAATAATCAAGCGCCTGCTTGTAATCGCCCATATCGCTATACAATAGGGCGACATTATTGTAGGTCGCTGCGGTATTTGGATGCTCCTTGCCGAACACCTTTTCACTTATCGCCAAATCCTTTTCATAATAATCAAGCGCCTGCTTGGGTTCGCCCATATCGCTATACAATACGGCGATATTATTGTAGGTCGCTGCGGTAGAAGGATGCTCCTTGCCGAGCACCTTTTCTTTTATCGCCAGCGCCTTTTCATAATAATCAAGCGCCTGCTTGTAATCGCCCATATCGCTATACAATCCGGCGATATTATCATAGGTCGTTGCGGTAGAAGGATGCTCCTTGCCAAGCACCTTTTCTCTTATCGCCAGCGCCTTTTCATAATAATCAAGCGCCTGCTTGGGTTCGCCCATATCGCTATACAATCCGGCGATATTATTGTATGTCGTTGCGGTATCGGGATGCTCCTTGCCGTGCACCTTTTCGTCTATCGCCAACGCCTTTTCATAATAATCAAGCGCCTGCTTGTAATCGCCCATATCGCTATACAATAGGGCGATATTATTATAGGTCGTTGCGGTAGAAGGATGCTCCTTGCCGAGCACCTTTTCTTTTATCGCCAGCGCCTTTTCATAATAATTAAGCGCCTGCTTGTAATCGCCCATATCGCTATACAATACGGCGATATTATTGTAGGTTGCTGCGGTAGAAGGATGCTCCTTGCCGAGCACCTTTTCTTTTATCGC
>JAFPWD010000056.1 GCA_017395105.1 Clostridia bacterium
TAACAAGGTAGCCGTACCGGAAGGTGCGGCTGGAACACCTCCTTTCTGGGGAGGCGCCTCCGTGCGGCGTTTCAGAGCCCCGCGTCCGTGACGCCGACAGGTCACGACCAGAGGGACTTGGCAATTGAGATACAAGGAGAGCAGACAGAGCGGAATGCCGAGACATCCGTTTGCCGCCCGCCCGCCTGCCGGGTTTCCCGTCATCGCGAATATAATATATATGACACCAGACCTGCGGTGCGCGCCACGACGGCGCCCGGGCCGCGGCGAGGGGGTTTAGCTCAGCTGGTAGAGCACCTGCTTTGCAAGCAGGGGGTCAACGGTTCGAGTCCGTTATCCTCCACGGAGAAAGAGGTCATTGACATGTTGGGAACGCGAAGAGTAAAGAATCGAAGCGAGAAATCGAGTTGAAAGAGCGATCGAGCGAAAGCGATCTGGCGGAAGTTCGTGAGGCACCGGGCGGCGGCACTGCCGCGCGTCCCGGGCTTGAAGAGACAAGGAAAGGATGAAAGGGCGCATGGGGGATGCCTGTGGCTCTCGGAGGCGATGAAGGACGTGACAAGCTGCGAAAAGCCGCGGTGAGGGGCAAATGCCCTGCGACCCGCGGATGTCCGAATGGGGAAACCCGGCGGGAGCGATCCCGCCACACCACGTTTGCCGTGGTGGGCGAACCCGGGGAACTGAAACATCTAAGTACCCGGAGGAAGAGAAAATAACAATGATTGCGCAAGTAGTGGCGAGCGAACGCGCATTAGCCCAAACCGGGGCGGTCTCATGGCCGCGCCCGGGGTTGTAGGACCGTCGGCGCGCGCAGGAGCCAAGCGTAGCGGAAGCCCGGTGGAAACCGGCGCCGCAGAGGGTGACAGTCCCGTACGCGAAACGCGAGGCACCGCGCAAGACGGCACCTGAGTACCGCGGAGCACGAGTAATTCTGCGGGAACCGGCGGGGCCCATCCCGTAAGGCTAAATACTACCGAGAGACCGATAGTGGACAAGTACCGTGAGGGAAAGGTGAAAAGCACCTCGAGCAGAGGAGTGAAACAGACCCTGAAACCATGCGCCTTCAAGCGGTCGGAGCACCCATTGCGGTGTGACGGCGTGCCTTTTGCATAATGAACCTACGAGTTGCCGTCGCCGGCGAGGTTAAGGCCCAGGAGGGCCGGAGCCGAAGCGAAAGCGAGTCCGAACAGGGCGTGTTTGTAGTCGGCGGAGGCAGACGCGAAACCAAGTGATCTACCCTTGAGCAGGATGAAGGACGGGTGAATCCGTCTGGAGGTCCGAACCGGTAAGCGTTGAAAAGCTTACGGATGACTTGAGGGTAGGAGTGAAAGGCCAATCAAACTTGGAGATAGCTCGTACTCCCCGAAATGTATTTAGGTGCAGCCTCTGCCGTGAGAGAGATGGAGGTAGAGCGACCGATAGGATGCGAGGGCTTCACCGCCTATCAAGTCCTGCCGAACTCCGAATGCCATCTTCTTGTTAGCAGGGAGTAAGGGCGCGGGTGCTAAGGTCCGTGTCCGAGAGAGGAACAACTCAGACCACCGTCTAAGGCCCCGAAATCCGGGCTGAGTTGAAGACAATAACGAGGTGGGTCCGCCCCGACAGCCGGGATGTTGGCTTGGAAGCAGCCATTCATTCAAAGAGTGCGTAACAGCTCACCGGTCGAGCGGTCCCGCGTGGATAATAATCGGGCATAAGTCCGGTGCCGAAGACGTGGAGCCACACGTTGAGAGTGTGGTTGGTAGGGGAGCATTCCGCGCTGCAGCGAAGGTGTGCCTCGAGGCATGCTGGAGCGCGCGGAAAAGCAAATGTAGGTATAAGTAACGACAAGGGAGGCGGGAAACCTCCCCGCCGCAAGACCAAGGTTTCCTGATCAACGCTAATCGGATCAGGGTCAGTCGGGCCCTAAGCCTAAGCCGCGCGGCGAGGGCGATGGACAAGCGGTCAACATTCCGCTACCTGACTGGACTGCGATGTGGAGACGGAGAAGTGACACGCCCGCGCGCCGACGGAATGGCGCGTTGAAGGGTGGTAGGTATACGCTGCGCAGGCAAATCCACGCGGTGTGCCGAGCCCCGACAGTACGGCGAGCCCCCGGGCGAGCCGACAGCGGCGGTAATCATGCTCCCGAGAAAATCCGCTAAGCTCCAGGTCCAGCCAGCCCGTACCGTAAACCGACACAGGTGGTCGGGTAGAACATACCAAGGCGCTCGAGAGACTCATGGTTAAGGAACTAGGCAAACTGACCCCGTAACTTCGGGAGAAGGGGTCCTCACGGCGACGTGAGGCGCAGAGAATAGGTCCAGGCAACTGTTTATCAAAAACACAGGGCTGTGCGAAGTTGAGAGATGACGTATACAGTCTGACACCTGCCCGGTGCCGGAAGGTTAAGAGGAGAGGTCAGGGCAACCGAAGCCTTGAATTGAAGCCCAGGTAAACGGCGGCCGTAACTA
>JAFPWD010000028.1 GCA_017395105.1 Clostridia bacterium
GCTATCACTTGGGTTGCTTCCGGTAACTCCTCCAGCGGCTACACCTTCCGCAATGTTGCCAACAACAAGTACATGGGCCTCGATTCCGCTCAGTACCTCTATCCCTCCAACTCCGGCGTTGCTTGGAAGTACACCGGCTCCGGCGCTCTGGACAACCAGATCGACACCGACGGTTACTACTACCTCTCCTACGGCTCCGGCAAGTACACCACCTCCAAGAACGCGGGCGCTGTCCGCCTCTACAAGGTTTCCGGCGGCACCGTTAACCCCACTCCCACCTATGCGCCCAACCCCACGCCCACCTACGCTCCCAACCCCGGCAGCGTACGCTATGAGCGCGTATACACCATCACCAGCGGCGCCAAGTACGTTATCGTGGCTGACAGCTCCGTTTACGGCACCACCGGCTATGCGGTAGGCAACAACGTTGTTTCCAACAACCGTTACCTCAACACCGTTTCCGTTACCGTGAACAGCAACTCCACCCTCACCGTTACCTCCGGTGCGAACGCCATCACTTGGATTGCTGAAGGCAACTCCACCAGCGGCTACAGCTTCAGGAACGTTGCTAACAACAAGTACATGGGCCTTGACTCCGCTCAGTTCCTCTGCCCCTCCAATACCCCCGTTGCTTGGAAGTTCACCTCTTCCTACGGTCTCGACAATCAGGTTGACACCGACGGTTACTTCTTCCTCTCCTACAGCACCGGCAGGTACACCACCTCCAAGACTTCCGACCAGATCAGACTCTACAGGGTTATCGAGGGCTGATAGTTTCAACCGACTCCTTTAGGAGTTTTCCTCCCGACCTAAGTGAACCGCAGTTTCAGAAAAAACTATCATGGCATTATCATGCAGTAATGCAGACGAAGGATAGTTGCCCTGAAGCTGCGGTTCCTTCTTTCTATTAAAAAATAATTCAAAAAGGAGCACTGATCATGAAAGCATCATTTAAAAAGCTGTTTGCATTTCTGCTTGCTGCGCTGACGGTTATCAGCATTCTTCCCATGACCGTTTTCGGCAGAGCTCAGCAGCAGATCATCAAGCCCGATTACGAAGCTATCGCTAATAATCCGACCGGACATATCCCCTCGCCCCGCTACGGCGGACGCGCCCTTACCGAAGCCTATCTCAACAATGGCAAAAGAACCCGCGATCCCCTTCCCTCCAGCTACAGCAGCCGCACCTCCGGCTACCTCCCCTCCGTTCGCAACCAGAACCCTTGGGGCACCTGCTGGGCGATGAGCACCATGGCTTCGATCGAAGCATACATGATAAAGCACGGCGTGGTCAGCAAGGACACTGGCGCTGCGGCAAATCAAAACATCAATCTTTCCGAATACCACCTCGCCTGGTTCGGCTATACGAACGCCTACGATAAGCTCGGTATGCTCACCGGCGACTCCTCCGCCGCAGTTGGCGCGGATTTTCTGACCCTCGGCGGCAACGGCGCAATGGCAACATACACACTTCTTCGCGGCACCGGCCCCGCGTCCGAAAGCACCGCAGCCCTCCGCTACAGCGCCGCCTCCACCGCCGGTCTTCCCTCCCAGTATGCCTACAACTACAATATTGCGCAGGTCACGGACGTTGAATGGATCCCCGTTTCCAACAGGGATGCCATTAAGAACGCGCTTCTTAAATACGGCGCTGCGACCATCAGCTATCACCACAACGACAGCTATTACAACAGCAACACCGCCGCCTTCTGCTTTAAGCAGAACGTAGAGTACGGCTCCGACAACTATCAGTACGCCAACCACGACGTTACGCTCGTTGGCTGGGACGACAACTATTCAAGAACCAATTTCAAATCCTCCAACCGCCCCACATCGAACGGCGCGTGGATCATCCGCAACTCCTGGGGCTCCGATTGGGGCGATGGCGGCTACTTCTACCTCTCCTATGAGGACAGTGCATCCAACGATGATCTTTGCTATTTCTTCACCGTTGCTCCGGAAGGCAGCTATGAATACTGCTATCAGTACGACGGCACGAGCAACCTGATGAGCTATCAGAGCATGAACAACAATTGCCAGGTTGCCAATATCTTCACCGCGAATGGCTCGGAGCAGCTTCAGGCCGTTGCGTTCGCTCCCGGCGATGAGGCTACCACCTATACCCTCAGGATCTATAAGAACCCCACGAGCGCAAGCAATCCCGCCTCAGGCACGCTCGTTTGCACCCAGAACGGCTATTATGCGTTCCCCGGCTATTACACCATTCCTCTTGACAACCCTGTTTCGCTGAGCGCGGGCGATAAGTTCTCTGTAGTATTCACCCTCAGCGCCGGCGCAGCGGGCTGGGACGGCAAATACATTCATATGCCCTACGATGCCACCAACAGCGAGCTCGATTGGGCGCATTGGGTACACGCCAACCATGGCAACACCTCCTACTATAAGGAGGCAAACGGCGCCTGGACGGACGTTCCCAACAACGGAGATTTCCGCATCAAGGCATTCACCGGCAGCTCCGCCTACACCGTAAGCGCTGTTTCGAACAACAACTCCTACGGCACCGTTTCCGTCAATGGCAACAGGATCACCGCAACCCCGGCGAACGGCTACTACGTGCAGAGCGTAGATGTTATCTCCGGCAACGCGACCTACACCATCAACGGCAACATCATCACCGTTGATCCCTCTACCGACTGCACCGTTCGCGTAAACTTTGCCAGAAAGCAGCTTCTAAACGTCAATTTCGTTGCAAACGGCAGCTCCGCAGGCAGCGCTTCGGCGTATAACAACGACACCGTAACGCTTCCCTCAACGGTTCCCAACACCCCCGCAGGCTGGACCTTCGTTGGATGGACAGCAAATCAGATCAGCGAAACCACCGCTGCCCCCACCTTCTATGAACCCGGTTCCACCTACACCGTGACCGCAAACACCACGCTCTACGCGCTCTATACGCGCACCGAAGCGGGCAGCGGCGTTGAGTATGAAATAGTCAACGTTCCTCTCACCGACTGGACGGGCAGATTTGTTATCACCTCCGGCAAGGATACGAACCTCGTTGCACTCAAGGGCGTAAGCTCCCAGATGAATCTCGAATCCGCCACGAGCGGCGCCTCCGTTGCCTACGCGAGCACCGGCATGACGCTCGACGGCATGACACTTAAAAACGTTCCCTCCGCATACGTTTTCGAGATCGCAAAGAGCGGCTCGGTATACACGATCAAGAACGCCTCCACCGGAAGATGGATCGGCACCCAGTCCGGCTATCTCTACAGCCTGAACTCCTATCAGAGCGGCGGCGCCGACTGGAGCATCGAGTACGACGCCTATAACATCTGCATGAAGATTGGCAATTCTTCAAGCACGGACTATCCCTACCTCGTAACCGGCTCGGCAGGGTACTTCCTTGTGAACACCGGCTACACCACCTACAAGACCCAGCTCTGGAAGGAAACCGCTTCCTCGACCGTTTACTACAACACGAGCCCCGGCGGCGCTCAGCCCACGGCCGTTCCGACCGCCGTTCCAACGGCAGTTCCTACGTCAGTTCCCACCGCTGTTCCGACCGCGGTTCCCACTGCGGCTCCCACTGCGGCTCCCGGCGGTGCATCCTACGTTGAGGTTTCCTCCCCCGTCGCAGGCGGTCAGTACGTTATCGTTATCAACGGCAAGGCCGTCGGCAACACCGTTTACTCGAATAACCGCTATCTCACCGCTCAGACTGTGACCGTCAACTCCGACGGCACCCTCACCATTCCCGCAAGCATCAGCGCAAACAGCATCCTCTGGACGGCGGCAGGCAGCGCGAACGCGGGCTGGTCCTTCAGAAACGCCGGCAACAGCAAGTACATGAGCCTTGACTCCGCCGAGTATCTCTATCCCGGCAATACCGCCGTTGCATGGAAGTATCAGAACGGCGATCTGAACAACCAGATCGACTCCGCAGGCTACTACTACCTTGCGCTGAGCTCGTCAAAGACCTACTTTACCACGAGCAAAAACATGAACGGCAGCGTAAAGCTCTACCGCTATGTCCAGAACGGCGCAAATCCCACCCCCGTTCCCACTGCGATACCCACCCCCGTTCCCACTGCGATACCCACTCCCGCTCCCACGGCGGTTCCCACCTCCGCACCCACCCCCGGCGTTACCTACGAGCGCGTTTACTCCATCGAAAACGGCGGCAGGTACATCCTCGTTGCCGAGAATTCCGTATCCGGCAGCACCGGCTACGCGGTAGGCAACAGCACCGTTTCCGGCGGCCGTTACCTCAACCCCGTTGCCATCTCCGTCAGCAGCAGCAGCGCAAGCGTAAGCTCCAATGCCGATGCGATCACCTGGGTTGCTTCCGGCAACTCCACCGGCGGTTACACCTTCAGGAACGTTGCAAACAGCAAGTACATGGGGCTCGACTCCGCTCAGTACCTCTATCCCTCCAGCTCCGGCATTGCTTGGAAGTACACCGGCTCCAGCGCTCTGGACAACCAGATCGATACCGACGGTTACTACTATCTCTCCTACAGCTCCGGCAGGTACACCACCTCCAAGAACGCGGGCGCTGTCCGCCTCTACAAGGTTTCCGTCGGCAGCTCCAACCCCACCCCCGCGCCCACACCTACGCCTACCAACACTCCCAATCCCGGCAGCGTACGCTATGAGCGCGTTTACACCATCACCAGCGGCGCCAAGTACGTTATCGTGGCCGACAAATCCGTTTCCGGCAGCACCGGCTATGCGGTAGGCAACACCGTTGTTTCCAACAATCGTTACCTCAGCCCCGTTCCTGTTACCGTGAACGGCAACTCCGGCCTCTCTATTTCCTCCGGCGCTAATGCCATAACTTGGATCGCAGAGGGCAACTCCTCCAGCGGCTACAGCTTCAGGAACGTTGCAAACGGCAAGTACATTGGTCTTGACTCCGCTCAGTACCTCTATCCCTCCAACAGCCCCGTTGCTTGGAAGTTTACCTCCAGCTACGGCCTCGACAATCAGGTTGACACCGACGGATACTTCTTCCTCTCCTTCAGCACAGGCAGGTACTCCACCTCCAAGACTTCCGCCCAGATCAGACTCTACAGGGTTATCGAGGGCTGATAGTTTCAACCGACTCCTTTGGGAGTTTTCCTCCCGACCTTAAGGCGCCGCGCAGCGGCGCCTTTTTTGCACCATTTGAGCAGCCTTTCTCCTAAGCGCATCCCCGCTGCCCTCCGCGATTATCCCTCGGCGAATTCCGAACATGCCAAGTCGGCCGCCGTTCACTTTCCGCACCTGAGCTGCATACCGTGTTATCAAGGGGTGCAATATGTATAATGTAAATGATTTCATCAAGTGGGCGCTCACCCACGTTAAAAGCGAAAGCCTTGTGGACGGCGCGGAGCTTGCGCTGCCGCCAAGCGAATGCGCTGCCGAGCCGTGGGAGTATCTTTACGGCAGTGTGCGAGTTCAAACGAATCAGGCAACTCTCGACCGCTACTACGAGCAGCATTACTATAAGCAGATGACACGTGCGCAGTACGATGCGATAACCGCCTCGTGGAGCCGCACGGGCTACGCCACGGACTGTCAGGGCCTCTTAGATGCCTATCTGACCTATGAAAAGAGCGAGCCGACAGATATAAACGCCGAGGCGAACTGGCGATATTGGTGCGAGGATAAGGCGCTTATCGGCGAAACGGAAAGAGCATATCGCATCGGCGAAGCGGTTTTCCGCGCAAACGACGAGGGCAGAATGATCCACGTTGGCTGGGTATGCGGGTTCGACGGCGCTGAGCCGCTGATCGTTGAAGCGCGAAGCATTCGCTATGGCGTGGTGATAACGCGGCTTTCAAAGCGGAATTTCACGCACCGCGCGCTGATGAGCAAGAAATTCGATTATAATGAGGTTGAGGATATGCCTATAATTCTTGAAAAGACCACTCCGATGATACAGGGCGAGATGATAAAAAGCCTGCAAACGGCGCTGAACGGCCTCGGCTACACCGATTCGAGCGGCAAAAAGCTCTCCGAGGACGGAAAATGCGGCACGCGCACGATGGAAGCGGTTACGGCGTTTGCAAACAATCAAGCCACAGAATGCCCGCCTTCCGCCCTGCCCGCATTCGTTATACCGAGTTCGGACGGCAGATACAATCTGGAATTTGAGCTTAAGCTGCGCTGAGCGCGGTTTGGGATTTACCTTTTATTCCGAATGCGGTATAATAGGCGTATAAAAACCAAGGCTCAAAAAAGGAGAAAGCAAATGATACATATCGGAATAAAGGGCAAAAAGAGCGCGAAGGTTACGGAAGAATACACCGCCGAGCATCTTCTAAGCGGCTTGCTGCCCGTTTTCGCAACGCCCGCGCTCGTTGCGCTCATGGAGTACACCTGTTCGGACAGCGTTCAGCCTGAGCTTGACGAGGGCTTTGGCACCGTGGGTTCCTTCATCGACTGCAAGCATCTGAGTCCCTCGCCCATCGGCAGTACCATTACCTGCGAGAGCGAGCTTATCGAGGTGGACAAACGCAGGCTCGTTTTCCGCGTTTGCGCCCGCGATGATTTCGGCGAGATCGGCAGCGGCATCCACGAGCGTTTCATCATCGACAACGAAAAATTCATGCTCAAGGTGAATGAGAAAATACGCCTGCTCGAGCAAGCCGAAGGCGCGAACGAAGCGCAAAACTGACTTCAAGCATAAAAAAGCTCCCACCTCCCGCGAATTGCGGGCGTTGGGAGCCTTTTTTCATTGGGTTTTGGGCGGAATGCCGACTCTCGGACCTATCCGAGATCGAATCGGCGAAAGGCCGCAGGCAGACCCGATGCCCGAAAATGCTTTTTAGTTCATCATGCTGCCGCCGTTCATGTTGCGCTCGGCATACTCGATCATCTTCTTCACCATCTGACCGCCGATACGGCCCGCATCGCGTGCGCTGATATCGCCGTTGTAGCCCTGCTGAAGGTTGATATTCATAGAGGAAGCGACCTCGTTCTTAAATCCCGAAAGCCTCTTCTTCATTTCACGGGAAGTACCGGTGGAGCTGTCGCTGCCGTAATTGCCGGTGTTCGAGCCGTTCATACCATTCATGTTGTTCATGATTCTTTCTCCTTAAAATTCATTGTATTCCCGAAGGAATCGGTTTTTACTCATCGCGGCTTTCATTTGAAAGCGGGCTTATTTCTGCATGCTGTTTTCGGCGTATTCGATCATGCGCTTGACCATCTGACCGCCGATGCGGCCTGCGTCACGGGCGCTGATATCGCCGTTATAGCCCTGCTGAAGATTGATATTCATAGAGGATGCAACCTCATTCTTGAACTGCTCCAGCGCGCTGCGGGATTCGGGAACCGCCAATCTGCTGTTTCTCGATGCCATTGTTTTCACCTCCGTTCTTTTTTGCCCGCGCCCCCCAAAGCAAGCCCGCTTCGGAGATGCGCGGGGTATCTTTACCGGCAAGAAGCGCGCCGCCCGATCGGGCTGTTCCGCATTTCCTCTTTCGCTCCAATTCCTCATGATGCCTTGAAAGCCCCGAGTGCTCAAGTATAAGCGCGATTTTTGCCGTGCAAGCTTAATTTGTCCGAAATTGTTGAATGTATGAGAGGTAAGATTTGTATTTTCCATACTTTTTTGCAAAGTACCTACCAATAATAAAACGGCGAAAGCACCGAAGCTCCGCCGTTTATCCATTTACAGTATTCAGTTTATAACCACTTCGTCAAGCGAGCGATCATATTTGCGCATTGCCTTTTTCAAAAGCTTTTCGCTCTTTTCTTCGGGCATGCAGAGCAGCTTTTCGGCGCATTCCCGCGCCTGCTTGAGCGTTTCGATATCCGAGGCGAGCGCCGCCGCGCCGAATTCGCTTATGCCGTGCTGCCGCATTCCGATCAGTTCTCCCGGACCGCGCGTTTCCAGATCCTTTTCGGCGATTTTGAAGCCGTCGTTCGTTTCCGTTAAAAATTTGAGGCGCGACACCGCCGATTTCGACCTGCTTTCGGTGAGCAGCCAGCATTCGCTCTGCCGCTGTCCGCGCCCGACCCTGCCGCGAAGCTGATGGAGCTGCGCAAGGCCGAATCTTTCGGCGGATTCTATAACCATGGTGCAGGCGTTCGGAACGTCCACCCCTACCTCGATGACCGTTGTGGAAACCAGAATATCTATCTCGCCCCTTCGGAATTCGTCCATCACGGCATCCTTTTCCGCGCTCTTGAGCTTTCCGTGAACGAGCGCAACACGAACGGAGAGATTCTGCTTTAATTCATCAAACACCGCTTCCGCCGAGCGCACGCGCTCCATATCCTCGTTTTCCTCGATCATCGGGCAAACGACGTAGGCCTGGGTGCGCTCCTTTTTAATTTGCTCCTCGATATAGCGATACATCGCGATGCGCTTTTCGCTCGGCACAAGGCGCGTTACGATCGGCTTTCTTCCCGGCGGCATGCCCTTGACGAGTGAAACGTCAAGATCGCCGTAGAGGATCAGAGAGAGCGTTCGCGGTATCGGCGTTGCGCTCATTATGATAGTATCGGGCGACTCGGCCTTCTTGCCTATCTCAGCGCGCTGGCGAACACCGAAGCGGTGCTGCTCATCCGTGATGACAACGCCAAGCTTTTTAAACTCAACCTTGCCCTCTATAAGCGCATGGGTGCCCGTGACGGCAATTATGCTTCCGTCCGCAATTCCTTTCAACACCTCGCGCTTTACGGGTGCGCTCATGTGCCCTTTCAAAATTGCGGCGCGTTCGCCGAAAAAACGCTTTAGCATCGTCAAATGCTGCTCGGCGAGTATCTCCGTTGGCGCCATGAGCACCGATTGAGCGCCGTTTTTCGAGGCAATGAACATCGCATACAGCGCGAGCGCGGTCTTGCCCGAGCCAACGTCACCCTGAATCAGCCTGCTCATCGGCTGATTAGATGCCATATCGAGCGCGATCTCGTTCATTACCGAATACTGCGCCGCCGTGGGCTCAAACGGCAGCAGCTCGAGAAATTCATCAAGAATTCCCGCTGTGTTGAACTCGATGCCCTTCTGCCCCTTCTTATCGCGGCGCAGCTTTTCAAGCACGATCGTGAGCACCGCCGCATCCTCGAATGCAAGCCTGCGGCGGGCGGCGGCGAGCTCTTCCGTATTTTTCGGAAAATGCACTGTCTCCATCGCCGTTTTGAGCGGAATAAGGCCGTATTCAGTTCTGATCTCCTTGGGAAGCGTTTCCTCAACTTCATCAAGGCAGATCTCGAGTGCGCCGCGAACGGCAGACCTCATAACGCTCTGCGTTAGGCCGCTCGTAAGCGGATAAACGGGAATGATTCCGGGAAGCTCCTTTGAAAAGCTTGCGCGAAGCAGCCTTGCGCCCGTTCGCTTATCCACCGTGCCGAGCGCATAACAGCCCGGCTCATTAGGTATTGAGCGCGCGATATAGGGCTGATTGAACCATGAAGCGGTGATGTTACCCGTTTCGTCGCCTATGGATACGGTGGTTATCGTCAGCCCCGATTTTGCGCGAAATGTTTTTACCGGGCCGATGAAGCGCACCGCTATCGCTGCGGGCTCGCCGTCCTCCGCATCCTCTATCTTAACGGGTTTTGAGTAGTCCAAATAGCTTCTTGGCAGAAAGGAAGCGAGATCCTGCAACGAAAAAAGCCCCAGGCGGGCAAAATGCTTGATGCGCCCGGGGCCGATGCCTTTGATTTTTGTAAGCTCCGAAGTTTTCTCCACGGCGGGATCACTCAACGGCGATATAGTAGTAGTAGAGCGGCTGACCGCCGTGCTGCACCACGAACTCCGCGCTCGAATACTTCTGCTGCATTCTGTCGCAGAGCGCCTGCGCATCCTCCTGCTTGGTGTCCGCGCCGTAGAACAGCGAAACGATCGCATCATCGCCGCGCTGAGCAAGCATCTTTTCGATAAGTGCCTCTGCTGCGGCATCAACGCTCTTTTCAACGATTTCGATCTTGCTTTCGAGGATGCCGATAACGTCGTTTTCCTTAATATCCTTGCCCTCGAACGCGGTGTCGCGAACGGCGAAGGTGACGGAGCCCGAAAGCACGTTTTCAAGAAGCTCGGTCATGGCTTCGCAGTTTTCCTCTGCGCCGCCGTCGGGGTCGAAGCCGATCATCGCGCTTATGCCCGCAACGATGGTTTTGGAGGGAACTACGAGCACCTTGCACTCCGCACTCTCCGCGGCGCTTTGAGCCGCAAGGATGATATTCGGGTTATTGGGAAGGATGAGCACGTTTCGCGCATTCGCCTTCTTTACGGCCTGCAAAATAACGTCCACGCTGGGGTTCATGGTCTGCCCGCCGGGGATGATAACGTCCACCCCGAGGCTCGAGAGCACCTCGTCGATGCCATCGCCCGCGCTGACCGCAACAACGCCAAGCTCCTTTTCGTTGGCCTTGCGCTGCTCGATGATGGAGCGGTTCTGCTCGCGCATGTTCTCGATTTTGACCTTATCGACCTCGCCCAAACGCATAGCGTTTTGAAGCGCCTTTCCGGGGTCGTTTGTGTGAACGTGAACCTTTATCATTCCGTCGTCGTGAACCACGACCACCGAATCGCCGATGCTCATGAGCTTTGCGCGGAACTTTGCAACCTCGCTGTCGGTCGCATTTTTATTCAGCCTTATCACGAAAAATTCGGTGCAGTAGCCGAAAACTATGTCCTCGGCCTCGCCGGAGATTATCGCCGCGTTCTCTGTATTTGTTTCCTCGCTCTTCATAAGCAGGGAAAAATCATCGCCCGGCTCCTCGCCGTCGAGCGCCATTTTGAAGCCTCGGTATATGGTCAAAAGACCCATTCCGCCCGAATCGAGCACGCCCGCTTCCTTCAAAACGGGAAGCAGCTCGGGCGTTTTTTTCAGCGCGGCCTCGCCGCTTTCGAGCATGACTTCAACAACCTTATATGCATCCGCGCCCGCGGCAACGGCCTTTGAAACGCTCTCGCTCATCAGCCTTGCAACGGTGAGCATCGTGCCCTCCTTGGGCTTCATGACCGCCTTATACGCCGCCTCAGTGCCCGAGGTGAGCGCTTCGCTCAGCATACGCGCGGTTATCTCGCTCTCTGCGCCCTTGAGCGCCTTGGCAAAGCCGCGGAATATCTGCGAAAGAATGACACCCGAGTTGCCCCTTGCGCCCTTGAGAGCGCCGGTGGCAAGTGCGGAAGCAAGCGCCTCGACGGAGTCGGTCTTAACGGCCGAAAGCTCCTGAACAGCGCGCTGCATCGTCATGGACATATTGGTTCCGGTATCGCCGTCCGGCACCGGAAAAACGTTCATCGCGTCTATGGTCTGCTTATTCTTTTCAAGGCATACCGCGCCCATCAAAAGCATATCGCGAAAACGGGACCCATCTATACTGCGAACTAACAATTCCTTTTCCTCCCAAAGCGAATGCGCCTTATACGCGGATCGCTTCAACAAAGATATTGACCTTGCGCACCTTGATGCCGGTCTGATCCTCCACCCTGTACTTAACGTTGCTCATGGCGTTCTCCGCAACGGCGGGGAACGAGATGCCGTACAGAAGAGTAACGAACAGATCGATATCCACGCTGTCGTCCTCAAGAGTGGTTATTTTAACGCCGCGGCGAATATTCTCGCCGCCTATAGCCTGCAAAAGCGAATCTCCCGCGGTTTTGCTGTTCATAGCAACTATTCCGTAGTTTTCACACGCGGCATAGCCCGCGATACTCGCTAATACATCCTCATCGAATGTTATCATTCCGAGTGTGGTTTTCATCGTGGCAGTCATGGTAACACCTCCGGTATTTTTTGGTTTCCACCGACTAACGGTGGTATTTTAAAGCATTTATCGGGATTTTTCAAGTGTTGTTTCCTATATTTCACCGAATTGCCCCAACATTAGCGCATTATATCCGAAATATGTCGCTCCTGCGGCATAAATTAAGAGCGATCATGCTTTTTGCACGGTCATCGACTCGTTTTCAGACCACGCTTATCTCGGCCGCCTCTTCCTCCTCCGCTATCGGCATAGGGGGAAGCTCGTCTATGGAGTGCAGCCCGAATTTGCGAAGGAAGGCATCCGTCGTTCCAAAAAGCATCGGGCGACCCACGCAATCCTTCCTGCCCAGCTCGCATATCAGCCCCTGCTTGAGAAGCTGGGAAACCGAATATTCGCAGCGAACGCCGCGCACGGCCTCGATATCGGCCCTCGTAACGGGCTGGCGATAGGCGATGACCGAGAGCGTTTCCATCATGGAATCGCTCATGTTTCTTTCCTCGGGCGGCGCAAGCAGCTTTACTATGCAGGAGTTGTATGCGGGATTCGTGACGAGCTGCACGGTTTTATCGGTGATGAACGGGATAACGCCCCGCCCCTCCGCCGTCATGCTTTCAAGCATTTCGTTTAAAACCTGCTTGACCTCGGCCTCGCTCAGATCGAACACCCTTTGAAGCTCTGCAAAGCCGATCGGCTCGCCCGAAACGAACGCCAAGCTCTCTATCGCGCCGAAGATCTCTTTCTTTTCCATAAAAGTTTAATCCTGTTCGTCCATATAGCTGCGGTTCGCATCGTCGCGAATCAGCTTTTGCTCGAATATCTCTATCTCGCCGCAGTAGCGGCTCTGCTCCACTCTTATCTCGCCCGAGGATATCATCTCGAGCAGGGACATGAAGGTAACTATTATCTCCATCCTGCCCGCTCCCTCGATTATCTCCGTGAAGGTGGTTTTTCCCCTGTTTGCGCGAAGCCTTGTTCGTATCCTGCCCGCACAATAGCGGATGGTGAAATCATCGCGCCGAACGGCGTGCACGTGCTCCTTTTTCTCGGGCTCCGCCGCGCGATCGAGCGCCGCAAGCATCGCTTCAAACAGGCGCTCCACGGTGGTGTCCTTCAGGATTATCTCCTTGGGCGGCAGCGGGAATTCCTCGGGCTGCTTTACGCGCATCAGCGAGGCCTCCTCGCCGAGCTTGCGCATCAAGGCGGAAGCCTCCTTAAAAGCCTTGTATTCCCTAAGCCTCCTAACGAGCAGCTCCGCAGGGTCCTCCTCCTCTTCGCCCTCCTCCTTGGGCTCGGGCGGAAAAAGGGAGCGGGATTTGGCGTAAACAAGCGTTGCCGCAACGGTCAGAAACTCGCTCGTTTGATCGGGATCGGGCGCATCGAGCGCCTTGACATACTCAAGAAACTCGTTTGTTATCTCCGAAATGAAGATATCGCGAATATCGACCTCCGCCTTTTCAACAAGATGCAGCAGAAGATCGAGCGGACCCTCGAATTGTTTTATGCTGACACGGTAATCCAAGCTTTATTCGCACACCTTTCGGTTGGTTTGAACGGTCTTTGTCGCAAGCTTTGTCAAATCTGCTCCGCGGGCATTCCGAACAGCATCAGAACGAGCTTGAGCAGCCCCGAGAATATGCCTCCCGAGATCGTTCCGACGAAGGAAAGGCCGAATCTTCCGAGGAGCAGGATCCCGATGAGGATATACTGTCCGTAGTTGCGAAGGAATCTGAACGGCGTGGGGCCGAGCACCTTGGAAAGCGTTACTTCTGCAACGTGGAATCCGTCCAGCGGGAACACAGGGATAAGGTTGAATACCATCAGCGCAAGATTGAAGGTTGCAAAGCTGATGAGCATGGTCATAGCCGTCAGCACGGAGCCGCTCGTGCCCACCGTGTAGGTGTAGCCGATCGCGCTGCCGCTTACCCTGAAGCCAATGCCGTTGTATTTTGAAAGTATAACCAACACAACAGTTCCGATTATGGCGAGGATTAGGTTCACAGTAACTCCCGCAAGCGAAACAACGAGCTCGCCGGCTCTATAGTTGCGATAGTTATTCGGATTCACGGGAACGGGTTTTGCCCAGCCGAAGCCCGCAATCACCATCATCAAAAAGCCGAGCGGATCAATATGCGCAAGCGGGTTTAGCGTCATTCTGCCGAGGTTGCGCGCCGTCGGATCGCCCATCTTATATGCAGCGTAGGCATGCCCCCATTCATGGAAGCTGAAGGCGATTATTATACCGGGTATGGTTTGAAACATTTGAAGAAGATCGCTCATATTTTTCACATTCCTTTACGACTGCGAAAACGCTTTTTTGCGCCTTTTCCGCAGAGTCTGCCTCAATTTCGCGGCAAACTCCGATTATATTGTACCACATTTGAGCGTGTGATGCAACATCGCGCAAAAATGCAGTTGATTTAACTGAAAATCAGCCTTTATTTCACCCGTCCGTTCGCAGGTATTTTGAAACGATCAGCTTAACGCAGTCAAGGAAGCCGGCTTCTTCCGCATCCGCATCCGAAACGAGCACGGTTTCCGCAAGCACCTCGCCGTCCGCGCCGCGAACGGTCAGCATACCGACCGCATCGCCCCTTTGAACGGGCGCATCGAGGCTTTCGGGAAGCTCGGTTTCAAGCGTGTACTCCTTCTTCGCCGTGCTGATGAGAAGCACGGTATCATCCCCCGCCATCGCGCCGATCTCGCGCTTCAGCGAGCCCTTGACGGGTATGCTTCCAAACGCCTCTCCCGCGCCGCTTATGCGAACGCTTCTGAAAGCCGAAAAGCCGTAGTCGAGCAGGCTTCTGCCGATATCGAAGCGTTCCGCTCCCGTTTTTGCGCCGAGAACTACCGCAATATAGCGGCTCTCGCCGCGCTTTGCCGCGAAAACGCCGCAGTAGCCCGCCTCATCGGACGAGCCCGTGCCAACGCCCAAGCAGCCCGAATACTGCTTTATGAGCTTGTTTGGATTGGCAAGCTCGGTCTCCCCCGCTCCCTCGTGCGAAATGCGCTCATAGAATTTCGTGCCGTATTTTGAATAGGTTTGGTTCTTTATCAGCCCGCGCGCGATCGAGGCAAGCTCCATTGCCGAAAGGCTCTGCCCCGCGCCGCAGATATCCGAATAAACCGCGCTAACGCCAAGCCCCGCAAGGCGTGAGTTTATGGCGGCAACGGCGTTTGATTCCCCGCCAAACGCCGCGCAGGCAAGCGCATGGGTCGCATCGCCCGCGTTTATCATAACCGATGCAAGCAGGAGGCTGTTTGCATCCATTCGCTCCCCCGCGCGAAGAAACGCCGTTGTGCCGCCTATGCGAGCGGCAGTCTCATCCACGGAAACGGCGGTATCACCCGCTATCGCGCCGCTGTCGAAGGCATCGCATATAACCGTCAGCGCGGCAAGCCTCGTCAGCCCCGCTGCGGGCAGTTTTTCGGCGGCGTTCGCTTCAAAAAGCATTTTGCCGCTCGCTTCGTCTATCAAAAGCGCCGCCCTCGCCGAGCCGATATCGACCGAAGGCGTTGATTGCTCCGCTTTTGCGTAGCAGATCGATGATACGGCGCATACTATGCAGAGGATAAGCGCCGCGAACCGTTTTGAATTTTTAAACATGGAAACTTCACCCTTTCCGCGCGTTTTATTAAGCATATTCACGAAAAGGGGCGGAATATGAAAGCTTTGCTCAAAGGCGATCGACATTCTTCATCCCCGCTGCTTTAACGAAGCGCCGATGCACGAATAACGCTTAAAATGCGAATACACCGCAGGATTTTCCCGCGGTGTATCTTCTGTTTTTACCGAGTATTCATATTTAAAAGCGTTTAAAGGAATACTCCGCGCGATCGGTTTCCCTGTAGCCAAGGGATTCATAGAGCTTTCGCGCCTTATCGTTGCCCACAACGCACCAAAGCCGCGCCTCGCCCTTTTCAAGAAGGCGATTCGTGAGATAAATTACGAAGTCCCTTCCGAAGCCCTCGCCCTGCCGCGCGATCTTTATCGCGATGAACGAGAGTGCGTCGGCACAGATGCGCCCGCAGCCGACTATCTCGCCGTCCTTTTCGTAAACGAACCTTTCCGCTGCGGTCTCGCTCCAAAACGTGCGCTCCTTATCGGTCGGCGGCGTGAGCTTAGAGTCCGGGAAAAACCCCGTGCCAAGGCGCATCTTGTGGAACGCCTCGTCCGTGAGCGTGTACGCATCAAGAAAATCCTCGTCACGATAGGCGCGTATCGGAAGCGGCTTCTCCGCAAGCTTTTCGCCGCCGTACCGCATTATCGCCGAAGCGAATTTAGGCGCGTAGCCGCATTTTTCGGCAAGCCTCTTTGCAAGCGCGTTGTTTGCATCATAGCCGGTTTGTATGCTCTTTACCGGCGAAGCCTTGATAGCCTTCTCCGCTGCGAGCGCGGCGGGATACGAATACCCCTTGCGGCGATGCTCGGCGAAGATGTAGACATACACGAACGCCTCTTCATCATCATCGATATACGCAAGACCGATCACCTCGCCGCAAACCGATATCTCGTATATTTCCTCGCTGTTTTCCTCAACCTCGGAGTAAAAATCCGCCTCGGTATCCACCCTCGGTATGCGCGGAAGGTACTTTGAAGGATTCTCCGCTTTGCGAATCTCGATATTATCTCCCGGAATATGATTCTTCATTGCAGACTCCTTATGTTCTCGATTTTCTTGACCGTTATTCTCACTCCATCCCCGTCATATCGAACTCATCGAGCCATTTCTTCGCCGCTTCGCAAACCGTTTTAAGGCAGGCTTCGTCAAACGGCGAGCTGAGGTTTGCGTGCGCGAGAAGCTCGGTGAAGGTGCGGCTGCCGCCCTGCACGGTGTACGCCATATAGCGCTCCCATGCGGCCTTCTCGTCCTTCTGCAGCATCGCCCAGAACTCGAGCGAAACGGTCTGCGCGAGGCAATAGTCGATATAGTAGAACGGATCCTCATAGATATGGCTCTGCTTCTGCCAGCCCATGCCCTCGGAGAAGAACGGTATCTCCCCGTCGAGCCGCAGCCAAGGCTGATAGATTCCCAAAAGGCGCTTCCATTCATCGTGCCTCTGCGCGGGCGTTAGCTCAGGCTTTTCATAGACGATATGCTGGAAATGATCCACCATCGTGCCGTAGGGAATGAAGGTCAGCGCGGCGGCAAGATGGCTGTATTTAAACTTTTTTGCATCCGCGCCGAAGAAGCCCTCGGCATTCCTCCAGCCGAAGAACTCCATGCTCATCGAATGCACCTCGCAGCCCTCGCTCGAAGGCTTCGTATAGGCAAACGGAACGCGCCTGCGGTTCATCCAATAGGCGAAGGCATGACCCGCTTCGTGGGTCACGACCTCGATATCGCCCTGCGTACCGTTGAAATTCGAGAATATGAACGGGCGCTCGTACAGCGGCAGACCGGTCTGATAGCCGCCGCCCTCCTTGCCCTCGGTCGCAACCACGTCCATCAGCTCCTCATCGAGCATCGTGCGGAAGAATTCGCTCGTTTCGGGCGAAAGCTCGTCGTAGAATTTCTTGGCCTCGGCAAGAATACCCTCCGCAGCTCCCGCAGGGCGCGGGTTGCCGCTTCTATAAAATAGCGCATCGTCCGCAAACGAGAGCGGATAGCTCTTTCCGATGCGCTTCGCCTGCTCGCGCTTGATGCGCTCCGCGATCGGAACCACGTATTTTTGAACTGCGGCGCGGAAGGCCTCCACGTCCCTTTCGGTGTAGCAGTTGCGCTGCATACGATAGTAGCCAAGGCGGGTGTAGCCGCCGTAGCCGAGCTTTTTGCCCATGCCGTCGCGCAGCTTGGTCAGCTCGTCGAAGATACGGTCGAGCTCCGCTTGATTATCCTTGAACCACTGCCCCAGCGCCTGCCATGCCTCCAAACGGCGCGCATCGTCCGCATCCTCCTTGAAGGGCACCATCTGCTCGAGCGTGTACTTTCCGCCCTCGAAGGGTATGCGCGCGGAAGCAAGCAGCTCGCTGTATTCGCTCGTCAGCGTGTTTTCGCGCTGAAGATCCTCGATGAGCTCGTGCGAGAATGTCTTTTTCGCCATCTCGGTTTTCGTGAAGAGCAGCTCGCCGTATTCCCTCTCAAAATCCTTGCGGAAGGGCGAAGCTGTCAGCGCCTCGTTCCACTGCTGCTCAAACTCCTCGATCTCGGGAAGCAGCGCATCCCAGAAATCGTTCTCCGCATCGTAAAACTCATCGCGCGTATCGATCGAATGGCGAATGTAGGCAAGATTGATCGGCGTTTCAACGCGCCTGTACTCGACATCATATTCAAGGAAGATCGCGCGGGCTTCTTCATAGCTTTCAGCGCTCTTGAGCCTTTCGGTCAGCGCCTTGATGTTGTTTTTGATCTCATCGCCATCGGGGCGAGAGTAGGGCATTTCGGAAAATTTCATATCGTTTCTCCCTTTTTTATAAAATATCTTCAGAAGCGATCATTTCGCTTCGTTCTTTGCCTGCCTGAAAACCTTTGCTTCGGTTTCCATCAGCTTCTTATCAGTCCAAACGGTGGAACGGTTTATCATTGCGGCAACGCAGAGATCCTCCTTCACCGAGAAGGTCCAGCTGGTCAGAAAGCCCTCGTTCCAGCCGTCATGCCCCGCGACCTCATCGCCGCGAATCGCCGAATTCCAGCGGGAAAGACAGAGACCGTAGTTGTCCATAATGGGAGTGGCCATGCGCTGCGCCGACTCCTTGGAGAGGAAGCCGCCCTCGCGGATGCTCCTTGAGAGGGCAATTCCGAGCTTAACAAGGTCGGTCGGGGTGGTCCACAGCCCCGCCGCCGCGTGTTCGGGATAATAGTGGTAATGATCATTCTTTTTGAGATTGCCTCCGAACGCCGCGTTGGAAACGAGGCTTTCATCGAGCGGCTGGAAATAGCCCGAGCGGGTCAGCCCGAGCGGCTGCGCGACCTCCTTATCAAAGGCTTCGCGCAGAGTAATGCCGGTCATGCGCGTGAAGGCAAGCTCCGCAAGGGTTATGCCGCCGCCCGAATAGACCGCCTGCTCGCCGTAGGGCATGGTCTGCCGCACGGCGGGCGAGTTGCCGCGCCCCATAAGCACGTCCTCGCTCGAAAGCAGCTTGTGTTTTGCATGGTAGCCGTCGAAGCCGTGAACATTGAAGCCCGCCGTATGCGAGAGCAGCGCAGGGAAGGTCAGCGGCGCTTTGGCAAACTCGGGAACGATGCCCGAAATATCCGCGTCCGGGTCGATCCTGCCCTTATCCACGAAGCGGAGCAGAGTTGCCGCAAACGCGGGCTTGCTTACCGAGCCCGCCTGAAAGAGCATATTGGGGTTCACGGGAAGCGCTCCGTCCCTGCGTCCGCTGCCAGAGCAGTAGGTCACGATCTCGTCGCCCTTCATAACGGCGATGCTCACGCCGTATGGGCCGAGCTTTCTTATCCTAAGAACACTGTCTATATTATTGAATCTGATATTCATTTTTCCATTCTCCTTTAGTTTTTTATTATTGCTTGTTACAGTTTTTTTGCGGGGGGGGGATCGGTCACACGCAGGCACGTCCTCCCGCCGTCCTCTATCGGTCACAGCTTGGCGTACCTGCCCGATGCGTTGACCACGTAGGCCTCGGCAAGGCTGAACTCATTGTCCGCAACGAATCTCTCCTGCTCCTCGTTGACCTCAAGCTTGAGCAGCGCATTGAAATTCCGGGTATTTACTTCCCGAAGGGTTATCTTTTGTTGTTCAGTTTGGTTTCTCATTTATCGTTTTCTTTGCATAGCTCCAAATAAACATATTCATTCGGATTCTCGCCCATTTCGATAACAAAATCGGGCATGGGCTTTTTAACAAAGCCGAGCCTTTCATACAGCGCAAGCGCTTTTGTGTTTTCGGGATTCGGATCCACCCAAACGGTGTTCGCACCGTTTTTGAACGCCTCGGCTATCGCGTGTGAAAGCGCCTTTGCGGCGATGCCGCGCCCGCGTGCAAAGGCAAAGAGCTTTATATCGAGCGAGGCAGCTTTATGCGCCTCATCAATATCATAGCTCGCTTCGCCGCAGAAAGCGCCGTTTTCATACACGGAATAGTGATCTGCGCTCGGCCTTGCCGCTATGCTCCGCTCGAGCCAAGCGTGCATGGCTTCCTCGGTTTCGATGATTCCCTTGGGAAAGCCCACGAATTTCATCACTTCCCCGTCTGCCCAAAGGCGGCGAACGTTTTCAAGGTCTTCATAGCCGGTTTGCTTTATTTCGATCATATTGCCTCTATGCAGTGCAGTTTTTTATTTGTTTTTTTGTTCTTGTTATCACTCGTCCGAAAAATCGGAGCTTTTCTGTTTCTTATACGCCTTTGCGCGTTTGGAAATTTCCTTCATCTTGGCGTAGTTATTCGGTTTTTCCGCGCCGAGCTCGCGGTATAGTCTGAGCCTTTCTGCGCTCAGTTCGCCGCTTGCGACAGCCGCCTTCACGGCGCAGCCGGGCTCGCTTTCGTGCCTGCAATTTGAGAACCTGCACCGCGCTTCAAGCTCGGCTATGTCGGAAAAGGTATCGTCCACGCCGTCCTCGGCCAGGGCAACGCCGATCTCGCGCATACCCGGCGTGTCGATGATGAATGCGCCGCAGTCGAGGCGGATCATTTGCCGATGCGTGGTGGTGTGCCTGCCCTTGCCGTCGCGCTCGCGTATCTCGGCCGTAAGCATGATATCTTCGCCCGCAAGCGCATTGATGAGCGTGGATTTGCCCGCACCGGACGAGCCCATAAGGCAGATCGTTTTGCCATCTGCGAAATACTCGCGAAGCGCGTCGAGCCCTTCCCCGCTCAGCGCGGAAACGGCGTGCACTCGGAGCTTATCCGAGATCGCGGCGACCTCGCGAACATATTCCGCAGCGTCGGCGCAGAGGTCGGTTTTAGTCAGTATCGCAACCGGAACGCAGCCGCCCGAGAGCGCGATGCTCGTGTATCTTGCGATGCGGCTTGGGCTGTAATCCTCGTTCAGCGAGGTGACGATAAAGCAGTAATCAACGTTCGCCGCCATGTACTGCACCTGCCCCATCCGAAAAATATCCGGGCGCGAAAGCAGAGTTTTTCTTTCCAAGACGTTCTGAATGACCGAGTCGCCGCCGGGATTATGAATGAACGAAACATAGTCCCCGACGATCGGAAGCGCGGCTGGCGGCGCATCGTAAAAGCTGCCCTTGAGAACAGCGAAGACCTCTCGCTCCTCAAAGCTTATCATGAATCTGTTTTTTCTTATCTCGCAGATCCTTCCGAGTTTGAGTTGGTTTTCCATAACAATTTCTCCATAGCGTATTGTGCTTTAGAATTTGTTAACCCCGACTCGGATAAAAGGTGCAAAATAAAACCGTGACGGATGCCACGGTTGAATAAACAGTATCATTCTGATGGAATCAGAATGCACGAACCGAGGTCAACATACGATATTTAACTGCCTTGACGATCTTGTGAATGTTCATCTTGTTTACCTCGCTTTCTTTAGTATTTTGGCTACCGATAGTATAGCAGTTTGGGAAAGGAAAGTCAATAGCTCAAGGGCGATTTTAACCTTGCTCCGAGGACGGCTTCGTGCGCCGTATCAGGGCTTTATATCGGAGCTTTGCAAACAGCTCGCCAAGCGGGAAGGAGAGTATTCCGGCGGGAACGCCAACGAGCCAGCAGTATTTCCAATCAAAAAGTAAGCCAACAAGGATCATCAGCGCAGCAGCGGTCTGCTCCACGCGCATTAAAGCTCTATTGTCATCGGCGGCTCGGTGAACGAAGAAAATACCGCCGTACCGTGCCTAAAATACAGCACCTCGGTGTTGTCGTCGTTTTCATCGTACATGGCGCGAAGCTGGGGATAGCTGTCGAGCATATCCTTCTTCGCCTCAACGCGCTCATCCCGCACGAGCTCTCCCGAGAGGCGCAGCCATTTGCCGTCCTTGAACGCGCAGAGCTCCACCTTGGGATTCTTCTCGATCTGCTTGGAAACGTTCTTCACCTTGCCCATCTGGATATAGAGCTTATCCTCGAAGATATTCACCGTTCCGAACGGGCGCACTCGCGGCTGATCGCCCTCGACCGTTGCGAGGTAATATACGCCGCACTCCTTCAAAAAATCAAAAACTTCCTTCATTTTTTGCTCCTTTCACCCCGCCCGATGCATTTTTCGCCGCAAAAACGCTCGGCGAAGCAGTTTTATGTATAGCGTTATTATATCAAAGTATACTATCAAGGTCAACTTGAGGCGCAATAATCAAAAAACAGCCCGCAGCTCATATAATTCAACGCTCAAAGCGGCAATTTGCTCAAGCTTGGGTAAGTTGTATAATTAACTGTCCAAAACAAAAAAAGAATAGCTCCATAGCGAGAAGCCTGATACAATGTAAATTGGCAAAAGAACAAGTAAGGAGGCCAAAGCTATGGAGCGAAACAATAATACCACAAAGTCGAGGAA
>JAFPWD010000029.1 GCA_017395105.1 Clostridia bacterium
CGTAGTTGGCATTGTAGGAAAATCCAAAAGTTTAGATTTTCCCACAATGCTTATCTTTTGGTCTTTGGTTCGGAATAGTGTAGTGCTGGCGGTCTATCTCTTGTTTTCGGTTGCTTGCTTCCTTACCGTACATGAGCATTGGTTGCGCTCATATTAGCATATACCTCCCGATTTACTCAACCGACCCGGGGTTTAGTTCACTCTACCTTTGGTTTACAACAAGGTTTACAAAGCAATCGCCGCGCAAAATGTATCACGCGGCGATATAATTCATTTTTGCTTTCAGTCCTTCTTCTTGAACAGATACTTATCCACCTTGCCCCTGATGGAATCGGATATCTTCCTCTCGATCGGGAACACGGGGGCGTTTATTACGCGCCTTGAGAACTCGAGCGCGTTTTGAAGCGTGATATCCAGCGCCTCTGCGGACATATAGCCGAGAGCGAGGTTGTCGCGCCTGTCGTGGATGAAGGCGGTTCCGGGTGCGCCGAAGCGGCAGAAGTTGATGCCGGGAACGCCGTTGTCCGCGAACGGGATGCTGTCGCTCGAATAGATATCATCCTCAACGACGGCGGCTCTGCCGAGCTCCTTCATCATCGCATCAACATAGCTCTTGAGCGCCTCGGTACCCATGCAGAAGATCAGCTCCTTGCCGAGGATGGGCGCAGCCACATCCACGTTTATCATGAAGCGGTGCTTCTCGAGCTCGTCCTTATGCGCTTCAACGTACGCCTTGCTGCCGAGAAGTCCCTGCTCCTCCGAGCCGTACCAGTTGAATTTGAGCGTGCGCTTCGGGGGATTGGCCATGAAGTAGCGCGCGATCTCCATTATGATGACCGAGCCGGACATATTATCATAAACGCCGGTGGAGAAATAAACGCTGTCGAAATGCGCGCCAAAGGAGATTATCTCATCGGGGAACTCGGTGCCCTTGATCTCGCCGCAAACGTTGCGCGAAATGCCCTGCTTGGATTCGCTCTTGACGAGAACATGAACCTTCTTCGCGCCGCTCTTAACGATCTCGAGCGCATCGACCGCGCGGATGGTCAGCGCAACTGCGGAGCCGTGCTTTTCGGCGTAGGTCTCGCGGATCTTCCTTATCTCAAGGTCGGTCTTGGTGAGGTCGTCGTCCACCGAGCCGGAGAAGGTGATGATGGCGGCGGGCTTTGCCTTTTGTATGCGCTCGTACGCATCCATGCCGAACCTGCCGTTTACGAGAATCGCCTTGCCCGCAACGCCAACGAGATTCGCTTCGAGCGCGTTTTCAACGTAAACGAAATCGAGCTCGAGCCCCTCGTCGGGTGTGGAATCGGAGCGGATATAGCCCGTTACCTCGTACTCCTTTTCGTAGGGAGCAATAACCTTGAAGGTCGCCTTGGTAACTTCGCCGGTCGCCGCCTCGAACTCCTCGATCGTGCAGTCAAGCCCGAATGAGGCGGCTTCCTTTTGAAGCTCCTCGGCGGCGCGCTTTTCCTCCTCGCTGCAGCTCAGACGAACGTAAGCGAGCTTTTCCATCAGAGCGAATGCTCTTCTTGCGTATACTGTTTCGTTGTTCATTTTTATATTTCCTTTCGGTTTAAATTTTCATAGTTTTATAATGCTTTTCAGCCGAGCTTTGATTCCATTCTCTGCTCCTGCCGCTCGAAATTGTGCATCCAGTCCGCCTTGAAGAAATAGAGGGCGAAGGCGATGGAGCTGAGCGTCCAGGTTATCGGATACGCCCAGAAGATGACGGCGATATCGGGGATATACTGCGTTGTGATCGTTATATAGGTAACGCGGATAACGCACCAGCATATCAGCATAACGAGCATCGGCACGGTGGTTTTGCCCGAGCCTCTTATTATGCCCGCCATACAATGCGAAAACGAGAGCAGGCAGTAGAACAGCGCCTCGGTGCGTGCCTGCTTCACGCCGAAGGCGACCACCTCGGGCGACTTATCGAAAAGCCCGATCAGCTTGGGCGCAAACGCGATGAACAGTATTCCGATTATCTCGGCAAGTATAACGCCCGAAGCAAGCCCGAACGCCGCACCCTTTTTAACGCGGTCGTACTTCTTCGCGCCGAGATTCTGGCTTGTGAAGGTGGTCAGCGAAACGCTGAAGCTCGTTACGGGCAGAAACGCGAAGCCCTCGATCTTGGTATACGCGCCGCAGCCTGCCATGGCATCCGAGCCGAACACGTTTATATTGGACTGCACGATAACGTTTGCAAAGCCGATGACCGAATTCTGAACGCCCGTGGGAAGCCCCGTTGCGAGCACCTCTTTAAGAAGCGGGCGGTCGAAGCGGATATCCTTGAGCGTTATGCGGTGAACGTCGCTTATATGCGTGAGCTTATAGAGCGATATGCCCGCGCTCAAAAACTGCGATATCGCCGTTGCCACCGCAGCGCCCGCGATGCCGAAGCCAAGATACTTAACGAAGAGTATGTCGAGAATAATGTTCGTCACCGAAGCGATCATCAGGTAATACAGCGGATGGCGGCTGTCGCCCCGCGCCTGAAAGATGCCGTTGAAGGAGTTGTAGAGAACATTGCCCAATGAGCCCGCGAAATAAAAGCGGAAATAGCGTATGGATTCGGGCAGAACGTCCGCAGGAGTGCGCATCAGCTTCAGAATGAACGGCGTGAAGATTATTCCGAACACGGTTAGAAGCAAGCCCGCCGCAATGCCGAATGCAACGGTGGTATGCACGGCACGATGAACCATATCGTATTTCTGCGCGCCGTAATAGCGCCCAATCACCACGCCCGCGCCCACGAAAACACCGTATATAAAGCCCACTATCAAAAAGATAAGGCTGCCGGACGAGCTGACTGCCGCAAGCGACTGCTTGCCGAGCACGTTGCCCACAACGAGCGAGTCCGCGATATTGTACATCTGCTGAAAAAGCTGCCCGATGAAGATCGGCAGTGCAAAAAGCGCTATTCGCTTTGATATTTTGCCCTCAGTCAATTTAACGCCTCTTAAAGCCTCGTATTTGATTTGATTATAGGCTTGTTGAAGCGATTTGTCAATAATTATGTTTGGGATTGCCGCATTACCGGCATGGAAAACCGCGAAATTTGACTTGAAAGCGGGAGTGCGGCATGGTATTATATAATTGAGAATTTCTTCGGAGGGGATCATGAGCATACAAACGGAAATAGCAGCTGTCTCGAAGCTGACTGAGGCGCTTGCCAAAACGGATCTGTTAACACCTGAGATCCCGACTAACGACAGATCTCCGAGTTGGGACGGGTTCATTTATGTTTACAGCAAAATCGGCAGAAAAAAAGAGCATCTTCTGCGCCGTGTGCCGGTGCAGGTGAAGGGGCATATCAGGAAGGGCGCGGTCGCAGACAAGGTCTCTCATTCAATCAGCTTTGGCGACCTTAACAACTATGCGAAAGAAGGCGGCGTTCTGTTTATCAAAGCATGCGTAGACAAAGAAAGCAATAATGAAGCGTTCTACTGCGGTGCGCTTCTTCGCGGCGATATCGAAGGAATACTAAACGGGGCGCGTCCCGGCAGCAAAAAGAAAACGGTATGGCTCAATAGGTTCAGCGTTGAGAAGGACGAGCTCGAAGCGTTTTTGACTGGATTTGCCGATGCGCTTAACAAGCTTAAAGATGATCCGAAGGCTCGATGGGAGGATTATGACAGCAATGGTTTCGGTAAGCTTGCCGCCGATCCGCTGCCCGATGTTGTGCGCCCGTTGGAGCTTTACAGATACGATTCCGGCGCGGTAGGCTTCGTTGGCCGTGAAAAGGAGCTCGAGGCCATACGCGAGTTTCTGACATCTCCCCTGCCAATTTCCTGGTGGGGTATTGCCGCGCCCGGCGGAGCTGGCAAGAGCCGATTGGCGTATGAGCTGAAAAAGCAGCTTGATGAGGAGCAGATCTGGGAAACCGTGCTTGTTAAGGAACAACGGATAGATGAGCTTCCCGCAATGAACGATAAAGAGTTCAGCGCGGAGTATCCCGGGCCAACGCTTTTTATCATCGACTATGCCCAGCAGTACGCGGAAAAGATCGCCAAATGGATGAGCAAGCTTTCCTCCGGCGAATCCGGGCGCGATGAAAGGCAGCGCATAAGGTTCCTGCTGCTCGACCGCGCAAACGGCGAAAAGGAGACGGATGCGCCGACCTGGGAGAAGGAGCTGTTGGAACACGGCAAAAGCGACAGGCTTCGCGACCTAAGGTACAAACCCTCAATGCTGCTTTCGCAAATTGATGATGAGCTGCTTGCCCGAATAATGTGCGACTTCGCCCGCTACCTCGCGGCGGCGGAGAATGCAGAGGATGCCGAGGATGCATTGACCGAAGAAGAAGCGCGCGAGCTTGTTGAAGCGCTCGGCAATAATGAGCACGGCCTTTTGAAGCATCCTCTTTTTGCAATGATGATGGCGGATATCTACATACACGAGGGCGGCAATGCCGACGAGTGGTCGATGGAGGAGCTGCTTGAAAAACCGATATACAGGGAGATGCGGATACTGAGCGATCTGCTGGAGCCTTACGGCAGCAGCAGGCTGAAAAGCGCATGCCATGACATTCTGCGTATTGCCACGGTTTGTTCGAGCAACAGGGCATTGAGCTTGGAGAGGCTCAATGAGCTTTGTCCCGAAAGCATGAGCGAGATCGCGAGCGCAGAGGAAAAAGCGAATTTATGCGACGGTGAGCTGATGCTCCGCGCCGGTCTTTGCGACAGCGAATGCGAAAACGCAGTCGGCATGACTCCCGACCTTTTTGGTGAGTATCTGCTGTTTCATCGGCTCTGCAACCGTGACAATGAGAGTCAGCATTCCAAGAAGATCGACAGCTTCTATGCGACGGTGCTGGAGGAATTCGATCCCTCGCTTGAATTCTTCAAGCGTATGCTTAAGGACTTCGGGCATCTAATGGCGAAGGACGACGGGCTGAGAAAGCTTGTGTTTCCCGAGGCGCCGAAGCTTGACGATGAAAAAACGCCGCTTTACGCCAGAATGCTCAAGAGGCTTTTTGAAGAGCCGAATGAGAAAGCCCTGCGGCTGATCCCCGCAAACAGCCTTATCGCGCTTGCAGAAGGCAGGTCGGGAAATACCAGGGAAAACGTCGTTATCTGGAGCGATGCCGGGGCGGTATGCCGAGACATGGGCTCGTTTGACCGCGCGCTCGGATTCCTGCTTAAGGACATGGAGACAAGCGAGGAGGTACAGGGAAAAGACCACCCGAATACCGCCACAACCTACAACAATATCGCTTCGCTGTACCAATCCATGGGCGAGTTTGATAAGGCGCTCGAATATTATTTAAAAGCGCTTACGGTCATGGAAAAGGTGCTGGGCAAGAACCACCCGAATACCGCCGCAACCTACAACAATATCGCTTTGCTGTACCAAGCCAAGGGCAAGTTTGATAAGGCGCTCGAATATTATTTAAAAGCGCTTACGGTCATGGAAAAGGTGCTGGGCAAAGACCACCCGAATACCGCCGTAACCTACAACAATATCGCTTTGCTGTACAAAGCAATGGGCGAATTTGATATGGCGCTCGATTATAATTTGAAAGCGCTTGCGGTCAGGGAAAAGGTGCTCGGCAAGGAGCATCCGGATACCGCCACGACTTACAACAATATCGCTTCGCTGTACCAAGCCATGGGCGAATTTGATATGGCGCTCGATTATAATTTGAAAGCGCTTGCTGTCAGAGAAAAGGTGCTCGGCAAGGAGCATCCGGATACCGCCACGACCTACAACAATATCGCTTTGCTGTACAAAGCCATGGGCGAATTTGATAAGGCGCTCGATTATAATTTGAAAGCGCTTGCGGTCGGGGAAAAGGTGCTGGGCAAGGAGCATCCGGATACCGCCACGACTTACAACAATATCGGTATACTGTATCTTGAGCGAGACAAAGCCGACGAAGCGCTGGATTACCTGCGCAGTGCGCTGATCATATTTGAAGCGAAGCTCGGGCAGGAGCATCCCCATACTGTCGGCACGAGAAGGGCTGTCGAGGCTGCGGAGATGCTGCAGTAGCTGCCGCCGAAGCTTAGGGAGCTTTTCATGCAGCTTCAAAAAATGCCCGAGGAGCAGCGGGCGGAGCTGCTTGCCTCATTGCCCGGGGACGATCTCGACTCCGAGGACTGACGGCAAAGCTCCGAGAGTGTTGTTGACGAAGGCTTGTCTTGATCTTGCCAAACAATGGCTCGCTGCCGCTGATGCGCTTTTGCGGGAAGCTTTTGCTCACTCCGCCATTCAAGTCCCCACAACTGTTTTTCCAATGCAAAAGAGTGGTAGTGCCGCGCAGCCGTCGTGAGCGCACTTGCAAGCGAACAGGCAAAGCAAACGCGATTTTTTGCGGAGAGGAGGGATTTGGTTTCTCGCGATGAGTCTCCTGCGCCGCTCACTCCGCGGCGTCTTTCGCTCCGCTCGAAACCGGGGCGGGAAAACCATTCACCAGATGGTTTTCTTATACGCCCATCAAATTCCTCTGAATTTCAAAGTAACTAAAAGCAGGATGCCTACGACATCCTGCTTTTAGTTGGCGGAGAAGGAGGGATTTGAACCCTCGCGCCCCTTCGCAGAGCCTACTCCCTTAGCAGGGGAGCCCCTTACAGCCACTTGGGTACTTCTCCATATTTTGGCGGAGAGAGAGGGATTCGAACCCCCGGTGCCTTGCGGCATCACCGGTTTTCAAGACCGGCTCCATAAACCACTCGGACATCTCTCCCTATTTGGTGCAACAGTAATATTATAGCAGGACGAACTGCGCTTGTCAAGCTGAAATACCGAAAAAATGATATACAATTTGATTTAGCGGCTCATAAACCGCTCGCAAGGCGGTTTTTGCGAGAAAAATGCAGTTTTGCGGCGCTTAGCTGCGCTTTTACTTGCTGGCGGCGATTTCCTCCGCCACAGCCTCCAGAAGCTCCTTCAAAAAGCCCTTATCATCGAGTTTATCCACCGCAAGCAGCTTTTTCGCGCCGGGATAGGGCTCGGCAAGGGCGGCGCCCGGCAGTCTTTCAAGTGCGGCGGAAACGGGCTTTATCAGAAAGCTGTCGTCATATATGCCGCCGATCAGGGTGCCGCAAACGTAGATAAGGTATTCCCCCATCATCGCGCGCTTGCTTACGCCCTTGACCTCGGAAAGCTGATCCAGAATAAAATTCAAATACTCCCTGCTCGAGGCCATTTCGCACTTCCCTCCCGTGTTATTCCCTGCCTTGAACGCTCACTGCGCAAATTCACCGAGAATATGCCTATATTTATTATAAAAGGCGGTGAACTCCCCATTTTCGAGCGCAGTGCGCATCTTCGCGGTCAAGTCGTTGTAGAAATATAGATTATGCAAAACGCAGAGCCGCATCCCGAGCCGCTCGTCCGCCTTCAAAAGATGCCGTATATACGCCCTGCCGTAATGCCTGCATGCTGGGCAGCCGCAGTTTTCATCGATCGGGCGCATATCCTCGCGATATTTTTCGGCAAGAATGCGCATCTTGCCGTTCCACGTGAACACGTTGCCGTGCTGTGCGTTTCTAAGCGGAAGCACACAGTCGAAAAAGTCCACGCCGCGATAAACGCCCTCGAGGATGTTCAGCGGAGTTCCAACGCCCATCAGGTAGCGCGGCTTTTCCTTCGGCATTTCGGGCACGACGGCATCGAGTATGCCGTACATCTCCTCAGCCGTTTCGCCGACCGAGAGTCCGCCAATCGCAAAGCCGGGAAGGTCTATCTCGCGTATCTCGCGCATGTGTCTTATGCGCAGATCGGGAAAGATGCCGCCCTGATTTATGCCGAAGAGCATCTGATTTTTATTTATCGTATCGTCGAGCGAATTGAGGCGCTCCATTTCGGCTTTACAACGAACGAGCCAGCGCGTTGTGCGCTCGATTGATCTTTCAACATAGGCATAGGGCGCGGGGTTTTCGATGCACTCATCAAACGCCATCGCGATCGTTGAGCCGAGGTTGGACTGAATGCGCATCGATTCCTCGGGACCGATGAATACCATCCTGCCGTCGATATACGAGCAGAAGCGCACGCCCTTTTCGGTTATTTTTCTTCTGTGCGCAAGCGAAAACACCTGAAAGCCGCCGCTGTCGGTGAGTATCGGTCTGTCCCAATCCATGAAGCGGTGCAGACCGCCGAGCCGCTTTATAAGCTCGTCGCCCGGGCGAAGGTGCAGATGATAGGTGTTTGAAAGCTCGACCTGACAGCCGATCTCGCGAAGGTCGATCGTGCCCGCGCCGCCGCGTATCGCCGCAGCCGTGCCCACGTTCATAAAAACCGGCGTTTCGATAACGCCGTGAACAGTTGCGAGCCTCCCCCGCCTTGCATTTCCCTCGGTTTTTAAAATTTGAAATGGATTCAAGCTCTACTCCGTTTCATCATAGGTATGTTTTTCTGCTCAAGCATCTATAAGAAGCGCACTCAAAGCCGGAACGTCCTCGGCAATCATATCGGCGCCGGCGCTCTCAAGCTCCTCGAGCGAGCCATAGCCGAAGAGCACACCTACGGACGGCAGCGAAAACTCCTTCGCGGCAAGCACGTCGTATTCCCTATCGCCAACCATAACGGCGTTTTCGGCACAGATTTCGGGATAATTCGCAAGGATATGCGCAAGAACCTGCCGCTTTTCGGGGCGCGTTTCATCGAGTGTGTTGCCCGCAACGAAGTCAAAATGCTTGAGGATATCAAAATGCTCGAGTATCATTGCGGCAAACTCCTCGGGCTTGCTCGTTGCAAGAATGACCCTTCCCCCGCCCTCCTTGATGCGCTCAAGAAGCTCGGCAATGCCCGTGTATATCTCGTTTTCATAGAGCCCTCCCGCCGAGAAGCGCTCGCGGTAATACGAAAGCGCCTGCTTCGCCATATCATCCGTAAAGCCGAAGAAGGTTTTGAACGAATAAACGAGGGGCGGGCCGATGAATTTATTGAGCTCGGCTCTATCCGAAACCTCTATTCCGAACCTTTCAAGCGCGTATGCGACCGAAGCGGTTATTCCGGGCGCGGGATCGGTCAGAGTTCCATCCAGATCGAAAAGACAGTATTTATATTTTGATGTCATGTTTTCAGACCTCACTATTCACTTTTTCGGCAGCAGCCGGTTTGTTCCGCAAACGGACGGATCGGCGCATGCAAAACAAAATTCCAAAATCCCGAAGGAATTTTACCCGCAGCTCTTCACTATTCAAGCTTCATTATTCACCAATACTTACGGCAGCACCGAGTCCGGCTCGGCCAGCGTTTCGGGACTTCTTGCCTCGAGCTTGCTGAAGTAATAGGTTAAAACGTCCTCTATGGCTCCCGCGGTGCTCGAGCCCGAGTAGCCGTTCGGGATGCACACGCAGACCGCGATATCGGGATCGTCGTTCGGAGCGAAGGCCACGAACCAGCCCGTGTTCTGAACGTCCACCGTAACGTTTCCGACCTGCGCGGAGCCGGTCTTGCCGCTTATGCGCGAAAGATAGCCCTTTTCGGCGAATTCCTCGCCGAACGCTTCGCCCGCCGTGCCGCCGTCCTCGGGCGAAACAACCTCCGCCATGCCCTTTTTGATGGCCTCCCAGTATTCTTCGGGCGCATCGATATGATCGAAAACCGTGGGCTCCACCGAGAGCAGAGTCTCGCCCTTGGAGGATACCGCGCTCTTGACGATATGCGCATCGTACACCGTGCCGCCGTTGGCGATGGCGGAGGCATAGCGCGCTGCGGCGATGGGCGTTACGAGCATGATGCTCTGCCCTATCCCTGTTCGTATAGTGAGTGTCGGCTTCCACTGTATCTCGTTTAGAAGCGACATTATCTCATTCACCCAATTCGTTGAGCGCGAGATGCCGTCCGGGATGCCGAGCTCCTCGCTCAGTATCCTTCGAACATCCGCACCCTTGCCCGCGAGCGAGCCGTCCTGAAGCTGCATAAGTCTTTCGGCGCAGCGGGAATATGCCTCGTCGCTCGATTCAACGCCCCTGGACTCCTGATAGCCGCGAAGCCTCGTTACGAGCGCACGGTGGATGAGCACCGGCAGGCTCGTGTCCTGCTTGTCGTAGTCGCGGGTATTGTCGTAGAGCGCACTCTGACCGCCGATTATGCCCACGGCCTCGCCCGTCAGCTCCACGCCCGTTTTATCCGCAAGGCCGAGCCTTTTTGCCCATTTCGCAAGCGAATTTATGCCGATGCGGCTTGCTACCTCGCAGAAATAGTAGTTACAGGAGTTTTTGAGCGCCTCCACAACGGTCTGAGCCGCGTGGCGCTCGGGATGGGAGGTCCAGCACTTTACGGGGTTTTGGTTGATGACCTCGCCCGTGTCGGGATCCTTGACGTAGTACGGCGATTCATCGTCTATGCGCTCGTCTATTCCAACCGCGCCCTCAAGAAGCCCCGCAATGCCCGTGCACATTTTGAAGATCGAGCCCGGAGCCAGCTTCATGGAGATGGCCTTGTTGCGCGTGGGGGTGGTTTTGCTCGCTTCCTCGCTGTTGTAGAGGTAGTTCGCCTGTTCCTTCGTGAGCCCCTTTACAAACCAATTCGGATCGAACGACGGATACGACGCCATGGCGAGCACATCGCCCGTGTTGACGTTCATCACCACTATCGCCCCCGTTTTTGCAAGCTCCAGACTGTCGTATTCCGCGTATTTGTCGTCGTATTTTCCGTCGCCGTCGGGATCGATCCTGTCGAGCTGCTTTTCATAGATTCGCGCTATCACTTCCTCGAGTGCGGCCTCGGCCGCCATCTGCATTGGAAGATCGATGGTGAGCGTAACGTCGCCGCCGTCCGTTGCGGGCTCAACGGAGATGACCTCGATAACGGACTTATTCGCGTTCGTTTTTATAACGGTGCTGCCCTGCTTATCGCTCGTGCAGCCCGTGAGATAGCTCTCCATCGTGGCCTCGATGCCCGAAACGCCGATGCGGTCGTCATAGCCGTAGCCGAGCGCAAGATAGGCTTCCGCGTTTTCCTCGGTCATCCTCTGGCAGTAGCCGAGTATATGCGCCGCCGTGGAGCCGTAGGGATACACGCGCCTCGTGCTGATGCGCGTTTCAATGCCCGCAAGCTGCTCCATCTCGAGCTTTGCAACGATATCCTCGCTAACGTCCGCCGCGATTATGACGGGTTCATAGCTTCTGTAGTCGTTCAAAAGCACGTCCTGCCGCACGGAGATTATCTTGACCGCCTCGGAGAACGGCATCTCCTCGGGAATAAACCACGCCTCGCGCAGCTTAAGATAGGCATCCTCGGCGCTGATCCATGTGCTCATATCGTCGGGATCCTTCATGTGGAAGCCGCAGGCATTGCAGAAATTCTTATAGCGCGATTTTATGGTTTTTTCGTTTTGACTGCCGAAATCGTAGTAATATTCGCCGTTTTCATCCATCCGAATATAAGATGTGTCGATGGTTTTCATGCCGCCGCCGTTGATTATGCCGATCGCCCTTATCAGCGCATCGGTATACACCGCGCTGTCGTAATCCGAGCGGTTGTTGCCATCGCGCATGAAGCAAACGTTGAAGCAGGTCTCATCGTAGGCGAGCACGAGACCGTTTCGATCGAGTATGGCGCCGCGCCTGCCCTTTGTCTTGATGGTGTTGAGCGATTCGTTTTTGGCCACGTTATAATACTCATCGCCGTGAACGACGGTGAGATCGTAGAGCGCATTCACAAGAAGCGCCGCCATCATAACGAGCACCAACATGAGCACTATGAGCCTGAAGATCGGTTTTTTCTGCATCGTATCGGTATTTTCTCCGTTCGGAGCTCCATATAGCAGCCGCACCGCTTATCTGAGATAATCTATATCCAGCCTGAACGATGAGCGGAGCAGGTAGTTTTTAAACAAAAGACGGATGAGCGCGCAAAGTGCGCCCGTGAGGAGCGAAGCGGGCAGCATGTGCAGCGCGAAGAGCGCGAAATAGCCCGAGGTCTTTCCACCCGAAAGCAGCAGCACGGCAAAAAGAAACAGCTCCTTCAAAAACGCGGCAACAGCTGCGGTAACTGCGGGGATCACGATATTATCGGCATAAAAGCGGCCGTAGAACACGGAGCCTGTGAGCGCGGAAATAAACAGCGGTATTGCGCTCATGCCTATGAAGCGGTTGAAGCCGATATCGAGCAGAACACCCAATACCACGGCTATGGGCACGGCGGGAAGCAGTCCTGTTAAAACGCTCAGCGAAACGAGAAGCGCGATAAGCGCATCAGGCGCGACCCTTGACAGACCCAGCCTGGGGAATATCAGATAGTCGAGCAGCACGGCGGCAAGGAGGCAGAGCGCAAGCAATAGCTTTCTCATCAGCCGTTTTCGCCCCCTCCCGTTATTATCAGAAGCTCCTCAAGGTGCGCAAAATCCACCGATGGCGCGATATAGGCGTTTATCGAGCTCTTATCGCCCGTCATAACCTCGGTAACGGTGCCGAGCCGTATCCCCTTGGGGTATACGCCGCCTATGCCGCTTGTTATCAGCACGTCCCCCGGCACGAGATCGCGCCTGTCCGCCGGAAGATAGTGAAGCTCCATTCGGTTTTCATCGCCCGATGCGTTCAAAACGCCATGCGCTATGCAGGTATCCCTCGTGCGCTCCACCATCACGGGCACGGCAACGGTCGAATCCACGACTGCCGTTACCTTGCACCAGCTTGAGCCGACCTCGATAACCACGCCCACGAGCCCATCCGCGCAGACTACGGGCATATTTACGTCAACGCCGCTTGAGGAGCCCGCGCCGAGCGTGAAGGTGCGGAAATAGACTCCCGAGGGCCTTCCGATGACGCGCGCGGTAACGCCGTTTTCGATACCGGCGGACTGCGCAAAGCCGAGCAGCTTGCGAAGGCGCTCGTTTTCCCTGCGAAGCTCCTCCATTTCAACAAGGCTGCGGTTTTTGAGCGCAAGCTCGTTTTTAAGCTTGGCGTTTTCAATATCCGCATCCGTTGTGTTGAAAAGGTTTCTGAGGAAGCCTCCCACTGCATCGAAAACCGAAGCGGCCGTGCGCTGCACCGGGGCAAGCACGGAGCCAAGCGTGTTTTCAAAAAAATTCGCGTGCGAAGCGCCCGCGCCGACGATCACCAGCACGAGCAGCAGCGCCGCGGCTGCGGCGGTTATTATAAGGGGCTTTTTATTCGGAGCGTTTCTTCTCATCAAGCTTCTTTCCGCTCACGGCAAAGCGCAAATGCGCCTGCGTATGCATAAATTTCCACATATACATTATACTACCGAACGCCTCTCGTTTCAATATCCCGCCTTACCTTTTTTCATTAATCATATTTGCGTGTTCCTTGCATTTTTCATAAGCAGCCATTACGTTTTTCATCGTGCTGCGCACTTGAGGGCACGCCACGATTTTAGTCGGTTTTTTGCAAATAAGCAAAAACCCCTTGCGATTTTCCGAAAATTTGGTACAATGTAAATATATTGATAATGCCGCTCAGTTTCATGCGGCACTGTTTAAGGGAGGTATATTCATGCCGGGTAAGAAGATAGTTGCAATGCTGCTTGCGGGCGGTCAGGGCAGCCGTTTGGGCGAGCTCACCAAAAGCATGGCCAAGCCCGCCGTGCCCTTCGGGGGAAAGTATCGCATAATTGATTTTCCGCTTTCAAACTGCGTCAATTCGGGGATAGACACCGTGGGCGTGCTCACTCAGTATGAGCCGCTTGCGCTTAACGCCTATCTCGGGAGCGGGCAGGCCTGGGATCTGGACAGGATGAACGGCGGTGTTTTCGTGCTGCCCCCCTACGTCAGCCAGCAGAGCGGCGAGTGGTATTCGGGCACGGCGAACGCCATCTATCAGAACCTGCCGTTCATAGAGCAGTTCGATCCCGACTACGTTCTGATCCTTTCGGGCGACCATATCTATAAAATGGATTATTCCAAGATGCTCGAGGTGCATATCTCAAAGGGCGCCGATGCCACTATCGCCGTTTTGGACGTTCCCCTTGAGGAAGCGCATCGCTTCGGCATCATGAATACAGACGATTCGTGCAGGATAATCGAATTTGAGGAGAAGCCCAAGGAGCCCAAGAGCACCAAGGCTTCGATGGGCATATACATTTTCAACAGGGACGTTCTGACAAAATACCTTGTGGACGACACCGCAAACGAAAAGAGCGAGCACGATTTCGGCAAGAACGTTATCCCCGCGATGATAAACGGCAGGCAGAAGGTTTTTGCATGGCAGTTCTCGGGCTATTGGCGCGACGTAGGCACCATTTCAAGCCTTTGGGAAGCGAATATGGATCTTCTTGGCGTTGTGCCCCGCTTCGATCTTTACGACACCGAATGGCGCATCTATTCAAAGAGCCCCGTGATGCCCCCGCACTACATGGGCGAGGATTCCGAGGTGGACGACAGCCTCATAACCGAGGGCTGCGCCGTTCACGGCAGCGTTAAAAGAAGCGTGCTGTTTGCCGGGGTTACCGTTGAGCACGGCGCGCTCATCGAGGATTCGGTGATAATGCCTAATACGGTCATAGGCGCGGGCGCTGTTGTTAAAAAAGCCATTATCGGCGAGAACGTAAGGATCGGCACGGGCGCGCTCGTGGGCTGCGAAAAGCTCCCCGAGGACGAGCCGTACGACAACAAGCTCACCGGCGATATAACGCTGGTTGCAAACTCGATGAACATCTGCGAAAAGGCACGCGTTCCCGCAGGCAAGGTCATCAGATTCGATCCCGAAAGCTGCGGCAAGTAACGGAAGGAGGCGAAGAATTATGTCCAGCAATGCATTCGGTCTTATCTATACGGGCGAAGCGAACGCCCAGCTTCGCGAGCTCACCTTCTCGCGCTCCGTGGCGGCGGTGCCGTTCGGCGGCAGATACCGCGCTATTGACTTTGTGCTTTCAAACATCGTGAATTCGGGCATTTCGAGCGTGGGACTTATCGCTCAAAGAAACTACCATTCGCTGATGGATCATCTCGGCAGCGGCAAGGAATGGGATCTGCACAGAAAGCGCGACGGCCTTTTCATCCTTCCCCCGTTCGTAACCAAGGACAACACCGGTGTTTATCGCGGAACGGTTGATGCTATCCGCTCCGTGCTCGGCTTCGTTCGCCGCAATTCACAGCGCTACGTGGTGCTGACGGGCAGCCACACCATCTACAACACCGATTTTGACGCTATGATCCGGCAGCATATCGCAACGGGCGCGGATATAACCATAATGTACAGCGACGAGAGCGGAAACGACTTCGACCGCAGCGAGCAGTACGACGATCTGCGCCTTAAGGTGGATGAGGACGGCTGTGTTACGGAGCTGACCTTCAACCCGCTCAACCCGAGCACCCCGTTCACGGGCTGCGATGCCTACGTTATGGATAAAACGCTGCTTGAATACCTCGTTGAGGATGCGGCGGCGCACGGCGAATTCGACTTTATGCAGGGCGTGCTCATCAAAAACCAGCAGAAATTCAAGTTCTACGGCTGGAAGTACGACGGCTACGTTGCCCGCCTGAACTCCGTTGCGCAGTTTTACAGGCATAATATGAACCTTTTGAAGCCCGAGGTCGCCCGCGATCTTTTCAACCCCGACCATCCTATCTATACCAAGGTCAAGGACGAGGTTCCCGCAAGATACATCGGCGGCGGCAGCGCGAAAAACTCTATCGTGGCGGACGGCTGCATAATCGAGGGCGAGGTGGAAAACTCCATCCTCTTCCGCGGGGTGTACATCGGCAAGGGCTCCAGGATCAAAAACAGCATCATAATGCAGGCTTCGGTCATCAATCAGAACTGCGACCTCGACTATATGGTGCTCGACAAGGGCTGCCAGGTGCTCGGCGGCAGAAGGCTCGCGGGGTACGACAGCTATCCGATGATTCTGAGAAAAGGCGTTGTGGTCTAATATGAAAAAAGACTTTTGTTTCGAAGAGTATTTTGCGGCGGTGGTCTCCAAGGATGCCGCCGCTTTGCGCCAGTTCTTTGCTGAAAGCGCGGAGGTTTTTTGGCATAACACCCGCGAAAGGTTCACGCTTGACGGGTTTATTCATGCAAACTGCGATTACCCCGGGCAGTGGCGGGGCGAGCTCGAGCGTGAATACCGCATTGGAAATACCGTTATCGCGGCGGCAAGGGTCTTTTCAAGGGACGATCCTTCCCTTTCCTTCCATTGCTGCTCGTTTATCACGCTTGATGATGAGCGAATAGTTCGCCTCGACGAGTATTGGGGCGATGACGGCGAGCCGCCGGAATGGAGGAAGGGGCTTTGATGCCGCAACGCTTTGACGCCAAAGCTTGAGAAAGGATTTTCTATGCTTCAAAGAACCTTCATCGATCTATACGAAGTCATCACGGGCATTAAGTGCATCGATGTTTTAGATGCGGATTTTTTAAGCGATGCAATCGATTCTTTTGAAAACGAGATATACTTTCTCAACGACGAGCAGGTGGAGGAAGCTATTAAACTGCTGACAAGCTTCGAGAACGCGGAGATATCGCGCAGTGAGCTTTCCGCCGCATTTGCTTCGCTGCTCGATTCCGAGTATGAGAGCGCCAAGCGTTTCTGCGAGCAGTTCGACAGCTTCTTCAACGAGGTGCAGAACCGCATCGATGGTTTTTTCATTTCGCGCGGCTTCAACAAACGCGAGCGCGGCAAGTATGAGCGCATCGACGGCGATAAGTTCAAGGGCATAGAGTTCTGTTTTCGGGATGACTGCTCAATAGATCCCGGCGACGTTTATGCTTTCCCGCAGCTTTACTGTTTGCGAGCCGATTCGGTTGACGGCTGTGTGCTCGCCGCAGCGAACGGTGATGCCGAAAAACGAAATATTGCAAGTCTTATCCGCATTCCAAAAGACGATTTCGATATTTTTACCGCACACCCCGCTGCCCCGAAGAGATCGACCGCTTCGCTTCAAAAGCGTTTTATAAGAACTCCGCTTATAGTAAGATACGCCTATGATGGAACTATCGATGATCTTGGGGTATTGAGCGCGGATATATCGAGCCCCGAGCAGCTATTCGATCTACTTGAGCCGCACCTTGATGCCGCCTGCGCCGTGCTTAACGGTGAACGCCCCAATAAAACTCACCGCAAGCTTACTGCAAGCGCAAGCGGCTTTGGCAGCAGCCATCTATTCAAGCTGTTTGTTCAATGCTTGCTCCTCACTATACTCGCCGCCATCGGCTGCGGCGCTTTGGTTTTGCTGCTCGATCTGATATTCGGGACTGCGCCGCCTCTGCGTTTTGAACAGTACTTAAAAGCAATGCTTGTCTGCGGTATGTTTTTTATCCCATGCGGCATAGTTGTATTCTGCGCTTATTTATATTTTGTTCGCAAAGGCATTATCGAAAACAGCGAAAGGTTTTGATTGAAAGAAAGCAGACTGCCGCTTATGCTCTCAACGATCTTTTGAGCCGAACGGTTTATACCAAAACTATATTCCTTTAATTCCGATCAAATCACTTGTGTTTGAGCCTCGGCTCTGCTATACTTAACTTGCCGAACCGAAGGGGCGAGGATTTATAACGATCCTTTTCCCGACGGCAGGCAAAAACAAAAACATCGGTTTTCCGACATAAAGAGCTTCCCCAAAGGGAGTTCTGATTGAAGGGGCTGTGGAATACTTGCCTGCTTATTGCGGCATTTCGTTTGATTTTTTCCGCGCTTCTTCAAAGGAAGTGCGGTTTTTATTTGCAAAAATACTTTAAGGAGATAAAGAGAATCATGGAAACAAACACCAGAGTTGCGCAGCTTGGCATAGTTGTTGAAAACCCCGATTCGGTTGAAAAGCTGAATGCGATACTGCATCAGTACGGCGAATACGTTATCGGGCGCATGGGCATACCCTACCATAAGCGCGGCATCAGCATAATCTCCATCGTGCTCGACGCGCCGACCGATATTGTTTCAACGCTTTCCGGCAAGATCGGAATGCTTGACGGCGTTTCGACTTCCGCAGTTTACTCGAAGATAAAATGAACCTTAACGAGCTTAAAAAAAGAGCGTTTGAGCTTGCGGATAAGCTAATTGACGGCGAAAGGCTTTCAAAGAGCGAGTTTGCCGAGCTTATTCGCGCCGAAAGGGAGCTTGAGAAGGAAGCGGCATCTGCGCTTCGCGAAAAACTTGCGAAAAGAGCGCTTGAGCTGAAGCAAAAGTACTACTACAATTCGGTATACGTTCGCGGGCTTATAGAGGTCAGCAACTACTGCAAAAACAACTGCCTTTACTGCGGCATAAGGCGCGGCAATCCGACCGTTTCAAGGTACAGGCTGACCAAGGAGCAGATACTCTCCTGCTGCGCGGAGGGCTATGCGCTCGGCTTCCGCACCTTCGTGATGCAGGGCGGTGAGGATCCGCATTTTACGCCCGAAAGGGTTGCCGAGATAGTGCGCGAGATAAAGAGGAATTATCCCGACTGCGCGGTAACGCTTTCGCTCGGCGAATACCCGAAGGAGGTTTATGCGCTTTGGCGCGAGGCGGGCGCGGACAGATATCTTTTAAGGCATGAAACCGCGAACGCGGAGCATTATGCGAAGCTGCACCCCGAGGAGATGAAGCTTGAAACGCGCATGGAATGCCTTAAAAATCTGCGCGAGCTTGGATTTCAGACCGGCTGCGGCATGATGATAGGCTCACCCTATCAAACCTATGAAACGCTTGCCGATGATCTTGTGTTTATCCGCGATTTTCGCCCGCAGATGGTCGGTATAGGCCCGTTCATACCCGCGCACGATACGCCGTTTGCAAATGAAAAGGCTGGAACATTCGAGCAAACGCTGTTTTTCTTGAGCATCGTTCGCATACTTCTTCCCGAGGTGCTGCTTCCCGCAACGACCGCGCTCGGAACAATCCACCCGACCGGGCGCGAGATGGGTATGCTCTCGGGAGCAAACGTCTGTATGCCCAACCTCTCCCCCGCCGACGTTCGCGCCAAATACTCATTATATGACAACAAGCTTTACACCGGCAGCGAGGCGGCGCAAAGCCTGAACGACCTTGAAAAAAGGCTCACTAAGATCGGCTGCAATATCGCCTTCGTTCGCGGCGACAGCAAGCTGAAGAAATGAATAAATTGTTGAAGCTTTTGCCTTGCAAAAGCCACCTCAACTGTTCACTATTCATTATTCATTATTCAATAATAAAGCTAAGGGGCAAGGTTCGCCCTCACCCCGAAGAAAGGAAAAAATATGTATAATCCCAAATCCCACAATGCGACCGAGTTCATCGACCATGATGAGATACTCCAGACCCTTGCCTACGCCGATTCAAACAAGAATAATGCCGAGCTTATCGATGCAATTCTTGAAAAGGCAGAGCTTAGAAAGGGTCTGACCCACCGCGAAGCGAGCGTGCTTCTTGCCTGCGAGCTTCCCGACCGTACCGAGCGCATGTATCGCCTTGCCGAGCAGATCAAAAAGGATTTTTACGGCAGCCGCATAGTTATGTTTGCGCCGCTCTACCTCTCCAACTACTGCGTGAACGGCTGCGTTTATTGCCCGTATCATTATCAAAACAAGCATATCGCAAGGAAGAAGCTTTCGCAGGAGGACATCGTTCGCGAGGTCACCGCGCTTCAGGATATGGGGCATAAGCGCCTTGCGCTCGAAGCGGGCGAGGATCCCGTGAACAATCCGATCGAGTACATCCTCGAATCCATCAAAACGATCTATTCGATCAAGCACAAGAACGGCGCTATCCGCCGAGTGAACGTCAATATCGCCGCAACGACGGTTGAAAACTACCGCAAGCTGCGCGATGCGGGCATCGGCACGTATATTCTCTTTCAGGAAACCTACCATAAGGAAAGCTATGAAAAGCTGCATCCGACCGGCCCGAAGCACAATTATAATTACCATACCGAGGCGATGGACAGGGCGATGCAGGGCGGCATAGACGATGTTGGTCTTGGCGTGTTGTTCGGTCTTGAGCTTTACCGCTACGAATTCGCGGGGCTTTTGATGCACGCCGAACATCTTGAGTCGGCATACGGCGTTGGCCCGCACACGATAAGCGTTCCTCGCATCAAGCGCGCGGACGACATCGACCCCAACGTTTTCGACAACGGCATCGACGACGACACCTTCGCAAAAATCGTTGCCTGCATCCGCATCGCCGTGCCGTACACGGGCATGATAATCTCCACGCGCGAAAGCAAGTCCGTTCGAGAAAGACTGCTGCACCTCGGCATCTCCCAGATAAGCGGCGCATCGAAAACGAGCGTTGGCGGCTATGCCGAGGATGAGCCCGAGGACGAGAAGAGCGAACAGTTCGACGTTAGCGACAACCGCACGCTCGATGAGGTGGTGCGCTGGCTGATGGAGCAGGGCTATATTCCTTCCTTCTGCACCGCCTGCTATCGCGAGGGGCGCACGGGCGACAGGTTCATGAGCCTATGTAAGAGCGGGCAGATACAGAACTGCTGCCAGCCGAACGCGCTTATGACCTTGAAGGAGTATCTGATGGATTACGCTTCGCCGAAAACCCGCGAGGTCGGCGAAAGGCTGATCGAGGAAGAGATGAAGAACGTGGCAAGCGACAAGGTTCGCGCGATCGCCGAAGATAGGCTCGTTAAAATAGAGAACGGCGAAAGGGATTTTCGCTTCTGATAAGGAGAAAAAATGTCTGAACTAAACAAAACCCCATCCGCAAACCGTCTGCATATCGGCTTTTTCGGCGCGCGAAACAGCGGAAAATCCACATTGGTAAACCTGCTTGCGGGGCAGAATGTTACCATAGTTTCACCCGTCAAGGGCACCACGACCGACCCCGTGAATAAGGCGATGGAGCTTCCTAACCTCGGCCCCTGCGTGCTTATCGACACCGCGGGCTACGACGACGAGGGCGAGCTTGGGCTGCTTCGCGTTGAAAAAACCGATGCGGCAGCGGAGAAAACGGATATCGCCGTGCTGCTGTTTTCGGATTCGGACACGGATGAGGATATAAAAAGATACCGCGCCTTCAAGGCGAATAAAACTCCCGTTCTGCCTCTTATCGGAAGGGTGAGCGGCAGCGCGGAGAAGCTGAAGGCGAGGCTCGCTTCGGAGCTCAATATAGAGCCTATCCCGCTCGATCCCGCCTCCCCCGCCACGCGCGATACGCTTATCAACGAGCTTGTGCGCCTAATGCCGGAGGGCTTCGAGCTGCCTTCGATCACGGGTGCGCTCGTTAAGGCGGGCGACACGGTGCTGCTCGTTATGCCGCAGGATGCTTCCGCGCCAAAGGGCAGGCTGATACTGCCGCAGGTGCAGACTATCCGCGACCTTCTCGACAACCGCTGCACCGTTATCGGCTGCACACCCGAGGGGATGGAGAACGCGCTTTCCGCCTTGAAGGAGCCGCCTTCGCTTATCATCACCGATTCGCAGGCTTTCGGCGAGGTTTATGCAAAAAAGCCCGAAGGAAGCCGTCTGACCTCGTTTTCGGTGCTTTTTGCCGCGCTCAAGGGCGATATGGAGTATTATATGGAGGGCGCGAAGATGATTCCACAGCTCACAGAGCATTCGCGCGTTTTGATTGCCGAATGCTGCTCCCACGCTCCGCAGACCGAGGATATCGGCAGGGTGAAGATACCCAAGCTTTTGAAGAAGCTTGTTGGCGAAGGGATCAAAATAGACATCCTCGGCGGCACGGATTTCCCCGAGGACTTAACGCCCTACGCGCTCATCATCCAGTGCGGCGCGTGTATGTTCAACCGCAAATACGTGCTCTCGCGCATAGACCGTGCAAAGCGGCAGCGCGTTCCGATGACCAATTACGGCATCTTCCTTGCCTATGCAAACGGGATACTTGAAAAGATAAGCCTTTGATAGCGAAATCGCATGAAAAAAGCATTGTTTTTAAGTATATTTTCAAATAACTGTTGACTTTGCCGCCGCATGGGTTTATCATACTATACAGGTTGGTATTGCCGCAAAACGGCTTTCCGACAAGCCGTCAAACGGCAGAAAAATCTTTATATTTCACTTGGAGGATTTTCAAATGAACGCCTACATCGAAAGTGTCATCGAAAAGGTCCGCGCACGCGACGCGCACGAGCCTCTCTTCATCCAGACCGTTGAAGAAGTTCTTCGTTCCCTCGAGCCCATGATCGAGAAGCATCCCGAATACGAGGCAGCAAGCCTTCTCGAGCGTATGGTCGAGCCCGAGCGCGTTATCGAGTTCCGCGTACCCTGGGTCGACGATCAGGGCAAGGTTCAGGTAAACCGCGGCTTCCGCGTACAGTTCAACAGCGCTATCGGTCCCTACAAGGGAGGTATCCGCTTCAATAAGAACGTTTCTCTTGACACCATGAAGTTCCTCGGCTTCGAGCAGACCTTCAAGAACAGCCTCACCTCCCTCCCCATGGGCGGCGGTAAGGGCGGCTCCGATTTCGATCCCACCGGCAAGAGCGATGGCGAGATCATGCGTTACTGCCAGAGCTTCATGACCGAGCTCCAGCGCCACATCGGACCCAACGTCGACGTTCCCGCCGGTGATATGGGTGTTGGCGGCCGCGAGATCGGCTACATGTTCGGCCAGTACAAGAGGATCCGCAATGCTTACGAGAACGGCGTTCTCACCGGCAAGGGCCTCAGCTTCGGCGGTTCCCTCATCCGTCCCGAGGCGACCGGCTTCGGCGCTGTTTACTATCTCTGCGAGGTTCTCAAGCATGAGAACGACACCATCAATGGTAAGACCATCGCGGTTTCCGGCTTCGGCAACGTTGCTTGGGGCGTAACCAAGAAGGCTGCCGAGCTCGGCGGTAAGGTAGTTACCCTTTCCGGTCCCGACGGCTACATCTACGATCCCGACGGAATCACCACCGATGAGAAGATCGACTACATGGTCGAGATGCTCAACTCCCGCCGCAACCGCGTTCAGGATTACGCGGATAAGTTCGGCGTTCAGTTCTTCCCCGGCGAGAAGCCCTTCGGCTGCAAGGTCGATATCGTTATGCCCTGCGCGATGCAGAACGACGTTCTCATGGAGTCAGCCGAGAAGATCGTTGCCAACGGCGTAAAGTACTACATCGAGGTTGCGAACATGCCCACCACCAACGATGCTCTCTTCTACATGATGAAGCAGCCCGGCATGATCGTGGCTCCCTCCAAGGCAGTCAACGCGGGCGGCGTTGCGGTTTCCGGTCTCGAAATGAGCCAGAACTCCGAGCGTCTTGCCTGGACCGCTGAGGAAGTTGATTCTAAGCTCCACAACATCATGATCAACATCCATAAGGCCTCCGAAGAAGCTGCTGAAGAAGCGGGCCTTGGCTACAACCTCGTTGCCGGCGCAAACCTCGCAGGCTTCAAGAAGGTTGCCGACGCTATGATGGCTCAGGGCATCGTCTGATCCCGTTAAGCGTTTAACCCAGTAACCCCTATACCCGAGTCTCCCTGCGGAGTCTCGGGTATTTTTGCGCATGGGCATTCGATCCTGCTTAATTTCGGATATAAATCAGCATCCGCCAAGGCTTTCGGCGGATGCGTTCATTATTGGAAATATTTAGTTTTTATGGGAAAGCCGCTTACTGCTGCTCCGGCTCGGCGGAAAGGAAATCCTCAAAGCTCTTGACAAAGCGCTTGATATTATCGATATTCGCGCGGTAGTAGGTTCTTCCGCTATCGAAATAGCTCTCGGTGAAGCCGCCCATGCCGAGCTTGCGCATGTGGTAGGAAACGGTTGGCGCGGAGATGGAGAACTGCTCCGCAAGCTCAAGCCCGTACATCGGCTTTTTGCAGATGGAGTGCAGGATCTCAAGTCTGGTTTCATCGGAGAGCATCTTAAACATTGTGGAGAGCTTCTGATTCTCGCGGCCTGAGAAAACGATATCCACCAGCTCGAGCACGTTCACGCCGAAGAATGCATCCACGTTGTCGCTCACGTCGTCCCTGAGGCTGGCCTTATTGGGAATGAGCACGCAAAGGTGCATGCGCTCGGCAACGCCCTCCTTCATTGCAAAGCCGTATTTCTGCTTCACAACGCCGCGCAGACCGCCAAGAGCATCGATCGCTTCTTCGTTCTTTTTGACATCGTCGGCATAGATCGCTTCGTTTGCTATTATAACGTCCACCGCGGGCTTGAGAATGGTGTTCAGGCGGGAAACGTATTCATCGAAATTGACGTACAGCTCGATAAGCCTCGTGCGCACACTCTGATCCATATTCAGGCTGCGCATGGTTTCGATGATCTGACCGCAGTTTTCCTCGGTAACGTTCGGAATATGACTCGGGCTCTCGAATATCTTGAGATCGCGCAAATAGTTGAGGAAAAGCACGTCTCTTTTGTGCTGCGGAAGCGCGTGGAGGTTTTTGATCTCGGTCGCCATATCCGTGGAAAACTCTCCCCTGCCCGAGCAATAGCTGAACAGCAGCCATGCGGGGTTGTATAGATGATCCGCGTTGCCGTCGGCCGTCTGATCCAGCATAAACAGGAACTCATAGTCCATGTCGATGGTTTTTATAGCCGCATTCAGCTTCTTTTCAAGCTCGACCGAAGGCCTTAGCACTATTTCAAGCTTCTTTTCAAGGGCGGGATGATTTTTATTCAAGGTCCTCAGCAGGTCGATATTGGTCATGCTTTTGTTGACCTTGGACGTGAAGAAGACTATTGCATCATCCACGGGCGAGTAGTATTTAAACATTAAGATATACCTCCGTTTGCAACGGCGGATCCTGCGAATCCTCATTGCGCTTTCGGCACACAGCCGATATTTACTGCAATTATAAGGAACTATAACATTTTTTGCCGACTCGGTCAATATTATTTCGCATAATATACTTTGCTTGAAAATTAATATCCAAAAGCTTTTGTCTGCAAAAAGATTGCATACGATAAAAAGGGGCTGTTGCATTAAGCCCCAATAAAACAAGACCGGGCGATCCGCAAGGGTTGCCCGGTCTGCTGCTTTCATGTATAATTAATTTAGCAGAAAAACCACACAGAAAGCAGGGATATTGTACAATGAAAGCACGCGGAA
>JAFPWD010000030.1 GCA_017395105.1 Clostridia bacterium
AGGACGGTATAGTTGCCGGGTTGAACATCAGTCAATGTGAATGAAGTGTCGTTTCCAAGGCCGCTGTCGTAGATCACTTCGCCGTTCCTATACACATTCGTCCAATAATACTGATTATTTTCAACAGCATTCCATGATACGGTAACCGAAGAACCGACAGCATACATTGTGCTATCTGTGGTAACTATTGGAGCCTCCGGAGCTGAGCTGACGACAACAAACTCGCAGCTTGAGCCATTGCCTCCGGCAGAGTTATTTGCGGATAGATTAACCCAGTAGCCACCTGCTTGAGCATTAGGAATAGATAAAACCGTGTCATTTCCCATGCTTCTATCTATTATCAGTTCACCGTTTTTGTATACATTTATCCAGTAAAAATCATTGTTAGCAACCGCATTCCATGAAATTGTGACGGTGCTCCCTGCGGCGTAATAGTAGCTGTCTGTTCCAACGGTCGGCGCGGCGGGCGGCGCAATCGGAGTAGAAGTATAATTCGGCACGCCGAAATAGTAGTTGCTCCTGTTAAGAGTTCTTGAAGTTACTTTATTGCTGCTGTTTCCTTCGATAGTTTCAAAGGTATTGCCGTTTACGGATTTGACGAGTCCAACATGAGTCCAATCCTTATGGAAGAACAAATCACCAACTTGGGGCGAGTAATTTGCTCCGTCATAGTAAGGTATATTGAAATAGCTTGAACTGTGCCCTGCGCCGGCTGAGTTTTTCAAGATGGAGGTTGGTATCTGCGCCTGCCGTGCGCACCATGATACAAACATCGCGCACCAAGAATCATACCATCCGCCCGACCAGCCGTTAACATTTATCCCATACCAGTATCCATACTCGGTATAGTTGTTCGAACCGTTCGTATTCCCGCCGCCAAGATCGGAAATACTGTTGCCCTCATGGTAGCCATACTGCGAAACGGCAACGTTGACGATGTCCGTTCTTTGATTGCCCGTAAGCTGAACATTGAGCAGGTTATTGTAGTACGGACCGTTTTGATAATATGAGGATGGGGTATAAACGGGTGTCAGCATCGGCTGAACAGATGCGGCTTCAAGAGATGTTGCTTTCGGTTCTATGCCCCGCTCAAGCTGTTGAGGCTGCTCCGTTTCCACTTCCTTCGCACTCTCTACCGCAAAAGCGGGGAACGCAGTCAGCGCCATCACGAGCGCAAGGAGCACCGCAAAAGCGGCTTTAAGGTGTTTTTTCATCTTCAAATCCTCCCAAAGTAAAATATATTATCTTTGCGTTTTACTGCCTCAATGAAGCAGAAGGTACGCAAAAAGCCTTCCCGAACGCGGGTTCCTTCGGCAGGTTTGGAGCGGTTTTTGCCGCCCCAAGCCGCTTTGGGAAAACAAAAAACGACCGTGTACCTCATACACAGCCGCCGATTTTACCGAGAGCATCGGTAAAAACAATGCACACGTTCGGGAAAGCTCTGTCAAATTTAGGCGTAAACCTTGAAAATGAATCGCGTTTCCCTTATAATTGAGCTTGCGAGCATGGGATAATAATCCCGTTGTGTATGTGGGACTAGCACATATGCAGGTCGGAGGGGTGTTGCAGCACCCCTTCGCCGCCGCATTTTTTGTTTTCAAGTATATTTTAATGCAGATCCAAGCTTTTGTCAATACATTGAAGAATAAATCCCAAATAGGCGATTTCCGCCGATTTGTGAAAAACAGGCTATGCTGTCCGAAACTCGCTTGCGGAAATTATCCTGTTGCAGCCGAAAAGCGCCGCCTCATCCTCGTCGTGGGTAATAAGCAGTATGGTGGAGAAATGCCGCCTTATCCGCTCGGCAACGCGCTTTTTCAGCTCCGCGTCCAGCCCCTTGAGCGGTTCATCGAGTATTATGATATCCCCGCCGAAGGCAAGCGCCCTTGCGATCGAAACGCGGCGCTGCATTCCGCCCGAAAGCTCGCGAATGGGCTTATCGGCAGCTTCGGAAAGCTCCGTTTCGGCAAGAAGTTCAAGCGCCTTTTGCTCGCGCTCCGCCTTATCCATGCCGTGCAGAACGAGCGCGATATTTTCCTTCGCGCTGTACCACGGAAGCAGTCTGTCTTCCTGAAAAACGACGGATATGCGCTTTCCGTCAAGCCCCTCGATACTGCCGCTGTCGGGCTTTATAAGGCCGAGCATGAGCTTGACGAGTGTGGTTTTGCCGCTGCCGCTCTCGCCCATAACGGCGAGGGCTTCGCCTTCCCTAAGCTCCATCGAAAAATCGCCGAAAACACATTCGAGCCTCGGCTCATGCGCTCCCGTTTCAAAGCTTTTATATGAAAAACAGATATTTTTGAGCCTTACCATTTTTTCAGCCTCCCTATCAGCCGCACCATGACCGCCTCAAGCAGCATGCTGATTATGATTATCGCCGCCGTCCACGCGAAAAGCTGAGGCGTTTCAAGATAGAGCTTGCTTTCATAAAGCGCCTTGCCGATGCTCAGCCTGCTCATTGCGATCACCTCGGCAGCCACGCAGCTCTTCCACGCGAAACCGAAGCCCGTGGTCGCCGCCGTCAGAAAATGCGGCAGGATCGAGGGGATATAGACGCTTTTCAGCGTTTTCGCGCGGCCGAGCTTGAACGCCTTTGTCATCTCAAGAAGCTGCGGATCGGTCTCGGTTATGCCCTTACTTACGTTTGCCCATGCGATCGGCGCGACCATCAGGAAGCAGACCGCGATCGGCGTTGTGACGGGCGAAAAGTAGAGAAGAAGCAGCACTATGAACGAGGTGACGGGCGTTGCCTTTATTATGCTGCGGAGCGGCGAGAGGAACGCGGAGAGGAGCTTGCTTGAAGCTGTGATAGTGCCGAGCAGCGTTCCCGCGATAATGCCGAGCGCGAAGCCCGCAAGCACGCGCAGAAGCGTGTGCAGAAGGCTCTGCCAGAATTTAACGGTTTTTATAAGCTTAAAAAGGGTTTTTAGAACGGAAAAAGGAGTCGGGAGCAAAAGCTCGCTCCCGACCAGGGCGGCCGCGAGCTGCCAAACGGCAAGCCAAAACGCGGCCACTATGATTATTATGCCGATTTTTCCGGCTGCTTTTTTCATGCGCCGAAATAGAAGTCATCCGCAGGCAGCTTGCCGCCCACGCTCTGGGGGTTCGCTTCGAAAAGCACGTTCAGCATACCCGAAACGGCCTTTTTCATATCCGCGCCGCCGATGAATTTGATGTTGCAGTTCGGGATAGCCTTCTTTGCAAGGCCCTCCTGAGGCAGGATCTCGGCCTCGGCGATCAGCTTCGCTGCATCGTCCACCTTTTCATTAACGAACTTGGTGCTCGCTTCGTAGTCCTTGATGAAGGTCTCGACAGCGGCTTTATTGGCTTCAACGAAAGCCTTTCTTGCGATAACAACGCCCTGAACGAGCTGCGCGTCCGAAACCTTGTTCCACTCCTCGGTCAGATCGAGCGCAATGCGGAGCTTATCTGACTGATTCATCGCCGCGGTGACGTTGGGCTGGGGCAGCATACCGATCTTCGCTTCGCCCGCCGCCATCATGGTTGCAAGCGCGGCATGCTCGGCAACATATTCGATCTCGGCGGTTACGTTGTTCTTCTGCATGAGATAATTGAGAATGTATTCGGGGGTCGCGCCCTGACCTGTGGCGTAAAGCTTCTTGCCGCCGAGGTCGGCAAAGGAGTTGATCTCGCTGCCGTCCTCAAGGATGTACAGCACGCCGAGGGTCGCAACGCCGAGCACGACAACGTCCCCGTTCAGCTTGTTGTAGAGCGTGGAGGCAAGGTTGATCGGAACCGCCGCCACGTCCACGTCGCCGCTGATGAAGCGGGGCGCGAGCGCATCGGGCGAGGTCTCGATGGAGACCTTGTAGTGCGGGTATTCGTCCCCGATGAGCTTTACCATGCCCATGCCGGTGGGACCCTTGAGAGCGGCGATGCGGATATCTGTGTCCTGAGCCTTTTCCTGCTTCTTGCAGGCGGGAGCGGCGAAAACGGCCGCGAGCATCAGAACGGAAAGAACGATCGAAACGATTTTCTTCATTTGAGTTTTTCTCCTTGCTTTATTTTGTGCGGCGAGAGGGATCTCCCTTTTCCGCCGCATGCATATTTTAGTCCAACGGAGAAAAACTGTCAACTGAGAAACAACGCGAAAATGGATATAATAATGAATATAATCGGAAACGGCGAAAACGCCCGCAAAACCGCTCGGCAAGACGGGAGCGGCACCCTTGAAATGCTGCGCCGTAAGCTCTGCCATATTACTGTTCCCTTTTTGTGCCCGAAATGTAAAAATATATGTTTGCGCTGAAGGCAGAGTTGTGGTATTATATGTAGCAAACGGATTTAATGGGGGAGTGGCGCTATATGCGCTTTATCCCCGAATCAGGAGGTAGATTTGAAAAAACGAATTAGTGTTTCAAACCTGATAATTTATCTTGTGATAGTCGCATTGATATTCATAATGATAAAGCTCGGTAACGACACAATGACCAAAAAGCCGGATCTTCTGCGCACAACGGAGTTTTATTCGCTCGTTAAAAACGGCATGACTCAAGCTGCGGGCGATCAGAACAGCAAGGTTTTCGCCGTTCAGATAACGAATGAAACGCTGTACGGCCTCTACACCGAGGGCGTTACCGAGGAGGAGTTTGAGTCCTTCAAAAAGGGCAAGACCTACGATTTCTACGTTACCGTCGGCTCTGCGGAGACCTTCCAAAGCGAGATATCCAAGCTCGTTTCCTCGAAGTATTCCGAGGTCTACGCTTCGCCCGATAACGTGACCGTTTCCGACTACGGCTTCGACTATAAGCTTAACCCGCAGCCCACAACGCCGTGGTACGTCATGCTGCTTCCGTATCTTATCCTGTTTGGCGCGCTTATAATGACGGTGGTTATGATCTCCCGCGTAAACGGCGGCAAGCAGGGCGCGAACTTCGCAAGGAGCCGCGCGCGCACCGCCGATGAGCTTGGCATCAAAAACACCTTTAAGGACGTTGCGGGTGCCGATGAGGAGAAGCAGGAGCTCAAGGAAATTGTAGATTTCCTCAAGAATCCCAAGGAATTCACCGATATGGGCGCAAGGATCCCCAAGGGCGTTCTGCTCGTTGGCCCTCCGGGCACGGGTAAAACGCTGCTTGCCCGCGCGGTTGCGGGTGAGGCGAACGTTCCGTTCTTCTCCATCTCCAGCTCCGAGTTCGTTGAGCTGTACGTCGGCGTCGGCGCAAGCCGCGTTCGCGATATGTTCCAAACCGCCAAGCGCAGCGCTCCGGCGATCATCTTCATCGACGAGATCGATGCGGTAGGCCGTCAGCGCGGGGCGGGTCTTGGCGGCGGTCACGACGAAAGGGAACAGACGCTCAACCAGCTCCTCGTTGAGATGGACGGCTTCTCGAGCAATCTCGGCATCATCGTAATGGCTGCCACCAACAGGCCGGACGTGCTCGATCCCGCGCTGCTCCGTCCCGGCAGGTTCGATCGTCGCATCACCGTCAACTATCCCGACGTGAAGGGCCGCAAGGAGATACTTGAGGTTCACGCAAGAAAGAAAAAGTTTACCGACGACGTCGATCTTGAGAAGATCGCCAAGCTCACCCCGGGCTGCACCGGAGCCGATCTTGAGAATATTCTCAACGAAGCCGCGATACTCGCCGTGCGCGACAAGCGCAGGCAGATCAACCCCTTCGATATCGACGAAGCGATCAAGCGCGTTCTGTACGGTCCCGAAAAGAAGAGCCGCACCGTAACCGCGGAGGATCTTCGCACCACGGCCTATCACGAGGTCGGTCATGCGGTCGTTGCGCACTGCACCCCGCAGGGCGAGCCCGTGCACGAGCTTTCGATAATCCCGCGCGGTCAGGCGGCGGGCTACACCCGCATGCTCCCGCAGGATACCTACACTCACGTTACCAAGAATAAGCTTCTTGATATGATCGCCGTTATGCTCGGCGGAAGGGCGGCGGAGACCCTGCTCCTTTCCGATATCAGCACCGGCGCTCAGAACGACCTTATGAACGCGACCAATATCGCGCGCAGTATGGTAACAGAATACGGCATGAGCGATGCGATCGGCCCCGTCTATCTCTCGGGCGGTCAGGAGGTATTCCTCGGCAAGAGCTTCGGTCATCAGCAGAATTTCTCCGAGGATCTCGCCGCGGATATCGACCGCGAGATACATCGCATCCTCTCAGAGCAGAGCAAGCGCGCAGTTGATATCCTCGATGCAAACCGCGAAGCCATCGAGCGCGTGGTCGCAAGGCTGCTTGAAAAGGAGCAGATAACGGGCGCCGAGTTTGAGGCAGTATTCGAGGGAAGGGAATATGTTGAAGCTCCTGCATCGGAGAATGCATCCGAAGAGAGCGCGGAGAAACCCTCTTCTGCAGAGGACGAACAGGCTTGATGCGTTCAAGCTTGAAAAAAGGCAATACGGACTTTTGCGGCGGATCGGATCGATCCGCCGCTTGCGTTACAGTTCGATTTGCTTTGACAATCGCGCGGCTATGCTGTATAATCAGAAAGTCGGCCCGATCGGTCGGCGCTTAAACAGCAAGAGAGGAAAAAACACACCAATAATGCACGGATTTTTTAAAAAAGCTTTTCTGACTGCGACCGCAGCGGCGCTTGTTTTTTCGTTTGCCTGCTCCAAAAAGCAGGAGTCGCCGAGGCTCGAGCATAATCTGCTCAGCTTCTACAGCGAGACCGACACCTCCACTGCCTTCTTTGCCGATGATAAGGAGCTCAATGACCGCATAGGCGGCGCGATAACGAGCATCGGCACCGTGGACGGCAAGGAGGGCTTCGTTGTTGCGGCGAGCGCGCTTTACCGCATTAACACCGATGGTCTTTTGAAGATCTATCCCGCTGCGGTTACGAACGCTGTGCCCGCGCTCGACGGCGGCAGGATACTCTTTGCAACGGCCACGATGGTGCATCTTTACGATGAAGCGACCAAGGATTATACCAAGCTTGACGGCATCAAGGCAAACAGCATAATCGATCTTGCTCTATCACCGAGCGGAGAGACTGCCGGAGTGACCGCGCTTCAGGATGACTGCATAATGAGCTATCTCTATGAGGGCGGCAAGGTGACGGAGTATGGCAAGGATAAATGCATAGTTGCCGTTTCAAACGATGCAAAAACCGTCTACTATCTTGAAACTCTGGATACCGAGATCACGGGCATTCTGCATATCGTCAAAAACGGAAAGGATAGAATCATCACCGATAACGCTTCGCCCTATTTCGAGCTGAACCGCGATCTAACCGAGATCACCTTCGACGTGGACGGCAAGACCCATATCAGCAGAAACGGCGAGACCGCAAGAAAGATTGCCGATGCTTCGATATTCTCCTATGCGGGCGCTCAGCGCTCCGCCATGGGCGGCAAGGCCTGCATCACGCTTTTAAAGAACACAAACACGCTGCTCGACGGCATCTTTTACTCCAATACCCGCGGCGAGGACAGCGACGGCAATCAGCACGATCTGTATGACGTTTACTATGTGAACGGCTCGCTAAGCTGCAATGCGCTCGCGCTCGGAGCAAGCCGGTTCAGCGTTTCGGAGGACTCCAAAGCGATTCTGACCATCGTTGACGATTCGCTCTATAAGGTCAGCGCATACAATCCCAAATCGCCCGAGCTGCTGCTTCAAAGCATCTATGCGTTCACCTGCGATAGAAATCTTTCCGATATCCACTGCCTCGATCTTGGCGGAAACGTATACAGATACGAAAACAATAAGCTTTCGCCAATACTCGTTACGGGCGTTGACAGCATAAAGCGCACCTCGGACGGCGCGGTCATGTGCTACTCTTCGCTCGAGAGCAACGGCACTCTGTTCCTTCTTAACGGCGATAAGGCCGCGCCCGTTGCTGTGGGTGTCAATTACTTCGAAATCTACGATCACGCGATAATGTATCTTGCCAATTACGACGAGAACGCGCATACCTACGATCTTTATATCAGCTCGGACGGCGAAAACTTCCGCCTTGCGGAGCAGGGTGTCAAGCTCTGATAACAGCTCGATCTGTCAAAAACTGATGATCTGCGGCGGACAAAGCTTCCGCCGCTTTCATTTTTGCTCTTGATGAATACGGGGGAATATGGTAAAATACATATTCTGTAACAGGCTTCGGCCTGCAAAAAAACAGGGAGATAGATAAATGACTGTTTGGATCGCCATAATACTGGGTCTCGTTCAAGGGCTTGCGGAGTTTCTTCCGATCTCCTCGAGCGGGCATCTGCTTCTCGTTCAGAATATCTTCGGCATAAGCAACGGCGGAATGTTCTTTACCGTGCTTTTGCATCTCGGCACACTTGCCGCTGTGCTCGTTGTTTACAGAAAAATAATCATCGATATGCTGATTCATCCCATGAAGCATAAATTCCACTGGATCTGGCTTATTGCTGCAACGCTCGTTACCGTTGTGATCGCGCTTGCGCTCAAAAAGCTCGACATCCTCGATGCCGCCGAATCCGGCAGGGCGCTTGGCTTCTGCTTCATCATCACTGCTATACTGCTCGTTATCTGCGATTTTCTCAGAAAACGCTTCGACGGCAAGCGCACCATTCCCGAAATGAAATGGTATCATGCGGCGTTCATCGGCTTCATGCAGGGCATCGCGCCCTTCCCGGGCATCTCCCGTTCGGGTGCTACCATCACCGCCGCCACCGCCTGCAAGCTCAGCCGTGAGGAGGCGGCGCAGTTCAGCTTCCTGCTCTCCATCCCCGCCATAGTCGGCGGAGCGGTGCTCGAAATCCCGGAAGCGATCAAGGAAGGGATCACCATCGGAGCGCTTCCCTGCATCGTGGGTGTGCTCGTTGCGGCCGTATCGGGTTATTTCGCAGTCAAGTTCATGATAAGGCTCATCACAAAGCGTTCGCTGACCGGCTTCGCCGTGTATACCTTTATCCTTGGTGTTTTCGTGCTGCTCGATCAGTACGTGCTGCATCTTATCAACTGGAATTTCTGATGCAGATCGTTCAGCGCAAATGCTACGCATTGCCGAGTACGATTCGGCGCATTTGTTGCGAATAAACAAGCTTTTGAACACTCGCCGCATGGCTTTGCGCAGCGTTTTATCATTGAAACCTGCGTTTATCGCCCGATCGCGCCGAGTGTTTCGTTTTTCCCCTTTTTCGGCATTGAAAAACAGCGCTTTGTTGTGATATAATTTATTCGTTGCGGCAAACCGTGTTTCGATGCCGCAGTTCTTGAAAAATAAGGAGATAATCTATGAAACTCGGAGTTGTGGGTCTTCCGAACGTCGGAAAAAGCACCCTGTTCAATGCAATAACCAAGGCGGGAGCGCAGGCGGCAAACTATCCGTTCTGCACCATCGAGCCGAACGAGGGCGTGGTCGCCGTTGCCGATCACCGTTTGGACGTTTTAAACGAAATGTATCACCCAAAGAGCCTGGTGCCGGCCGTTATCAAATTTGTCGATATCGCCGGTCTTGTGCGCGGCGCATATAAGGGTGAGGGTCTTGGAAATAAGTTCCTTGCGCATATCAGAGAGGTGGATGCGATAGTCCACGTCGTTCGCTGCTTTGAGGATATGAACATCGTCCACGTGGACGGCTCCGTGGATCCCGTTCGCGATATGGACACGATCAATCTTGAGCTCATCTATGCCGACCTTGAAACCATCGACAGGCGCATAGACAAGGCGAAGAAGAATTCAAAGAGCGGCGATAAAAAATTTCTCGTTGAGATAGAGTTCCTTGAGCGCATCAAGGCGCATCTGGACGAAATGAAGCCCGTTCGCAGCATGGAAATGACTGATGACGAAAAGAAGGCTGCCGAGGAGCTTTTCCTTCTTACCACAAAGCCCGTTATCTACGTTGCCAATATCAGCGAGGATGAGATCGGAACCGAACCGGAAGCCGTAAAAAGGCTCTACGAGCAGGCGGCGAAGGAAGGCGCGGAGGCGATGACGGTCTGCGCAAAGGTCGAGGAGGAACTCTCTGAGCTCTCCGAAGAGGAGAAAGCCGCGTTCATCGAGGAACTTGGCATAGGCGAGAGTGGCCTTGATAAGCTCGTTCGCGCAAGCTATTCTCTGCTCGGTCTCATCAGTTTCTTGACTGCGGGAACCGATGAGGTGCGCGCATGGACGATAACCCGCGGCACCAAGGCTCCCGGAGCCGCCGGCAAGATACACACCGATTTTGAGCGCGGCTTCATCCGCGCCGAGGTCGTGCCGTATGAAACGCTCGTAAAAGAGGGCAGCATAAACGCCTGCAAGGATAAGGGCCTTGTTCGCAGCGAGGGCAAGGACTACGTTGTGCAGGACGGAGATATAATCGTGTTCCGCTTCAACGTATAAAGGAAATGGTGAAAAGCTATGGAGCTTTTTGCATATCATAATTCAAGAGAAAAGTATTGCCGCCTTCCGCAGGGTGCTCTTTGCTGCCGCGAAAAGGCGGTTTTACGCATCAAGCTTTGGGGCGCGGATGCCCACAATGCAAGCGTAAAAGCAAGGCTTTGGGTGGATAACCGCGAGGCCCTGATCGAGAGCCGCCGCTTCAACGACGGCTTCGATACGGTGCATGAATTTGAGATCGAAGCTCCCGAGCAGCCGCAGCTTATTTGGTATTATTTCATCATCGATGCCTGCGGCGAAAGGCTTTTCTATGGTGCAAGGACGGGCGTTGGCAAGCTCACCGACACCCCGCCCGAGGACTATCAGATAACCGTCTATGACGGCGCTTTTGAAACGCCCGCATGGTTCAGACGGGGCACTGTTTATCAGATCTTTCCCGATAGATTCCACCGCGGAGGCAAGGATGGCAAGGGAAAAACCGCGCTCGACAGGCTCGAGTACCATGAGAATATGGGCAGAAGGGTCGTTCGGCATGAGAATTGGGATGAAGCATCGCTCTATAAGCCCTTAAAGGGCGAAAAGCATTATTCGCCATGCGATTATTTCGGCGGCGATCTTCGCGGCATTCGCGAAAAGCTGCCCTATCTTGCGCGCCTCGGCATAAGCTGCATCTATTTGAACCCCATATTCGAGGCGGCGAGCAACCATCGCTACAACACCTCGGATTATATGAGCGTGGATCCCGTGCTCGGCGATGAAAGGGAGCTTAAAAAGCTCTGCGTCGAAGCCAAAAAGCTTGGTATGCGCATCATGCTCGACGGCGTGTTCTCTCATACGGGCGATGATAGCGTGTACTTCAATAAATACGGCAATTACGATTCCGTGGGCGCATATTCTTCCAAAAACTCGCCCTATTATGAATGGTATCATTTCGACAGGTTCCCGAATAAATACCGCTGCTGGTGGGGCTTTAAAACGCTTCCCGAGGTGGTGGAGGATAACCCTTCATACCGTGAATTCGTTTGCAAAGTGCTTGAAAAATGGGCGAAATGCGGAGCAACCTCATGGCGGCTCGACGTTGCGGACGAGCTGCCGGAAAGCTTCATCGAAATGCTCCGGAAAAAACTGAAGCGCCTCGATGGAGAAGGCGTGCTTCTCGGCGAGGTGTGGGAGGATGCATCAAACAAGCTCTGGGAAAAGGGGCTTAGGCGCTACGTATACGGGCAAGAGCTCGATTCAGTTATGAACTATCCGTTCCGTGATGCGCTCGTTGATTTCTTCGTGGGCAGGATCGATGCATACGAGCTGAACGAAGCCCTCTCGGGTCAGCGCGAGCGATATCCGGAGCCATTCTATCGTGCCTGCATGAATATTCTGGGCAGCCACGATTCGGAGCGCATACTCTCCGCGCTTTCGGGCGCTCCGGGCAGGGGGGAGCTCTCGCGGGATCAGCAGGCGAAATACACGCCGGACGAAGAAGCGCTCTGCATCGGCAGAAAGCGCCTTATGAGCGCAGTTGCGCTTCAGTACGCGATGCCTCAGCCTCCATGCATCTATTATGGCGACGAGGCGGGCATGGTCGGACTATTCGATCCGTTCAACAGGGAGACCTTCCCCTGGGGGCGCGAGGATGCGGAGCTGCTCGAAAGATATCGCCTGCTCGGAAAGCTTAGAAGCGTTAAGAGTGCGCTAAATTCGGGGAAAACGGCTTTCGCGGCGTTTTCGCAGGATGTGTTTGCCGTGCTTCGTGCGGACGAGGGCGGCTCGGTGATCGTGCTTGTGAACCGCTCGTGCGACAATAAAACGCTTTCGGTTCGCGAATGCGATTTCTACGAGGGTCCTGATGCGGGGGATATGCCGTTTGCCGATAAATACGTCGATCTTCTCTGCGGAAAGCTCCATAGAAAGAATCCGGAAACGGGCGGCATAGTTTTAAAGCTGGACGGCTTTGGCGCATGCATTTTGCTTGGCGGAGCTAAGCGCGGTTCGATAGAGGAAAAACATTAAAAACAGATAGGAGACGGAAAAGCATGAACAACGGATACGGTTTCGACAGACTTTCAAGGGATGCGCTGATAGCTTCAACAATATTGAGCTGCGTAGGCGTTATCCTATGGCGCAGCGTGCTTGGAATGGTATTCTGCGCGGTTGCAACGCTGCTTATGGCGCTGATACTCGTCAGAACGCTTTCGCCTAATATCGAGCGCAGGCAGGATGAGCTTATCGGCTATGAGAGCTTCGCGGGAGCAGTTTCGGGCTTCTTCATCGGGATTTACAACAAGCTCTTCAAAAAGAACGCAGCCTACACAGGCGGCGGCACCAAGCAGGCGAAGGATCCTTCCTATAAGTATTTCAAATGCCCCAAATGCGGTAGGGAATACCGCGCGCCGAAGGGAAAGGGCAAAATAAGGGTCACGTGCAGGGAATGCGGCGAGCAGTTTGAAAAAAAGATCTGACCCTATTTTCGGCAGCTTATCAAATGCTGCGAAGGAAGCATAAAAAGACCGCGGAGCCCATGCTCTGCGGTCTTAATATTATCGAATCAACGATAAACCTTATTTGGCATCATGCTTTTTTGCAAGCTGAGCCTTTTTACGATTGGCTGCGTTCCTGTGGATAACGCCCTTGGTAACAGCTTTGTCAACCTTGCTGACTGCGGCGGTATATGCTTCTTCGATAGCAGCCTCGTCTTTAGACTCCAAAGCCTGGTCAAACCTCTTGATAGCGGTTTTGGTCGCGGAGAGGATCATGCGGTTGCGCAGATTCTGCTGACGGGACACCTTGACACGCTTCATTGCTGACTTAATGTTTGCCAAATCGGTTCACCTCCTTTAAATACTCAAACAAAGGCAATTATACCACCGTATCAACCAAATTTCAAGCCCTATTAATAAGAAAATCGCGATATTTTCAATATATTGTGATCAGCTTTTTTACTTCATAATCGATCCGTTTTCGGGCAAACTAAAGCTTGAGCAAAAAAATAAGGAGGAAACAGCAATGAATGGGATATATACCGATCTTGCGATGGAGCTAAGGGAGCTTTCGCCCGATATAGAGGGAATCGCTGAGCAGGATGAAGCGGACGGCGAGATAAAAATAAAGCGCATCGGAATACTCACAAGCTCAGCCGCCGAGCGCATCGGCAAGGCGATGGGCAGCTACGTAACGCTCGATGCAAGAGCTCTTATCGAGCGACCCTTCGACCTTTTTGAAGCCGTTGAGAAAAGGCTCGCAATCGAGCTTGGAAAGCTCATCAAAACAGATATAAAGCGAAGCTCCGTTCTTATAGTCGGTCTTGGAAACAGGGAGGTAACGCCGGATTCGCTTGGCCCGCGCGTTGTGGAGCGCGTACTCGTAACTCGGCATGTTAAACAGTTTTTGCCCGAAGCCTTCGATTTTGAAACCCCTGCCGTGTGCGCGATAGCTCCGGGCGTGCTCGGCGTTACGGGTGTTGAAACCATGGACATCGTGAAGGGCGTGGTGGAAAGGGTGCATCCCGACTGCATAATCGCAATAGATGCTTTGGCATCGCGCCGCGCCGCAAGGATAAGCACCACGCTTCAGCTGACGGATGCGGGCATAAGCCCCGGCTCCGGCGTTGGAAACCAAAGGGCGGAGCTGAGCCTCGACAGCCTTGGGGTGCAGACTCTTGCAATAGGCGTTCCGCTCGTCGTTCGGGCGGCGACCATAACGCGGGATACGCTCTCGCTTATGGCGAATGAAACGGGGCTTCATGCGGATGAGGAAAGATTAAAGCTGCTTGCCGAAGATATTTCGGTAAAGCAGCTTGATGATATGATAGTTACCCCTAAGGATATCGATTCGATAGTTTCCGATATGGCGGGGATGATCGCGAATGCGATAAACAGAGCGCTTTTCGCCGAAAACCTTGAGAGCGTGCGAAGCCTTATCGCTTGACGGGGTTAAATGCTCAGCTCTCGATATTCTTAGGTGCGCAGAGCAGTGTTTTCTGATGGGTGTATATGACCATGCCGGGCTTTGCGCCGTTCGGCTTTTTAACGAACCTTCTTCTTGTGTAGTCAACCGGAACGCTCGGCGCATTCCTTGCCTGCGAATAATAGGCTGCAAGCTGCGCCGCCTCAAGCAAAGCGACATCGGATGGCTCGTATCCAGCGCAGCGCAGGATCACGTGTGAACCGTGGATATCCTTCGTATGAAGCCAGATATCGTCGGGCGAAGAGTCCTTGAAGGTCAGGCGGTCGTTCTGAATATTGTTTTTGCCAACGAGTATCTCGGTGCCGTCGCTCGCCTTAAAGGAATGCGGCTTTGCCTTGGGCAGCTTCTGCTGCTTTCTGCGGTTTTCGCGCATATAGCCGCCCGAAGCAAGCTCGGAGCGCACTTCCTCAAAATCGGAATCTGTCAGGCACTCCGAAAGCGAGGCGAGTATTCCGCGCAGATAGTCGGTCTCCTCAAGCGTTTCCTTCTGCATAACAAGAGCGATATCGCGCGCGGACTTGGCCTTTCGGTATTTTTTATAGTACTGCTGGGCGTTGTCCGAGGCGGAAAGCGTGGGGTCGAGCTCGATGCGCATTTTCTGCGGAGGATCGGTATAATAGTTGTCCACCACGGCTTCATTTGCCCGATCGCTCAGTGCGTACATATTCGCGGTTATAAGCTCTCCCGAGAGCTTCAGCCGCTCGATCTCAGCCTCGTCGCCGATGGCGAGAGCAAACTTATCCGCCTTGCGCTCAAGGCGCGCTATGGCGCTTGTTAGCACCTTTTCCAGCGAAGCAGTGCGCCTTTTTACGCTCTCGCTCTCGGCGCGCTGGCGGTAAAACTCATCGGCGGCATCGAGGATGCGCTCAAAGCTTTCAGCCGGAAAGCCATGCGGAGTAAACGGAAGCAGCACGCTCCTTTCGCCGCGTTTTACAATGGCGGGCTTTTGCCTTCCCGCAAGTAAATCGTCATAAAAATTCGCAACAGCTTCGGCAAGCTGCACACATTTCTCAGGCTCGTTCATCCTATCGTACTCGCCATCGCCAAGCCATAGCTCACCGCAATTAAGCTCGGCTTCAAGATGCTCGATCATCAGACCGGCAACGGCGGGAGAGAGTCCGCAGATCGCGTTTGAAAGCGCTTTTTCGTATCGTTCGGAACCCATAAGCATATTTTCAAGCGCTTCGGCGGTCATCTCTGTGGGATCGAGCTTGTCCTGCATCGGCGGAAACTCGTATTTGAGCTTGGGCAGCACAAGACGAACGCTGCTCATGCCCGCCGAGACCCTGCGAATTGAATCGAGGATGATTCCATCGTTATCGAGCAGGATGATATTCGAGTGCCTGCCCATTATCTCGCAAACGAGCGTGAAGCTCGTGCTGTCGCTAAGCTCCGTAAAGCCCTCGAAGCGGATTAGCACTATGCGGTCGTGCTTGGGCTGTTCGATGCCCGTGATTCTTGCGCCCGAAAGATGCTTCCTTAATAGCATCAAAAAATTCGGAGCATCGATGGGGGAGGGGCGCTTTTCGTTGGTGAGCTGCAGGCGGCAGTTTTCGGATGACGAGGAGATCAAGAGCTTATGCGAGCCGCTTTTGGAGTGCACAGAAACGAGCAGCTCGTATTTTTCGGGCTGCTGTATTTTTTCGATCCTTCCGCCTTCAAGCGCGTTTCTTATTTCAGCCACCGAAGCGGCGAGGGTAAGTCCGTCCATAGTTTATCCTTAGTGAATGATGAATAGTCGATGAAAAAATTTCATTGGAATTTCTAAGATTTTTATTGCAGTCTTGCCTGAAGATTCAAACTAAAACGCGCCGCCTTTTCGGGCGGCGCTTGAGCTTAATTGAAATACAAGCCGACCGCTTAAACGATGCGGTTCTTGAGCACGCCGATGCCCTCGATCTCAACCTCGACCTCATCGCCGCGCTGCATGCTGCCGATTCCCTCAGGAGTGCCGGTGGCAACTATATCGCCGGGCAGCAAAGTCATGCCCTCGGTGATGAAGCATATAAGGCTGTCCACGCCATGGGTCATAAGGCTCGTGCTGGAATGCTGGCGCACCTCGCCGTTCACGCGGGTTTCAAGCTCAACGTTCTGCGCATCCAGCTCGGTCTCGATATGCGGTCCAATGGGGCAGAAGGTGTCGAAGCCCTTGCCGCGCGTCCATTGGGTGCCCTGCGCGGGAGATTTTTGAATATCCCTCGCCGTTACGTCGTTTAGACAGGTGTAGCCGAGGATGTATTCGCTCGCATGACCCTTCTCGACCTTGCTCGCGCGCTTGCCGATGACCACGCCGAGCTCGCCCTCGAAATCCACGCGATTGCTGATGGCAGGGTAAACAACGCCGTCACCGTTTCCGACGATGCAGGTGTTAGGCTTGATGAAGAGCACGGGCTCGGGGGGCTGACCTTCGCCCATCTCGTCCGCATGCGCCTTATAGTTCTTGCCGATGCAAACTATCTTGCTTGGCTCGGCGGGAGGAAGCAGGGTGAGCTCGCAAAGCGCATAGCTTTCGCCGGTGTATTCGATGCCGTCGTAGGGTGCGGTCTTAAGGCGAAGCGCCTTATCGCCTTCAATAACGGCATAGAAGCATTCGCCGCTTATTTCAGCTCGGATGATCTTCATAATTATTACCCTCCAAAAATCTTTTGTATTCTAATGAAAAAGGCAGGTCGGCATCGGGTGCCGACTGCCTTATTAAAACTTAAGCTATCTTGCCCTCGTCGATATCTTCCGCTCCGGGAACGATGCTGCGGTAGATGTATTTCGGCTCCTCCTCCTTGGTAACGGCCTTATAGGTGATGATAACCTTTTCAATGTCGTCCCTTGAAGGGGTCTCATACATGATGGGCAGCATGATATCCTCGAGGATGGCGCGAAGACCCCTGGCGCCGGTGTTGCGCTTGATGGTCAGCCTTGCGATTTCGGTGAGCGCCTCGGGCTCAAACTCGAGCTGAACGTCGTCCATCTCGAAAAGGCGCTTATACTGCTTAACAAGCGCGTTCTTGGGCTCGGTGAGTATGTTCAGCATGGCCTCCTCGGTGAGCTGATCGAGCGTAACTATGACGGGAACTCGGCCGATAAACTCGGGTATAAGGCCGAATTTGAGCAAGTCCTCGGGAAGGATATCCTTCAGAGTTTCGCCGATATCCTTTTTGAGGTTGGACTGCACGTCCGCACCGAAGCCCATGTTCTTCTTGCCGGTGCGCTTCTGGATGATGGATTCGATGCCCGCAAAAGCGCCGCCGCAGATAAAGAGAATGTTCGTGGTGTCGATCTGGATGAAATCCTGATGGGGATGCTTTCTGCCGCCCTGCGGGGGAACCGAGGCAACGGTGCCCTCAAGGATCTTGAGAAGCGCCTGCTGAACGCCCTCGCCCGAAACGTCGCGGGTGATGGAGGGGTTCTCGCTCTTTCTGGCGATCTTGTCGATCTCGTCGATGTAGATGATGCCCTTCTGAGCGCGTTCAACGTCGTAATCGCAGGCCTGAAGGAGCTTGAGCAGGATGTTTTCAACGTCCTCGCCAACGTAGCCCGCCTCGGTGAGCGCGGTCGCATCCGCAACGGCGAAGGGAACGTCGAGTATCCTTGCAAGGGTTTCGGCGAGCAGGGTCTTGCCGCAGCCGGTGGGGCCGAGCATAACGATATTGCTCTTGCCGAGCTCGGCCTCGGTAGTTGTTTTCTTCGCATAGATGCGCTTATAGTGGTTGTAAACCGCAACCGCAAGCGCGCGTTTAGCGTGATCCTGACCGATCACGTAGTCATCCAGAGAAGCAACGATGCTCTTGGGCTTGGGAAGCTCCACGGCGCGATCGACCTCAACGTCGGCCGCAACGGGATTATCCTCAAGAATCTCCCTGCAAACCTCAATGCATTCATTGCAGATATATACTCCGGGGCCGGCGAGAATGCGATCTACCTCGCTTCTCGATTTGCCGCAGAAGGAGCATTTGATGGAATCGTTTTCGGTGTGTTTTGCCATTTGATAAATTACCTTGGCGTGTGCGGATCGATCGATACGCACCGCCGACCTTTCTTTACAATAACGGAATCCGATTTACCGCTTGGGCGGAACTATTTCGTCGATAATGCCGTATTCAAGCGCCTCTTCGGCCGTCATAAAGTTGTCGCGCTCGGTGTCGAAGGCGATCTGATCGATGCTCTTACCGGTGCGGGCGGCAAGTATCTGGTTCAGCTTGGAGCGGATCTTGATGATCTGCTCGGCCTGGATCTTGATGTCGCTCGCCTGACCCTGAGCGCCGCCCATGGGCTGATGGATCATGATCTCGCTGTTCGGCAGACTCTTGCGCTTGCCCTTTGCGCCCGCTGCGAGCAGGAAAGCGCCCATCGATGCGGCAAGGCCAACGCAGATGGTTGATACCTCGCAGCGGATGTACTGCATGGTATCGTAGATCGCAAGACCTGCGGAAACGCTGCCGCCGGGGGAGTTGATGTAGAGGTAGATGTCCTTATCGGGATCGTCCGCCTCAAGGAAAAGCATCTGAGCGATGATAAGGTTTGCTTCATCGTCGGTAACCGGGCCGCCGAGGAAGATGATCCTGTCCTTGAGCAGGCGGGAGTAGATGTCGTAAGATCTTTCGCCCTTGTTGGTCTGCTCAACTACGATTGGTATTAGTCCGCTCATTTGGACCTCCTGTTCTTTGATGGCCGGGAAGCGGAGCGCCGCTTCCCGACAAAAAGGCTTGTTTTATTCCTTGGACTCCACGGAATTCTCAACGAGGAAGCGAACAAGCGCCTCGTTCAGCGCCTGGGAAGCGTACCTGAAACGGTTCTTTTCAAGCTCGGCGCCGATCTTCTCATCATCCCAATTCTCGCGGCGAGCCGCATCGGAACGCTTGATGGCGGTGATGAAATCCTCGTTGGTGGGCTCGAGCTTCTCCTCGTCGATTATCTTGAAGAGAACATACTGAGCCTTGAGGTTGCGCTTTGCGGCCTCTTCGTAATCCTTATGGATGTCGTCCATGGAGAGCTGTGCATACTCAAGATAGCCCTCGAGCGTGGTGCCGAGCTGCTTGAGCTGGCTCTCGAAGCGGTGGATCTGCGCATGGACCTCCTCCTCGATGATATCCTCGTGGATATCGACCTCGGCATTGTCCACAGCCTTCTGAACGATGGTGTTGATGCGCTCGTTCTTCGCCCTTTCCGCTGCGGCGGCCTCAAGCTCGCTGCGAACCGCGGCCTTATACTCGTCCACGGTGTCGAACTCGGAGGTGTCCTTAACGAAATCGTCGTCGAGCTCGGGAATCTTCTCAACGCTGATCGCATGCACCTTGACCTTGAAAACAACGGGCTTGCCGGCGAGATGCTCGGCGTTGTAGTCCTCGGGGAAGGTAACGCTCAGATCGCGCTCTTCGCCGATGCTCATGCCCACCATCTGCTCCTCAAAGCCGGGGATGAAGGTTTGAGAACCGATCTTGAGAGTGTAGTTTTCGGCGGTGCCGCCCTCGAACTGCTCACCGTCGAGGTAGCCTGCAAAATCGAAGGTAACTTCATCGCCCTCTTCAACGGGGCGCTCAACGTTTTCGCGGGAAGCAACGGCTCTGCGGCGCCTGAGCAGCTCCGCATCCATCTCTTCATCCGTAACATTATACTCGGCGGCGGGGGCTTCTATACCCTTATACATGCCGAGCTTTACCTCGGGGCGAAGCACGACCTCGGCGGTCAGCTTAACGCCGTTTTCCTCGGATACCTCGGTGAACTCGATGCCGGGCTGCAGCTCGGGGGTGAGATTGTGCTCGCTGAGCGCATCGGAATACGCCTTCTGCACGCAGGCATCAAGCTCGTTATCCCAGAAAACGTCCATGCCGTAGTTCTGCTCGATCATCCTGCGGGGCGCTTTGCCGGCGCGGAAGCCGGGCACACGGTACTTATGACCGAGGCGGCGATAGGCGCTGTCAAGCGCGGATACGAAATCCTCTGCGGGTATCTGCAGGGAGAGCTTGGCTTTTCCGTTTTCAACGTTGATGAGTTCAGACATAGTTTCCTCCATATTGCTTTTGCGGCGGACAGCCGCACTTTCTCTTTATTAACAGGCGTTCGGCACCGTTCGCTAAACGTCCACGGTATGAGATTATAGCACAGAAAGCAAGCTGTGTAAATGTTTTTGGGCGCAATATACCAAAAAGCGCCGGATCAGAGCAAAAAACTGTTCATTGGGCGCATCCGGATAAGGATAAACAGCCTCAAAAGGCATCTTTTCGCGCAATACTTCGTTAAAAATGCTCGAAAGACACTACGAGTATTTTTCCGCTTTTTGCCTCGTCTGCCACGAAAACCTGCTCTTTTGAGGCGCTGCGCGGTTTTTAGTCGGAGTTTTGAATTAAAATGAGCTCCCGGAATAAGCTCGGTATTCCGGGAGCGTTTGTATTGTGGAAAGGGCTATATTCGGCTGAAAACCTATATCTCCTTATGCGGATACGCCCTCCCCGGGGCATTTGGGGCAATATTCGGCTGTTTTGCGTGGATAATCAGTCCGTTTGCGCGTAAAACCGCATCAGCTTGCGCTCTTTTGAACGCCGTTGACGTCTATAAGCGTGCTGCCTTCAAGCAGAAGCTCGCTGACCGTCACGAATTCATAACCCTGCGCCTTCGCCGCTTCGATAAGCGCAGGAAGATACTGCTCTATCTTATAGCCGTTGTTGTGCGATAGGATGATGGAGCCGTCCTTGAGCTTTCCGAGCACCGAATCGAGTATAGTCTGTGCCGAGCGCTCGGGCTTCCAATCCACGGTGTCTATGTTCCATTGAACAACCTCATAGCCGCTTTCGCGAAGCGTTTTTATGACCGTGTCGTTGTATTCGCCATACGGAACGCGGAAAAGCTTTGTTCCCCTGCCGATAACGCCGTTTATCAGGCTTTCAAAGGCGGAGAGCTCATCGCGTATCTGTGTGCTCGAAAGCTTGTTCATGTGCGGGTGCGTCATGGAGTGATTGCCTATCTCGTGCCCTGCATCCGAGATCGCCTTAACCATGTCGGGGTAATCGTTTACCCAGAAGCCGCAAAGGAAGAAAGTCGCCTTGATGCCGTATTTATCGAGCGTTTCGAGAATAAACGGCGTTTTATCATCCTCCCATGCGGCATCTATGGTCAGCGCGATGCGCTTATCATCGCGCGAAACGCTGTAAACCGGAAGCTCCTTCATAAGCCCGGCAAGAACCTCAAGCTCGTATTCCTCAACGGCACTCGCACCGACAGCCGAAACAGGCAGCGGAGTGATTCTCACAGCATCGCTCTCTCCGTTCGGCTCATTCGCTTTGCCTCCCGAAAGCGCTGCAACGACTATTGCCGCGATCACCGCAAGCACGGCAATGCCGCAGTAGACAAGGGTGTTTTTTGAAACCACAAAAACCTTCATAGCATGGCTCCTCCGAATATTCAGATGATCTTCTTGACAAATAATATGCATCATCCATCCGCTATAGTCGCCTGCGGCGTATCAAAACGAGGAAATTTACAAATGCTTGATGTATGCGCTTGATGCCGCAGCCGATTGATTCGCGGCAAAATACGAACGGGCGCAGGTAAGATGAAACGTGCTTGAAAAGCTTTTTAAAAAACTGAATTTCGATGTGCCCGACCCGCGCTTTGAGCTTCTTGAAACCGAAAAGGGCGTTCCAAACGAAAGGCGCGAGGCCAAAGCGAAAAAAGGGAGCGCGTTTTGGTGTAAAGGCAGAGCGAAAACGGGTGAAGGGCGCAGGAACGATCAAGGCAGCGAGCGGCTCTCATTCTCGCTTCAAAAAAACGAGCGGCTTTTCCGCGCGCTTTTCAGCTCGGATATAAATACCGATATCATCTTTCGCCGCTTTGAAACAGGCTTCGGCGAAGAAGCGCTCGTCATCTTCATGAACGGTATGGCGGATGCGGCATCGGTTTCGGACTTTATTATCCGTCCCCTGATGGATGCAGCCGAGGGCGAAGCGGATGAAATGCGCATACTCGAATGCGCCGTGCAAATAGGCGAGGCGGAGGAGAGCTGCGAAATAGCTGCGATCGAAGCGGCGATACTCGAGGGCAGAACGGCGCTATTTTTGAACGGAAGAAGGCGGGCGCTTCTTCTTGAAACGCGCGGCTTTGAGAAGCGAAGCGTTACAACGGCGGAGAACGAGCGAATCGTGCGCGGCCCGCAGGAGGGCTTCACCGAAAGCATCCGAACGAACGTTACGCTCGTTCGCAGAATAGTGAAAACGCGGGATCTGATAGCTTCCTACCGCGATGCGGGAGGGGAGAACGGCACAAAGCTCGCGCTGTTATACAGAAAAAACATCGTGAACCCCGCGCTTCTGTCCGAGATCGAAGGAAGGCTTGCGCGTATTGAAACGGCGCTCGTTTCATCAAGCGGCGTTATAGAGCAGCTTATCGAGGATTCGCCGTGCTCACCGCTGCCGCAAACGCTGGCCACCGAAAGGCCGGATCGCGTGGCATCGTTTCTCATGAACGGCTCGGTGGCGCTGATCGCGGAGGGAAGTCCGTTTGCGCTGATAATGCCGGCAACGGCGGCTGCGCTTTTAAACAGCCCCGAGGACGTGTATATGCGCCGTCCGCTCGGCACACTTATGCGCATAGTGCGCTATATCGGCGTGTTTATATCGCTGATACTGCCGGGATATTTTGTTGCGGTCGCGCTGTATCATCAGGGGCTTCTTTCAACCGAGGTGCTCAGCACGCTCATAAAATCAAGGGAGATGGTGTTTGAGCCGCTTCCGTTTGAAATGATACTGCTGCTGTTCGTTTTTCAGCTCATAAGGGAGGCGGGCATGCGCGTTCCCGGGAGCGTTGGGCAGGCGATCGGCGTTATAGGAGGACTCATCCTCGGGCAGGCGGCGGTCAGCGCAAACCTTGCAAGCACCGTGATACTGATTATAGTTGCGCTCTCGGGGCTCGGGAATCTCTGCATCCCGGATTATTCAACTCAGATCGCGGCATCCTATTTCCGCATCGGCTTCGTGATCGCCGCATGGCTCGGGGGACTGCTTGCGCTTACAGGCGCTTTCATCATATTCACCGCGTACATGGCGAACCTTAAATCCTTCGGCGTTCCGTTCCTTTCGCCGACAGCGCCCAAGACCTTCACCAAAAGACCCGCAATACTTCGCGGCGCGATCGGAAGGGGAGTGCGCATGGACGACTGGCTGAACACTGAAGCGGAGGCGGAGGAACGCGCAAACGAGGGCGGAAAGCGCGGAAGCGGTGGGCTTCGGAGGAAAAAAGCATGAATATGAGGCTCGGAAGGATAGGAAAAAGGGAGGGGGCAAGCGCCTGCGCGATAGCGATGACGGTGAGCGGCATCTTCACCTTTGAAACAAAGCTTCTTTATGAGCACGGGAACGCCACATATATCACGCTGCCCCTTGCGGTGCTTGCCTCGCTCGCGGTATTCCTGCTTATAGCGGGGCTGATGGAAAAGAACGGCTCAGTGAACCTCGGCGAGCTCATCGCAAAGGGCTTCGGTGGCGTGCTTGCGCCTTTAGCTGCCATAGGCTTGACGATGCTTGTTTTCTATTCGGCTTACGCACCTATGTCCCAGTTCATCAGAGCCATGCACGGGCTGTTTTTTGATGGGGTGAGCTACTCGCGAATAGTGGTATTCACGCTTCCCGCGGTGCTTATAACGGCGCTTCTTGGGTTTGAAACAATCGGAAGAACGGCGAAGCTGATCGCGCCTGCGCTATTTATTGTGCTCATGCTGTCGATCGCGGGCTCCACATCGGAGTTTGAAGCATATAGGCTCCATCCGCTTCCCGGTCTCAGCGCACTGCAGATCGCGGTGCAAACGCTCGAGGAGATCGGCACTTTCCTTCCCGCGCTAATGTGCCTTTTGATAAATGCGGACGGACTGAACGATCTTAAAACGGCGAAGCGGGCGGGCATCGAGGCCGCGCTGTTTTCCTCGCTGATCTGCCTTGTTGCTCAGCTTGCGCTGGGCCTGTGCTACACCTATAAGGAGCTTGGGGAGCTGTTCATGCCCATGTTTCGCATAAACTATCTGAATAAATTCGAGGCGCATTTCATGCGCATGGATAAGCTTGCGCACATGATATGGCTCGGCGGGGGCATGATCGCGGCGGCGTTCTGCATCCATTCGGGAGCAAGGCTGTTTTCACAAAGCTTCGATATGCGCGATATTCGCCCCGTAATATGCGCGGGCGCGGTGCTTTCGTCACTTATGATAATGATAGAGGTGGAAAGCAAAATGAGCGAGGCATTTTTTGCTGTAAAGGAGTTTTTGAACGAATACGCCTTTATCCCAATATGCGCCGTGCCGCTTGCAGCCGCTCTTGCAGCCTCGGGAAGAAAAAGGAGATACGCATAAGCAAGTGAAAAAAGCTAAATTAATAGAGAGAAAACGAACAGCTCTGCGCAGCTTTTTATCGGCGCTTCTGCTCATGCTTCTTCCTCCGCTCTGCGCCTGTATGCACCCTGTCAGCGTTGAACGCTGCGGCTACGTTGTGGCGATAGGCGTGGATGAAGGCACGGCAAAGGAATACGAGATAACCCTTGAGCTTCAGCGCGAGAGCGCAGGGGAGGCGCAGGATGGCGGAGGCTCGATAATCCTATCCTGCGAAGCGCGGGATATCTTCGAGGCGGTAAGCGAGCTTTCATCAAACACGGCATACGATCTGAACTTCACAAGAACGCATTTTTTCATCGTTGGAGAAAAGCTTGCGAAGGAAGGAAAGCTCAAGGATATAATGAATATGTCCTTCGACGTGCTCAGAATACGAAAATCCGCACTGATGGTGGTTGCCCGCTGCTCGGTGCGGGATTATATCGGCGGCATTGCCTCAAATAACAATGCGAATATAGCCAAGATGCAGGATGCTCTGATATCAAACGTTGAAACCACGGGCGAGACCGCCGCGATCAATCTTTCGCTCTTTCTTGAGGCGGTAAACGGCGGCAGACTCGATGCCGCAGCGCCAATTGGCTATTACGACGAGCGGATAATCACCGATATGAAGCAGCGCGACAGCGCCGAAAAGGGCGAGAACCCGATATCCGATGCTGAAAAGGGCGCGAGGATAGGGGGCATGCAGGGGCTAACAAGGGGCTGCGCGCTGTTTGACGGCGAAAGGATGTGCGGCGAGCTTTCGCCTGCGCAGACCCAATTCATGAACCTTGTGCGCGGGGATTACAAAAGAGGAACGATAGCCTATCCGCTTGAAAACGGCGAAACCGCATCCCTGCTCGTTTTCCCGAATAAAAGGCGCATTGGCGTGGAGCTTGGCGGCGATGCGCCGTATGCAAGGGTCACGCTCGGGCTGAACGTGACCGTGGAGCGCGATCCGTCGAATAATATCGGTAAAAATTGGGAAAACGGGGAGAGGGAGAAGCTGAAAGCCTATTTGGAAGAGGCGCTGAAAGCCGTTTTTGAAGAATGCAGAGCATGCTCGAGCGATGCCATGGGATTTGGAAAATACGCTTCCATGAATTTCCGCTCGACCGCGGAATGGGAGGCGTTTTCATGGAAAAATGCTTATAAATCGCTCTATGCGGAGTTTCGGGTGGAGCTGAATCTGGATGACGAATACCTTGTGCGCAGCGGGAGATAATAACGCTTGAGCCCGCGCATGGAAGCGGATAAGATAACGGAAGGATGTGGAGATCGTGATAATATGTGCGCTGTCATTTTTATGCGTTGCCTACAATGCGCTGTACCTTTCCCACTGCCTGAAGCAAAGGCGAATAAAGCCCGCTTTCGGTTCGGCGGCGGTGATAGGCCTGATAACGGCGGGAGTGCTGCTGCTCGGCTTCGATGCCGCGTGGTAGACCGGCGAAATCGAAAGGGGCTCTCGGTTTAAAGCTCGTTCACATTTTTTAGCCTCCCTGCGTATTATACAGCAGAAGGCGGAGGAGCGCATAAAGGCTCCCGCCGGAAAGAAGGAGGCAATTATGTGCAACAACTGTTTCAACAACTCTTACTGGTGGATCATCCTGCTTATCCTCGCAAGCAACGGCAATTTCAGCGGCTGTGATAACGGCTGCGGCTGCGGTGATAACAACAACGCATGGTGGCTCATCATCCTCATCCTGCTCTTCGGCAACGGCGGCATCGGCTGCGGCTGTGATAACGGCTGGGGCGGCTGCGAAAACAACAACAATAACTGCGGCTGCGGCTGCAACTGAGCGCAGGGCGCTAAAAAGGAGCCTCCCGATAAGAGGGGCTCCTTTTGAGTTGCTTTTCGAGCTTAACCGATAACGTAGAGCCAGATAACTTCATCACCGTTGCTTACGGTAGTTTTATCATACGATCCCGTTACTTCGCTGCCGTTGATCTTGAGGACCCAGCGGCTGCTTTCGCCGCAGTCGCCGTTTGCAATGCCCTGGAATGTAACCTCGCTCTCGGAAACGAGCTTTGCTTCAACGCCGTAAACGCTGTTGAAAACATCGAAGGGGGCGGAAACGGGGGAGTCCTTGGGGAATGTTACGCCCGCTTTCTTAATAAGAAGACCGTTGTTCGAAAGCTTGCTCATAACGTCTGCGGAGAGCTTGCCGCTCGAATAGGCGGCGGTGGCGTCAACCGTGAAGGTAACGACCGCAACGTTGGGGCTGAGTGTTGATGAGGGGGCGTTGGTTTTGGCGGGTGCTGCGGTAGGGCTGCTGCTATTGTTACCGCCTTCGTTATGCTTGCTTTCGCCTTTATTGCAGGCGGCAAAGGAAAGCAGCAAAGCTGCTGCAAGCATAATTGCGATGACGGGTTTTAAATAGGATCTCATTCTAATAACTCCTTATTTCTTTGATTGTTGCAATCGGACGTATCGATGCCGACAACAGCGGTATTCTACAATATTATAGTCCGATTGTCAATGATTTGAGCCATATATTGCGGCGCAGAACAAAGAATAACGAGTTATGCTCGGAGGCTCCGAGCTCAGTCATCAAAATAAAACAATTCTTCAAATTTTTTATCGAGCGCGATGCAGAGAATGAGAGCCAGCTTTGCAGTCGGGTTGAATTGTCCCGTTTCAATGGAGCTTATCGTGTTTCTTGAAACGCCGACCATCTCGGCAAGCTCGGCTTGCGAAAGGCTTGCCTCCTGACGCGCCTGTTTGAGGTTGTTTTTCAAAACAAGGGTTTCGATGCCCATTTTTCACCTCATTATTTCCATTCAAAAAAATTGCCTAAAAAGAGCAGCAGCACAAGTAGAAAGATCAGCGTTCTGAGTGCAATAGCTATCTTATAGCGTTTCTTTTTCAGCTGAATAGACTTATAGATCTCTTCGGCGCACCGTATTCCCGCAGCTATCAGCCAAATTGCGCTGAGCGCGGCCGGGTGAACGCCCTTTGCTTTCAGCGCGAAATAGAGTATAGTGCAGAGCAGGCAGCCTACTATGGCGCCGAAGCTGCCTGCTTTATCGGCTATAGAGCGGCTGCGTTCATCGGAAAAAACGCCTTCCATTCTTGCTTTTTCAAGTATCTCTTCTCTTTTCATGGGTTTCTATCCTCGCTCTTTTGTTCCTTCTTTGCCATAGCTTATTTTTTGATGACCATTATCACAAATATGGCGACGAAACCGAGAAACAAAACGCAGTAAAGTATGCCGAGCGGCAAAAACGGCTTTTTCCGCACCTTAAAAGCCTTGAACATACAGTCCGCCGCCTGCATACCGGTCCAGATCAGCCAACAGGTCGTTCCAACGAGCGGATCTATACCGCTGAAAATGTAGCTTGCCAAATTGATAAGCATGCACAGCATTCCGCCGATGGAGAAAGCGACAGCAGAGCCCTGCACCGCAAGCTTTTGCTCGCGCTCGTCGAAGCCGGTTTTCCCGCTCTCTTCCTGCGCTTTTTTTAGAAGATCATCTTTGTTCATTTAGCTTCCTCCTTTACATTCATTGAATAATCATTGTTTCATCATTTTATCAGATCGAGAAAATGAGCCACCGCAAGCGCTGCGGCGAAAACGAGCAAAATACCGCCCATAACCATCTCATGCACCCGCTTCAGCTTTATCCCGCGATAAAGGAACATGGTGCCTAAAATCGTGAAGCATATCGCGCCGGGAAGCGGAACGGTGTACCTTCTATGCCTCACGCGATCGGCAATCACGAAGAAAACGCAAGCGAATACACCCGCTAAGCTTGCACAAAAACCCGCCTTGTCGATAACGGCAAGCGAACGCTCGTCCTCGCCCTGAGCATCGGTGTTGCTCCGTCTCGCTTTCTCAAGAATCTCATCCTTTTTCATTGTGAAATTATCTCCTTTTGAATCATTGATAAAACCAAACAGCGCTGCCAAGTTTTGTTGTCAATATTATACGCACGCCAAGTAAACTTGTCAACACCTTTTGCCAAGTTTACTTGGATATATTTCCTGAGCGACTTGTGGCAATACTTCTGAAAATGCAAAAGCGGTCCGCTTCCCGAACCGCTTTCGCAACAAAAATTATGCATTATGAATTATACATTATGAATTGCTTGCATCAGCTCAGCTCAAACGCGCCCGTATAGAGCTTGTAGTATCTGCCCCTCTGCGCTATAAGCTCCTTATGGTCGCCGCGCTCGATTATCTTTCCATGCTCGAGCACCATTATCGCATTCGAGTTGCGAACGGTGGAGAGGCGGTGGGCGATAACGAACACGGTGCGCCCGCGCATAAGCTCATCCATGCCGCGCTCGATATGCGCCTCGGTGCGCGTATCTATGGAGCTGGTCGCCTCGTCGAGTATCAGCACCGGCGGGTCGGCGATCGCCGCACGAGCTATCGCAAGAAGCTGGCGCTGACCCTGCGAGAGGTTCTCGCCATCGTCCACGATCATGGTATCGTACCCCTCGGGAAGATGCATAATGAACGAATGTGCGTTTGCAAGCTTAGCCGCCTTTTCCACTTCCTCGTCCGTTGCATACTTCCTGCCGAAGCGGATGTTTTCTCGAACCGTGCCGGTGAAAAGATGCGTGTCCTGCAAAACCATCGCAAGGCTTCGCCTCAGATCGTCCTTCGCTATCTCGCGAATATTGAAGCCGTCATAGGTGATCTCGCCATCCTGAATGTCGTAGAAGCGGTTGATAAGATTGGTGATCGTGGTCTTGCCCGCGCCCGTTGAGCCTACAAAGGCGATCTTTTGCCCCGGTTTTGCGTACAGGCTTATATCGTCAAGCACGATCTTTTCGCCGTCATAGCTGAAGGTAACGTCCTTGAAGATAACGTGTCCACGAACCCTCGTAAGCTCGCCCTCGGGCGTTTTCCATGCCCAGCAGTCAGTTCGCTCCGAACACTCCTCAAGCTCGCCGTTTTCACCAATCCTCGCGTTCACAAGGCGAATCATGCCTTCGTCCTCCTCGGGCTGTTCGTCTATAAGCGCGAAGATTCGCTCCGCGCCCGCAAGCGCGGCAAGAATGGAGTTGAACTGCTGGCTCATCATGGTTATTGGCTGGGCAAAGTTGCGGGTGTATTGCAGGAATGTGATCAGCTCACCCACGCTCAAGGCGATAAGCGCATGGGCGTTGCCCTTGATCGCGGCAACCACCATCAGCGCACCGATAACGGCCGTTATCGCGTACTGGATGTAGCTCAGATTTCCCATGATGGGCATTAGTATGCTCGCCCATGTATTCGCTCCGGCCTCTGCCTTGCGAAGATTATCATTCAGCTCCGCAAAGCGCGTATTTATCTTTTCCTCGCGGCAGAATACTTTCACAACCTTCTGCCCCTCGGTCATTTCCTCAATATAGCCGTTTGCAACGCCGAGTGCCGCCTGACGCTTCTTATAGAAAGCTCCGCTGCGCTTGCCGAGCGTTTTCACAACGAATATCATCAAAACGAGCATAATGATCGTGATCACCGTCAGCGCCGGGGAGAGGTCGACCATCATCACGAAAACGCTTGTAACGCGGAAAAAGCTGTTTATAAGGTTCGGAACGCTCTGCCCGAGCATCTCGCGCATGCTGTCGGTGTCGTTGGTGTAGCGGCTCATTATCTCGCCGTGCGTATGGCTGTCGAAATACTTGATCGGCAGCTTTTGCATCTTTGCAAACATTTCGGTGCGGATGTCGTAGAGTATGCCTGTGGACACCTTGAGCATAAGCCTTGAATGAATATAGATGCACACGGCTCCGAGCGCATAAACTGCGCCCATCTTGATGATGGCGGTCACGAAGCGGCTCCATGCCTCGGCTGTTGCGCCGTTTTTGACCATCGGAGTCAGGTGATCATCGATTATCGGCTTGAGCTGCGCCGTGCCGTAGACGTTTGCCTCGGCGGCGGCGATGATGCAGATCGTGACGATTATCAGCGTAAGCAAATACGGCTTAAAATACTTGAGAAGGCGCAGAAAAGTGCCCTTAGTGTTCTTTGGCTTGGCGAATTTGGGGCCGCCGCGCATTCCCGGGCCGCGTGCCACGGTTTCGGATGCCTTGGGAGCTTTGGGATTGCCGCTCATTCCTCGTCGCCTCCTTTCATCTGGGATTCATAGACTTCTCTATAGATATCGTTGGTTTCAAGCAGTCTTTCGGGTGTATCGAAGGCCACAAGCCTGCCGTCGTCGAGCACCATCACGCGGTCTGCATCCATAACGGATGCGATGCGCTGCGCGATGATGAAGGTTGTGGTTCCTTTCAGCTCGGTGCGAAGTGCTTTTCTTATCGAAGCATCGGTCGCGGTGTCGCAGGCGCTCGTGGAGTCGTCGAGTATGACCACCTTGGGATTCTTGAGCAGCGCCCTCGCGATGCAGAGGCGCTGCTTCTGGCCGCCCGAAACGTTTACGCCGCCCTGCCCGAGATCGGTCTGATAGCCGTTTGGAAAGCTCATTATGAAGTCGTGTGCACATGCGGCGCGGCAGGCGGCCTCAATCTGCTCCTGAGTGGCGTTCTCGTTGCCCCAGCGCAGGTTTTCCTCGATGGTGCCGCTGAAAAGAAGGTTCGTTTGAAGCACCATTGCCACCTGATCGCGCAGGGTGTGGAGCTTATATTCGCGAACGTCGCGCCCGCCCACTCGAACGCTTCCCTCGAGCACCTCGTAAAGGCGCGGGATGAGCTGAACGAGCGTTGTTTTCGCAGAGCCGGTGCCGCCGATTATGCCGATGGTCTCGCCCGAGCGAACCGAGAAATTCACGCCTGAGAGTGTGAGATTATCGGGATTCTTTGAATAGGAGAAGTTGACGTTTTCAAACTCAACGCTGCCGTCCGCGACTTTGAGATCGGGATCGGCCTCATCGTCGTTTATATCTATCTTTTCATCGAGCACCTCGGCAATGCGCTTCTGGGAAGCCCTCGTTATGATGAAGCTTACGAACACCATCGAGAGCATCATAACGCTTGCGAGGATCTGCCCTATATACGCAAGAAAGCCCGAGAGATCGCCAACCTTCATCTTGCCGCCCACGATGAGCTGACCGCCGAAGAAGCAGACGGCGACCATCGCGGCGTAGAAGATGAACTGCGAGATAGGATTGTTCCAAATAACTATGCGCTCGGCGGCGAGCTGCGCCTTCTTGAGCGCAAGCGCGGATTCGTTGAAGCTGACCTTTTCATCCTCGCCCTTGACGAATGCCTTGACTACGCGGATGGCGATAAGGTTTTCCTGAACCCTCGCATTCATCAGATCGAGCTTTTTGAGCATCCTTTCAAAGAAGGGATGCGCGATCAAAACGATTGAGAACATAACGATGGCGAGTAGGGGGATGGTGACCGCGAAAACGAGTGCGAGCCGTGCGTTCACGGCAACGGCAAACACGAACGCGGTTATCATAATGATGAAGTTGCGAACCGTCATCCTTATCAGCATCGTGTAAAGGTTTTGAATGTTCGTAACGTCCGTGGTGAGCCTCGTAACGATGCTTGCGGAGGAGAATTTATCCACGTTTGCAAAGGAAAAATCCTGAACCTTAGTGAAGAGCATATTGCGAAGATTCATCGCAAAACCCGTGCCGGCAACGGCGGCGAGACGGGCGCAGAGTGCGCCTGTGATCAGCGCAAAAACCGCCATAAGCAGCATCAGCGCTCCGTATTTGATGATTATGTTGATGTTCGGAACGGCAACGTCGATGCCCTCGTTTATGAGCTTGGTCATATAGAAGGGGATCATTATCTCAAGCACGCCCTCGAGTATTATCATGAACGATGCGCCGAGCGATTGCCGGCCGTAGCCCCGGACGGCGGGGAAAAACTTTCTAAGCATTTATAACTCCTTGTTTACTGCCATTTCTTGATTTATTTATTTTTCTTATCGGATTCCGCGTTCACAAGCTGCGAAAGCTCAGCATTGTTCATCGAGCCAACTTCATCAGGCTCAAGATTAACTATAAGCCGCGTTATAAGCTCGTTCGTGAGCCGCTTTTCTTCCTCTGAAAAGCCCTGAAACATCCTTGCTTCAAGCCCGTCGAATACCACGCGGCAGTTTTTTGCGGCGGCGCTGCCCTCGCTCGTTACGCAAAGGCTGTTTGCCCGAAGATTGCCCTTGCAGACCTCCCTTTTCACGAAGCCCGAAGCCTCCATCCGCTTTATGCTTTGCGCAACGGAGGCGGGGGAAACCTGCATCTCCTCGGCCACCTCCGCCTGCGTGCAGCCGCGGTTGTTTTCGATGAATTCAAGCATCCTCATCTGTGCAGGTGGGATATAGTCCTCACCATGCGAGCGCAGATGCAGCAGCATCAGAAGATCGAGCCTGTGAAGCTGCCTTCCGATGGGGTATTTCTTTTTCAAAAAAAGCACCGCCTTTCCCGATACGAAAAGTTAATCGTTTGATTATTAAGCGCCTAATATTTTATTCCCGTGCTCAAGGAATGTCAAGCGCTTAACATTTGATGGCGGAAATATATTGCCAATGGAAGGATAAAGGCTGAGAGTGGAAAAACACCTTTTGTCTATCGTTGAAAATGCCGCGCTTTTACAATATAATAATGATAACGATACTGCGTATGCGTTCGGGAGGTGAAGAGGTGACAGTTCATACGATACCGCCTGTATATGACGAAAATTCAAGAATACTGATCCTTGGCAGCTTTCCCTCCGTTAAATCAAGGGAGGCGGAATTCTTCTATGCCCATCCGCAAAATAGGTTTTACCGCGTGATCTCTGCGGTGCTTGAGGATGCCTTCCCCGAAACCACGGAGCAGCGCCGCGCCTTTCTTCTTCGTCATCGCATCGCCGTTTGGGACGTGATACGAAGCTGCGAGATAATCGGCTCATCGGATGCGAGCATCAAATGCCTTGAGGCGAACGATATCCGTCCGATACTCGAAAAAGCGAATATTGAGCGCATCTTTGTGAACGGCAAAACGGCCGAGAAGCTCTATATAAAGCATATCGAGCCTATCGTCGGCATCAAGGCTGTCATGCTCCCTTCAACAAGCCCCGCGAACGCCGCGTGGAGCCTTGAAAGGCTGACGGATGCTTGGCGGCGCATTCGAGTGGAGTAACGGCCGAAACTCTGCCGCAATTCGCACATCAAAAGGCTGAACGAATGTACCGCGTTTTGGCAACATATTCGCAAAAAACAAGTTGACAAAGTGCGGATAATGCAATAGAATACAATCAAGGGTATGCTACAGTATCATACAGCACCACAAAGGAGGAAAAATAATGAGAAAATGCAGCAATTGCAATAAGCTTTGCCCGGATACCGAGAAGTTCTGCCAGACCTGCGGTCTGCCCACATCGGTCGTTGAGGAAACTGCAACTGCCGCCGAGCAGGTTCCGGTGAAGAAGAAAAAAACGGGGCTCATTCTCGGCATAATCGGCGCGCTTGTCGCCTTGGCCGCGGTCGCCGCCATCCTGATCTTCCCTAAGAAGGCTAAGGGCGATCCCATGCACCGCTTCTTCGATGCACAGGAAAACTTCGTTGAAAACAAGCTTCTTGCCAAAGAGAATCTAACGGTCGAAAGCCTAATGTGCGGCGAATACAAGCCGAGCATTCAGGAGGTTTCCACCGATGCGGAGCTCTCATTCGATCTGAGCGGCATCGATATCGGCTCGCTCGGCCTTGAGGAGCTCGGCTTGGGCGATATCGATTTATCGGAAAAACTCTCCAAGCTCAGCCTGTTTTTCCAGATCGACAGCAAGCAAACCGATGCTCTGACCGGCGTTCAGCTTCGCTACAACGGCTCTTCGATCATCTCCGCAACCATCGAAACCACAGATAAAGGTCTTTCGGTCTATATTCCGGAGCTTTCCGAGAAATGCTATGAGCTCTCGAGTGAATTCTTCACCAAGTTGATGAGCGGCGACTCCGACCTCGTCGATGCCGATCTTCCCGAGCAGGTTGAGATTAAATTCGACAGAGTTGCGGATCTCAAAAAGAGCTATGAAGCGCTTAAAAAGGACTATGAGGAGATCTTCTATAAGGGCTTTGCCGTCGAGGATTTCGAGCAGAAGGACAGGGACTGCGAGCTCAATAATCTTGATGTGACAGTCAGCGGCTGCCGCACTATAACCTACGCTCCGAACGCAGAGCGTCTTGCCTCCATGCTCCTTGAGATGGCGGAGCGCATTAAAACCGACAAGGCGCTTTCCGACCATATCCTCACCCTTATGGAGAAGTATCTCGGCGAGAACGGCATGAATTTCATGCTCTCCGCGCTTAGCTCAAGCTGCGACGTCAAGCTCGGCGACAACGGCCTTATCCCCGTATTCGAGAAGCTTGCTGACTCGCTGAATCTAAATTGCAACTTTAACTGTCCAACCCTCAAAAGCACAGCGATCAGGCATCCGTTGGTTCTTGCCCGAGGGCAAGAACCGCCATTTTTGCGGACAGACCGTCGAGGATCGCTCTTGGATAATCATTCATCCAGCGTTGTACCCTCTTTATCTCCTTGCGAGTAAGCTTGCCGATATCTGTTCCTTTCGGAATGAATCGGCGTATCAGTTTGTTTGCGTTTTCGTTTGATCCTCTCTCCCATGCACTGTACGGATGTGCATAATAAACCTTCGTTCTCTTGCCGCTCTGTACAGATTTCTCCATACCCTCATGATCGAGATTCTCACAGCCGTTATCGCAGGTTATGGTTTTGAACACCTTTCGGAATCTGTTTGCACCAAGCTTGCGTTCAAGTTTGTTCAATGCAGCTATTACCGCATCCTGCGTTTTGTTTTCGAGCTTATAAATCAGCTCATATCTTGTTTTTCTTTCCGTCAGCACAAGCAGAGCTGCTTTCGTTTTTGCTTTGCCAACAACGGTATCGAGCTCCCAGTGCCCGAAGTCGTTTCGGCTTTCTATTTCTTCAGCCCGTTCGCTTATCGATGTTCCCGTTGGATTGTTGTTTGCCCTTCGTACTTTTTCATAGCTTCGCTTTCGCTGCTTGCCGCCTTGCGGCAGATCTCCTTTGCCAATATTGAGAAACAAGCCTCTCTCTATGTAGTGGTACAGCGTTCTCAGGCATATTCGCACTGAAAACTCCTTACCCTCGTTTTCTATGCTTTGCAGCGCGGCGTATGGTGACATCTTTTCTTCA
>JAFPWD010000031.1 GCA_017395105.1 Clostridia bacterium
AGCGTTTTGTAATTGCCCAAGATGCTGAGAAGTTTTTGGATGTCGTTGTGAACGCTTGATCTCAATTAAGTGTCAAGCTGTTGCAAATTGTTTCCCATTCCCGTAAGAGATCGGATATTCCCATTCATGCGTTTGTCGTGAAAAAAATACCGCTTGGGGTTGAAAAGCTTGTGAAATTATAGTAAAATATAATTGGGAAATGTTGGGCACGGCAATGCCTTTTGCCCATATAACGGAGAGGATCATGTACGGGTACGTTCGACCGAATATCCCCGAATTGAAGGTTCGGGAAAAGCAAAGATACGATGCATGGTACTGTGGGCTTTGCAGAAGCATCGGCAAGCGGTATTCGCTTTTATCCCGCCTGGTGCTGAGCTATGATTCCGCTTTTCTTGCGATGCTCCTATCGGATGTTTCTGGCAAGTTCTCCCCGTGCGCTAAGCATACCTGCCCCATTCGACCCTTGGGCAAAAAGAAGGTTATGATCGATTCGGAAAGCACCGCACTCGACTACGCCGCCGACGTTTGCGTAATACTTGCCGAGTTTAAGCTCAAGGACGATGCGCGGGACGGCAAAAAGCTTCGCAGCGCGGCGAAGCTCCCTCTTGCAAGCGCTTTTAAAAAGGCAAGGGAGTTTGCACCCGAGCTGCATGCTGCTGTAAGCGACAGCATAGCGGCGCTGAACGCGATCGAATCAGAGCGAGAGCCATCACTTGATCTTGCGGCTAACGCCTTTGGAGAGCTTATGAAAAGCGTGCTGCGGCTTGCCCCGCTGCCTTCGGATATGGACTCCGACAGCGAGCAGCGAACGCGGACGATCCTTTCCGAGCTCGGCTACTGGCTCGGCAGAGCGATCTACTTTCTCGATGCTTGGGACGACCGCGAGGAGGACGAAAGGCACGGGCTTTACAATCCGTTTCTTATCGCGGGAGCATCAAAAGAGGATGCGGATTTCGAAATCAACTATTCCATAAACTCTGCCGTTTCGGCATATAATCTGCTTGATCGCAGCGAAGCTTCCCCCGACCGCGCGATAGAGGACAACGTGTTCTACCAAGGTCTTTTCGCGATGTGGGACAGCGTTTCGAGCGATAGAAAGAATAAAAAAGCCGCTCGCAGAGGTTTAAACGGCGGCTCCGACGATACTGCTTTAAGCAAAGATGAAAGGATGGATATTGAATAATGAATCCTTATAAGGTGCTTGGCGTTAGCGAAAAGGCAACGGACGAGCAGATTCGCGCCGCGTATCTTGAGCTCGTTAAAAAATACCATCCCGATAAATATCAAGACAATCCGCTCAAGGAGCTTGCGAGCGAAAAGCTCAAGGAGATCAATGAGGCTTACGAAACCATAACAAAGCAGCGCCAGCAGAGCGGTTTCTCCGGCGGCAGTTATGGCGGCAGCTCGTCTTACGGTTATTCAAGCGGAAGCTCGTATTCCGGCAGCTCATCCTACGGCGCTTATTCAGGCGAATACGCTTCCCAATTTGCGCGCGTTCGCGAGCTTTTAAACAGCAATGCCGTTAATCAGGCGCTCGCTGTGCTGAACAATATCCCAAACCGCAACGCGGAATGGAACTACCTCTACGGCATAGCACTTTTCCGTTCAGGCGAGTATTCCGCCGCAAGGAACTATCTTGAAACCGCCGTTAAGCTCGACCCGAACAATGCCGAGTATCGCAATGCCTATCAAACCACCTTCGCTCGCGGTGCGAGGAGCTACCACACCTATACACGCGGCGACGACGTCAGCCAAGGCTATGGGAGCGGCTGCGGCTCGAATATGTGCACAACGCTAATCTGCGCCGACTGCTGCTGCGAATGCATGGGAGGAAATCTCATCCCCTGCTGCGGCTTCAGAACTTTTTAAGCTTCAAAAAAGTTTCAGTTTAAATGAAAAAGCTATCCCCAACAACAAGGCTGACGATCGGCGCCATGACCACGGCGCTTGGTGTGCTCTTTATGTACGCTTCTTCGATTGTTCCGAGCGGCAAGCTTGTGCTCCTTTTTCTCGCTTCGCTCGTGATATGGATACCGCTTAACGAGCGCGGCGGGATAGCTGCCGCTGCCGTTTGTTTCCTTGCCACGGCGCTTCTGTCGCTGCTGCTCATTCCGAACAAGCTTTATCCGCTCGCCTATGCTCTGTTTTTCGGGCTATACGGCTTTATAAAGCTTGGGGTGGACAGCGCCGTTCACGACCGGTTCATCGCATTCATACTCAAGCTTATCCTTATGAATGCGCTTGCCGCAGCTTTGATATGGCTCGGCGGGCTGATAATAAAACAGGACGTACTTTCGCTTCTTCCCGATTATCCGATCTATATTGTAATAATCGCAATGGAAGCGGCGTTCATACTTTATGAGCTTGTTTACACCTTCTGCATCACGGAATTTGACAAAAGATTCAGGAGAATACTAACGCATTAAAGAGGAAAATGATGAAAGATTCGCTTCGATCAAATCCCGCTGCCCGTTCTGCTTTTTGGGATAATTTCAAGGGCATACTCATTGCCTTTGTTGTTCTCGGTCACTTTTTATATGCCTTAAGTGATAACTCAACGATCGGCAGCATAGTTACCGCTATCTATTTCTTCCACATGCCCGCATTCGTTTTTGCTTCGGGATTCTTCGGAAAGAGCAAAAATGCGCAGAGCGCCGGTTCTATCGTTAAGCTTTTAAGTGCTTATTTGCTGCTTACTGCCGTGCATCTGTTCTTATTGTTCTTTCAGGGCGGCAGCTCTTTTTCGATAACCTCGCCCTATTACTCGGCGTGGTACCTATTGGCACTTATATTTTGGCGCATGATCACTCCCTATTTTGCAAGGAGCAAGTGGAGCCTTTGTGTTTTGGTTATTGCTGCGATCCTCTGCGGCTTCTGGGGTGATATTCAAAATGAATTTGCCGTTTCCAGGATAGTTGCGTACTATCCGTATTATCTTGCTGGCTACATGCTCTCAAAAGAGGATGCACTCAAAATCGAAAACCTTCCCGCGCTCAAGCGCATTGCCGTTGGCATCATTTCTGTTTGCATCGCTGCCTGCATAGCTTGGTTTGTGGTTAATAAGCTGGACCTCGGATATCAGGCCGCTTTCAACCCCTATGATTATTCTCGGCTCCCCGCGCATATCCTTGCGCGTATCCTCTGCTATATCATCTCTTCGCTGTGCATCATTGGTCTGATGCTGCTCACGCCGAGAGCGAAGCTTTCGTTTATCACCAAGGCCGGCAGAAACACGCTGTCAATCTACCTTATCCATCGGCCGCTGATTCTGGTTCTTTCAAAGCTTATCGCAAAGCTTTCGCTGCCTTTGGTTTTTGTTGCTGCGGCGCTGTTCGTTGTTGTATCGCTATTGGTTTTCGGATCGGAGCTTGTTTCCGATCTTGTAAACAAGGTTATTGGATTCGTCACCACAGGATTCCTGCCTTCTAAAGATAATGAAACCAAAGTCGGAATTGGCGTTCGCGCAGCCGCGATCGCTTTGGTGTTCGCAATACTCGCAGTTCCTTTGCTTGCATACCTTGTTAAAACTGTTTTTTAGTTTGATTTTCGCCATGCGCTGTACGACCTATTTGCATGGCTTATCGATTTGAATTGAATAGCAAAAGCGTACAGTTGTTTGAACTACACTGTACGCTTAATTTGTTGAATCGGCTTCAGCCAAGCCTTGCTTCGATAAGCGGGCTTTCCCAGCAGATGGTGCCGTTTAATGATGCGGCAAGCTCGTTTGCATGCTCGCGAAGAGCGGGCATAAGCTCAGTCTGCTCGCGCTTTTTGGAGCGGCGACCCTTGGCTTGGTAGAGGATCTTTGTTGCCTCCGCATCGTAGGAGATGCGGAAGTCATCGTCCGCTTCATGCTGGAAAAATGAAACCGAAACGGTGTAGGTTATCTGACCAGCATCGCTCTCGGCGGTGAGTCGCACGGCGGCGCCGTTTCTTTGAACGCCATTTGCCATGCAGTCTGCCTTGAAGTATTGAAGGTAAACGTCAATGGTTTTCATAGTCCACGCCCTATTTATCCTCGCCGTTCTTTTTCTTGCTGTACTTATTGAGCACGACAACGAGAAGGATAAGGATGGCGGTAACTATGAAGATGGAGAGCATTCCGCGAGCCATGACCTTCAGCGAATCTATGAATTGGAAATTATCGGTGTTCGGCGTAAGGATGCCGCTTTTAAGAATATTGGTTAAACCGTGCATTTTTCATCCTCCTATCAGTTCGGGAAAGAAGTGAAGATGCTGAGGATAAGACCGCCCGCAACAACGGAAGCGATCTGACCCGAAACGTTTGCGCCGATGGAGTGCATCAGAAGGAAGTTCTGATTATCCTCCTCCTGCCCCATCTTATGCACAACGCGCGCACTCATCGGGAACGCAGAGATACCAGCCGCGCCGATCATGGGGTTGATTTTCTTCTTGGCGAAGATATTTATAAGCTTTGCGAAGAAAACGCCGCCAACAGTATCGAAAACGAATGCGATAAGGCCGAGACCGAGCACGATAAGAGTCTGAGTCTGAAGGAAGCTTGCGGCCTTCATTGTGTAGGAAATTGAGAGACCAAGGAAGATGGTGATAAGGTTTGCAAGCACCTTCTGCGCGGTTTCGGAGAGGGAGTTAAGAACGCCGCACTCGCGGATGAGGTTGCCGAACATAAGGCAGCCGATCAGCGGCAGACCGCCGGGAGCCACGAAGCCGACGACCGCGGTTATGACTATCGGGAACAGGATGCGGGTGAATTTGGAAACATCCTGCTGCTTATACTCCATTCGGATGAGGCGCTCCTTTTTGGTGGTTATCAGCTTGATAACCGGGCGCTGAACTATCGGAACGAGCGCCATATAGGAGTATGCCGCAACAACGATCGCGCCGAAAAGACCCGGATTATTGGTACTTATACCGAGCGCATTTGCAACAACGATGCTGGTGGGGCCATCCGCCGCACCGATTATGGCTATACTCGCCGCTTCCTTGGGAAGGAAGCCCACGAGAGTTGCCATGGAAAGCGTGAAGAATATTCCGAACTGAGCCGCCGCGCCGAAGAGCATAAGCTTCGGGTTGGTGAGCACGGGGCCGAAATCGATCATCGCGCCGATGCCTATAAAGAGCACCAGCGGGAAAAACTCGTTTTCGATGCCGCTTTTATAGAGAAGCTCTATTATCTGGCCGGGCTCGGTGAGGGTCGAACCGGGCAGGTTTACGAGGATAGCGCCAAAGCCGATCGGCAGCAGGAGCGTGGGCTCCATATCCTTCTTGATGGCGAGATAGATGAGTATGCCGCCGATGATCCACATTATGGCGTTCATCCAGTTTGCCTGAATGAATTCCCATGCAACGTTTAAAATTTCCATGTTTGCTCCAATAATGTTTTTTGCGCAAAGCATCGGTAAACACTTTTACGCATCTTTTCTATTATACTCCAATTAGGGCTGAATTTTCAAGTATGATTGAATGGTTTTTACAGTATTTTACTGCATTAGGAGCAGAGCGATATAGCACGAAAGCAGTATGAACTGCGCAATAAGCAAAAAGATACATACGGCATCGGCTTTTAATCCGAGCTTAATGCCGATCAATACACCTATCGCCGTGCCGAGAGTATTCATAATAACGTCCGTAATATCCGAAGCACCGATTTTAAAAGCGAACTGCACGGCTTCAAATGCGATGCTGACGGTTAAGCCAATGAGTATCCCATGCCAAGCCTTTTTTGTGACATTCAAAAAAGAGAGATACATTCCGAGCGGCAAGAAGAACAGCGCATTATAAACGATCTCCGAAAGACTTATGCCGCCGTTCTGCATCATCGAAGCGCCAAACGGGATTAGGTTCAAGCTGCGCCCGGTTTGCGGAAGAGCCCAAAACCTCGGCTCGAGTTTGAAGATAATGAGCCAAATGAGCAGGACGATATAGAGCAAAAAGCCGATATGGGCAAGAACTTTTCTTTTCATGGTGCCTCCGAGAGCTCGTTAGTGTATCAATCATATTAGTACGCATGATTCGATTTGTCAAGCCCCTCCCTGCGGCTGTTCCGCATATATTTTCCCGTTACGCACGAACGACCCGCAAAGCGGGTCGCTCGAAGATGATACTTATTTTTTTGTAAGGCTTACTTCGCTTTCTTAGCCCTTGCGTAGGCGAGGATGCGCTGCATCTCGTTGTAAACGATCATGTAGCCCTCGTCAACACCCATACCGGGCTTGGCAAGGATCTGATCGGGACGAGTTGCCATGGCGCACTGTACGCAGACCTGTGCGCTGCGGTCGGTCTCGTTGCAGGTGCCGCCCTGATAGGCGCCGATGCCGCGCTCCTTGCAGTAAAGAACGGCTTCGATGGTGTTGTTGATGCCGCCGAGGTCGGGGGTCTTGATCTGAACCATGTGGCCCGCCTTGTTGTCGGCAAAGTACTTGATATCCTCGAGAGTGTTGCACCACTCATCGGCTACGATCTCAACGTTGATGCCGCGCTCGTCGAGCTCACGGGTGATAGCCTGAAGCGCAAGCATCTGCTTTTCACGATCCTCAACGTCCATGGGGCCTTCGATGCGGAGGTGGAAGGGCTTTGCGGCCTCTTCGAGGGTTGCGATATAGTCGGCCATGCCCTTGTAGTTGTCGTTGCCGAACGCAGCGCCGATGGTGCCGTAAACATCGATATGGAAGATGGGGTTATAGTCCTCGCTCGTGCGAAGCGCAAGAACGCGGTCGCTGAGCCACTTGACGTACTCAAGAAGCAACTCGCCATGCTCGCCGAGCTTGGTCTTTACGTTGTTGATAAGCGCATGGGGCAGGATCTGAGCACCCTTGATTATCATTTTATCAGCGTTGGTATAGCGATCATCGCCGGACTGGGTGAAGATATCGAGTTCCTTATCCTCGAACTTGCAGCCGTATTCATCGGCAACGACCTCATACATCATGCGGCCGGTTGCCCTTGCAACGGCATCGAGGATGGCCTGAGTCATGCCATAGCGGATGGCAGTGTGAAGGCGCTTGCCGTCCACGGTAATCGCCTCGAGCATTGCGGAAAGCTCGCGGAAATTATCGGCCTCTTTGCCAACGAGCGCAGGCTTGATGTGCTTCTCGATGATCGGGATGAAGTCCTTTGCGAGGAAAAGTGGATCGCGTCCGCCGCAGCCGGAATACTGAACCGCAGCGCAGTCGCCATAAGCGATCTGGCCGTTCTCAAGAATGAGCATAACGGAGATGGACTCGCCGGGCATACGCACGGATGTGAAGCCCGCGGTCTTGGGCTCGCCAACGTATGCAAAGCCATCGGACTTGGCGCCGCCCTTAATGGCGCGCTGATCGTCAAAATAGAAGCCGGTACGGCCTGCGGAGCAAATAAGGTCTACGATTTTCATGTTATTTTACCTCGTTGAATTTGTTTTTGCTTTACTTTTCTTTTTAAGCTTGGATCCGACAAGAGCTTCGATCGCTTCAGCGAAAAACTCGCAGATCAGTTCAAGGATCGTTTCCATGCTTTTAGCTGTTCTTGAGTCCCTGCGGACGGCCTACGAGCCTGCCCTTGCTGATGGCGTAAACGTCATCGATGACCATCTGGAAGGAGGCGTTGCGCTTCTCTGCCTTCGCCCTTTCGGCGATCTTGGCGCGGTGGAACTCCTTGATATCCTCGGTGAAGGGCAGGTTGCCCATCTCGTAGATGCGGATAGCGCCGTCGTTGTCACGCGCGGGGAGCATCTTGCCCGCGTTGAAGCGGGAGGGAGCGAACGGGATATCCAGAACGCCGGAGAGAACTGCGCGAACGGTGCCCGCGGCAACGTCGCCATCGCCGAGCTCGAAGCACTTGTCCACGATGCAGCGGGTCTCGCGGCGGATCATTTCCTTCTCTTCCTCAAGGTTCTTCGCGGTGCAGACCTGATCGGAGAGCATGGAGATGACCTGCTTGGTGCAGCGAAGTCCCTGCGCGTTTGCTTCCATGGTGGGAACGCCTGCGGCCTCGTGCGGAGTTTTGACGATAACCTTGGTGGCCTTGGAAAGCGCGGCGGTCGCGCTGCCCCAGCTTATAACGCCGAAAGCCTTGGCCTCATCCTGCGGGAAGCCGCCCATCCACTGATGGAATACGGTGGTAACGACAACGTCCTTATAGCCGTACTTCTCAAGGTATTCATTGGTGAGCTCATCGAGCACACGGATGGCCGCAACGTCCTGAACGAGGTTGCCGCACTGACCGTAGCCTACGGTGATATTGCGAACACCCTGCTCGGCGGCAAGAAGCGCCTCGATGATAGCAACGGCATGGGAGATGCAGGCGGGAACGAGGGTGCCGGTCAGCGGACCGTAGGGCTCTCGGTTGATCGAAACGCCCGCTTCCTCGTAGATGCCGGTCAGCCTGTCCACATACTGCCAATCGCGGATGGTCTTTTCCATCGGAACGTTCTTGGCGTAGGGAAGGTTGTAGGAGATGCCGCCGCCTTCGTAGCTGGTGAAGCCGCCCGCGTAGGTGATCTCGGTAAGAAGCCTTGCATCGGGCGTGCCATGACGAACCTGAATCGGGGTGTCGAGGTTGTTTATGAGCCTGCGGCAGCCTTCAACGCCGTGGTTGACCGCTGGGAAGCCGTTGAGAAGTGAGCGGCGCTCCTTCATGGATTCGCGAATGCCGGTCTCCGCCTCTTCGTAGCGGTTCTGACGGGTGTAGCTGTCGATCGTGGTGGGCAAAAGATCCGCCTCGCCCTTATCCTGAAGATAGGTGAGTAGCTCGATCTGATCCTGGATCAGAGCAACGCCGGCGCGGGGCTGGATCAGGGTAACGCCATTGTTTTTTGCATCCACAAGCTTCTTGGAAAAGACCTTGTGGGCGGGCATGGCCTTATGGTACTCGATCGCTTCTTTGAAGTCAACCTCTGCGCCGGTGGGCCACTGTTTGAGAACCTCCTCGCGTATAGCGTAGAATTCGTCGTCGGGAATGCGCTTATTTTGCAGTATCATCTTTAACTAACTCCTGTTTCATTATTTTGAGCGCCGCTTCGGGATGATGCTCGCTTAAAAGCCCCATCGCGGCGATTATGTACTTTCTATCGACCAATACGTCGGCGTTTCTCGGGCGGAGGGCTTCGGGATCCTCCTGCTCATCATAAAAGCTGTAGGACGCGATGCGCCCGGTGTGCTCGGTGTGGATCAAGGAGCCGCCGGTGACGATCAGCTTATCCACGTTAGTAAGGTTTTTGCCGGTTTGAACGAGCTTGAGCCCGCCGAGGCCGAACATTTCTTCAAGCCTGCCCGCGTGCCTTGTGACCGCAACGCGCACAGCCATGCTCGCGAGCGCCTCATCCACTGCTTGGGTCTCCGCATCGGTGGGAAGAAGCTCGGTGTTGTTTGCAAACATTTCGATTATTTCGCTCGTTCGCTCCTCGCTCAGCCCCGCTATCTCGGCCACGCGGTCGAGACCCGCCGCATCCACTATGCCATGGATGCTGTAGCGCATGCCGATATCGCCCTCTACCGTGCGCTTAATGTACGGCTCGGGAAGTCCCTTTAGGCTTGTTCGCGGATCGTCCGGAAGGCCTTCGCAAACGGAGTAGATATCCGTTGTTGCGCCGCCGACATCCACGGCAACAAGATCGCCTATGCCGCTCAGGGTTTTGGTGCCCTCGGCAAGAAGCTTCATCGCCGCCATGACCGCCGATGGAGTCGGCATCATAATGCCGCTTATAAGCTCGCTTGCCTGCGATAGCCCCTTGGCCTGAACGATCCGAGCAAGGAACACTTCGCGTATCTCCCTTTGGGTGGGCTCTATATTGAGCTTTCCGAAGGTTGGCATAACGTTTTCGGTTATATGCACTTCCCTGCCTTCAAGGATTCGCTCGCATTCGCGCGCGGCGTTGCGGTTGCCTGCGTAGATTATAGGATAATCGCCGCCGATATCCCGTAAAACCTTAGCGTTGTGGATCACGGTGTCGGTATTGCCGCCGTCCGTGCCGCCGCAAAGAAGGAAGATGTCCGGCGAAAGCTTTTTGATCTCCTCGGCATCATCCTCGGTGAGCTTAAACGCATAAGTCTTTAAAACCTTAGCGCCTGCTCCGAGGCTGGCGGTTTTGGCCGCCTCCGCTGTCAGCTCGGGAACCAATCCGCTTGCAAGCATACGAAGACCGCCCGCAGCACTCGAAGCCGCATAACGGGCAGAAAAATCGAGCCTGCCGGTCGTCTGCTCCAATTTAATAAGAGCATCGGCAAGCCCGTTGTTTATATCTGTTTGAACGGTGGTATAGGAATTTGCAGTTCCCAAAAGGCGCGGCTCATCGATATCGACGGCCGTGACCTTGGTGTATGTACTTCCGAAATCTATCAATAGAACCGGATTCATAAGCTTTAAGCGTTATAACGCTGCGACCCCGCTTACGGGATCAGTCCTCAACGTGCAGATCCTCTTTGAGCGCCTCGATATCCACCTCAGGCGGGGTTCCCGGCGGGAAGGAGCGATCGAAGCCCATCGCCTTGAAGCGCTTCTCAACCTCATCGAAGGGCTGCTTTCCGATAACGATGTTGCCTCCCACGTACAGCAGTATGTGCTCAAGACCCGCTTCATCGCACTTCTCTCGAAGGCCGCGGCAGTCGAGCTCGCCCTGACCATACAGAGACGAAACGATGATCGCATCCGCATTGGTCTCGATCGCGGCGGCGATGAACTCCTCCTGGGAGACCATTACGCCGAGATTGATAACGTTGAAGCCCGCGTCGCTGAACGCATGGTAGAGGATCTGGTTGCCCACTGCGTGGACGTCGGCGCCGATAACGCCGATGACGAGAGTTTTCTTTTTCTGTTCCATATCCAAACCTCGTAAAACAGTTTTTCTTGGGTGTTTTACCGCCTTCTGTTTCGCTTTCCATACAGATGGCGATTTTATACTCTTTACTTTGGCGTATGATACCCCTTATGGCGAAAAAAGTCAATAGTTACGCTCAGAAAAAATCAATATATTTAAGAGTTTTGTTCTTTGCAGCCCATTTCGCAAAAAGCTCGGTATAATATATTGCCTCTTGTTCTTTAACAAGTGGCTAAAGTGTGGTAAAATTGAATCAGCTTTTGCGCGTTTTCCCTATCGGAAAGCGGTGCGAACGTGAAATTTCCCAAAGGAGAAAAACCATGAAGAAGCTTACCGCACTTATCATTGCCATGCTCCTCGTTCTTTCCGTGCTGCCCCTTTCGGCATTCGCAAAGACCGTTGAGCAGCCGAAGCTTGTCAATGCCAACGTTGAGTTTGACGACGACGGCAGCGACGGCTACAGCGGCGACTACGTAGTTATCTACAACCCCTCCACCAGTTCCTCCGCCACCGCCTCCACCGGCAATATGGCGGGACTTATCGAAACCACCGTCGGCGGCAATTCGATCGGTTATGAACCCGATCGCGCCGTTATGGATCGCCCCTATAAATTAGATGTTGACGGCATTATCGCCGAGCAGAACGAGGCCGCCGGCATCCCCGCAGATCCTGTGACTGACGGAGCCGTTATCGCCACATCCTTCAACGTTGGCGACACGCACAACTTCCAAATCAACAGCACCTACTGCCCCCTCCCCTCCACGAGCGTTCAGTTCAAGGTGCTTGCCAAAGGCGATCATTGCTACATTTGGACTCCCACCTCCACCGCCGCCAATGTATACCCCCTCGATCAGATCGACGAGAGCTTCGGTGATATGGCCGCTGCGGAGTTTGACTCCAAGTTCGAGCTTATGCAGTCCTCCTTCGGCGATCATTCCAACGGCACCAACGGTGACGGCAGGCTGAACATACTTTACTACAACATCGACGACGGCTGGCAGCCCGGCGAAGGCTACGTTGCAGGCTTCTTCTCCTCGAGCGATCTTTACTACAACGGCATGCCGATCCTCAATATCGACACCTACCCCGGCGTTTACTACGAGCGTGTGAACGGCGAGGTCATCATCGATCTTGAGAGCACCTACGGCACGATGGTTCACGAATACCAGCATCTTATCAACTACTCGGCAGGCGGCACCGACACCTGGATCAACGAGTGCATGAGCGCCGCAGCCGAGGAGATCTGCTACCCCGGCAGCTCGGTTGTTTCCCGTATACAGAGCTGGCTCAACTACAGGTTCTCCACCAATAACGACTGGCTCAACCCGCCCACCGAGCATGAGTATACCAGCGCCTACAGCCTCCACAAGGGCTACTCGATGTATTCCTGGAGCAACTATCTGAACACGAACGACCTTCTCGCGCTTTACGCACAGGTTTCGTTCTTTGCGCAGTATATCTACACCCAGCACGGCAACTCCACCTTCCGCGCGCTTCTTGAAAAGCTTACGGACGGTTTCAGCTTCCCCAACGCGCTTCAGAACGTTACCGGACAGAATGCATCGGATTTCGTTCGCAATTTCAGGATCGCGCTTACCGCGAACACAACTCAGGAAATCGAGGACGGTATCTATGGCTTCGTGCCGCAGGAAGGCTATGATCCCTCTCAGTACCATGACGTTGAGAATATGTACGACCTTCTCGCGCCCCTCGTGTTCACCGGCAGCTCCTGCTCCATCAGCGGCGGCGGTGCTATCACAATTAAGCCCGTCGGCGGCATTTACAATCCCCCCGCAGGCGCAGCCTCTTCGCTTCAGTACATGGGCATCACGATCCACGATCAGCCCCTTGAGCCCGTTGCCCTGACCACGCTCACGCTCGATCCCGCTTCGATCGATATGTACGCAGGCGGTTACGCGGTTATCAGCGCGCTTCGCGAGCCCGTGAACGCAAACAATTACGAGATCAGCTGGACAAGCTCCAACGAAGCGATTGCGACCGTTGTTGGCAACAACCGCAAGGCTACCGTTTCCGCAGTTGCCGTCGGCACCGCCGTTATCACCGCGCGCGCCCATGACCTTATCAACGATGTTTACTACACCGCGCAAACGCTCGTGCATGTCAATGGCGTTCCCTCCTTCGATGAGGCGGCCAACGTTGAAAACGGCACGCTCGAATTCAATAACTCCGTTGGCACGTATCACTGGGTCGTAGATCCCATAAGCGATCCCGGCAGGGTCAGCGTTCGCAGCGACAACCGCGGCGTGAACAGCTCCGACGCGGCGTTCACCGTTACCGTTGCGCTCAACGCAGGCGACGTTGTTTCCTTCGATTGGAAGGTCAGCAGCGAGGCGAGCTACGATAAGCTCAATTTCTACGTTGACAACAGCGTTCGCAACACCATCCACGGCGAGCAGGATTGGGCAACCGTAACCTTCACCGCAACCGCAACAAGGTCTTACACCTTCAAGTGGGAGTTCCATAAGGACGTTTCCACCCACACCGGCGCGGACTGCGGCTGGGTGGACAACATCTCCATCCCCGGCTATATCAACGAGGAGCCCGATTATCTCCCCGGCGACGTCAATATGAACGGCACCGTTGAGATGGCGGATGCGCTGATGGCGCTTCGCGCTGCGATGGGCATTCTTGAGCTTACCGAGCTTCAGACCCTTATCGCCGACATGGACGAGAATGGCACCATTGCCGTTTCCGATGCACTCAGCATCATGCGTATATCGATGGGCATAGATTGATATCTGCGCTATAAAACCGAACAAATCATAAAGCGCCGCCGCACGGATTTCCGTGCGGCGGTGCCGTTTTTATCTCCGGTCAATGAGCACATCACTTACGAGGATCGACTATAAGTGCCGAGTGCCTTTTGCCATGCCGAGCGCGTTTCAAACACTTCAGTCAAAGAGCTTGCTCATGAAATACGCCCGCATTTCCTCCAATGCGTACGGTAAATAAACGTTGACACTTTCCCTGTCCGCATTGTATGTTGAAAGTATGATATTCATCTCTTCAAGACTGATACGCGGAAGCCCGGAGAAGTCATCAAATATGCTGTTCGTTACTTCCGTAAGTATGCAGCAGTATTCATCGTGATCGTGTCGTTTGGTGATATAAACAACCAAATAGTCCGCGTGCAGACCGAAGTACTGCGGATAGGAAAGGCGAAGCTGGGCTTCAACCGTACCGAGATCGGGCGAAGTGTAGAGAACCGCGCCGTTCTCGACCGTTACGAACATCGCCGGTCTATTGAAGCTTACGAAGTAGCGTATAGTGCCGTTTTCATTCTCGATCACCTTGGCAAGCCTCAGGCTCGATACCGACGCAGCTTCCGAGTAGCCGGCGGCAAGAAGGTATTCCCGCGCCGCCTCTATCGCATCGTTCAACGCCGATTCGTCCATAAAGGCTGAGGGATCGGAAAAGACCCCTATCACGCTGTCGCCGCTGACGAGCACATAGTTGCGGTCGGTATTATAAAGCAGCAGCTCTTTGGGAATGTAAACAAGATAGCTTCTCACGCCGCTGCTGTCGATGCTCTCCTTGATGATGTGAACGCCGGTATAGTTGCCGATGCCGACGTACTCGCCCGCCTCGGCCAGCGCCCTGTTGCTTTCAAGCACATAGTTTGCGTACTCGAGCTTTTCCCTAACGCTTCCTTCGCGCGGGAAGTCAACTCGAGCGCCAAGCACAAAGTCGAGAACAGAGAGGCTTTCGAAGCAAAGCGGATCGCGCTGAGTGAACATGCAAAACGGCAGGGAAACAGCGGGTGAACCGCCATCCGATGTGGGCGCGGCGGGCAGATTGCTTGTGATAGTCAGACCGTTTGAATTTATAACGCATTCACAGCCCGTGGTGTCGATATGCTCGCCGCTTTCGCGGTCGAAGAGCCCGAATTTTGTCAAGCCGCAGTACGCATCGGCGCTCATAAGCAGCGTTCCTCTTTCAAGAAGAGCGTTTACTTCGCCCGCAAACTCAAGCACCTTGTCGATATCGTTCGGCTGAGCGGGCACGCTGCCGTGAACCGTGAAATTGATGCTGCGCTCCTCGGCGCAGATCAGTGCATCGTTTTTAACGGTATAGAGCTTGTACGAATACTCGCATTCACCGCCGCTTGCATAGCCGGGCTTATAAACCATGATGCACCTTCCGATGCCTTCCTTTTCAGTCAGGATATAGCTGCGATTCCATACACGCGAATAGCCTATCATATCCAGACCGCCGAGGTTTTCGCCGTTCTCTCCGATAAGATAAGGTATGGTGTACGATTCGTTTTTGAGCAGTGCAAGGCTCAGGCAGAATCTTTCCTCCGCTCCGTCGCCGTCGAGGTCAACAGCCCAATAATCGGCCGAATTCTCCGCGCTCTCATAAACGATCTCGCAGTTCGGCAGCATCTGTGAAAGCGAGAGAACATGGTTCTCATCGAGCCAGTTATCGCTCAGCATAAGCTGCTCGAGCGAGTTAAGATAGCGAAGCGAATAAACGTTTGAGATCCAGTTATTGTTGAGCGAAAGCACCCTAAGCTTCGGGAACAGCCCTTCCTCGCAAAGCTGTTCTATGCCGTTGATCTCGTTGTTGTCAAGAGTAAGCGTTTCAAGCTCGGTAAGCCTCCTAAGAGGATACAGATTGCTTATCGAGTTGCCGCTCAGATCCAGATCTTTAAGCTTCGTCAGCGGCTCGATAAACGAAATATCACCGATACCGCAGTTTTCAAGCATCAGATAGCGCAGCTCGGTAAAATTCCCGAGCGTATCCAAGCCCTCCAAGCTAACTCCGTTGCCGCCGAGAATGAGCTGATGAAGCCCCGTGAGACCACCGAGCTGTGCAAGATCACTCACGCCGCAGTTATACAGCCAAAGGGAGTGAAGGCTCGTCAGCTCGGAAAGCGGCTCAATGTCGATCGCCTGCGATCCGAAGCGCTTATTGAGCTTAAAAGTTTCGAGATTCTTGAATTTCGCAACGTCCGAAATGTCGCTTATCTCCGAGAAGCTGCTGTTAGTTGAAAAGCCGAAGGAAAGGCTCGTTACGCCGAGCAGCTCTTCATCGGTGATGATATTACCGGCATCATCGGAGCGAGTTTTTCTGTACTCCACTTCGAATACGGGATCGGCGAACACTACGCCTACGGGCTCTTCGGCGTTAGGTGCAGCGGTCGGCTCGGCGGTCGGTGCGGTCATTGGCGCTATGGGTGCGCCGGACTGTTTCGGATCGGTTTCCGGAGCGTTCGCTGGGTTCGCAACGCAGGCGGCGAGCACCGCAAGCGAGAGAGCGAGCGCGATGATCGTTACGATAAACTTCGGTTTTTTATAATTCATAGCGTTTTTAATGCGGCTCCTTACTCCGCTTTCGCCAAAAGCGAGGGGGCTTGGTGAGGGAAACTGCTTGCTGACGGCAAAGCTCAAGAGAGTCGATGAGTATTCGCTTCTGATATCGAGCTTTTCGCCCAAGACCTTTTCATCGCAGCTCATCTCCATATCCTTATTCGAAAGAAAGAACGCGAGCCAGCAGAGCGGGTTGAACCAATGCAGCGCAAGCAGCAGGAAAGCAAAGACCTTTATGATATGGTCGCCGCGCCTTATATGGTATCTTTCATGCGCGAGCACATAGCTGCATGCCTCATCGCTAAGACCGTATGGAATATAGATCTTCGGACGGATGAAGCCGAGGATGAACGGCGAGCGCACAAGCTCGCTTTGATAGATACTGCCTTCGAGCCGAACGGCTGTGGACATTTTGCGATACATTTTGATGTAGCCGATAACGCTGTATGCGATAAGTGCTATCATTCCGACTATCCAAAGCACGACTGCGGCCGTCATCAGCACCTCGACAATACCGACTGACGAGGCCGCCTGCGCGGCGCTGCCCGCTCCGCCCGAGCCGCCGATATTCTCGGTCAAACCCGCGATAACGCCCTGAGTTGCGGCGGGCGCGGAGGTCGCTTCATGCACCGCAGCGGGTATGCTTGTTTGAACAGCATGCGGTGTTGCTTGCGGCATGGGCGTTATATTCGGCAGAGGCGTATTTATCGTTATCGGCGCCTGCGTGTAGTGAACTATGCTCGGAATGTATTCGAGGCATTTTCGGCGGTGTTCGCGGCCTTTGGAACGAAGTTAAACAGGCTTATCGCCGATTTGATGCTCACGGGGCAACAGAGTCGAAACGCCGCTGCGCCCCAGAGAAGATATGACCATTTCTTCGGCGCTTTTTTAAGGATCAGCCTTGCAAGCAGGATCGCAAGGATCACTATTGCGCCTGATATGCTCATATTCAGAACGGTCAGCGTGAATTCTTTCATGATCTTCACCTCCCGCTACTTTTTATGGCTGTCGATAAGCTTTTTAAGCTCCTCCGCCTCGTCCTCGGAGATGGTCTTACCGCCGAAGAACGAAATGAGGAAGCCCGGAAGCGAGCCGCCGAAATCGCGGTTTATGAAAAACTCGCTCTCCTTTTTTTGAACCGAGGTTTTCGGCACAGCCGATGTAACGGTTGAAGCCTCGTTTTTCGCAAAACCGTTTTCGCACATCTTTCTCAGCATGGTGTAGGTGGTGGACTTCTTCCAGCCAAGCTCCCTTTCGCAGAGCTTCACAAGCTCGGTCGAGCCCACAGGCTCGTTTGACCAGATAACGTCCATAAAGCGGTAATCGCTTTCGCAGAGCAGTTTTTCAAACATATTTTTAAACCTCTCCGGTTAAGTTTAGTTTTATAAACCTCGTGTGCAGTTTATCATTATAAACCAATCTTGTCAAGTCCTTTTTGAAAATTGTTTATCGATTTGTTGACAAGTCAAAAGCAGCCCGAGCTCGAGCTGCTTTTCGATGCACTATATTGTTTTTTATTCTATATTAAGCTTCCCTATAAAGGATTCTCCGCAATTGAAGCCTTCGCCGAGAAGATAATCCACTACGCTTGCGCCTATATCCGCAAAGGTGGGAAGCGTTCCAAGCGAAACGGGCTGCACCTTTCTTCCCCAAACGAGCACGGGAATGTATTCGCGGCTGTGGTCTGTGCTCGGCGTGGTGGGATCGCAGCCGTGGTCTGCGGTTATGATAAGCAAATCGTCATCGCTCATGGCGTCCATTATCTCGGGCAGCTTTTTGTCGAAGTATTCAAGCGCTTCCGCATAGCCCTCAACATTGTTTCTATGGCCGTATAGCGCATCGAAATCCACAAGGTTTGTGAAGATGAAATCTCCCCTGCCCTTCTTCAAAAATTCTATCGTGGATTCTATTCCCGTGACGTTGTTCTTAGTGTGATCGACGGTGGTTATGCCCCTATGGCAGAAGATATCCTCTATCTTGCCGATCGCGACGACTTCCTTTCCGCGCTCGGTCAATCTGTCGAGTATCGTTTCACCGACGGGCTCAACAGCGAAATCGCGGCGGTTCTCGGTGCGCTTATAATCCCCGTTTGAGCCGAGGAACGGGCGCGCGATCACCCTTCCTACGAGATTTTCGCCCATGAGTATCTCCCTTGCTATCTCGCACATTTGATAGAGCTTTTCCGGCGGGATCACCTCTTCATGCGCCGCGATCTGAAAAACGCTGTCCGCCGAGGTATAGATGATGGGCCTGCCGGTGCGAACATGCTCGTCGCCGAGCTCGTTTATTATGACCGTTCCCGAGGCAACGCAGTTTCCGAGCGTTCCCCGATGGATCTTCATTTCAAAATCATTCATTATCGAGCGCGGGAAGCCATCTGGATATGTCTTGAACGGCACCTCCATCTGCAGCCCCGCCATCTCCCAATGCCCGCTCGTGGTATCCTTGGCATGGGTCAGCTCCGCAGCTCTGCCGTATGCTGCTCTCGGGTGCTCCGAAGCAGGCATACGCGAATTTTCGATGTTTCCGAGACCGAGCGAAAGCAGGTTTTTAATGTTCATCGGACGCTCGGCGTAGGTGTTTCCGAGGGTATGGGAGCCGACATCGCCAAAATCCGCAGCATCGGGCAGCTCGCCTATGCCAACGCTGTCTAAAACTATGATGATTGCACGTTTTTTCATGTTTTTCCTCCAAAAATTACTTGATTTTGAATTACTTTCCCAGATTCCCCGATCATTCGGGCATTTTGAAAACGTCCACCCACTCGGCATCGGGGCAGACCTTTTCAAACTCGTGTATCTCGAGCCGGACCGCACTGTGATCGGTGCCGGCGGCGGGATAGACGGTTTGATGCAGCTTAAGGCTTTCGTCGAGATAGACCCTAACGCCTTCGTTCACACCGAACGGGCAAACGCCGCCAATGGCGTGCCCAACAAGCTGCTCCACAAGCTCTCCCGGGATCATTCTCGCTTTGCAGCCAAAGCGCACCTTATACTTGGCATTGTCTATACGAGCCATGCCCTCGGCAAGTATCAGCACCGGCTTGTCCCCTTGCATGAACGAAAGCGTTTTTGCTATCATTCCGGGTTCGCAGCCAAGTGCTTCGGCTGCCTCGGCGACCGTTGCGCTGCTGTGATCGGGAATGATTATCCTATCCTCAAAGCCCACGCTTTTCAGATATTCCTTTGCTCTTTCAAGCGACATTTTTCTTTTCCCCCGAGGTTCAGCAGCCTATGAGTGCATCGCAGAAATCGGCGATACGCTTGTCGTTCGCCTCCCGCGGCTTATCCTTGGGATCGATCAGCGCAAGCTCGGCTTCAAGGCTGTCGGTACCGAGGCAGGCTTTGAGCTTTTCCATGGCCTTGCCTGCACCCGAGCCGCTGAGACATACGAACGCCGCGATCCGCTTTTCGCTCAAAGTAGCTCTGTTTTCCTCGATAAAGCTGCGAAGCGGAGGCGCAATATTGCTTGCCCAAACGGGCGTGCCGAGTATCACACGGTCGAAGCCGTCGGCATTGAAGCTATACGGCTTGAGCTTGGGCGTTTCGTTCTTCATTGCGCTTTTTCCGCCGTGGAAGAACTTTTTAAGTCCCTTCGCAGGGTATGCCTTCTCGGGAACGATCGGAATAAGCTCCGCACCGAGTTTCTTTGCGATTCTTTCCGCGGCATAAGAGGTATTTCCGTTCAGAGAGTAATAGACTATTACCGTTCTCATGCTTTTCATCTCCTTTTCGATAGAATTCGGTATTTCAAGCTTATCAAGGCCTGTATTCCATACCGCCCTGCTCGTAGAGTGCGAGCAGAAGATCAACGTCCCTGCCATAGCTCTTCAGGCCGTCGCTGTGTCCATGATACTGCAAATATGCATCGTTTATGCTGTTGTTGACCTGCGCTGCGGGGTGGTTTTCGTATTTTTTATAGTACTCGCGATAGTTTTCAAGGTCGCGCTGCATGCCCTCGGAATAGCATCTGTACCAAATATCGGCATATTTATCGTAATCGTTTGAATACAGGCTGCTTGCGCAGGACGAGAGCGCCGCCATCACCGCCGAATAGCGGAACGCAGGATCATTTGACCAAAGCGAAGCATAGTATGAGATAAAATTCGCCTCATCCTCGGCGGCAAAGCCGAAATAATGCCCCATCTCGTGCGATGCGCCGCTCAAGAAGTACAGATCGGGCTGTTCTGCGTTTACGTTTGGTTCGGCGAGGTAAGGTATGTAGATTCCGGCGATATCGAGCTTTGAAAGGGTTTTAGAGAGTATCGGAGTTTTTGCTTTATAGCATTTATTGGCGAAAAGCTCGTTGTCCCTTCCGAGCGAACGGAAAGCCTCCGGGATGGCCTTGAGCGCCTCAGCTCTCGAGCCCGCGCTGAACACGCCGTTTTCGTCCTCATCAACCTGAGTGCGAAGCTCCGCCGCCTGCTTTGCAAGATGCTCGGTCAGCTCGGCAAGCTCGTCCACGCTCCTTGTGTGAACGTTCAGCTCCATCAGCTTAGAAAGCGGCTGACGGTAGTGGTTAAAGCCCCAAAGAACGTAGAACAGGTTCAGCATAATTCCCACGAATATTCCAAGCGAAACAAGATAGCTGAAGAACCTTATGCGATTCTCGCCCCTCGAGCGCAGCTTGCCGAAAGGTATCTTCAAAAGGCGAACAACAAGTATAAGAACGAGCAGACCGCCGATAAAAACTATCACAAGCTCTGCGACAGAAAATGGGAAGAGCGAATTCAAAAAGCCGAGCAGTCTTGATACGATCGGATAGATACCGCGCGAATAGATGCGCTCCACCTTCTCGGGCGAATTCTTGACAAGGCGCGGCAGGAAAATTGCGATGGGTATGAGCAAGAGCAGCGGAAGCCGCTTTAGAGTATTTGCCCAAGTGTATTTATCACCTCGAGTTTTTCCCCTGCGCGAAGAACGCGAAGTACGGGTATCGCTTGAATAAGCGCTTTCTCTTTCCAATTTCATTCTCCTTTTCGATCCGTAAAATTTTCTCATAAGCTATCGGCTTATTCTTTGCTTGCTGACCCTCTTGAATACGCTTTGGGCAGCCTTGCCATAAGCGCGTTGCTTTTAAGGAGCCCGATCTCGCGCCTTGCGACATCGTATTTGCAGCGATTAAGGCAGCTTTCAGCGTTTAGACGACGAAGCGCACGTATGCCGAGCACTCTAAAAACAAGTGCGAGCACGGCGGCGGCATAGACGTACACGGTCGGCGAAACGGACAGATTCAGCGTTATCACTCCCTCGGCCGTGGACTTTTCGGAAATCGAAGATAACGCGGAGTTCCCGATAAAAACCAAGCCGATAAAGAGCAGCAGTGCTATAAAGTAGAGCGTTCCTCCGACTCTTGCGAAGTAATAGCGAAGTTTTCCGGCGGAAAACAGCCCGATCACTCCGAAAAGGATGAAATGGACGGCTATCAGGAAAAACAAACCCGTCAAGAGCAAAAGCATGCCGTTCAGAAGCCAAACGAGATGCTCGCCCTCCTGAGTAAGCTCCGAGCCCGAACCTGCGAGCTTTAATGCTTTGTCTATACAGCCGCTTATGAACGACGGCAGTTCAAAGATATTCACGCCCCTGTTTGTGAGCAGCTTCGTTCCGTTCAGCACGGCATTTGCACTCATCCAAGGGAAAAAGAAGGTTGCCAGCATCACGAGTGCCAAAACAAACGACAGAGGCTTGCTGAAATTGAAGCGTATCCCGCCCGAGGTGCTTCGAGCAGCACTCTGCACATCGCGCGAATAATCGGCGCGAGCGGCGCTTTCGTTCGTTTCCGTTAGCACTTCTCCGCATTCTGGGCAGTATTTAGCGGGTATATCCACCCTTGCATTGCATTTTTCGCAGTATTGAGCCATAAATCACCTTTCGGGTTTTTGATATTCGATCGTAACAGATTTGCCGTCCGAGAACGCAGCGACCGTTCCGCGCTCATCGGTGCGAACGACCGAGCAGCCCGCAAAATTCAGCCTGCTCAGTATGTCGAAATCGGGATGTCCGTATGGATTGCTTGCGCCAACGGATATGACGGCGATATCCGCATCCACGGTTTCAAGGAAGCCGATGGAAGAGCTTGTCGTGGAGCCGTGATGCGCCACCTTTAGTACGTTTGCCTTAAACAGCTCCTTTTCGTTATGAAACATGGAGAGCTGCTCGGCATGCACCGTTGCATCGGCAGTAAATATAAAGGCGGTTTCGCCGTATTCTATGCGGAGCATAAGGCAGCCGTCGTTCGCATCGTATTGTGAATACTCACAGCCGAGTATCGGGGAGATCACGGTAATTCCGCATTCTTCATCCCACTCAACGATATCGCCGCACCATACCTTTCGGATAGGAACGCCTTTTTCATTTAATGCCGTTTCAACAGCCGACGAATAGTCGCTCTCTATATCCGCTGCCGTAGTTATATAGCCGCCTGTCTCAAAGCCTTTGATGATGCGCGGCATCGAGCCGATATGGTCGCTGTGGGAATGGGTGCCGACCATCATATCTATGCGCTCAACACCAAGCGTTTTCAAAAGTTTCTCCATGCGGTTTGCGTATATGCTCTCACCCGAATCGATCAGCATCGTTTTTCCGCTCGGCGAAATGAGCACCGCAGCATCGCCCTGCCCGACATCGACAAAATAGACAGACAGCTGACCCTCTATCGGCATTTTCGGAACGAGGGGCGGATCGTGCTCGGATTCGCTCGGCACATTGCTGCATGAAAATGCAGGCAGGCTTAACGCACCCGAAAGAAAGCCGATGCATACAAGGGCTGCGGCAACGGCAAGCCCAATGAGCAGTATCAGTATTTTCGCAGTTTTATTCACCATATCAAGCTAAACCCGTTTCCGGTAAAAGCGGGCTGCGTTTGAGCGCAGTTATTCCCCCGTCATCCTGCGCATTATTGCAGCGCCGTTCTTTTTAAGCCAGTCATTCCAGCGGTCGTAATCGGGGAATACCCTTTTTACCTCGGCATAGAAACGCGGCGAATGATTCATCTCCTTGAGATGACATAGCTCATGCACCACCACGCTGTCGATGACTTCGGGCGGAGTAAGCATCAGAAGGCAGTTGAAGTTCAGATTGCCATTGCTCGAGCAGCTTCCCCATTTGGAGCGCTGGTTTCTGATCGTTATTCTGCCGAATTTTACGCCGATCAACGGGGCAAAACAGCGAACCCTTTCGGGAATCAATTCACGCGCTCTCGCGGCAAGCTCGCGAATATCGGATTCAGAGAGCTTTTCCGTGCTTTCTCCCTGTGCCGCGCGCTCCTGCTCACGCCTCCGATACTCCCTCGTATGCTTTTCGATCCAAGCAAGATGCTTTTCAATGAAGGCGCGGATATCCGCATCGCTCGCTTTGAGCGGAGCTCGAACTATCAGTCCGTTTTTGCCTATCTCCATTCCAAGCGTTCTTCTTTGGCTTCGAATCAGCCTGTATTCAAGGCCAAATGCCTTGTTTTTGTTTTTATCGTTATTCTGCATTCTATATATTGTATCACCTCGAAAACATATTGTCAATCTGACCACATTTGCAAAAAGGCTTTTTTTATGTTATAATTATTTGGGATCATTAGGGACATGACTCCGTGAGGCAATATGAAGCATAGAATCATCGGCGTTGACGCAGGCTCACCCGCCGAAAGAGCGGGCATCGAGCCGGGCTGGTGCCTTGAGCGCATCAACGGCGAAAACGTATACGACGTTATAGACTACGAGCAGCTTTCGGCGCATAGTCGGCTTGAGCTTACGCTTGTTAAGAATGCTATTCGTGCTTCGGACGACGAAAAAAGCAATATCGAGACCGCCGAGAGTGTTCATTCAAAAAGTGCCGAGGCCGAGCGCGAAAGCGGCGATGATGCTTTCTTATGCGAAGCCTCCTGCTCCGAGGAGCGGATAACGGTTCGCATAAGAAAGGGCGAATACGACCCTCTCGGGCTAAATTTTGAATCGGGTCTTATGAGCCGCGTTCGCCAATGCGCCAACCACTGCATCTTTTGTTTCATCGACCAGATGCCGCACGGCAACCGAAAAACGCTATACTTTAAGGACGACGACTGGCGGCTTTCGCTGATAATGGGCAACTACGTTACGCTTACAAACGTTGGCGAAACCGAGTTTGAGCGCATACTCGCTCGAAGAGCCGCACCGCTTTATATTACAGTGCATGCGACTGACGGAGAGGTTCGAAAGCGCATGCTGCGCGGCAAGAACGCTGAGAACCTGCTTCCGAGGCTCAAAAGGCTGCACGAAGAAGGGCTTTCCTTCCATTGTCAGGTGGTGCTCTGCCCCGAGATAAACGACGGCGAAGTGCTCGAAAGAACGCTTGCCGACCTATACGCGCTGAGGCCCGAATGCCGATCGGTTGCAGTCGTTCCACTCGGGATAACCAAGCATCGCGAGGGGCTTACCAAGCTCACCCCGATGAACGAGGAGAGGGCAAAAGCCGCCGTCATGCAGATCGAGGGCTTCAGAAAAAGGCATGGTATAACCGATTTTTGCTACGCCTCGGATGAAATGTATCTTGCCGCAGGGCTTCCGCTGCCCGAATACGAAGAGTACGGCGATTTTGAGCAGATAGAGAACGGCGTGGGCATGTACCGTCTTTTCGAGTGCGATTTCCTTATGATGCTCGACACGCTTGAAAAGCGTGATGAGTTCGTCGAGCTCGACTCGGTAAGCGGCGTTTCGATAGCCCCGCTGATGCAGGCTCTTTTCGATAAGCTTTTGCCGTACAACATCCGAATAACCGTCCACCCTGTTTTAAACGATTTCTTCGGGCATACGATCACCGTAACGGGACTTATCACTGCTCGGGACATCCTCGCGCAGCTCGAAGGAAAGCTCAACGGCAAGGCGCTTCTGCTACCGTATACGATGCTGCGCGAAAACGACACCGTTTTTTTGGACGGGCTCAGGATAGCCGAGGTTTCGGAACGGCTCGCGATGCCTGTTTACAAGATATCCGCAAGCGACGGCGCCGATTTTATCGACGAACTCGAGGCGATCGTTTCCGAGCTTGAATAAAAGCTAATATCGGCTGTATGCCGATCAAGCTTACCGAATAAACAAACTAATCACCGCAAAGGAAATATAAAAATGAAACCCCTTATAGCGATAGTCGGTCGCCCGAACGTGGGCAAATCGACCCTTTTCAATAAGATAGTGGGCAAGCGCATTGCGATAGTTGAGGACACGCCCGGCGTTACGCGCGACCGCATCTATGCGGACGGCGAGTGGCTCAACTACCACTTCACCCTGATCGACACGGGCGGCATAGAGCCCGATAGCGAGGACATAATCGCAAAGCAGATGCGCCGCCAGGCGGAGCTTGCGATCGAGACCGCGCACGTTATCGTTTTCATCGTGGACGGAAGAGCCGGTCTCACCTCCGCAGATGAAGAGGTTGCGGAGATGCTTCGCCGCAGCAAGAAGCCCGTTGTGCTAGTTGTGAACAAGCTCGACCATCCCAAATTCGAGGACGAGATATACGACTTCTACGCTCTCGGCATCGGCACACCCATCGGGATCTCCGCCGAGCAGGGGCTTGGCCTTGGCGACATGCTCGACGAGGTCGTGGCCTATTTTCCGCGCATCGAGGAAGAGGCCGCCGAGGAGAATCCCTCAATAGCGATCGTAGGCCGCCCGAACGTTGGCAAGTCCAGCCTTGTGAACGCACTGCTTGGGCAGGAGCGCACCATAGTTTCCGATATCCCCGGCACAACGAGGGACGCTATCGACACTCCTTTTATTTGGAATGAAAAGGAGTACACGCTGATCGATACCGCAGGCATCAGACGAAAGCGCGCCGTTGAGGATGAAACGGTTGAACGCTACAGCGTTATCCGCTCGCTTGCCGCTATACGCCGCTGTGATATCGCGCTTATCGTAATCGATGCAGAGCGCGGACTCAGCGAGCAGGACGTTAAGATCGCGGGCTACGTTCACGAGGAAGGCAAGGCGAGCGTTGTGATCGTGAACAAATGGGATCTTATCGAGAAGGACACCTACACCGCCGATAAGTTCAAGAAGGATATGCTTGTGGATCTTGCATTCATGAGCTACGTTCCTATGCTCTTCATCTCGGCAAAGACCGGCCAGAGGGTGAATAAGGTCATGGAGCTTGCTGAGTACGCGCTTGAGCAAAACAGCATGCGCATCTCCACCGGCAAGCTGAACGGCGTTGTAAACGAGGCCATAACGATGAACGAGCCTCCCGTTTCAAGCGGCAGAAGGCTGCGTATCTACTATACCACTCAGGTCAGCATCAAGCCTCCGACCTTCGTTATATTTGTAAACGAACCCGATCTGATGCATTTTTCCTACAAGCGTTATCTCGAGAATTTTATCAGAAAATCCTTCGAGCTTAAGGCAACTCCTATACGGATAATCATTAGAAAACGTGAAAGAAATGAGGACAGATAAATGAGAAAGCCCCTTATTCTGCTGATCGCTGCGGCGCTGCTTGCCGCTATGCTTATCAGCGGCTGCAAAAAGCACAACGACGTTATAATCGACGTTGATCCCGTAAACACCGAGCAGAGCCTTCCCACCGCCGAAAGCACAGGCGATGCAAGCACTACAGGCGATGCCGTATCCCCAACGGAACCCGCGATCACGGACGGCGCCGAAACCGATACGCCAGCAGACACTCCGACCGCCGTGCCGTTCGTTACAAACACCCCCGATGCCGAGCAGCCCACTGCGGTTCCGACCTCGCTGCCGAGTGCCGTGCCGACCTCCGCTGCCGTTGAGACCGATCCTCCCGCGACCGCCATAACCGTTCCCACCATCGCGCCTACGGCAGCACCCACGAACGCGCCCGGGCAGCTCAACTACGGCGTTTTCGACAGCTGCTGCTTCATTGGCAACTCCGTTTTCGAGGGTCTGCACAACTACGGCGTTATTAAAAACGGAACATGGTATACCAAGGTCGGTCTGAACATACTTACGGTTTACAACACTCCCGTTATCGGCGGCACCGTTCCGGTTATAGACGAGCTCAACAGCGGCAGCTATTCGGGCGTGCTGCTCATGTTCGGTCAAAACGAATGCGGCTGGCCCGACCTAAACAACTTCATCCGCAAATACGAGCAGCTTCTTAGCGACGTTTGGGCGAAGCAGCCTCAGGCAAAGCTGTTTATAATGGGAATAACTCCCGTTTCAAAGGCCGTTTCGGACAAGGGCGAAAACGGCGTTACCAACGCAAACATAAACACCATCAACGAGGGGCTTGCGGCGCTTGCCTCGCGCACCGAAAATGCTTATTTTGTTAGCGTTCCTTCTCAGTTTTACACGTCCGACGGTTCGCTTCAGCCGGATGCATCCACCGACGGAGTTCACTTGAACGTCAATTATATGAGGCTGTGGGCGGATCATATCTGCCGTGTCGTTGACGGCGTGCTCTGATGATAAGCCGATAATGCTTTGAAATTATCGGCTCATGTAGCTCGAGCATGGGATGCTGAACCGATTTGAGTTGTTTAAAAAACATTTGTTTTCAGGAGGTATAGAACAATGAAAAGATCACTCAAAATCACCGCCGCTCTGCTTGCGCTCGTTATGGCGCTTGCAGCATTTCCCGTTTCCGCTAAAAAGAACGTTGAAGCAGACAGATCTTCCGTTTCGCCGAGTTGGACCGTTCCCGAGGGATACAATGCGCACGACTACAACAAATGCGCAGATTTCCTTGAGCAGACCGATGCAAACGGCGTTAAAAACGGCAAGAAGATGATCGAAAGCTATGACGTGAACGATCCCGATACTTGGGGCGTTTCAAACTTCCAATGGACCGAGCGCAACGGCGAGATGCGCATTTGGAATATCTCGCTTTGGAGATACAACAATCTCACGGGCGTGTTGGACGTTTCAGACTGCACCGCGCTGTTTTCCGTCGATTTCATGGAAAATGATCTGACCGGGATCAACGTTTCCGGCTGCCGTGAGCTGCTGTATCTTGACTGCTCCGGCAACGATATCACCGAGCTGGACGTTTCCGACTGCGTTGATATGATCTATCTGTATTGCGACACGAACCATATCTCCGAGCTGAACGTGACAGCACTTGTCGATCTTGAGGAGCTCGACTGCTACAACAACAAGCTGAGCGAGCTGGACGTTTCCCGCTGCACGAAGCTTGAGGCGCTTTACTGCACCGGCAACCTTTTCACCGCTCTCGATCTGAGCCAAAACCCGAATCTTGGTTTGGACGTTATGTCGGTCGAGGGCAGCGGTCATATCGGCTACAGATTCCTCATCGACAACGGCGAGCTCCATGCAAGACCTGCGGACGGAGCGAGCTTTGAGGGCTTCTATGATGAAAGCGGCAATCTGCTCGATGAGGGCTTCTTCGTTGAAGAGGATGATGCCTACGTTTACTACATTTCCGGCCTTGAGAGCGGTAATATCGTTGCGCACTTCAGCGGCGGCTCCCCCGCCGTTCCCGGCGATATCGACGATAACGGCTCGGTTTCGGTTTCCGATGCCGTTATCGCGTTGCGCATCACTATGGGCATCATTGACGCTGCTTCCTTCAATACCGATAACGCCGATATGGACTCTAACGGCAGCATCACCATCTCCGATGCGGTGTTGATACTGAGGCTTGCTATGGGGCTTAATCAGCCATAACGTTGTTTACCGAATAGCTTATATTGATTTTGAATGCCGCTCGATCGGGCGGCATTTTGCATATTCCCCCGCCTTCGCGCATAAGCATTTCACAAACGGAAGTATCAAGCCGAAAAACTTATCGGAGGTAAAGCATTTTTATGGGAATCAGCAGGGGCACGGAGATCTACCGTGACATAAAATCGAGAACGGGCGGAGACATTTACGTTGGCGTGGTGGGTCCCGTTCGGACAGGAAAATCGACCTTTATCAAACGATTCATGGATCTGATCGTGCTCGATCGGATCGAAAACGAGTTTGCAAAAGAGCGCGTTATAGACGAGCTGCCCCAGAGCGGCAGCGGCAAAACGGTTATGACCACGCAGCCGAAATTCGTTCCAAACGAGGCTGTTTCCATCAGTATCGGCGAGGACGGCGCTGAGCTGCGGGTGCGGATGGTGGACTGCGTTGGCTATATGATCGACGGTGCCTTGGGCGGCATTGAGGATGAGGCACCGCGAATGGTGCGCACCCCGTGGTATGACTACGACATCCCGTTCGATGAAGCGGCGGAGCTTGGCACGAGAAAGGTGATAACCGAGCATTCAACGATCGGAATAGTTATTTTGACGGATGGAAGCATAACCGGCATTGAGCGTGGGAGCTATGAAAAGGCCGAGGAGCGTGTGATAAGCGAGCTTCAAGGCACAGAAAAGCCGTTCATCGTGCTTTTAAACAGCACCGACCCAACGGGTGAGAATGCTCAGGCGCTCGCTGCTTCGCTTTCGGAGAAATACGCTCTGCCCGTGCGAGCTCTGGACGTTATGGCGATGACGAAGCAGGATGCGGAGGCGCTTATTGAGGGCATACTGATGGAGTTCCCCCTCGGCGAGGTTTGCATAGAGCTGCCCAAATGGATCAAGGCGCTTGGAGCCGAGCATCCTCTCATGGGCGGGCTTATCGACCGAATGCGAGGAATTATGGGCGAGCTTAATAAAATGCGCGATGCCTCGCTGATAGGGAAGGCATTTGCCGATACAGAGGATTTCCGCCCGATCGAGCAGCTCTCGCTGAGCCTTGGCTCGGGCAGCGTAAGCTACCGCCTTACACCGAACGACGACGTTTTCTATCGAATACTGAGCGAGGAATGCAGCTATCAGATAGCGGATGAAGCACAGCTTATCTCTTCGCTCAAGGATTTCGTTCGGGCGAAGAAGGAATTCGACCGCATTGCCGGCGCACTCCGGGCTGCCGAGGAGACCGGCTACGGGCTCGTGCCGCCCGAGATGGATGCAATGCGGCTTGAAGACCCCGAGATAGTGCAGCAGGGCTCAAGGTTCGGTGTGCGGCTGCGGGCTCATTCGAGCGGCCTGCATATCATCCGTGTGGACGTGGAGAGCGAGGTCAATCCGCTCGTTGGCACCGCCGAGCAAAGCGAGGAGCTTGTGCAGTATCTTATGGAAAAATTCGAGCGCAGCCCCGAGGAGCTTTGGAGCACCAATATCTTCGGTAAATCACTCTACGAAATGGTAAAGGACGGCATGGCAGGCAAGGTTGGCAGGCTGCCTGCAGAGGTGCAGATGAAGCTTCGTGATGCAATAACAAGAATGGTAAACGAGGGCTGCCGGGGGCTTGTGTGCATAATGCTTTGATCTCCCCCGCTTTCATCCTCGAACGGCAAAATCCAATACGCCTTTAAGTGCCCCGCCGCGGCTGCATCGATCGAGCGCTTCGGCGGGGCGCGATTCTGTTTGTTTTTTGACACAAAATGCTCAAAATTTTCATGTTGATGTTTTATACTTTAGTGATATAATTACGATGTACCTGTCGTCGCAGCTCCAAGAAGCGTTGTTCTGCTGCAATCTATTTTGAAACACGAAGGAGAAACACTATGAAAAAAGCTCTGTCTCTGATGATCTGCGCTGTAATGGTATTCGCGTTTATGATGCCGTTATTCCGCGATAGCATCGCCGATGCAAAGCAGCTCGACACAAAAGCCGTTGACGGCGGCAACGAGCTCACGGTTCAAAAAGTGCAGGATGAAGCCTTGCGCGATACCGTTTATATGAACAGCGGCTTAGCCTCCATTCCCAAGCTTTCCAAGCAGGAGATCTATCAGCTTCTGCGCAATAACCCGACCACCATGCCCTCGAACGTTTTCGTTACGGCGCCCACCTATAATCCGTATACCACGGGCGAGCTGACTCAGGAAGTTTTGAGCCGAACTCTCAACAGGCTCAACGCACTCAGGCAGCTCTGCGGCCTTACACCCGTTGCTCTTGATGCTGCGCTTTGCCAAAACGCTCAGTACGGCGCGGTGCTCCAGGCATGTTTGCCATCTCTCAATCACACACCGCCCGCATCAAGCAAGCCCGAAGGCATGACGGACGAGTTTTTCAACCTCGGGTATAACGCTTCAAGCTCGAGCAATCTCTACGCAGGCAGGGATCTGACGAGAACGCCCGACGGCTTCATGAACGACAGCGACTCCGGCAATATCAAAAGAGTCGGTCATCGCCGCTGGCAGCTCAACCCCGCGATGGGCAAGATCGGCTTCGGCTATGCAGAAAAATCCGATTCAAACTTTCGCAGATATACCTGCGAAAAGGTGTTTGACTCCAGCGTAACGCCCGGTGAATACGATTTTATCTCCTGGCCTTCCTCCGGCAATTTTCCGAACAACACCGATGGTTTCGACAGCAACACCGCTTGGAGCGTAACCTTCAACCTTTCCAAATACACCGCGCTCAACGAGAACGATATCACCGTTACAATAACCAGGGACAGCGACGACACCGTTTGGACGCTGGACAGCACCTGCAAGGATACAGGCACCCGCGGCAAGTATCTGACCGTCAGTACCGGCGGCATCGGCTCCGGCACCTGCCTTATCTTCAGACCCGATGGCATCACCAAATACGAGGGCATTTATACCGTTGTGATCAATGGCGTCAAGGATAGAAGCGGCAACAGCGTAAGCTGCGCCTTCCAAGTCGATTTCTTCAATGCAGCTGTGGATCCCAACGAGCCCACTCCCGTTCCGACTCCCGTTCCAACGCCCACGCCCGCGCCCACTCCCACTCCCGAACCCACCGACATCCCCTCGGACGGCGAGCTCGTTACCGAAAAGAGCATCGTTCTTGAGGCCGACGGAACCTATACCATCTCCTTTGGTGCATATTCCACCGGAACGCTGCATGATGCGAGCAGCGAGATGAAATTCTATTTTGACGGTGACGTTACGCTTCCAAGCACTGTTTCCTTGAACGTTCTGAAATACAAATGCTTAAGATATGAAAACGGCGAGCCTGTGTTCGCATCCTACGGCTCCTCCATTTATAATGACGTTTCGATTGGTGTTTCTTACTATGCTTACAGTCCCAATAGACTTTTGATGACCGTTTCCGGCTTCGACTTCTATTCAAACACCGTAAGCTACAGCGGCGGCTATAAGATAGTTGTTAAGGTCTATGGCGTTTCCCCCAGATATGCCAATGCGGTTGGCACGGTTCAAACGAATGAAGTGGCAAGAACCGGTATCTATCTAAACAGCAGCGCCGCCGCTCCCGATGCGGTTTTCCCCGATGAAAACATAATGATCGGCAACAGATACGTTTCCTACGATTTCGGAAAACAGCTCGTTTTCAGCGAGGACGGCGTTTCTGACGTGCTTTCGATAGACTCCGCATTCCCCGCATACAAAAGTCAGAACGGCGCATACGCTTACAACACCTCCATGCCTTCCGGCGAGGACGATGCTCCCGGCTACAGTGCCACCATCTCCGAAAAAAAGCTAAGCTTCGATCCGCTCAGCATCAATACCGACCTCACTACGATGAATGCACTTATCCGTCTTTCCGGCGGCAGCTATGAATGGACGAAGCTTACCTTCCTTCCTGCAACCGCAGTTCTGTATGAAGAGGGCTTCGGCACCTACAGCAACTCCGAATCCGGCGGCGAAAACGGTCAGTGGACTGTTGACGGCACTCCGAGCGATACGCCTCAGACCGGCGGCGGCGTTTACGGCTTTGATGCGAGCTATCTTGGC
>JAFPWD010000032.1 GCA_017395105.1 Clostridia bacterium
CATGAACCGAATGTCGGTCTTACAGGCTTCCTCTATACCTCTGCTTGAATATATCCCCTTCATATTTGCAAAAACGACTATGGAGAACATGATCTCGGGAGAAATGCTTCGCCAACGTCTCTTATACGTTCTCCGGAGCTTACGATAGTCCAATCCCCCCAATATCTCTGCCATTTTGAAAACCGGATCGCCTTCCTCGATAATACTTGCAACATTAATGGGTAAAACTACTTGATTTCCGCGTGCTTTCATTGTACAATATCCCTGCTTTCTGTGTGGTTTTTCTGCTAAATTAATTATACATGAAAGCAGCAGACCGGGCAACCCTTGCGGATCGCCCGGTCTTGTTTTATTGGGGCTTAATGCAACAGCCCCATTCTTATTCTCACTTGTTGTTGAAAGATTGCCCGTTTGTATGATATAATAAATATAAACCATCAATGCTCATGAGCATTCATTACGATCACGGAGGTTCACTATGAAATGCAGATACTGTTCCTGTCTTGAAAGCAGGGTCGTTGACTCCCGCCCCACCGAGGACGGCACAAGCATCCGCCGAAGAAGGGAGTGCATGAGCTGCGGCAAAAGGTTCACGACCTATGAAAAGATCGAAGAAATACCGATGATGGTCGTAAAGCGCGATGGAACTCGCGAGGAGTTCAGCCCCGAAAAGGTTCTTTCGGGAATAAGAAAAGCCTGCGAAAAACGTCCCGTTACCACTGCCGAGATGAACGAGCTTGTTGAGAATGTTTCAAAGGAAGTTTATAATTCTCTCGATCAGGAGGTCACCACCATACGTATCGGTGAGCTTGTGATGCGGTATCTTCGCGATTTGGATGAGGTCGCATACGTGCGTTTCGCTTCCGTCTACCGCTCCTTCAAGGATATAAACACTTTTATGGAGGAGCTCAAGCTTCTGCTTGGCGATGAGGAAAAGGGCGTTAAGCGCGGCAAAGCCTCGGCTTTGGAGCATAAGGCAGAATGATGAAACAGCAGGCCTTTGAAATCATCGAGCGCGGATACACGCTGTGCGAAAATAGCGGTGTCGGCATCCTGTATTGCGATGCTTTTTCGCGTATCCCCGATATCGAGCACGGCTTTTCCACTCGGCTTGGCGGCGTAAGTCCCGCGCCATACGATGCTATGAACCTGAGCTTAACAAGGGATGACAGCAAGGAAAACGTGCTTCGCAATTACCGAATCTTCTTCGAGGAAACGGGTATTAACGTTGAAACCGCAGTGCTTGTAAACCACGAGCACGGTTCAAACGTTATTTGCGTTGATAAAGCCGATTGCGGCAGAGGACTTTTCCGCGAATCGTTACCTTTTTGCGACGGCATCATAACCGACGACCCCGCCGTAACGCTTGTAACGCTCCACGCCGACTGCGGCTGCGTTTATCTTTTTGACCCAGTGAATAGGGCGATCGGGCTTGCTCATGCAGGCTGGAAGGGAACCTTCAAACGCATAGCTCAGCGCATGGTTGAGCGAATGAAGGAGGAGTTTTCGAGCGATCCTGCAAACATTATTGCATCGCTCGGCCCGTGCATCTGCAAAAACTGTTTCGAGGTTGATGAGCGCATAGGCAATGACTTTATCGCCGAGTTTTCCTGCGAAAGCATTAAAATGAGCGGTAGAAAGGGAAAAGCGTTCGTTGATATCGAGGCGGCGCTCGTAATTCAACTTATCGATGCGGGAATTGACCGCAAAAACATATCGTCAATGGGGCTCTGCACCTATGAGCGCAGCGATATCCTCTATTCCTACAGGCGGGATAAGGGCTTGACGGGAGCAATGATCGGCTATTTAAAGCTTCGCCGCTGATGATCCCATGCAACTGCATACGCATATTTTTGCTCCGTTTTTCAAAGGCTAAACTCAAATGCTTTTGTGAACGGAGTTATTTATGCCGCTTTATGTGATGTCCGCCTTGATGCTGCTTGCCGCTCATGCAAGCGGCCTTATTTGTGATAGAGAACGCTGCGGAAAATCGTGGACGATCGGAGCATGCGTATTTCTTGCATCGGTGTTGTTTCTCGGTCGCTTTGAGCTTGTTTTTTCGCCTGAGCTGATACTCTGCGCCTCTTCTGCGCTTTTCGTATTTGCAGCTGTATTATCGTATGCAATAAAAAGGAACGGTGCGCATCAAACGCTAAAAACTGTCCTGCTCGGCATGGCGCTTTCAATTCCGTTTCATTTGCTGGACTCCGTATTGGAGCGGGATGCGAGCATGCTTGCAAGCGGTCTGATCGCGGTCTGCGCCAATATTGTGCTTAGAGGAAAGGGCAGATCGATACTGCTTGTCTGCGCGCTTTCCGAGTTGATGTTCCAAACCGAGAAAACTCTGCTTTTATATCTGAACACAGGCTATTGCTGCTTCGAGCTTACTTCATATTCGCTCGATCGGATGATGATCATGGCTTTGTTCACGGGATTCGCTCATGGAATACTGAATTGGAGCAGCGGCGCGATATCTGCAAAGAATAATTACTCATCAACGGCATGAACCTTTTTCTTGCGCTCATTTAATGCCGATAGTCAAACTGAATCATCTACATTTTGCACATATTTTCGCAGTTTAGATCATTATTTTTTCGGTTATTATCCTCTTTTGATCTCATATAGTTTATCAGTTGAATCTTTAGAATTCGGAGAGAACGCGATGGAGATGCAAAGAAAAAACAGCAGGATAGACTTCGTATCGGGCTATACTCCGCAGCCGAGCGTTATAGAAAAGGAGAATGGGTACGGCGGCTCGGAGCACGGCGAAGGAACGGATGCTTCCGTGAAGCTGATATTGAGCGCGGCTCCCGCAAGAATGGAGGCAGAGCTTAAAAGATTACTCGATCCTTCGATGAGAATAAACGTTGAGGAGATTCGCTTCAGGGTCGGAAGACCAATTCAGCTGATTGCTTCGTGCGGTGAGGTATTTCTGCCGCAGTTCGGAAGGTTTTCAAGAAACGAAGCCGAGAAGATGCTGAACGCGCTATGCGGCAATTCCATTTACACAAAACTAAACGAATTGGAACTCGGATTCATTTCGCTGCCGGGAGGAGCCCGCGTGGGCGTATGCGGCGCGCCTGTAATTGAGAACGGCAAGATCATTCGTTTCACAAGCATCGATTCGTTTAACGTAAGGATCCCGAGAGAGCTGAGGGGCTGCGCGGAAAAAAGCATACATCATCTTGTGAGAAACGGCAGACCGGCTTCAAGCCTGATATTTTCAGCTCCGGGCATCGGCAAAACCACTTTTTTGAGAGACTGCGCTCGGTGCTTTTCAAATGGAATTGCGGGTGTTGATGGCATTAAGGTTGCGATCGCAGATGAAAGATGCGAGCTGAGCGGCGGCGCATTTTCAAGCCTTGATATCGGAATAAGGACGGATGCAATATCGGGTGTGCCGAAGCTTATCTCCATACCGATGCTGATTCGGAATATGTCGCCGCAGCTCATAGTAACCGATGAGCTTTCCGGCAAAGCCGAGGCGCAGCTTATTGAGGAAGCATCAAAATGCGGCATTGCCATAATCGCAAGCGCACACGCCGGCAGCATTGAGCAGATAAGGAGCAAAGCCGAGTTTTCCGATATGATCGGCAGAGGCAGAATCAACGCCTTTCTGCTCGATAGGATAGGAGGCGAGCTTGTTTTAAGCGAGGCTTTCGAGGAGAGGGAGGCCGAATGGAAAAGCTGATACCGTCACTGATGCTTATATGTACAGCATTGGGCGTTGGAACTCTTATTAGGGAAAGACTGAAGCGCGAGCTTGGCGAACTGAACGATTTGATCTCCGATCTTAAGCTGATGCTTCCACACATACAATGGGATCGAAAAGCCCTGAAGGAGCTGCTCGTGCATCAATCCGTCTGCGGAAAGCTGAAAGCTTTTTGGAACGAAATGCTTGAGCTCATAACAAAAAGCGATGGCATCGAAAATGCAGCAGGGGTGATGGAAAACAGGCTTGCGCTGCCGCTAAAATGCCGATCGGAGCTGAGCGCATACTTCGCTTCATTTGGGAGGGGAAATGCATCGGTGGAGAGTGAAAAACTAAAAGCACTTATTGAAGCATTACGTCAAACTGAAGCCGAATTCAGAGCTGAGCGTGAAAAGAGAATTAAGCTCGTGCTCCCGCTGAGCGCAATGGCAGGCTCTGCAGCGGCGCTGCTTATGCTTTGATAAGTTGTTGAAAAGGAGAAAGCATGGGGTAGAGGTAGTATTTAAAATTGCGGGTATAGGTGTGCTCGTTGCCGTTGCCTGTCAGCTTCTAAAGCAGTCGGGCAGGGATGATATAGCTATGATCACCGCAGTTGCGGGGCTCGTGATAGTGCTCTCGATCGTCATAGGGCTAATAGGAACACTATTCAATACGGTCAAAAGCGTTTTCGATCTGTATTAGCGAAACAGATTATGTATTTTCTCATTGGCTTTTGCGCGGTCGCGGCGCTGATAAGCCTTGCCGTGCGCAGCTTGGATCCCGCTATAGGAAGGCAAACGGCTATTGCCGCATCATCTGCCGCTGCAATAACGCTTATCGGCGCATTGAGCGGTGTTTTTGAAGAGATATCAGCTCTGGCTGCACTCGGTAGCATTGGCAGTGAAACGGTAAAGCACGTTATGAAGGCCATCGGCATCGCGTATATAACGAGGATCGCTTCATGTATATGCTCCGATTCCGGGGAGACCACCCTTGCAGAGTCGGCAGAGCTCGCGGGAAGGATCGCTCTTGTTATGATGACTTTGCCAATAGTTCGGCGGATCGCAGAGCTGCTGATCGAGTTGATCAAAGAAACTATCTGACGGTGGTGAAACAAATGCGCAGACAGGGAAGCGGATCAAAAAACAAAGCATATCCATTGAAACCGAAGTTATCATCAAACAAAGCTGTGATAGCTGCGGCGGTATTCATACTTGTCATGCTCGCTTCTTTGAACGGAACTTTTGCGGAAACGATTGGAGAAAATGTCGTGTCCGCGAAAATCCTTCGATCCGAACAGGACGGAAGAGAAAAAGAAGAGCTTAAGGAGCTGCTCGATGAAACCCTCGACAGGATCGACTTGGGGGCTTGGGACGATTATCTGAACGGTGCAGGCGAAGAACTGCTTCAATTCGGCGATGCTGACATTTCCAGCGCTGCGGAGCTGATAAGAGAGCTTTCAGATCAAGGCTTTAACACCGAGGCCGACAGCGTGTTTGAAATGACAATAGCGGCATTTCTTTCGCAGCTTGCTCAAAACGCCCCTTTTATTGGAGCAATTTTGGCGATTTCTGTTTTCGGCGGAGCTGCAGGGATGCTGTTCAAGGGCGACGGGATGGATTCACCCGTGAGGTTTGTTCTTTCCTCGTGTGCAGTGCTCTCAACAACAGCGGTTTTTTCGATGCTTGCATCGGAAGCGCGGGCGGCTGTGGGCGCGATCGGCGGATTCTGCGAGCTATGCGCTCCGCCGCTTTCGATCCTTCTTACAGCTTGCGGTTGCACCGAAGCTTCTGTTTTGCTCACTCCTAAGCTTTCGCTGCTTGCTTCGGGGATATCGAGCCTTATCTCGGGCGCGGTGATGCCTGCGCTGCTTGTCAGCGGAATACTGTGCATGCTCGCAGGCATAAGTGAAAAGCTCAAGCTTTTCGGTGCAATCAAGCTTATTCACAAAACCGTGAAATGGGCAATGGGGCTTGCGGCAGTCATTTTCGGTGCGGTGATTCTGATAGGCGGAGCAAGCGCAGCGGCTATGGACGGCGCTGCCTTCAGAAGCGCGAAATATGCTGTAGACAGGATGCTTCCATTCGGGGGAAGCATGGTAACGGGAACGGTCGAAACCGTTGCGTCGGTCGCGCTGATCGCTAAAAACGCCGTTGGCATCGGTGGGATACTGATATCCGTTCTGATCGCATCATCTCCGCTGTTAAAGCTTGCGGGAGGGGTGTTTGCCTTCAGGATCGGTGCGGCTGTCTGCGAGGCGTTTTCATGCGACGGAAGAGTGGCGGCGATGCTGAGCGGTATCGGCGACACGCTCAGCTCCATGTTTGCCGTTTGCGTATGCTCGGCGGCAATGCTCGTTCTGACACTCGGGGCGATAATATCGGCCGGCATGGCATTCTTTTAAGAGGTGTAATTGAAAAATGGATAAACTTAGATCGATCCTTGTGCGGCTGATAGTTTGCGCGATAGCGTACACGATGCTTGAAGCGCTTTTCCGGAGCGAAGGTAAAAGAAAAGGAATATTTGAAAGCGCATCAAAGGCCGTGACGGCCGCGCTGACGGCGGCCGTTATAGATGTCGGATAGGACTTGGAGGGTGGATCGATGGAAGGAGGCGACGATGCTTGAAGGAGGCTTGATCGAAAAAATTTTCAAAAAAATCAAGGATGCGAATACGGCAAAAACCGTTCTCTGCTGCATGGTTATTGCAGCCTCGCTGATCGTGTTCTTGTTTTCGGGCAGCATGAAAAAGCATAAGAACGAAGAAGCTGCAGAACATCCGAAAGCTGAATCGGAGCTCGGCTCCGCCGCGATGCTCGAGAATAAGCTTGAAGCTATACTCTCATCCATGCGCGGCGCGGGAAGAGTCAGGGTCATGCTTACTCTCGATCGAACGAACGAGCAGGTCGTTGCTTCGAGTGAAAAGACTGCGAGCGGCGAAAACAGCTCTTCAAGGGAATCAAAACCCGCAACTGTGCAGAGCGGGGGCAGGGAGGAGGCGATAGTGCTCACGGAGGTTTTCCCGAGGATAAGGGGGGTGATAGTGATGGCTGAAGGGGCGGGTGATATCGGGGTCAAGTTTGCGCTGATCTCCGCAGTCAGCACCGTGCTCGGCATCGATGAAAAGAATGTTGAGGTGTTTGTCATGGCAGAATAGAAAACCGAATAAAATGAAGCACGTGATTCAAAAGGAGGAATCGAAAATGAACAGGATCAAATTCAAACTGACATCTAAGGGGCTGATTGCCCTCGTTGTTTTGAGCGCTCTTCTTGTTGGCGCAATATTTGTCAACGTTGCGCTCAAAAACAAGGAAAAGCAAAATGCTCTGAACGAGGAATCAAGAGGGGAAGAGCAAGTTCTTGAAGCATCCGGGGACGGCGATAAAGCTGTCAGCGCACGGGTTTATGAGGACTATTTCACCGGCTTCAGAAACGAAAGAAGCGAGCTTCGCGCAAAGGAGATCGAGTATCTCAGATTGATAATAAACGACTCGGGCACCGATGCCGAAACGCTTCAAAACGCGCAGGTTCGCCTGATCGAGCTTGTTGAAAACATGGAGCGCGAGTTTTCGATAGAGAGCATGATTCGCTCCAAGGGCTTTCTTGATGCGGCAGTAACATTCAGAAACGATGCTGTATCCGTGGTGATCAACGGCGACAGCCTCACGAATGAGGAGGTTGCAAGGATACTCGATATCGTCCGAACCGAAACGGGAGCGCCTGCAAGCAGGATAAGGATATCCCTGAGCGGAACTGTGTAATGCAATTCAATCTGTTTTTTGCGGTTTTTTGCAAAGCGGACGGTGCTATGTGCAGCAAAGCCGATGGAATTGGACAAAATTGTGTATAATTTATATAAAAATCTTGAATTATCCTCAATTATCCTTTACAATTCAACGGAAGTTTGGTATAATAAATCAGACTAAATAACGAGGAGGTGTCCATCTATGGATAACGAGAATCAGGTCATTACCGACATTCAGCTCAACGACAGCGGTAAAGTGGTGTTCGCACCCGATGTTATCGCAACGATCGCAAATCTTGCGGCAGCGGAGGTAGAAGGCGTTTCCGGTCTCGGAGGCGGCTTTGCCGACAGCATTACCGGCATCTTCGGAGGCAAGAAAAGCTATACCAAGGGCGTTCGCGTAGAAGTTGGCACCGAGGAAGTTGCCGTTGATCTCAGCATCAACGTTAAGTACGGCTGCAAGATCCAGGATGTCAGCAACAACGTTCAGACCGAGGTCAAAAACGCCATCGAGATGATGACCGGGCTTCGTGTTGTGGAGGTCAACGTTTTCGTTCAGTCCGTCACCTTTGAAGAGGAAAAGGCCGAAAAACCCGAAAAGAAAAAGGTCGAGGAACCGCGCGTTAAGTAACTCTTACACCATCGGAGCCGGAAGCGCATTTGTTTCCGGCTCCAAGGCGATTTGATACATACCGCATTTTTTAACGGAGAAATATCATGAAGAACGATAAAGCGAATAAATCAATAGTCTTTGCCGCTTTGGCTGTGCTTTGCGGCGTGTTCATTCTTTTGATGCTCGCTTCGTGGGGCATCGCTGATCTTGAGAGCTTTTCTCATTATCTCGCCGATGGGCACACGGCAGTGAGAGTGCTGCTCGGCATGCTTTTCCTTGTCGCGCTCTGCGGCGGAGTGTTCGCCATGATATGCCTGTTCAAGATCGGCAAGGCGCTCGATCCCTCCGAAATGAACCTTCTCAAGCAATCGGGCGGAGGCACCTCCTATATCAGCAGCGATGCCGTTGCCGGAATGATCCAGAGGGTGCTCAAGGCCGATAAACGCATCAAGAGCGCCGCATGCAGGGTCAATCCTGTTGAGGATGGCATAACCGCCGATATCAAACTGACCGCTTTTGCGGGAGGCGACCTTGCGGAGCTTTGCTCCAATGTTCAGAGCCGTGTTAAAGCGGAGGTCGAGTCTGCCACAGGCATCCCCGTGCGCAACGTTGCCGTTTCGATCGTTCAAACCGTTGAAAGCGGCACTCCCCAAATTGAAAAGAGGGTGAACTGATGTATCTCAAACGGGTTCTTGCTTTCATAACGCACCATAAGATTCAGATATCTCTGGTTCTTATAGGCCTTGTGAGCGCAATACTCATGCTTACGATCGGCTTTTTCAGAACTCTTTTGATTCTCCTTTTCACCGTTCCCGGCGGAGCGTACGGCTATCTTGTGGATAAGCTCGGCTTCTCCAAGGCGAATCAAGCGATCGTTGAATTTTTTAAAGGTCTGAAAAAGTGAGCTTCGAGCATCGCTAAAACGCTTTATACTTAGGAACAACAAATATTAATTATGAGCAGAAAAACAGCAAGGGAAGTTGCAATGAAGCTGACGTATGAAAAAATGTTCGGCTGCGACGACACCTATTACGACGTACTTGAAAAATCCGGCATCGAGGAGGAACCCACGAGCGCCGATATAGAATTTGCTTCACGCATGGTTTGCGGCGTTCAGGAAAACCTCGAGCAGATCGACGGCCTTCTTTCCGAAGCTGCCGTCGGTTGGACGGTCGAGCGCATGCCGAAGGTCGATCTCTCCATCCTGCGCAACGCAGTCTATGAAATTTGCTTTGCAAAGGACGTTCCCGCAGCCGTTGCAGTCAACGAAGCCGTGGAGCTTGCAAAAACCTTTTGCGACGAGAAATCGCCCCGCTTTATAAACGGCGTTCTCGGCAAGGTGGTCCGCTCCGGGGAATGACCCTGTTTTATGAGCGATCCAAATAAAAATCAAATATTCATCGGCATAGATACAAGCTGCTATACTTCATCCGCAGCTTGTGTTTGTATTGACGGGATACTTGCGGACAAACGGCGGCTTTTGAGCGTCAAGCTCGGGGATCGCGGCCTTCGCCAGAGCGATGGCGTGTTTCAGCATACACGGAATATGATCGAGCTCATGCCTGAGCTTTTAAACGGTATCGATGCGGACAGTCTCGGCGGTATAGGAGTTTCAATTCAGCCGAGCGGCAGGGAAAACAGCTATATGCCTGTTTTTCTTGTGGGAAAGCTTCTTGCTGAAACAGTCGGTGCCTCGTGCGGCATTCCCGTACTTGGCTTCACGCATCAGCAGGGGCATATTCGCGCCGCGCTGATGGGAAATGAGGAGCTGATCGGAAGGCCGTTCTTTGCGTTTCACCTCAGCGGAGGAACGAGCGATCTTCTTGCTGTGGATGAGGCGCTGAGCATTGAGCGTATCGGCGGCTCAAGCGATATAAACGCAGGTCAGCTCGTGGATCGCATCGGTGTTAAGCTCGGGCTTCCTTTCCCGGCGGGAAAGCAGCTTGAAAAGCTGGCGCTCAAGGCCGGCGAGCGCGGCGTTCTGCTGCCCTCAAGCGTGAACGGCCTCGAATTCTCCTTTTCGGGAGCTGAGACCAAAGCTGCGCAGGCTGCTGAAAACGGAGAGTCTCCTGAAAGGACTGCTTTATCGGTGTTCGATCTTATCGCGCGCACACTTGCAAAGGCTGTTGAAAATGCCGCAGAGCACTCCAAAGAGCGTGCGAGCTTCCTTTTTGCAGGGGGAGTTGCTTCAAGCAGCCTTTTAAGAAGGCTGCTAAGCGAGCGCCTGCGCAGATCGAATGCAAGACTGTTCTTCTCAAGACCCGAGCTTTCAAGCGATAATGCCGTTGGCGCTGCGCTGCTGTGCATGGATAAAATGATCGAAAATCACGGACAAAACTAAGGAGCTTTTATGGCAAATATTATTGACGGAAAGAAGCTTTCTCTTAAGCTGCGCGATGAAAGCGCAAAAAGAGTTATAGATTTAAAAAATGCGGGAATTGAGCCGAGGCTCGACGTGGTCATAGTCGGCGACGATCCCGCTTCCCATCAATACGTGAACAGCCGCTTGAAGGACTGCGAAGACATAGGCCTTTTGAGCATCACGCACGTTCTTGATGCAGGTATTGAGCAAAGGGAGCTTACCGAGCTTCTTGATAAGCTAAGCTCCGATAGTGAAGTGCACGGCATCCTGCTTCAAATGCCCCTTCCAAAGCACATGGATCAGGACGAGGTGCTTTCGCATATCTGCCCCGAAAAGGATGTGGACGGTCTAACGGTGCTTAACGCGGGCGCACTTTTCTCGGGCAGAGAGGGCTTTGCGCCCTGCACTCCGAGCTCCATCATGCACCTTATAAAGAGCACCGGAGTGCCCATCAAGGGCAAAAACGCCGTGGTTGTGGGGCGAAGCATAGTCGTGGGTAAGCCTGCAGCAATGCTGCTGCTTGCCGAGCACGCAACGGTCACGGTCTGCCACTCAAGAACGGTTGATCTTAAGGCGCATCTTCAAAATGCGGATATCGTTGTGGCCGCAGTCGGCTCTGCCAACATCATCAAGGGCGATATGCTTAAGCCGGGTGCGATAGTTATAGATGCGGGCATTAACAGGGTCGATGGAAAAACCGTTGGCGACGTTGAATTCGATTCCGCCGAAAGGATAGCGGGCTATATTTCACCCGTTCCCGGCGGCGTTGGTCCGGTAACAAGAAAGATACTTCTTTCAAACACTCTTACTGCGGCGGAGAGAGCAAATGGCAGGCGCTGAAACCGTGCTTTCGGTATCGCATCTCAATGAGTACGTTTGCCGATTGCTTGAAAACGATATACGCCTCAAGTCCATTAAGGTCAGCGGAGAGCTTACCGGCTTCAAAAGGCATTCTTCGGGGCATCTATACTTTTCTCTTAAAGATGAAAACGCGCTTATACGCTGCGTGATGTTCAGAAGCAATGCGCAAAGGCTCTCTTTTGAACCGTCGGACGGAATGCAGGTCGTGCTTTCGGGCAGCGTTTCCGTTTACGTTAAGGACGGGCAGTATCAGTTCTATGCAACAGGAATGCGCCCGTTCGGCGAAGGCGAGTTCTATAAGCAATTCATCGAGCTGCGCGACAAGCTTAAAGCAGAGGGATTGTTTGAACGCAAGCGTCCCATACCGTTTTTGCCCCGCTGCGTTGGCGTTGCAACGAGCGAAACCGGTGCCGCCTTCCACGATATCCGCTCCGTGATAGCAAGAAGGTTTCCTACAATGCGCATCCTGCTTGCTCCCGTAGGCGTGCAGGGCGCAGGGGCCGCGCAAACGATAATCAATGGGATCGGCCTTCTGAATGAGATCGACGAGGTGGACGTTATAATCGTCGGCAGGGGGGGAGGCAGCTATGAGGATCTTTCCTGCTTTAACGACGAGCAGCTTGCAAGGGCGATTTTTGCGAGCAAAAAACCGATAATCAGCGCCGTTGGGCATGAGATCGATTTCACGATCGCAGATTTTGCCGCCGATCTTCGCGCACCCACTCCTTCCGCCGCTGCGGAGCTTTGCGTTCCCGAATTGGATGCTCTTCGCTCGGGGATCGCTGAAAGCCTTGATCGTATAGCTTCGGCAGCTATGGCGCAGCTAAATGCCGCAAAGCAGCGGATAAGGCTTCTTTCTTCCGATTCGGTGCTGTCCAAGCCTTCGGCGATGCTCGATATGAAGCGAGAGAAGCTCAATGCGGCAAAGACCTTGCTTGAGCAGAAAACCGCCGAGGGAATAACTTCCGCCTATATGCGCATTGAAAGCCTTGAAAAACGGCTCGATGCGCTCAGCCCGTTTGCTGTTCTGAAGCGCGGATATGCGATAATTACCAATCGAAACGGAGAAACGGTGCATAACGCCTCCGCGCTGACCGACGGCATGCCTATCGGGATCAGGTTTTCCGACGGCACGGTTGCCGCCACCGTTGAAAAGGTCGATGAAAAGAGCAGCTAACCATACAAGTTTTGGAGAAGAATATGCCAAAAAAGAATGAAAATATTGATAACACCGTAATGAACGAAGGCGATTCAAAGCTCGAGCTTACCTTCGAGCAGGCCGCAGCTGAGCTTGATGCGATCGTAAATAAACTCAGCTCCGGCAGCGTTCAGCTCGATGAGATGATCACTCTGTTCGAGCGCGGAACAAAGCTCTCGGAGCATTGCAATGCGCTTCTTGCCGAATACGACGGCAGGATCGCGCGCGTGATGCAAGAAAAGGATTCGGGCGAGCAGTAATATGAATATTTCGGAAAGAAACAATGAGTATAAACTGCTGATAGAAGCGGAGCTTTATAATGCGATCGCATCATGCGAAGCTCCCGATCCGCTCATGAGCGCGATGAAATACAGCATATCCGCGGGTGGCAAGCGGCTTCGTCCCTGCCTTGCTCTCGGCGTTTGTGATATGCTCGGAGGCGAACGCGAAATGGCACTTGCACTCGGCTGCGGAATCGAAATGATCCACACCTATTCGCTCATCCACGATGACCTTCCCTGCATGGACGACGACGATATGCGCAGAGGCAGACCGTCGAATCATAAGGTGTTCGGAGAAGGGCAGGCCGTGCTTGCGGGTGACGGGCTCTTGACCTTCGCTTTCGAACTGATGCTCAAAAAGGGCTTGGAGTTCAACAGCCTCGCATACTTTAAAGCTGTACACGAGATAGCAAAGCGCGCGGGAGTCTCGGGCATGGTCGCGGGTCAGTCGAGGGATCTTGAAGCCGAAAACGGCTCTCTTGTTGACGAAAACGAGCTTCGTTATATCCATGTGCATAAAACGGCTGATATGCTTGCTGCAGCCGTGCTCGCGGGAGCATACAGCGCAGATGCCGACGAAGCTTCGATCAATGCGCTCGAGAAGTATTCCGAAAAGATGGGGCTTCTGTTTCAGATAACCGACGATATTCTGGACTACGAAGGCGATCAGGCGCTCGTTGGAAAAACGCTCGGAAAGGACGAGGAAAACAGCAAGCTGACATATATAACGCTCTACGGCATCGAAAAAGCGCGGCAGATAGCCGCTCAAACCGCTGAGGATGCCGAGCGGATAGTGCTTGATGCATTCGGCACAAGCGCCGAATACCTTATAAAAACCGTTCAAGAAATGGTTTCAAGGAAGTATTGATTTTATGGCAACTTATGATGATCTGGAGCTTCTTAAAAGCATAAAGGCTCCTCAGGATCTGAAAAAACTGAACACGCAGCAGCTCGCAGCACTTGCTGAGGAGATGCGCTCATACATGATCTCCACGGTTTCCAAAAACGGCGGTCATCTTGCGTCCAACCTCGGCATAGTGGAGCTTACGATCGCACTGCATCTTTGCTTTGATTTCAAAAAGGACAGGCTTGTTTTCGACGTAGGTCATCAATGCTATCCTCATAAGCTTTTAACGGGCAGAGCCGAGGCATTCTCAACTCTTCGCACCAAGGACGGAATCTCGGGCTTCCCCAAAACCTGCGAGAGCGAATACGATGCGTTCAACGTCGGCCATTCCAGCACGGCCATCTCGGCGGGGCTCGGTATGCTTCGTGCGATGCGCCTTCGCGGTGACACCAAAAGCCGCGTTGTGGCGGTGGTTGGCGACGGCGCTATGACGGGCGGTCTTGCATACGAGGCGCTCGATGATGCTGGCGAATCGGAGCTTCCGTTTATAGTGATACTCAACGACAACCGCATGAGCATCTCGGGCAACGTCGGCGGTCTCAGCGCGCATCTTTCCGGTCTTAGAACGAGCAAGGGCTATAAGCGCTTCAAGCTCAGACTCTCCGGCAACCTTAAGAAGGTTCCGCGAGTCGGCAAGGGTCTCAGCAAAAGGATCGAGCGATTCAAAAACAGAATCAAGTATTTTATACTTCCGAACGTGCTCTTTGAGGAGCTCGGCTACACCTACGTTGGCCCGTTCGACGGCCACGATATAGGCGAGCTTTGCCCCATACTCGAGCACGCTAAAAACAATATGACGGACAAGCCCGTGCTCATCCATGTTATAACCGAGAAGGGCAAGGGCTACGCTCCTGCGGAAAATGATCCCGAGCGATTCCACGGCATCGGAGCTTTCAACGAGGAAACGGGCGAAAGTGCATCATCAAACAACAACTCAAAGGTGTTTGCGGAGGAGCTTTGCCGAATCGCAGAAAAGGATGAGCGCATTGTTGCGATAACCGCCGCTATGCCGTCGGGAACCGGGCTTTCGGAATTTGCCAAGCGGTTTCCCGAGCGTTTCTTCGATGTAGGCATCGCCGAGCAGCACGCCTCAACTATGGCGGCGGGAATGGCTGCATGCGGCATAAAGCCCGTTTTTGCCGTTTATTCCACATTTCTTCAGCGCGCCTACGATCAGCTTTTGCACGACGTTTGCCTGCAAAAGCTTCCTGTCGTGTTCGGAATCGACAGAGCGGGTCTTGTTGGTGCGGACGGCGAAACTCACCAGGGCGTTTACGATATTGCTTATCTGACGACTCTTCCGGGCGGATTCAAGCTGTTTTCGCCTTCTTCTCAGCAGGAGCTTCGTGCAATGCTGGGTCATGCGCTTAAACTTAACGAGCCCTGCGCCGTTCGTTACTCGCGCGGACTGCTTCCTTCAAGAGTCCTTGAAGATAATGCGGATATGGAGTCGTGGCAGATAGTTTCGAAGGTTCGACCGGTGACCGTCGTTGCATCGGGCAGACTTCTCGATAATGCGATAAAAGCCTGCGATGGGCTTGAGGTCGGACTTGTCAACGCAAGGCTGATCTCGCCGATAACATCGGAACGACTTGATCTTCTTTCGGGTGCCGATACGATAATAACCGTTGAGGACGGCAGCCGAGACACGGGCTTTGGTGCACAGCTTGCGAGGCTCGCCTGCGAAAATGGCGGTATCCGTGTTAAAACGCTCGGTATTCCGAGCTATCCTATATGTGCGGCAAGTCCCAAACAGCAGGATGAGGAATGTGGTCTTTTGCCCGAGCAGATACGAAGCACTGTGATAGAATGTATGAACGAACGGGGGAAGAAACTTGGCTGAAAGAGCGGATAATAAGCTTGTTGAGCTCGGGCTTGCAAAGAGCCGGGAACGTGCAAAGGCGCTTATAATGGAGGGTGTCGTATTTCTTGACGGCGTTCGCGTTATGAAGCCGAGCGACACAGTTAAGAACGGTCAAACTCTAAGCATTAAGGAGGATCCGGTCCCGTTTGTCAGCAGGGGCGGGCTAAAGCTTGAAAAGGCCGTGAAAAACTATAATATCGACCTTTCGGGAAAGCTTTGCCTGGACGTTGGCGCATCCACGGGAGGCTTCACCGACTGCATGCTGATGCACGGCGCGAGAAAGGTCTACGCGGTGGATGTTGGCTACGGTCAGCTCGATTGGAAGCTTAGAAGCGATGAGCGCGTTGTCTGCATGGAGCGGCATAACGCAAGGCTGATGGAGCCATCATGGTTTGACGAGCTGCCGACCTTCGCTTCGTGTGACGTTTCGTTTATTTCAATAAAGCTGATACTTCCGCGAATGCTTGAGGTGCTTGAAGCCGGAGGCGAAGCGGTTGTGCTCGTCAAGCCCCAGTTTGAAGCGGGGCGCAGCAAGATCGGCAAAAACGGCGTGGTTCGCGAACGCTCGACCCATATCGAAGTGCTCGATGAGGCAGCGCGATTCGCACTCGAAACGGGCTTTTCTATAAAAGCCCTTGATTATTCACCGATAACGGGGCCAAAGGGCAATATCGAGTTTCTGCTTTACCTTAAAAAGCCGCCGCTCGGTTCCGTCGAATGCATCGATGAAGCGCAGCTTTCATGTATCGCGGAAAGCATCGTTCAAGCCGCGCATTCCGAGCTGAATAACTGACGTATTAATTTTTGAAGCCGAAATTCGGAGGCTTAATGAATAACAGAGTTTACATAATCGCAAATCCAACCAAGCAGGGCGCGGGCGAGGTACTCAAAAAAGCTTGCTCCATTGTAGAAGCGGAGGGGTGTGAGGCTCGTTCGTTTTACGAACCCGCGGAGCTGTTTTCGCAATGCGGCGAGAATCCTCCGCGCCTCGTCATCGTTATCGGCGGCGACGGGACGGTTCTAAGGGCCGTTTCTTCCGCTGTGAACAACGGCATCGAGGTCAGCGCACCCATACTCGGTATAAATTACGGCAAGATCGGCTTTTTCAGCGAAACCGATATCGACGGCTTTAAACAGGCATTTTGCGCCTTCCTTTCGGGCGAACACCGCATAGACCGCGCCGCAATGCTTCGCGCTCAGGTCGGCGATGGCAAAAGCTTCGTTTGCCTGAACGACTTTATGATAGCCAAGCAGGGCTTTTCGTCGGTCGCGCATCTTGAGGTGATAATCGACGGCTCAAGCATGGGCATGGTGCATGCGGACGGCGTGATCGTTTCATCAACCACCGGCTCAACCGGCTATTCGATCTCCGCAGGCGGGCCGATAGTTGCCCCGAATCACGACGTTATCCTTGTAACGCCGATCTGCCCGCATTCGCTGACCGTTCGACCTGTTGTGTCTTCGTTTGATTCAAAGATAACCGTAATTGCGCATAGCGACTGTGTTTTGCATTCAGACGGTGCGCAGCTAATGCAGCTTGACAGCGGCTCGGTGATAAGCATAGAAAAATCGGAGCATAGAATCGGCTTTGTTCGCATCGGCGAAAGAAATATCTTCAAGCTCATCAGAGAAAAGCTCGCCTGAGCTTCGTTTGGGAGGCAACATGCTTTCAAGACTGATAATAAACAATATCGCGCTCATAGATAAGCTCGAGGTGGAGCTGAGCCCCGGCTTCAACGTGCTGACGGGCGAGACGGGCGCGGGTAAATCTATAATTATCGACAGCGTGAACCTTATCCTCGGTGAGCGCGGCAGTAAGGAGCTGATCTCCACGGGCAGCCAAAAGGCGCGGGTGGAGGGCTTTTTCGATATTTCGGATATTGAATCAAACTCCGCCGATGAAAACGATCTCTTCTCTCAGCTCGATTCCCTCGGCATAGATATCTCCGAAGGCGAGCTCATCATAGTTCGCGAGATAACGGCTGCGGGCAAGAGCCTCTGCCGAGTGAACGGGGAGATAGTAACGCTGAACACGCTTCGCTCCATAACCGACAGGCTGGTGGACGTGCATGGTCAGCACGAGCACCAATCCCTGCTCGAACCAAAGCGCCATATCGGCATTTTGGATGCCTTTGGCGGCTCACAGATCGCTTCTGCAATCGCCGACACCGCGAGCATCTATTCGGAGCACAAGGCTGTGGAAACCAGACTCAATGCGGGATTCGTTTCAGAAGCCGAGCGCGAGCGCCGCATAGACATACTCGGTTATCAGATAAGCGAGATCGATTCTGCCGATCCGCGTATCGATGAGGAAGCCGCGATTGAGGAAGAATTAAAGCTTCTTTCAAACGCAGAACGCATAAACTCAGCTCTTGCAAGCGGCAGCGAACTGCTCTCGGGCGATGGGGGAGCGCTTTCTTCGCTTCGCTCCCTGATGCGCTCCGTTTCTTCCATTTCCGACCTTTCCACGCAATACTCGGAGCTGCATCAGCGCATCGAAAGCGCGTTCTACGAGCTTGAGGATGCATCGTATCAGCTTCGCGATATGCAGCTTTCCTTCGAGTATTCGCCCGAGCGGCTGAACGAGCTTGAAAACAGGCTCGATCTACTGAACTCGCTAAAAAGAAAATACGGCGGCACGATCGAAGCCGTGCTCCAATTTCGCGAAGAAGCACGGAGGGAGCTTGATGAGCTTACAGGCGCGGAGGAAATGCGAGCAAAGCTCAGCTTGGAGCGCGAAAAGCTTATCAAAGCATACTCTCAAGCTGCGGTAAAGCTCTCCGAGCTTCGCCATAAAACCGCCGAGGTGCTGAAAGAAGGCGTAAACTCCGAGCTGCGTGTTCTTGGAATGGAGAAGGCCGTATTTGATATAAAGATCGAAACAGAGCTTGCCGAGCTTCATCCCATGGGCAGCGATTCGGTCGAATTCCTGCTCTCCGCCAACGCTGGAGAGCCGCTTAAGCCGCTGTCGAAGGTCGCATCGGGCGGCGAGCTTTCAAGGATAATGCTTGCCGTGAAAACTGTTTGCGCGGGCATAGACGGAACTTCGACATTGATCTTCGATGAGGTCGATACGGGCATCAGCGGACTGACTGCCGTAAAGGTGGGGGAGAGACTGAGCCTCGTTTCCAAGCAAAAACAGGTGCTCTCGGTCACGCATCTTCCGCAGATCGCCGCTTTTGCGGACTGCCATCTGCTCGTTGAAAAGCATACGGACGGCGAAAGAACGCACACAACTCTGCGCGAGCTCGACTTATCCGAACGCCGCTCCGAGCTTGCCCGCATCATGGGTGCGGCGGGCTCGCATGAAGGCGCGCTCAGCTATGCTTCCGAGATGCTCGAAAGCGCGGAGAAGTTCAAAAAGAGCGTTTGACAATCGGCTTTCAAATAATACTATATGCATAAAAATGACCGCAGGCACAATGCTGCGGTCATTCTCTCTTGCGCAAAAAGTCTTATTCGGCGGGGCTGAAATCCTCTTTGCCAACGCCGCAGAGCTCACATACGAAATCCTCGGGAAGATCCTCCCATTTAGTTCCGGCCTCGTCCTCGTCGTAAACCCAGCCGCAAACGTTGCAAACGTACTTCATAAAAGCATCTCCTTTCAAAACAATTTTTGAAACACAAACCTACCTGATTTGCTTACCATGATTATACACTTAAACTTGCGGCAATTCAAGGGCTGAATGTGACAAAGTTACCGAACACAGCGCATTCTCTACGCCTTGCTTTCCGATTCAAACTCGATCTGCCGATCGGGAACGTATATGCAGAACGCGGGGCGCATTTCGCCAAAATACAGCCAAACGTTCGCTCCCATGACCATATCCGTATCGAAATACATATCGGGAATGAACATCAGCGCGCTCGAACGCCGCGCCCCCTTGATCGTAACGCCCTCCTTGACGGGCGACTCGCGAAAAAGCTCTATCCGCCTTCCAAGGTCGCTCACCGCAAGCTCCTTTGAAAGCATCGGGATAAGCTGCTCGTCCGTCCCGTAAACCACGTTGTCCTCATTTTTAAGCCAATTAAGAGTAAGCATCTTTTCCTCCAAGCAAAGATTTGATCCGAATGAAGTATAGCATAGCGGCAAGTAAAATTCAATCTCCCGCGGCGGGAGCGACACGATGATGAGTTTTCAGTCGGACTCGCTATCCGAATGTTGCTGACTTAATCGTTTCTCAACAAAAAGCTTTGAGCCTTCCCTCCAACCGTGACTGCCGACTGCATCCTGAAATGCTTTGAACCCCGGATTGTCGGATTCTGTTTCAAAAGTTCTTTTGATCTTAAGCCACCCGTTTATGCAAAGCGCCAAGTCGAGCAGAATCAAACCAAGCGCTATGTAAAGACACGGCTTGAGCCATATTCCGATTATGAGCAGAATTATTGAAGGAACGCTAAGAAAGAAATTACGAATAAAGAAATCCATTATCAATCCTAAGATGAGCGGAGCGGTGGGATACTTTGTTGCCATTATTTCATCTCCAATACAACGGTTTGATTTTATTATAGCACTTCGCATTGCAAAGTGCAATTCAAATTTGCGAATAACGGCACTTATGAAACTTGATACGGCGGTAAACAAAAAACGGCACCGACCCGAAAGTCGATGCCGCAATTCGTCTATTGATTATTTCCCAAAATACCTCTTAAGCAGACCCTCGAAAGCCTTGCCGTGGCGAGCCTCATCGCGGGCCATCTCGTGAACGGTGTCATGGATAGCATCGAGGTTCAGCGCCTTTGCGCGCTTTGCGAGGTCGGTCTTGCCTGCGGTCGCGCCGTTCTCGGCCTCAACGCGCATCTCAAGGTTCTTCTTGGTGCTGGGGGTGACTACCTCGCCGAGGAGCTCCGCGAACTTCGCCGCATGCTCGGCCTCTTCAAAGGCCGCCTTCTCCCAGTAAAGGCCGATCTCGGGATAGCCTTCACGGTGAGCAACGCGAGCCATAGCAAGATACATGCCGACTTCGGTACATTCGCCCTGGAAGTTCATGCGAAGATCGTTGATGATATCCTCGGGTGCGCCCTCGGCAACGCCGACAACATGCTCGGCCGCCCAGCTCATCTCGCCGGACTGCTCGGTGAACTTGGAAGCGGGAGCCTTGCACTGGGGGCAGAACTCGGGAGCGGAATTGCCTTCATGGACGTAGCCGCATACGGAACATACAAACTTTTTCATTTTCTTAAAACCTCCGATTAATAATATTAGCTTGGCGGAACACAAGATGTTGTGTTCGCCTTGCTTGGTTTCATGTATATTTTAGCATAAAGGGAAGAAAAGTCAATAACCGTTTTTGGCATAATATCCTAAAATGCGGCTATTTTAGTGACTATATCACATAAATAAAAAAACGGGAGCGAGTTTTTAAACTGCACTCCCGTTTGGTGAAACGGTTACGGTTTATTCGGGCTTATCTCTTTGCAAGCACCATATCCCATGCGGTGTTGTAGAGCTTGATGTCCTCGCCAAGATCCTTGTAGATATCGCAGTTCGCAACGTCCTCAGCGGGGATGTTGAACGCGGAGCACTCGGAGAGGAATTCCCCAAGAAGCGCGGGAACCTCGGTGTTCGGGGTGGAGTAGAAGATGTACTCGGTGTTCTGTGCGGCAACTTCGGGATCGAGCAGGAAGTTGATGAACTGCTCCGCAAGCTCGTTCTTCTTGCTGTTTACGGGGATAACGAAGTTGTCGAAATAGATATTGCTGCCCTCTTTGGGAACGTAGAACTCAAGGTCGGTATTGCCTTCCTCGGGCTCCATCATCCAAACGGCATCGCCGGAGTATACGAGCGCGATCGCTGCGCCGCCGCCGATCATGATCTCCTTAACCTCGTCGGTCACCCATGCCTGATAGAGTGAAGGATCGGCTATAAGGTCGTTTGCGGCCTCGTTGATCTCGGCTTCGTTGACGGTGTTGAGGCTGTAACCCTTGCGGCAGAGCGCGGCAGCCATAGCGTCGCGGATGCTGTCGTACATAAGGATCTCGCCCTTATACTTCTCGTTCCAGAGAAGATCCCAGGAGCCGAGGTCGGCCTCGTCGACCATGGTGGTGTTGTAAAGAACGCCAAGCACGCCCCAGGTGTAGGGAACGGAGTGTTTGTTGCCGGGATCGAAGCCGTTGGTGATGTCGATGTATTTCTTATCGATGTTCTTGATATTGGGGATGTTGTCATAGTTGATCTCGGCAAGCTTGCCGCCCTTGATGAGTCGCTGAACGGCGTAGTCGGAGGGGATGCAGAGATCGTAGGGGCAATCGTCCGCCTCGAGGAGTTGAAGCATCTCTTCGTTGCTGGTTACGGGCTTTTCGTTGACGGTGATGCCGGTGCGCTTTTTGAACTCGGTTTTGAGCTCGGGATCGAGATATTCACCCCAGTTGAGCAGATTGATCGTCTTGGACGAATCGCAGGCGGTGAGGGCGGGGATGAATGCAGCAAGAGCCATAAGCATTGCTGATGCGAGGATAAGGGAAACGATTTTTTTCATTTGGATAGCCTCCGTGATTTTTGTTGTTATAGTGTTGTCGAATCTATGTCAAGCGAGCGGCTTATGCCTTTCGCATTACTTTTTTCTTCTGCTCGGCAGCTTCCTTCTCCTGGCGGATGCTTCTGATGTTAACGATCAGAAGCAGTATGCCGACGATCAGGAACATAAGCGCGGACAGCGCGCAGAATTCGGTGCCAACGCCGCCCTTCGCGGTTTTGGAAAACAGAAGCATCGAAAGGTTCGTTTTCGTTCCGCCAACGAAGTAGCTGATGGTGAAGTCGTCAAGGCTGAGCGTGAAGGCGAGTATCAAGCCGGAAACGATGCCGGGCATAATATCGGGTATCACTACCTTTGTGAGCGCCTGAATGGGCGTGCAGCCAAGATCCATCGCCGCCTCATAGAGCGTGTCGCTGCTCTGACGGAGCTTCGGCATAACCGAGAAGATAACGTAGGGGATGTTGAAGGTAACGTGCGCGATGATCAGCCTTAAAAGTCCGAGCTGCGGCTTGAGCCCGATGAACGCGAACAGCAGCATCATCGAAACGCCGGTAACAAGATCGGGGTTGACCATTGGAAGCTGCGTTATCGACTCAACAACGGCGCGAGGCCTCTTTTTCATCGAATGAAGGCCGATGGCGGTCACGGTGCCGATCAGCGTTGCCAAAAGGCTTGAAACTACCGCCACAACAAGCGTTGTTATGAGCGGATCAACTATGCCGACTTCGGCCGAAAACAGCTTGCGGTATGCGCCGAAAGAGAAGCCCTGCCAGCGCATCGCGCTTCTTGACTCGGTGAACGACATAAAGATCATAATGGCGATGGGAAGGTACATAAACAGAACGACGATCCCAAGATATGCGCCTTTGATAAAGTTCAGAAACTTTTTCACCAGAGCGTACCTCCCGTGCTGCTGTTTTCCTTATCGACCTTGTTCATTATCGCCATAGAGATAAGAACGAGTATGATAAGAAGTATGGAGAGCGTGGAGCCGACAGCGGGATCGTTCTGCTCCATTATCTTGCGCTCGATAACCTCGCCGATCATCTTCACCTTGCCGCCGCCGAGCATCCTCGAAACCGCGAAGGTGGACATTGCCGGAACGAACACCATCGTGATGCCCGAGATGATTCCGGGAACGGAGAGGGGGAGGATCACCTTGGTGAAGGTTTGAACGCCGGTCGCTCCGAGATCTCGCGCCGCTTCAACATGGGACTTATCCATCTTCATGAGCGTGGTGTAAAGCGGAAGGATCATGAAGGGAAGGAAGTCGTAGATAGTTGCGATAAGAACTGCGGCGGGCGTGTAGAGTATCTGTGAGGGCTGACCTGTAAGAAACTCCGTGATGCTTGCAAAAACGCCGCCCTTATCGAGAACTATCTTCCATGCGAAGGTGCGAAGAAGCATGTTCATCCACATCGGCATTATAAATAGAAGCGATACAAGCGCCGCCGTGCGCTTTTTCATGGTTGAAAGTATGTACGCAACGGGATAGCCGAGGATGAGGCAAACCGCTGTGGTAACCAGCGCGATCCAGATCGAGGTCCAGAGCGCGGGAAGGTAGTTTGAGGTAGTGAACACCTGCTTGACGTAATCAAGCGTGAAGCTGCCGCTCCTGAAGGTGGCGTAGTAGAGCACGAATAGCATCGGTGCCACGATGAAAATAGGCATCCAAACGAAAATGTATGGATAGGACAATCGAACGCGCTTCAATCCTCGATCACCGCCTCTTTATCAGCTTCAAAAGCGCTCGTCACGCTTTCGGTGGTGGGGATGCCGCACTCGGCATCGCGCCACATTATCTGGATCGCATCGGGCAGAACCTCGATGCCGACCTTTTCGCCGACGGGAACGAAGTCGGTGGACTGAACGCGCCAGTTCTTGCCGCTGCAATCAACGCTGAACTCGTAGTGAACACCCATGAAGATAACGTTTGTAACAACGCCGTGCAGAGAGGTTTTGCCGATCGGCACGAAGTCCACGTCCTCGGGTCGAATAACAACGTCCACAGGGGTGCTCTCACCGAAGCCCTCGTCCACACATTCGTAGTCGATGCCGTGGATGTTTACGAGGCGATCGCGCACCATCGTGCCCTCGAAAATGTTGCTTTCGCCGATGAAGCTTGCAACGAAACGGTTCTTTGGCTCATTGTAGATGTCGATCGGGGTGCCGATCTGCTGGATAACGCCCTTGTTCATAACCACGATCGTGTCGCTCATGGTGAGGGCTTCCTCCTGATCGTGCGTAACGTAGATGAAGGTGATCCCGAGCTTTTTCTGCATCTTCTTAAGCTCTATCTGCATTCCCTTGCGAAGCTTGAGGTCGAGAGCGCCAAGGGGCTCGTCCAGAAGCAGAACCTCGGGCTCGTTGCAGAGGGCGCGGGCGATGGCAACGCGCTGCTGCTGACCGCCGGAGAGCTGTTCGATCCATCGATCCTCATAGCCCGAAAGATTCACAAGCTCAAGCATTTCGGTAACCTTCTGCTTGGTTTTCGCTTTGGGCATCTTTTTAAGATCGGGGCCGAAGGCGATATTGTCGAATACGTTCAGATGCGGGAAGAGTGCATATTTCTGGAAAACCGTATTGACCCTGCGCTTATACGGCGGGATGGAGGTGAGATCCTTGCCTTCCATAAGTATCTCACCCGAGGTGGGCATGATGAAGCCCGCGATGAGGCGCAGGAGGGTCGTTTTGCCGCAGCCTGAGGGGCCGAGCAGGGTAAGAAACTCTCCGTCGCGGATGTAGAGGTCGATATCCTTGAGCGCGAGATCGCCGTCATACTCCTTTGAAACGTTCTTTAGCTCGATAAGTCGTTTGTTTTCCATTTCCTGTACCTCTGTTTACTCTGTTCGTTTTAATAAGAAAGTTTATCTTTATATCAGAACGACGGGGGAGTGGCGACCCATATAAGTGTCGCCTCCCTCTTCGCGGGGTTCATAATATAATGAAGCTCCGTCGGTTTAAAGCAGAAGCTGTCGCCCTTTTTGAGCTTGAGGTTCCTGTCGCCAAGAACGAGCACGATACTGCCCGAGAGAACGTAGCCGAACTCCTCGCCCTCGTGGGGATCGTCCTCGTATGTGGAGCCGCCGGGCTCGAGTGTCACGAGGATAGGCTCAAGCGCGTTCTTTTGAGCGTTCGGAACGAGCCAGCATATCTTGGAATGGAGCTCGTCATCGCTGCTCTCGAACATATCCTCAGGTGTGAAAACTACCTTCTCGTTGTCGTCGCTTGCCGTGAAAAATGCGGCGGTGTCGGTTCCGAGCGCCTCGAGGATGTCCACGAGCGTGGCGATGGAGGGGGAGGTAAGGTTTCTTTCAAGCTGCGAGATGAAGCCCTTTGAAAGCTCCGTTCGCGCGGCAAGCTCTTCCTGCGTGAGTCCGAGCTTTAGCCTTGTTTGCTTGATTTTTGCTCCAATATCGACCATGATTCCGCCTCCTTTCCGAGAATCGACAGCATTGGCGGCGCAAAAGCTCTTTTCGCGCCAACAGCCGCACCATATCCGAAGAAACTTGGTAACGGCTGACTAAACATCGGGTTTAACGCCATCAAGGCGCATGTGACAGTTAAATAAACTTTGAGTTTAACTTCACTAAACAACGAATGATATTAAACCATTATTCCGCGCGTTTGTCAATACCTCGACAACAATATACATTTGCAAAAAAACACAACGGTTGTTTTAGATTTTTTATGATGATCCAAAGCAAGCAAAACAGCGGCGGCAAAGTCCGCCAAACGCACTTGCAAAATGCGCTCAAGCTGAGCTTTGAGCGAGAAAGAGAGCATGCGCGATATGCGTGTTTGAGTCGCTTTGAGTATAAAAAGTTAAGAACAGCCGCTCGTGGACGGCTTCTGTGATAAAATGCGGCGCTTGAAATAGATATTTGCCGAAAATTAAGATATATTTGAAAATTGGCTTTGCCAATGCGCCCATATAGTGCTATAATATGTTTGTACTCATGCGGCATGCGCCGCAAATATTAAGGAGGTTCCTTATATGGTCAAACTCACCATTGATGAAAGTCGCTGCAAGGGCTGCGGCCTGTGCGTGCGTGCATGTCCGAAGAAGATCCTCGAACTTGCAAAGAACAAGCTCAACGAAAAGGGATACCATCCCGCTCAGATGATGGATATTGAGGCATGTGTTGCCTGCGCAAGCTGCGCAAGAACCTGCCCTGATGCCGTTATCACCATCGAGAAAGAATAGTAGGAGGAAACGAAAATGGCAAAGAAATTGATGAAGGGCTGCGAAGCGGTCGCTGAAGCCGCCATTCAGGCCGGCTGCCACTACTTCTTCGGCTATCCCATCACCCCTCAGAACGATATTCCCGAGTACATGGCCGCGCGCCTTCCCAAGGTCGGAGGATGCTTCCTTCAGGCCGAGAGCGAGGTTGCCGCTATCAATATGGTCTACGGTGCTGCCGCTTCCGGCGCACGAGTCATGACAAGCTCCTCCAGCCCCGGCGTTTCCCTCAAGCAGGAAGGCATGAGCTATCTCGCCGGTGCCGAGCTTCCCTGTGTTGTTGTGAACATGGTTCGCGGCGGCCCGGGTCTCGGTTCCATCCAGCCTTCGCAGGGCGACTATTTCCAGGCCACCCGCGGCGGCGGTCACGGCGACTATCACCCCATCGTTCTGGCTCCCTCCTCCGTTCAGGAAGCGGTCGATATGATGCAGGATGCATTCGACCTTGCGGACGTTTACCGCACCCCCGTCATGATCCTTGCGGACGGCATCATCGGTCAGATGATGGAGCCCGTTGAGTTCCATGAGAGCACCTCAAAGCGCGAGCTTCCCAAGAAGGATTGGGCAGCCACCGGCTGGAATCCCGCTTCGGGTCGTCCCCGAGCGATCGTCAACTCCCTCTATATCGAGGTAGACGAGCTTCAGGAGCTGAACGACAGGCTCCAGGCAAGGTATAAGATCATTCGTGAGACCGAAGCCAAGGCGGAGCTCTACAACACCGACGGCGCGGAGATCATCGTTTGCGCATACGGCACTGTTGCCCGTATCTGCAAATCCGCCATCGCCATCTGCGAGAAGAAGGGCGTTAAGGTCGGTCTTGTTCGTCCCATCACCGTATGGCCCTTCCCCGAGAAGCAGCTCAAAGAGGTTATGGATCAGCCCTCCGTCAAGAAGGCGATCACCGTTGAGATCAGCGCAGGTCAGATGGTTGAGGATGTTCGTCTCACCGTAAACGGCGCAAAGCCCGTTGAATTCTTCGGCAAGCCCGGCAGCTACACGCCCACCGCCGAGGAGATCGCCGAATACATCATGAAATCGAGGGAGGCTTAATTATGCAGACTGTGTTTAAGAAAACCCCTGTTTTGACCGATGCCATCCTGCACTATTGCCCCGGCTGCGGTCACGGAATAGTTCATAGGCTCGTTGCCGAAGTTATCGAGGAGCTCGGGATCCAGGATCGCACCGTTGCGTACGTTCCCGTTGGCTGCGCGGTATTCGGCTATAAGTACTTTAATGTAGACAGCGTTGAGGCCGCCCACGGCAGAGCACCCGCCGCCGCTACCGGCACCAAGCGCACCGATCCCAACAGGGTCGTGTTCACCTATCAGGGCGACGGCGACCTTGCCTCCATCGGCGCTGCTGAGATCGTTCACGCCGCACACCGCGGTGAGAAGATCACCACTATCTTCATCAACAACGCTATCTACGGCATGACCGGCGGTCAGATGGCTCCCACCACCCTTGTGGGTCAGAAGACCACCACCAGCCCCTACGGCCGCGATGAGAACCACTGCGGCAAGCCCATCCGTATCGCCGAGATGCTCGCCACCATCGAGGGCAGCGCCTATATCGAGCGCGTTGCGGTAAACACCCCCGCAAACATCGTTAAGGCGAAGAAGGCCATCAAGAACGCTTTCGAGTGCCAGCTCGCGGGCAAGGGCTTCAGCCTTGTTGAAGTGCTCTCCAACTGCCCCACCAACTGGGGTATGAGCCCTGTCGAGTCCATGGAATGGCTCGAGCAGAACATGATCCCGTACTATCCTCTTGGAGTCAAGAAGGATATCACTAAGGAGGTATAAGTATGCTTTGGACTAACATTTTCGCCGGCTTCGGCGGTCAGGGCGTTCTGCTCATCGGTCAGCTTCTCGCCTATGCAGGAATGTACGAAGGCAAGAACGTAAGCTGGCTCCCCTCCTACGGCCCCGAGATGCGCGGCGGCACTGCGAACTGCTCCGTCGTCGTTTCCGACGAGCCCATCGCTTCGCCTGTTCTCTCCATGGCTGATTGCGTTATCGCGATGAACACCCCCTCGCTCGACAAGTTCGAGTCCTGCGTAAACCCCGGCGGCAAGCTCTTCATCAACAGCTCCATCATTGAGAAGAAGGCCACCCGCACCGATATCGAGGTCTACTACGTTCCCTGCAACGAGGTCGCCGATCAGCTCGGCAACCCCAAGGTAGCGAACATGGCGATGCTCGGCGCTTATCTTGAGGCCACCAAGGCCGCCAAGACCGAGAGCGTTCTCGATGCGCTGCTCTATAAGCTCGGCGAGAAGAAGGCGCACCTCATTCCCCTCAACCGTGAGGCAATAGAAAAGGGTGCCGAGAGCATCAAGAAATAATCACGCTTTGTTTATCAAAACCGGCGTCCCCTTTGGGATGCCGGTTTTGAGTAGCGAATAGCGAATAGTGAATAGTGAATAGCTGAGATCGATATCCCCGCGGGATATCTTCGAAAATATGTTTTGAGCGAACCTGAAACCGAGTAAGAGCATACGGGGGCCGATCATGGAAAATGAAAACAAAATGAATAGCAATATTATCCCGAGCGCCGAGCATCCGGCATACTGTGGCTTCGACTGCGGGCGCTGTCCGGTCTACCGCGCCACGGCCGATAACGATGTGCAGCTGAAGCGGGAGCTTATCAAAAAGTACTCCACACCCGAAAGGCAGCTCACCGAGGCGGATATAAGCTGCCTTGGCTGCAAGGCGGAGAAGCGGTATCTTCACGCCTACTGTGAGGAGTGCGCTATAAGGCTCTGCGCCGTGCGGCACGAAGTTTCATATAACTGCGGCGAATGTGAAAGCTATCCTTGCTCCGAGATCAAAAAGAGGATACCGGCTGAAGGGGAGAGCAGGGCAAATATGGATGCTGTGAACCGCGCAAAGCTTGCAATGGATAATTGAGCGAAGCTGAGGAATGCCGATACTTTAATATTACTGCGTATCGTAAAGAAATAATATACGAAAACGCGGGCGGTAAACCGTTGAAAAGTCACTCGTTTTGTTATACAATACAATATAGGATAAAATCCTAACCAAATCCAAGGAGGAAAAAACATGAAAAGGATCCTTTCGCTGATGCTCGCTGCGGTTCTTGCACTCGGCATCGTATCCCCGGCGCTTGCCAAGACCACGCCCGAGCTACCTACCCGCGGCGATGCCATCGGCATGAACATCTCCGACTTCGCTACCGTCGATCTGGAAAACAACCCCGTTGACGGCTCCATCTTCCGTGAAAACACTCTCACCGTTGTAAATATGTGGGCAACCTGGTGCGGTCCGTGCCGCAGCGAGATGCCGCATTTTCAGACCGTTCATGAAACCTACAGCGCAACTCCCGAGGATGATGTTATGATGCTCGGCGTTCTGCTCATCAATGGCTCGTCAACCGTAACCACCGGAAGGCAGTTTCTCTCTCAGAACGGCATAACCTTCTATAATATTGTCCATTGCAACACCTTTATCGACGTCCTTTACACCACTGATGACAACAACACCGGCTCTGTCAGCATACCGCAGACTGTTTTTGTGGACAGAAACGGCGTTATCCGCGATCATTTCGTTGGCGCATTCAGCAGCTATGCGCAGCTTGATTATTTCGTTTCCGATTGGCTCGAGACCCTTCTTGACGAAGAAGCAAATGCGATCACTCCGGGCGACGTTGACAGCGACGGCAGCGTTGCCATTGGCGATGCCGTGATCGTTATGCGTATGGCTATGGGTCTTGCTGAAGAAAGCAACATCGATGCTGCGGATATCAACGGCAACGGCAGCGTGGACATCGGCGATGCCGTTCAGATACTGCGCATGGCGATGGGTCTGTAAGACTTTTTAACCGAAACCGATAGATTTTCAAGAAAGGAAAAGCGTATGAAAAAGATTATTGCTATAGCTATGGCGGCGCTTCTCGCTCTTTCGAGCTTTGCCGTTGCTTCCGCTAAGACCGTTGACGGCACGCGTGAGGCGATCGGCATGAGCATTGCCGGCTTCTCAACCCAGGATCTCTACGGCAACCCTGTAACGAGCGATATCCTTGACGATGTGGTTTGCACCGTTGTCAACGAATGGGCGACCTGGTGCGGCCCCTGCGTAGCCGAGATGCCGCATATCCAGGCGATGCATGAGTATTACAGCTCCACACACGAGGCGGACGTTCAGATCATCGGCTCCGTGTACGTTTCAGGCTCCTGCACCCCCACGAGCGCATTGCAGTTCCTTGAGTCCAACGGCTATACCTGGCTGAACGTGCGTGAGGACAGCATCCTCGCGAACGCGTTCAACACCACCCAATCCATCCCCTCCACCCTGATCGTGGATCGCCAAGGCGTTATTCGCGACCACTGGGTCGGCAGCTTCTCAAGCTCCGCTCAGCTTCAGAACTTCATAGACGGCTGGTATCAGACCCTGCTCGAAGAGGAGGGCGGCCCCGAAGTCATCCCCGGCGACATGGATGCCAGCGGCAGCGTTGAAATGGGCGATGCGGTGCTTGCGCTGCGTATGTCTCTCGGTCTGATTGAGGCAGCCAACCTCGAGGCCGGCGATTTCAACGGCAATGGCAATATGGACGTTTCGGATGCCATTCAGATCCTGCGCATGGCGATGGGACTTTGATAACGGTTTTTCGGCCGCAGCTCGGGCTGCGGCCTGAATAAACAAAAAAATACTTTGAAAGGAGATAGACAAATGAAGAAATTCCTCGCTGTTCTTCTGTCTGCATTTCTCACCCTCTCAAGCTTCGGCCTCGTTTTTGCCGAAACGGTCGATGCTTCCCGCAACGGAGTTGGCATTGATATTTCCGACTTCTCCACACGCGATCTCTATGCCAATACTGTGACCGGAGAGATCTTCGGCGATGCCGTTTGCACGGTCATCAACGAATGGGCTACATGGTGCGTTCCCTGCGTTGCTGAGCTGCCTCATTTTCAGGAGCTGCATGAGCATTACAGCAGCACCACCGAGGCTGACGTTCAGGTGCTCGGCGCAGTGTACATTTCCATAAGCTGCACTCCCACGAGTGCAAGAGAGCTCGTTGAAGAGCACGGCTATACCTTCACAAACGTTATTTTGGATTCCGTGCTTGACAGCGCGTTCGATACCGAGAATAACGGCGTTCCCGCAACGCTCATCGTGGATCGTCACGGCGTTGTGCGCGCTCATGTGAACGGCAGCTTTGCAAGCTCCGAACAGCTTCGCGGCTTCGTTGACAGCTGGTATGAGATACTGCTTGCAGAGGAATCCCAGGGCGCAACAGGCGATATCAACGGCAACGGCACCGTCGAGATGCTCGATGCGGTGCTCGCATTGCGCATGTCTATGAGCATTATCGAGGCTTACAACGTTTCCGCAGGTGATATCAACGGCAACGGAAGCATCGATATGTCCGATGCGGTTGTGATCCTTCGCATGTCGATGGGAATTGCAAACTGATCCGCATCGATATCAACCCTATATCATTCGGCCGGCCGCATGAACTGCGGTCGGTCGTTTATTTAAAAATTTTGCAGCGGGAGTTACAAACTCGCCGATATGTGGTATAATGATAAATGTTGAAATGGGCGCTCAACGCGCCATGTGAACCTAAAAACCAATATCAAACCGGAGAACTGCTATGAAGGACGGATTTATAAAAGTTGCGGCATGCTCGCCGAAAATCAAGCTCGGAGATCCCAAGCACAACGCGGATCTCGTCATCGATGCGATAAAAAGAGCCGCGGCGGAGGGCGTAACGCTGATCGCATTCCCCGAGCTCTGCTTAAGCGGCTACACGATGGGCGATCTTTTTCAGCACGAGCTGCTGCTCGACTGCGTGGAAAAGGAGCTTCTTCGCATAAAGCGCGAGGTGCAAAAGCTGCATATCATAGCGATCGTGGGCGCGCCCGTGCGCTGCAGCGGTGAGCTTTTGAACTGCGCCGCCGTTATTTCGCCGGACAGCTCGATAGCATTCGTTGCAAAGCAGCATCTTCCGAACTACGGCGAATTCTACGAGGCGCGCCAGTTTACGCCGATAAAGCCGTGGACGAATGCCGCCGAGAGTCACGGCATCGGCGAGATTGGCACGCTCATGCCGGTAGGCAGCGTTTTTGCTGTGGAGGATATACCTAATTTCCTTTTCGGCGTTGAGGTCTGCGAGGATCTATGGGTCGTCGAGGCTCCTTCAAACCTGATCTCGCTGAACGGCGCGCTGTTTATCGTGAACTGCTCCGCAAGCGATGAGCTGATCGGCAAGGCGGACTATCGGCGAAGCCTTGTTGCCGTACAGTCTGCGAAAACGAGCTCCGCCTATCTCTACGTCAGCGCGGGCGAGGGCGAATCAACCTCAGATCTCGTGTTCTCGGGTCACAGTATGTGCTTTGAAAACGGCTCCTTGCTCTGCGAAAACAAGCCGTTTGATGAGCCGGGCAAGCTGATGATAACCGAGATCGACCTCGGCAAGCTCCTCTATGAGCGCAGGCGATCCACCAGCTTCACCGTCAATATCGACTATTCAAACGTGTATGCGCTGAACTGCGGCTACGAGATGCGCGAGACCGAGGATGGATACTTCAACACCATTCCCGAATTGCTCCCCGAAACCAAGCTAACAAGGAATTTTGACCGCAACCCGTTCGTTCCGAAGGATTCGCATGAGATAAACGCCCGTGCGAACGATATCCTGATGATCCAGGCGATGGGTCTAAAGCGCAGGATGGAGCATATCGGCGCAAAAACCGTCGTTCTCGGCATTTCGGGCGGCCTTGATTCGAGCCTTGCAATACTCGTTTGCGCCAAGGCCTGCGACCTTATGGGCGCGGACAGAAAGATGATCTATGCGATCACCATGCCCTGCTTCGGCACGACCGCGCGAACCAAGAACAATGCGATCGAGCTTTGCGAAGCTCTTGGCGTGACCTGCAAAACCGTTGATATAACAGCTTCCGTGCGCCAGCACTTCAAGGATATCGGGCATGATGAAGAAAATCATAACGTTGTCTATGAAAACGCGCAGGCAAGGATAAGAACGCTTATCCTTATGGACGAGGCGAACGCCACCAACGGCATGGTCATCGGCACGGGCGATATGTCCGAGCTGGCTCTCGGCTGGGCGACCTATAACGGCGACCACATGAGCATGTACGCCGTGAACGCGGGCGTTCCGAAAACGCTTCTTAAATACCTCGTTCGCTATTATGCCGATACCTGCGGCGATGAGCGTGTGAAGGAGGTTCTTTACGGCATCCTCGATACGCCGATATCGCCGGAGCTTCTGCCCCCCGATGCAAGCGGCAATATCGCGCAGATAACCGAGGATCTTGTCGGCCCGTATGAGCTGCATGATTTCTTCCTGTATTATGTGCTTCGCTGGGGCTATCCGCCCAAAAAGCTCTTTAGAGTGGCAAGGGAGGCGTTTAAAGGAAGCGAGTATTCGCCCGAAGTGATACTCAAATGGCTCAAAAATTTCTATAAGCGCTTCTTTACCCAGCAGTTCAAGCGCAACTGCCTGCCGGATGGGCCGAAGGTCGGCTCGGTATGTCTCTCGCCGCGCGGCGATTGGCGCATGCCGTCCGATGCAAGCTACCGCATCTGGATGGATGAGATAGAAGAGATCAAGCCGATAAGCATAATCGAATAAGGGCTGAAGGTAAGGGATTGGAAAGCAAAAGCCTATGTCATATAATGCGCTTTACAGAAAATACAGACCTTCCCGCTTCTGTGAAGTGGTGGGGCAGGAGCATATAACAGAGGTTCTAAAGAATCAGATCCGCTCGGGCAGATTCGCGCATGCCTATCTTTTCAGCGGCTCGCGCGGAACGGGTAAAACCAGCACGGCGCGTATCTTAGCACGTGCGATAAACTGCCTCGATCCTGTTGACGGCGAGCCATGCCTGAAATGCGAAGCCTGCCTGAAAAACCTTTCGGAGAGCATCGACGTTATCGAGCTGGATGCAGCATCCAATTCTGGCGTGGATCAGATGCGCTCGATAATCGAAAAAGCGGAGTTTGCTCCGATAAACCTTAAAACCAAGATATACATAATCGACGAGGCGCACATGCTCTCAAGAAGCGCCGAAAACGCGCTTTTAAAGACTCTTGAGGAGCCGCCGGAGCACGTTGTTTTCATACTTGCCACTACAGAGCCGCAGGCGCTTGCGGCAACCATACTCTCGCGCTGCCAAAGGTATGAATTCAAGCGTCTTTCGGTTGAAAACCTCGCCAATACAACGCGAAAAATACTAAAGGATGCGGGTGCAGAGATCGAGGACGGCGCACTTATGGCGATCGCCCGAGCCGCCGAGGGCGGTATGCGCGACTGCCTGAGCATCGCCGATCAATGCCTTTCCCTTTGCGGAGAGAATATCACCGAGGCGGATGCACTTTCCGTGCTCGGAAGCGTAAATTCGGATATCCTTTTTGATTTTGCGGATGCCGTCATTAACGGCGATCAGGCAAGCATCATGGTCGGCATTGATCGCATCGTGTCCTCGGGGCGCGATCTGGGCGTTTTTATTCAGGATATCTCCACACATTTCCGCTCGCTCCTGTTTGCAAAGGTTCTCGGAAATTGTGCCGATATGATCGACTGCACGAGTGAAATGATGCAGCGCTATATCGTTCAGGCGGATACCACGGGCAAGGCGCGGCTCGAGCGCACACTCACGGCGCTTATGAAGCTTCAGCAGGAGCTTAAATTCGCGATAATGCCGCGCGTTCTGCTTGAAAGCACTCTGCTTGCCGTTTGCCATCCCGAGGAGCGCGCCGAGGCCATAAATCTTACCGACAGGCTCGAGCAGCTTGAGCAGAAGCTGAAAAACGGCAGCTTCGTTTCAGTCTCTGCCGTTAAGAGGGCTGATGATACCGAAGCTCAAAACGAAAGAATGGGGGAGAAGCGAGAAGAAATTATCGAGAAGGGCGAGCCCGTGCCGCCCGTAGTTCCAAACAGCTATGAGATCCCCGCCGCTTCATCAAAGGCAAACGAGCTTTACAACGGCTTTATGTCCGCTACAATGCAGAACGATATGTTTTTGGGAATGCAGATACAGGCATCCGCTGCGCATTGGTGCGACAACGACACGCTTTATATTTGTTTTGACAAATCCAAAGCTTTGGCATATAATACCGTAATAGCCCCGAGCATGAAGTCAAAGCTTCAAAGCATCGCCGCAATGAGCATTGCCCCGTTCGGCGTTGAAGTGATATTCAGAGAGGGCAGTGTTACGGTAAATCCCGAATTGCCGAGCGAGCTTTTCGGAGTTAAGATAACTGAGGAGGAATGATCATGCAGATACAGGCGCCGAAAGGAACCAAGGACGTTCTGCCGCAGGACAGCTATAAATGGCAGTACGTTGAATCAACTATTAGAGAGCTTTGCCGTCTTTACGGCATAAGCGAGATAAGAACGCCCGTTATCGAGCACACCGAGCTGTTTTTGCGCGGTGTTGGCGACACCACGGATATCGTTCAGAAGGAGATGTATACCTTCAAGGATAAGGGCGACCGCTCCATCACCCTCAAGCCCGAGGGCACTGCGGGCGTTGTGCGTGCATTTCTTGAAAACCGCCTTTTCAACGAACCGATGCCTCAGAAGATGTTTTATCTTAATTCGCCGGTTTTCCGCTATGAAAAGCCCCAGGCGGGAAGGCTTCGTGAGCACCACCAGTTTGGCGTGGAGCTTTTCGGCTCGCCTTCGCACGAGGCGGATGCCGAGATAATGCTTCTTGCGCTCGAGCTTTTGAAGCGGCTTGGCCTTACCGATCTTGAGCTTCGCATAAACTCCATCGGCTGCGGTAAATGTCGAAAGGACTATAATGCCGCTCTGCGCAGCTATCTTGAAAGCCATATCGATGATATGTGCCAAACCTGCAGATCCCGTCTTGATCGCAATCCCATGCGCATCATCGACTGCAAGGAGGAGAAGTGCAGGATCATCTGCAAGGGTGCGCCCCGCACCATAGATTTCCTCTGCGATGACTGCAAGGCGCATTTTGATGGTCTAAAACGCGATCTTGATGCCTGCGGAGTGAAGTATACCATCGATACCGATATCGTTCGCGGCCTCGATTACTACACCGGCCCCGTTTTTGAGATCGTATCAAACAATATCGGCTCGCAGGGTACCGTGTGCGGCGGCGGCAGATACAACGATCTTGTTGGAGAACTCGGCGGTCAGCCCCTTCCTGCTGTCGGCTTCGGTCTCGGCCTTGAAAGACTCCTGCTTGTTATGGAAAACACAAGTGCGATCTTTCCCGAGCCACCTCGCGTTAAGGTTTATTTTGCAGCCACAGGCGATGAGGCGCGCCTGCTCGCATTCGATCTTGCAAGGCAGCTTCGCGAAAAGGGCATACCCGCTGAATTCGACCACATGAACAGAAGCATCAAGGCGCAATTCAAATATGCCAATAAGATAGGTGCTCAGTACACCGTGGTTATCGGCGATGACGAGCTTAATGACGGAGCCGCGAATATCAAAAACATGATGGACGGCATCGAGAATATGGTGAAGCTCGATGAAATAGTTGATTTCTTTACCGAGTGAGCCGTTATGGACGAATCCCTAAGTGCTGTCGGTACCGTTCATGAAATCAAAGGCGATCAGGCGACGATCGTTTTCAAACGCTCCAAAGCTTGCGGCGATTGCCATGCCTGCGCCTCGTTTGGCGATGGAAACTCAGTTGTCGAGCTTGAAAACACCCTTGGTGCCAAGGTCGGCGACAGGGTGCGCATAGAGCTTCATTCGGGCGCTGTGTTCAAAGCAAGCCTCATCCTTTACGGCATTCCGCTTATCGCGTTACTTTTGGGCGTTGTGCTGGGCAGCAGAATAAGCGATCTTGCCGGTGCTCTGATTGGCATCGGTGCCGCTGCGGCAGCGCTTATTGCTATTCGCCTGTTTGAGCCGCGTATCAGACGAAAGCACAGCTTCGATCCAAGAATGCTCGAGATACTATAGCTTTATTTCGTAACGAACTTCTTAATAATTTGAAATTTTTGCGCGCATAAAAACTGCGCGCATTTTTCAGTTGCAAAAAATCAATAAGTATAGTAAAATATATACGGTGTGTTGTTCGCGAATACTATTCGCCGAACGGATGTACTTATTAACAGTAATTGTTTTCTGCGCGTTTTAACGCTGAAAGGAGGAGTGAATATGGCTCCAAGGCTGCGAATGCTTGCCGCTTTCACTGCACTGATATTGCTTCTATCCGCTTTCCCGATTGGCTGTGAAACCGCGCCGAAGGAGCTTCATTTCAAGAATGAACTCGAAACCGCTGTAAATATCTATTTCAGCAGCGCATCTGAGGATGATTGGAGTGAAAAGCCCACGCGGATCGGTGTGCGCAGCGGAAACAGGGTTGGCTTGAGCTTTTCCGATTTCGACGGAGTCTCGGGCAAGATGGCGGATATCGGTGCGATTGATGAAAACTCTATCAATTACGATATCTACGACATTGTGCTTATCGATGGCGACCTTATCGTGCTGAGCGGGGATGCTAATGAAGCACGATTCACGATCACGCACAGCGACGGAACGGAGAGCACTTACTTGGCTATAATAAAGCCGACGGGTGACCGATCCATAGCTTTCGACTAATTCCAAACCGAACCATCTTATAGGAGAATCAACATGAAAAAAGCGTATCGACTATTATCCTTCGCACTTGCTCTATGTTTTGCCGCCGCCTGTATCCCGTTTCTTGCCTGCTCGGGCAACAATGATGATGGGGGCGAGCAGCTCAATATTTCCGGCAGCGAAGCCTCTTGGCAGAAACTTACGGTTTTTATTCCCGATGGCATGGAGCTTGTTGGAGGAAGCGCACTTGATGCATCCGATCCAAACACCGCTTGGGTACAGCGCAAAGGGGATGAGCTCAGCTATTTTCTAATCAATATCGTTTCAATGGAAAAGATCGATACCACGATCAAAACCACCAAGGAGCTGAATTCCGGGGATGATATTGAGTTTGATGCGGGAAAGCTCCATTGGAAGGGTGTTAAGTATAAATATGCCGGAGTTGCGGATTGTTTTCAGGTTTATGCCGATGTGAACGGCAGCTCGGTGCTCGTTTCCGGCTCACGCTTTGCTCATGATTCCGCTGAAGCTAATGCGCTGCTGCGCTCGATCAAAATAGCCGATTAGTCTTTGCCGTTAAGGAGGCTTTCTTCGATGAAAGTATCGCTAAAAAGTTTTATAGCTTTGCTGCTCGGTTTAACGATGCTGCTCTTTTGCCTTGCCTGCGACGGCGGCGGTTCGCTTGAACCGTTTACCCGCCCGCCCGCAACAATCGATCCGCACCCGAGTTCGACCGCAAGCACCGCTCCGAAGCCAAGCGAAACACAAAACGATGAAGCCGCCTATGTTCAATTCCGAAATGATATTGGCTCGGAGCTGATCGAGCTTTATATCAGCTCTTCGGAGCTCGGCACATGGGGAGAGCCCGTATATTATGGCATTGCGAGCGGCGAAACGATTCAAATTCGCTTCCTTGAGTTCGGCGGAGTTCCCGGTGAAAAATACGATATCGGCACGATCGATGAAAAAGGTATCAACTACGATTGCTTCGATGTTGCTTTAATCGATGGCGACAGCATCACCCTTTCGGGAAACTCCGAAAAGGCGGATTATGTTTTTGAAAGAACGGGCGGCAACGCGCAAACCGTCGCTGCGCAGGTGTATACCGATGGTTTTGATGACGAGAAACGCTCGGCTTTCATTCAGCCGTATCTATCCACAGCATCCGATTATTCCGAGATAAGCACTAATCGCTATGATATCGGCGTTTCAACGTCCTTTACTTCCGTTCGCCTAAACGCTCGGGATGCAGAAAAGTTCCCTATGCTCGATCGAGCACTTACAACGCTGAATGAAAGGCGCACCGAAGCCTCGAGCGAAATTTTTGTCGATTTTGCGGAAAGAGCGGGCGAGGCAAGCTTGTTATCTTCCCTCGCAAGCTTTCCTGTATCCGAATTCAAGGATGATGCGTATGTGTTCTCATCCGATGAAACCGTTTTGAGTATGCTTTTCGTTCACGGAGAAACGATCAACGGCCAAACCGTGTTAAAATACGATGCTGCAGCGTTCGACCCCGAGACCGGCGCACAGCTCATGCTGTCCGACGTAGCGGCCGATATCCAAAAGCTCGAGCAAGGTATCTATGCGGAGCTTGAAAAAGCATACGGAGAGATACCGTTCGATGAGGATGTAGAGCTGATAAGCGAATTCTCAGCGCCTTCCGATAAGCTCGCTTGGACTATAGAGCCATCGGGACTTCGCGTTTTTATCAATGGTGCTCCGTTCGGTGCCGAGGCAGAGGTTTATTCGGTTTTCCTTTCCTTCTCCGACTACAGCGATATCATATACACGCGTTTCGTTCCCAAATGCGAGAATTATGCCTTTGCTTTTCCGCTCGATTTCGAGCTGAGAACTTCTATCGAAGGCAAACTCTCATCTTTGAAAATAACCGCCGAGCTCGACGATGAGCCTGTACTCAAAATATCTTATAACGCAGTTGAGCAAGCAAGCGAGATCAACAGCGTTTACGAAGTAAAGCCATACTTCGTTCATTCAAACGGCCGCGATCTTCTTTATCTCGATATGCTTTCGGATAACGACTATCGTTTCCTTTCGGTCTATTCGCTTGAGGATGATGCGATCGTTCATTTGGGCGAGTTCTACGGCTCATGGGGATACACCTATGAAACCTCGGACGACGCCGCTGTAAGGCTCGTTCAGCCGATGGTCGATCCGGAGAGCTTTGCTCTTTATTCTCGAACAGAGCTTCTTGGCACGGCCGACGGAACCAAGATTTATTCCGTAGGTGATGACGGACTGCCGAAAACCGAGGATAAGTACTTCCTTATCATAAGACCGGATATCGAGTTCACTCTCAAGCAGCCGCTATCGCTTCATTTGGTTACCGAAGCCGGCGATATTGACGTTAGCACCGTGTTGCTCGAAGCGGGAACCGCTCTCAGCTATTTCAGGACGGATGGCAGCCGCTTCGCCGATCTTGCCTTGGAAGACGGGAGCTTCGTTCGAGCCATCATCGATGACGGATGCATCGAGTCCGTTCCGATCGAGGAGCTCTTTGAAGGAATAGTTTTTTCGGGCTGAGGCATTGATACCGTCTCTTTCCGAATTCTAAATCAACCGCATTTTATATGCAAAAGGAGGAAAAATGAGTATTTTTGATGATCTGAAAAACAAGGTGAATGATGCTGTCAAAAAGGCGGCCAAGGATTTCGGCGAGAAGAGATCCGACGTTGTTTTTGATAAACTGCCCGACACCTACGAGGAGTTTTTGGAGCTTCCGCAGGCGGCGCTTTCCGACCCCTTCGATACCGCTGCTCTGACCGTGCTTGCGTTCTGCTATTACCCCAAGGACAGTGCACTCAGCCTTAAAATGCTCGACTATCTGCGCGGACCGCGCCCGCTGAGCGGCATGGACAAGCAGTTTATCGCCGATCGCTTCCGCGATAAAGACTATGTTCCGCGTTCTTACTTCAAGGGATCAACTTATAAGAACGACTACGTCCCTTCGGAGCCGTACACCGTCAGCCCCTTCACCAATCCTCATTCCGATATTCAGGAGAATATGCTGAGGCTCTGGCTCGAATCCGGCGGTGCGGACAGCCCACGCTACGTGGACGTTCGCCTTGCAAAGGATGGTAAATGGTATCTTTGGGAGCAGTACATCCTTGCAGGTATCAGGGATCCCGAGAGCAGCAATCCGTGGGCATAAGCCACTTAAGTTTTCATTCCAATCAACAAAAAATGATTAAATTATGGCGGTTTTGCGTTAAACTTGTTTTCAACGGGCGCAAAGCCGCTTCGATTTAGACTATTTGTTGACATTTATCGAAGGTGTATTGCATTTTTCGTATATTGAGAGTATAATTTATCCGTTGAAGTGTGCGCTTAAAACAATAAGCGGCTATGCGCTGAAAACGGCACACTAATTCCAACCAAAGTTTCAAGGAGGTATTTCCGAATGGAAAACAACAGACCAAGAGGGCGTGAAAAGAACGTTACCGGTCAGGCAAGCAGCGACAGCATGAAAAAACGCGGCGAAGGACTCGGAACGGGTCCTGTCGGTAGGAAGGAGGGCTATTCGAGCCGTCCCACAAGCCGTCCAACCGGCAACGGCTATCAGAGCTCCGGCGGCACCGGCAATCAGCAGTTCCACAGCACCGGCAGCTCCGTGCATCATGGCTCAAGCAACGTCACTCGCGCGGGCGGTATCGGTATCGGCGGTTTGATACTTATCGTTCTTGCCTTCCTGCTCTTCACCGGTAAATGCAGCGGCGGCGGTTCCGGCACCGGCACCGGTCTTAATACTGTTACCCAGCCCCCCGCAAATCAGGGCGGCAACGGCGGCAACAGCATGTTCTCCGGCATCCTCGGCAGCCTCATGGGCGGCGATTTTTCCGGCGGCGGCACCGTTTCCACCGGCTGGGTGCAGAGCGCAAATACCGGCAAGCTCAATACTTCCGTTGCCGAAGGCTCCCGTGCAAAGCGCACCCAGATCCTCGGGAACGGCAGGGATGTTATAACCATGATGGTCTATATGTGTGGCACCGATCTTGAATCCAAGCACGGTATGGGCACCAACGACCTGCAGGAGATGCTCAACGCCAAATTTGGCGACAATATCAACCTTATTGTATTCACCGGCGGCTGCAAGCAGTGGAAAAACAACGTTGTAAGCAGCAGCGTGAACCAGGTCTATACGGTTGAAAACGGTGGACTCAAGTGCCTCGTTCAGGATGCGGGCAGGGATTCCATGACCAAGCCCGAGGTGCTCACTTCCTTCATTCAGTTCTGCAAGCAGAACTATCCCGCAAACCGCTATCAGCTTATTCTCTGGGATCACGGCTGCGGCTCCGTCAGCGGCTACGGCTATGACGAGAAGAACGCGAGCTCCGGCTCCATGTCCCTCAAGGGCATCAACGATGCCATCAGGAACTCCCAGACCACCTTTGATTTCATTGGCTTCGATGCCTGCCTTATGGCAACCCTCGAGACAGGCCTCATGCTCGAGCCCTATGCGGACTATATGATCGCATCCGAGGAGACCGAGCCCGGCGTAGGCTGGTATTACACCAACTGGCTCACCGCTCTTGGAAGCAACACCTCCATGCCCACCGTTGAGCTTGGCAAGATGATCGTAGATGAATTCGTGGCCGAGTGCGGAAGAAAGTGCGCCGGTCAGTCCACCACGCTTTCCGTGGTTGACCTTGCGGAGCTCGGCAACACCGTTGAAGCGAAGTTCAGCGATTTTGCGGTTGCCACCACCAATCAGGTGAGCGGCGACTATCAGGCTGTTTCCAACGCTCGCAGCAGCACCCGTGAATTCGCCGCATCGAGCAGGATCGACCAGGTGGACCTCGTACATCTTGCACACAACCTCAACACCACAGAGAGCAAGGCGCTTGCCGATGCGATCCTCGGCGCTGTTAAGTACAACAAAACCTCGGCCAACATGACCAACAGCTACGGCCTCTCGATCTTCTTCCCCTATAGGAAGTCTTCGAAGGTCGACAGCGCGGTTGCCACCTACAACGCAATCGGCGTGGACAGCGCATATTCCCGCTGCATCCAGCAGTTTGCGAGCATGGGCGTTGCCGGTCAGGCGGTCGGTACCACTGCTTCCGCAGGCGGCGTTTCCTCTCCGCTCTCATCCCTCCTTGGCGGCAGCAGCGCCGGTAACGGCAGCGCTCAGTCCGTGGGCGGCATCAGCGATCTTCTTGGCGGCCTGCTCGGAGGCGGCGGTGGCGGCGATCTGCTCTCATCTCTGACCGGCGGCAGCTCCGACTTCTTCGGCAGGAGCATCGGCGATAAGGAAGAGGTTGCGCAGTACATCAGCAATCACTACTTCGATCCCAATAACCTTGTTTGGAAAGCCGAGAACGGCAAGAGCGTTATGCAGCTCTCCGAGGATCAGTGGAACCTCGTTCAGAACCTGCAGCTCAACGTATTCTATGACGACGGCTCCGGCTACATCGACCTTGGTATGGACAATATCTACGACTTCACCGACGATGGCAAGCTCATCGGCGAATACGACGGCACTTGGCTCGCTATCAACGATCAGCCCGTTGCCTACTATGTGATGAACGAGACCTACGAGGGCAGCAACTACACCATCACCGGCAGAGTGCCCGTTCTTCTTAACGGCGACCGCGCCGAGCTGATCCTCGTGTTCACTAACGATAAGCCCAAGGGCTATATCGCGGGTGCGCGCCCCATCTATATCAACGGCGAGACCGAGACCATCGCAAAGGGCATCACCGAGCTTACCGAGGGCGATAAGATCGACCTGGTTTGCGACTACTACAACTACAACGGCGAGTATGTTGACTCCTATAGGTTCGGCGAGCAGCTCACCTATTCTGCTGATATGAAGATCAGCGATGTTTATCTGCCCGATTGGCAGAACGCAGCAAGCGCGACCTATCTGTTCACCGATCTGTATGCTCAGGAGTACTGGACTCCGGTTCTGGCGAACAAGTAATCGAAGCATTTGATCTGTGCGGCGCGGGGTGCAACCCCGCGCCGTTTTTGTCACCCGAAACCCACGCCACTATAGCGGAGGTTTCGGGTGACAAGTAAAGACGCGGAGATTTTTCCGCGTCTTCTTATAATCGATCGTTATTCAACTAAGTAGAACAGGCATTACTTTCCCAACAGCCCCATTATATCGCTTGCTGTAACAACTATCATAAGCCCGAACAGAAGCACAAGCCCGATGCCGTTCACAACAGCTTCAACCTTTCTATTCAGCGGCCTGCCGATTATCGCCTCGATGATGAGGAAGAGCAACCTGCCGCCATCGAGAGCGGGGAAGGGGATAAGGTTGAAAAGACCGAGGCTAAGGGAGAGGATGATCGCAACATAAACGATATTGACGGTGCTTTCCTGCGCAACGTCCACCATTATGCCGACCGTACCGACAACGCCCGAAACATCGCCGCGCTTGATGCCGTTTTTGAACATGTTGCCAATGCCTTCTCCCGTGGCTTTAACTATGTTCACAAGGTATTCACCCGAGCCTACGAACGCTTCGCCGATATTGAGATGCTCATAGTGATCTATCACCGCGCCCATGCTCACACCGAGCACGGTCTTTTTATAGCCGATGTTGTATGCATCGGTGACATCCAGCGTCTGCTCCGCTCCATCGCGAAGCACGGTAACGCTGAAATCATTTCCGGCTGCGCCGATAGCTTTCACAAAAGCATCGAGTATGCTCTCGCCCTTGGAGGGAGCGGGCTTTTCTCCGTTTACAGCAACGAGCACGTCGCCGGACTTGATGCCCGCGCGATCCGCGGCGCTGCTGACCTCTACGTTTGAAACATAGGCGATATTGTTTCCGGTTTCGGGATCAACAGCGGGAACGGGCATAGGCGTTGCGATATGAAGCACGAAGGCTATCAAAAATGCCGTCAGGATATTCATAAACGGACCCGCGAGGATAACGATAAAGCGCTTCCAAACGGGGTTCGCGTTGAACCTTCGAGGATCATTCTCGGCCTCCTCATCCTCACCGTCGAACTGGCACGCGCCGCCAAAGGGGATGGCTCGAAAAGCATACTCGGTTTCACCCCTTTTCTTCTTAAAAATAGCAGGACCAAAGCCGAGCGAGAAGCCGAGCACTCTGAAGCCGAGCAGCTTTCCTGCGGCAAAATGACCGAGCTCATGGATGAAAATGAGAAACTCAAGCACAAGTATTGCAAGAATTATGTATAAATAAGTCATATTAATTACCTCGAAAATTTAATTTTTAGGCTTCGGACAAACTCGCGCGCAAGCCTCCTCGCTTCGCCGTCAAGATACAAAACGTCCTCAACTGAAGCAGCTTCGATGCGCTCAATGCGCTCCATCGCATACATAACGCATTCGGCGATCTCGGTGAAGCCGAATTCACCCTTTATGAAGCGCTCAACAGCGATCTCGTTCGCGGAATTATATGCGATGGGAAGGCTGTTTCCTTCGCGGAAAGCCTCGTAAGCAAGCCCGATGGCGGGGAAATGCACGGTGTCGGGCTCTTCAAAGGTCAGCCCCGAAAGCAGGGCTGGGGAAACGCCGCCGAGCTGCGAAGGAAGCCGCGAAGGGTAGGTCAGCGCATACTGTATCGCAAGGCGCATATCGGGCTTTGCAAGCTGCGCTATCACCGAGCCGTCCTTGTATTCGACCATCGAATGTACGATGGATTGCGGGTGGATAAATATTTTTATTTCATCGGGCGAAAAGTCGAAAAGCCAGCCCGCCTCCATCAGCTCCAAGCCCTTATTGAAAAGGGATGATGAGTCGACGGTTATTTTCTTGCCCATGCTCCAGGTTGGGTGATGCAGCGCCATTTCGGGTGTTACATGAGCAAGCTGCTCCGCCGTAAAGTCGCGAAACATACCGCCCGATGCGGTGAGTATAAGGCTTTTAACATCCTCACGCCTGCCGGCCGCAAGGCATTGAAACAGTGCGCTCTGCTCGCTGTCCACTGGAAGAATCCTGCCGCCGCAGCTTTCAAGCGCGGCGTTTACTATTTTATGTGCGCAAACGATGCTCTCCTTATTCGCCAAGGCAACAGTCTTACCCGCCTTGAGCGAACTAAGAAGCGGGAAAAGCCCTGCAAAGCCACTGACACCGTTTACAACAGTGTCGATTTCCGGCAGAGCGCAAAGCTCGTTCACCTCATCGCCCGAAACGATCTCACAGTCCGGACGGCGCTTTTTCAGCTCAACGGCCGTCATTTCATCGTAAATGCCGACGTATTCGGGAGAAAATTCTTCGATCTGCTTTTCAACAAGCTCGATATTTTTGTTTGCGGCGATGACCTTGACTGAGAACTCATCCTTATGAAACGCGGCAACGGAGAGCGCCTGCGTTCCTATGGAGCCGGTCGAGCCGAAAACGGCGATATTCTTCATACGCAGCACATCCTTATCTTGCGATCAAGCCGAGCAGCCTGAACACGAAATAAACGAAGGGTGCGGCAAACATTGCGCTGTCAAGGCGGTCGATTATGCCTCCATGACCGGGGAAAATGCTTCCGAAATCCTTGATATTAGCCCATCTTTTGAAGGTGGAGGCGAAAAGATCGCCGATTTGACCGAGAGCGCCGCCAACAAAGCATATCAGAATGCAGTACCAAATAGAAAGCTCAAAGCCCCAAAGCTTTTGAAGGAAGAAGCAGATAATTCCGCCGAGCGCGCCGCCAACAAGACCAGCGATCGCGCCCTCAACGCTCTTTTTCGGGCTGATGGCGGGGCAGAGCTTATGCTTCCCGATGAGCGATCCCACCATGTATGCGGTGTTGTCCGCCATGACAACGCCCGCGAAGATGCAGATTATCGCAAGGCGGGAATGATCGAGCCAGCCGAAGCCGATGAGTCCGAGAAAGCTGATAAGAGCAAGCGGATAAAAGAGTATCACGAGCGAGGATATGAGATCGTCGTTCGTGCGCTTTGAATTCATGGCACGCTCGAGTGCGATAAGGATGAAAGCTGCAAAGAACGCGGCAAAGAGCCAAAATGCAGGGCTCAGCTTATCCGAGCGAGCGGCAAAATACATCAAAGGAAACATTCCGCCGCCAAGCAGGATATGCGGAATAATGAAAGGCTTATAACCGTTTGCCTTGAAAACGCCGTTCATCTCGAAAACTGCGAGAACGGCGAAAACGCCGAGAACTATTGCCTGAAAACCTCCGCCAAGCCAAATGACCAAGCTGAGCAAAACGAGCAGCACAGCGGCAACGGCCGTGCGCAGCGGTAGATCCTTCATAGATTCCCCCAAAATAAAAACAGTCTGATTTTAAACTTAACGGCGGTCCAGTCGGGCTGAACCGCCAATCCGATCATATTAAAGCACTTTTCCGAATCTGCGAGTGCGCCTTGCGAATTCGCAGAGGCAATTCGCATACACTTCGCGCGAAAAATCGGGAAAGAGCGAATCCGTAAAAACGAACTCAGCATACGCCGCCTGCCATAAAAGGAAGTTCGAAAGCCGCTGTTCTCCCGCCGTTCGTATTATAAGGTCGAGCTCGGGAAGCCCGGAGGTGTATAGCTTTGAATCAAACATTTCCTCGGTAACTTCGCCCGATTTAGCGCCGCTTTCGATAAGCGAGTTAACGGCGTGAACTATCTCGGCGCGGCTGCCGTAGTTTAAAGCAATATTGAAGCAAAGTCCGGTATTGTTCACCGTGCGCCCCTCGGCAGTTTCGAGTATCTGCTTCAGCTTTCCTTCAAATGCGGTTTTGTCGCCGATTATCCTGATTCGAACGCCGTTTGCATCTAACTCGTCGATCTCCTTATGGAAATACTCTTCAAGCAACGCAAAAAGCGCATCGATCTCAGCGCGTGGTCTTTTCCAATTCTCGGTTGAGAATGCGTAGACCGTCAGCGCCTCGATGCCGGCGGAATGCGAAAAGCGCACGATGCCGCGCAGAGCTTCCATTCCCGCGCGATGCCCCGCGCTTCGCGGAAGAAGACGCTTCTTTGCCCAGCGACCGTTGCCGTCCATGATAACGCCAACATGGCGGGGAAGCGCCTCTCTTGACAGCGAAAACTCCTTGAGCTCCGCATCGGTGAATTTCGGATAAATATTCGGCATAATTATGTTTGGCGGTTTACCTTACTCATCGTTCCCGGGATAAACCGAGGTGCGAAACGCGGAATAAACGAGCAGAACGGTCGGCTTATCGCATTCTTCAAGCTCCGTCTGCCGTATAACGCGCAGCGAATCGGGCGCTTCAACGCCCTTCATAGAGCGCGCTTCGACCGTTTGCACGGCAAAGCCCGCTCCTTCAAGCCTTGAAACCGCCTCGTCAAGAGGCAGTCCGAGTACGCTCATCAAACCGAAAGCAGCTCCTTTTCCTTCTCGGAAGCGATGCGGTCAATCTCCTTGATGGCGTTGTCGGTCGCCTTCTGAACCTGCTCCTCCATGCGCTTCTGATCGTCCTCGGTGATGGTGCCGTCCTTGCAGTCCTTCTTGATGGTTTCATTCGCATCGCGGCGGATGGAGCGGATGGCAACCTTGCTTTCCTCGGCTTTTTTGCGAACGAGCTTAACAAGCTCTTTGCGCCTTTCCTCGGTCAGCTCGGGGAAAACGAGGCGGATCAGCTTGCCGTCGTTAGAAGGATTGATGCCCAGATCGGACTTCTGAATCGCCTTTTCAACGGCGGGGATCATGCTTGCATCCCATAGCGAGATAACGAGCAGACGGGGCTCGGGCGAGCTGATGGTGCCCACCTGATTCACGGGCGTGGGCGTGCCGTAATAATCCACCATGATGCGGTCGAGCAGCTTGGGGTTGGCGCGGCCTGCGCGCAGAGTGCCGAGCTCGCCGTTCAAAACGGAGATGGTTTTATTCATTTTGTCCTGTGCAAGTTCAATGGTGTCCATAATTTACCTCCTCGGTGAAGTTTTAACTGTATTATTTTAATGTAGAAACGCGGTTTTGTCAATATCGACTATGCGCTCCGACATCATTCCGCACATATAACGAAAAAATTGCGTTTTCGGTTGATGCGAACGCTTTAAAATCGAGCGCGCGGCTATCGGTTTTCATCGCAATGCTCGCAATCATGGTCACATTCATCGTGATGCTCATGTCCGCAGCCGCATCCTTTGCCGTGTTCATGGTCGTGTTCATGGTCATGGTCGTGGTCGTGTCCCGCCTCATACAGCTTGAGCGAATAGCCGCGTATCTTGCCGACGGCGGATCCGTTTGCGCGCTCGGTGTGGGCGAATTTATACCTTTCGCCAAGCCTTATCTCGGCAAGAAGCGGCGCGTTTCCGGTAGCGTTCACAAAGCCGGGATCGCAGAGTATCTGCACACCCACGCGCTCGCCGTTCTCCTCGATATAGCCGATGAAAGCCATATCGCCGGTCATCTCAATGTTTTCGGGGCTGATGCAGAGATAGTTTTCCTTTAGCTCTCCGAGACCGCCCTCGCCTTGGGATGCGTCATATTCCTTTATACTGATAAATAATGCAAATTCGGTCACTTTACCATTACCCCTTTCCGATCTGTTCAAGCGCTTTTTGAGCCGCTTCGCTGTATGTAGTTTCGCTGCAGCCGTTGAAGTTTGCCAGCCGTTCGCAGGCAGCATGAAGCGAATCGCTTAAAGCCCTGCTCCATTTAACTTTAGGCTCGAGCCAAAGCCCTTTGATAATAAGCTCACCGGTCGTATTGTTTGCAGCGGCTTCAATCCTTCCGATAAATTCTTCACCGTAAACAATGGGAAGCACGTAGTAGCCGAACAGCCTTTTTTCGGCGGAAACATAGATCTCCCAGCGATATCTGAAGCCGAAAACAGCTTCGATGAGGTTCCGATCCCACATCAGCGGATCGAGCGGCGCAATGAATTCGCAGCGCTTTTTATAGCGTTTTCTTTCCTTTGCCGCTTCAAGCAAAGGCATATCCTCGGCTTTTATATAGAGAGGAACGGATATTTCGGAAACGCTCAGGGGAATTATTCGCCCCTCCGCCGCAAGCTCTGAAAAGGCTCTTGTACGCAAGGCGGCATCCATACCCCAAATGCCGAGCAGAGAATCGGAACGGCGGTTCCAAAGTGCGCCAATCGCGCCCATGCGCCGCAGAATGCCCCATTTGATATGGTCGATCGGTTCAACGTTCGGATCGGGAGCGTTCAGTATCTCGGCGGGGATATGCCTCTCGGCAAGATCATAGAATTTCCTTGTTCCTTCCTTGTGGTGGATAACGAGCCTGCCGTCCGAAAACATCTGTTCAAGAACCGAGCGCGCGGCGTTGGTCTTGCCGTGACGGTTGCCGCTCCAATGTATCGCAGAACCCCAAATTATCTCCCCTTCGATCGGAAGTGTTGCGGAGCTGACAGGGCCATGCTTTGAAATGTATGCAAGGGCATCCTCTGCAAACTCCTCGATTCCCGGGTAATCCGCGGAGTTTCGCCTTGCCGTCTGCCGCCATCTTTCAAGATAGGGAAGATCCTCCACCGGAAGTATTGAAAGCTCCTTGTCCGTATAGTCGATCAGCGCACGATCCTTATAGAGCAGCTCGCTGAGGTGCTGCTTTTTAAAGCCCTTGACCCTCGATTGAAGCGTAAGCTCGGCATTTCTGCCGCAAATATTGATGGGATCGAACTGTATGCAGCCCGCCTGCTTAACGTATTCAAGTGCGCCCTGCTTCCCCGAGAATCTGTAAGCACCCAAAAGCCCCTGCTTGAGCAGGATATAGCGCCGAAAAGTTTCAATCGAAATATTTAATTCTGTTGCGTTTATCTTACGCAAGCTCAAAGCCTTCCTGCGCGTCAACTATCGTTCCCGAATTTTCACCGTTCGCCGCCTTGATGAAGTTTTCACTCTCGCGCATATCGAAGCAAACGATGGGCAGCGAGTATTCGCGGCAGAAGCTGATCGCGGTAAGGTCGGTCGCCTTGAGGTTGCGAGCGATCACCTCGTCGTAGCTGATGCGAACATAGCGCCTTGCGGAAGGATCCTTGTTCGGATCGGCGGTGTAGATGCCGTCCACATTCTTTGCAAGAAGAAGTGCGTCCGCATGGATCTGAGCCGCACGAAGTGCAGCCGCAGTGTCGGTCGAGAAGAATGGGCAGCCGGTGCCGCATGCAAAGACCACGACCGTGCCCTCATCGATGGACTTGTTCGCCTCGCGTGCGGAATAGGTGTCCGCAAACATCTCCATTGATACTGCGGAAAGCACGCGCACCGGAACGCCGATATCTATAAGCGCCTGCTCAAGCGCGAGTGCGTTTGCGGCGGTCGCGAGCATGCCGATATTATCCGCTCGGTTTCTTTCCATAGTGCCGCCGGACCTGCCGCGCCAGATATTGCCGCCGCCCACGACCACGCCTATCTTGCACCCGTGATCGCGCAGTGCCTTTATATGCTCTGCAGCAACGGAAACTTTATCGAAATCTATCGGCGTTTTGCCCGATAGCACTTCACCGCTGACCTTGAGAAGAATTCGTTCGTATTTCATGTTTTCCTCCATAAATGCGGATGGTTTGCGCCCGCTTTGTTACTCGTTCATATTATAAATGATTTTATTTGAAAATTAAAGCGTTTTAAAAAATATTTTCAGGGATCCGCTCACTTGGGAAAACTTGCTTTGAATAAAATTATCGGCAATTTTTTGCACAAATATTCAATTTTGCCTCGCAATATGGTATAATATCCAAAGGTAATGAATCCGTTTACTGAATAATTTTCGGAAGGAAGGCGAAGGTTTGTTAAAACGCTCATTTAAAGGCGGAGTTCACCCGCTTTCAAGAACGCACGAAGGCAAGCAGCTAACGAGAAATAAGGCTTCGCAGGTATTCACGCCCGAATACGTCTGCATCCCAATGAACCTGCATCTCGGCGCACCCTCGGAGCCCTGCGTAAAGAAGGGCGATATCGTTAAGCTTGGTCAGATCATCGGCGCACCAGTCGGTTTTCTCGGCCTGCCCATCCATGCATCCGTTTCGGGCGAGGTTATCGAGGTTGCCGAAAAGCAGCAGCTTGGACCAAAGAAGGTCATGTGTGTAACCATTAAAAACGACGGTCTTGACACCCGCGAGGAGCCGATGCCCTCTATAGGCACCTGTGATACGGCGGAGCCCAAGGCGATCGTTGAACGCATCAAGCAGGCGGGCATCTGCGGCATGGGCGGCGCAGCGTTCCCGCTGCACGTTAAGCTCACCATACAGGACGAAAAGCATGCCGATACCATTATTTTGAACGGTGCGGAGTGCGAAACTCATCTTACAAGCGATTTTCGCGCAATGCTCGAGCGTTCGGATGACATCGTTCACGGCCTTGTTGCCATAATGCGCGCAATGAACTCTGAGTGCGGCATAATCGCAATAGAGGATAATAAGCCCGAAGCCATCGAAGCCATGAAGAAGGCAGCAGAGGGTCACGAGGGCATTTCGGTTCGAGTGCTAAAAACCAAGTACCCTCAGGGCAGCGAAAAACAGCTCATAACCGTTGCAACGGGCAGGGAGGTGCCGAGAGGCAAGCTTCCGATAGACTGTGGCGTTATAGTTACAAACGTTGCAACCGCCGCGGCGGTAAAGAATGCGATAGAGGACGGACTTCCCCTCACGCACCGCGTAACCACAGTCACCGGCAGGGTCAAATGTCCCTGCAATCTGCTCGTTCCGATCGGCACCTGCGTTAAGGATCTGATCGAGTTCGCAGGCGGCTACGATGGCGATATAGCAAAGCTTGTTGCGGGCGGCATGATGACCGGCCCCGCCGCTCCGAACGATGATTTTTCCATCACCAAGGCCATGGGCGGCATTGTGGCACTCAATAAAAAAGAGGCCATTTCCTATGAGGAAAAGCCCTGCATCCGCTGCGCGCGCTGCATCTCGGTATGTCCCATCGGTCTCAATCCCGCGAGGATAAAGCAATACTGCGATGCAAACGATATGGCGGGCGCTAAGGAAAACAACGTCATGGACTGCATAGTTTGCGGCTGCTGCTCGTTCACATGCCCCGCGAACCGCTTCCTTACCGCATCATTCAAAAATATGAAGGATAGGATCACCCTTGCTTCAAGACTCGGAGGTAAGAAATGAGCGATCTTAATTTCAATGTTTCAACCGCTCCGCACGTGCGCACACATGAGAGCACGACCTCGATCATGCGCCACGTGTTGATAGCGCTATGTCCCGCGCTTCTTGCGGGAGTCTATTTCTTCGGCTTCCGCTCGCTTATTCTCGCCGCGATCTGCGTTGTGAGCTGCGTTGTGTTCGAGTTTCTTTATCAAAAGCTGATGAAGCGCCCCGTGACCGTCGGCGATCTTTCCGCTGCCGTAACCGGTCTGCTTCTTGCTTTGACCCTTCCTGTTACCGCTCCATGGTGGATGTGCGTCATCGGAAGCTCGGTTGCGATCCTGCTTGCAAAGCAGCTCTTCGGCGGCATTGGCGACAACTTCTTAAATCCCGCGCTGACCGCAAGAGCGGTGCTGCTTGCGAGCTGGCCGGCAAGAATGAGCGGCGCAGCGTTCGTTAGCCCGAATTTCCTTGGCAGCGTTGACTCCGTTTCATCGGCAACTCCGCTTGCCTATGGCGCAAAATTAGCGGACGGAACGAGCATGCTCGATCTATTCATCGGCAAGATCCCGGGAACCATTGGAGAGGTCTGCAAAATTGCGATCCTGCTCGGCTTCGTGTATCTTCTCGTAACGCACGTTATCTCATGGCATGTTCCGGTGATAATCGTGCTTTCCACCGGTCTTTTCACATGGCTCTTCTCGGGCGGCGGCATCGACACTCCGCTCGTTGCGATGCTTCAGGGCGGCATACTCTTCGGAGCCGTGTTTATGGCAACCGATTACTCCACCTGCCCGATGACTGCGCCGGGTCAGGTAATATTCGCGCTTGGTATCGGCCTTCTTACTGCAGTCATACGCTGCTTCGCAGGCTATCCCGAGGGTGTTACCTACGCGATCCTGTTTATGAACATCGTAACGCCTCTTCTTGATAAATACATCAAGCCGAGGATCTACGGTGAGGTTAAGGAGAAGAAGGGGGGAGAGAAGGTTGCGTAACACTTTAGGTCTTGTTTGGAAGCTTCTGCTCATCTGCCTTGTGGCGGGTCTCGTTCTCGGCCTTGTAAACGAGGTCACTAAGGGTCCCATCGAGGAGCAGGAAAAGGTTGCGGCGGATAATGCCCGCGCGGCTGCCTTCCCTGGTGCGGTAAAGTTCGAGCCATTGAAGCACGACACCGAAACCGTACACAGCTTCTATTCCGCGCTCGATGATAAGGGCAATCTGCTCGGTTATGTCGCCTCCTCCCGCGAATACGGCTATGGTGGCGATATCGAGGTAGTCGTCGGATTGGACAACAAAGGCAAGGTCGTTGGCACCGTTATCGGCGGCAACGGCGATTTCTCCGAAACTGCAGGTCTCGGCGCCAAGGTGAAGGACGAAGCCTTTGCAAAGCAGTTCATCGGAATGGACTATTCAGGCTCCGAAGTGAAATACAGCGAGGGCGGCGGCGGATACGTGATCCCCGCAGGCTCGATCTTCGTTCAAAAAGCCGACAGCGGCGACGAGGGCGGCATCGATGCTATCAGCGGCGCCACCTATTCCTCCAAAGCCGTAATCACGGCCTTCAACAACACCTGCTCCGAGCTGTATAAGCTCATCGGCGAATAACGGGGGTGAGAGCATGAGTAAAGCAGGAAAAGTTTTTACCAACGGTCTTTTCAACGAGAATCCGACCTTCCGTCTCGTTCTCGGAACATGTCCCACGCTTGCCGTAACCACTCAGGCGATGAACGGCATCGGCATGGGCTTGGCCGCGACCTTCGTTCTTCTCGGAAGCAATATAGTAATATCGCTTCTTCGCAAGTTCATACCCGATAAGGTTCGCATCCCGGCGTTCATCGTTATCATCTGTATGTTCGTTACTTCCGTTCAGATGCTGATGCACGCATTTGTGCCGGAGCTTTATAAATCGCTCGGCATCTTCATACCGTTGATCGTTGTCAACTGCATAATCCTTGCGCGCGCGGAAGCGTTCGCATCGAAGAACAGCGTTCTGTATTCCGCGATAGACGGTCTCGGCATGGGCATCGGCTTCACCGTTGCGATCACAGCGATTGGCGCGATACGCGAGCTCATAGGCAACGGTACGATCTTCGGCGCAAGCGTTTTCGGTTCGGGCTTTGAGCCCATGCTGATCGCAGCGCTCGCTCCCGGCGGCTTCATAGTTTTCGGACTTATGCTCGCGCTTGTTAATGCCGTATCGAATAGAGATAAGAAAGACGTCGAGGCTGAATGTGCGCTTGATGAGAAGGAGGCAGCATAAATGACTGATTTTGCAAAGCTTCTCGTACTGCTCGTAACGAGCATACTTTCAAATAATTTCATCTTTTCGCGCTTCCTTGGCTGCTGTCCGTTCCTCGGCGTTTCAAACAAGGTCGAAACGGCCGCGGGCATGGGTATGGCGGTAACCTTCGTTATGGCGCTCGCCTCGCTGTTCACTTGGCTTGTGTATAATTTTATACTCGTTCCGCTCGGGCTCGAGTATCTGCAGACGATGAGCTTCATCCTCGTTATCGCAAGTCTCGTTCAGTTTGTTGAAATGTTCCTCAAAAAGAGCAGCCCTTCGCTGTACAAGAGCCTCGGCATCTATCTGCCGCTGATCACCACGAACTGCGCGGTGCTCGGCGCAACGCTCATCAATATCGAGCAGAGCTACAACCTGCTGTTCGCGGTATCAAACGGCGTTTTCGGTGCTCTCGGCTTTATGCTTGCCATAGTGCTTATGGCGGGTGTTCGTGAAAGGCTCGAGTTTTCCAAAATGCCGAACGCGCTCAAGGGCTTCTCAAGCTCGCTCATCATCGCGGGTCTTATGAGCATAGCCTTCCTCGGCTTCTCGGGTATCGGCGGCTGATAGGCTAAAGGAGGTATTTACTTATGAATTGGACTGCAATAATCATCGCGGGAGCCGTAATGGGCGCGCTTGCGATAGTGTTTGCCATCATACTTGGCGTTGCGGATAAGAAATTTGCCGTCGAGATCGATGCGCGCGTTCCCCAGATCACCGAATGTCTCGGCGGTGCAAACTGCGGTGCCTGCGGCTATGCGGGTTGTGCCGCGCTTGCGGAGGCCATCGTGCGCGGGGACGTTGCTCCCAACGCCTGCCCGGCCTCCAAGGGCGAGAAGATAAAGCGCATTTCGGAGCTTATGGGTGTTGAGGCTTCCGCTCAAACTCCCGCAGTTGCAAGGCTTATCTGCTCGGGCGACTGCGATACCGCAGCCGTGCGCTATCAGTACGACGGCGTACCGAACTGCCGCATAGCAAACGGACTTGCGGGCGGCCCGAAGAAATGCACATGGGCATGCCTCGGCATGGGTGACTGTATCCGCGACTGCAAGTTCGGCGCGATAAAGATGGGGGAGAACGGACTTCCTCAGTTCAACAGCGCTAAGTGCACGGGTTGCGGTGCCTGCGCAAAGCAATGTCCGCGCGGCGCGATCGCGCTCGTTCCGACCTCGGCCAAGGTGCTGATCCTCTGCCGAAACGACGATGCGGGCAAGGAAGCTAAGGACAACTGCAAGAACGCCTGCATCGGATGCCGCCGCTGCGAAAAGAGCTGCCCTGCGGAGGCGATCACACTCGTTGGCAAGCATTGCGTTATCGATCAGGATAAATGCATCGGCTGCCTTGAATGCACCAAGCAGTGTCCTATGGGCTGCATAATTACGCTTTAAAAATTGATGCTCAAAAGCGGGCGCTCCGTTTGGTGCGCCCGCTTTGCGTATGGAGTTTATAAGAGCTGAATCAGAGGGTGATGTCAGCGCATTCTCGAACAGCGCAATGCTCGAAGTAGAGCTCCTCCAACGGTATCCAGCGCTGAATGAATTGGGTCAGCTTTTCTTCGCCGTTTCTTAAAAGAATGCGCTCGCGCTGCTCCATGGAATCGATATCGAGGAAAACCTTGAGATCGTAATTATCACGAAGCTCGGGATGTAAACAGTACGAGCCCTCGACGATCACAACGTGAGAGGGTTCAACGGAAACGGGCTCTAAAAGCTTCATGCTCATGCAGTCGAACGGGCGATACGAGAAAGCTTTATTTGTCAATAGCTTTTCAAGAACTTCGTCCTTGAATCGCTCGTGATCCACGTTGCCTCCCGGAGTTTTATAGCGATCCTCGGTTCGCTGCTCCGGACGAGGATAAAAATCATCCATGTGGATAACCTTTATGATCGGCTTGGGTACCCTGCGTTCGATCGCGTTTTTAAGAGCAGTAGCAAGCGTGGTCTTGCCTGCGCCGCACCGTCCGTCGATCGCGATGATAAACGGGCGCTGTGGGAATCCGCCACGAAGCTTCGGCTCGCGTTTTTCGAGCAGCTCGAGTATCCTGCTGACTTTAGACCTGATATCATCAATCATAGTTTACCAAAATTCCTTTGTGAATCATTAACTCTTACCGGCAGGCTCCGTTTTTATGCGGCTTTGCTCCATGGAGATCATAATAGTAGGTATCAGCACTATCTGCATTATGATGCCCGGGATCGCATTGAGTACCGCATCGGCAAGGAACACGTTAAAATCAAATGCGCTTCCGCTCAGTTTGAAAATAACGATACGAACTACAAGAAATACGATCCTTCCGAGCACCATCGATGAAATAAGCGCAGCGAGGAGCGAAACGGTTTTATTGACCTTTGCATCCAGCAGCTTTTTATAAATGAAGCCTGCAAAGAAGCCGTAAGCCGCAAGCTCAAATGCCATTTCAACGGCGGTGGGGAAGAATGCGGGCATGCCGAAAAGCGGGGAACGAACGAGCGGCAGAAGGAAGCCTATAGCCAGTCCGTAAGGCCAGCCCACTATCAGCGAGCAGAGGAACACGGGAAGATGCATCGGAAGCAGCATTTTGCCTATCTGCGGCATCTGTCCTGTAACGAAGGGAAGCACGAGTCCTATTGCGAAAAACATCGCGGCAACAACGAGCTTTTGAGTTGATATTCTGTGCATAGCTTTTCCTTTGTCGGATAGAGATTTTTAAAAATCGAGAATCAGCTCTCGGCGGCAGTCCTGAGCTCATCCATCAGGGTGGGAATGTCGATGCTCTGCGGACATTGCACGCTGCAGGCGCCACAGGCGATGCAATCCTTTGCGCTGTGCTCGTGATCGTTGATCGCCCTTGCCGCAAACTTGCCGTTTAGCTTGAATTTATTGTAAATATCCATCATAACGGGAATATCAATCTCCATCGGGCAGCCTTCAACGCAGTAGCGGCAGCCGGTACAGGGAGCGGATATCTGCTTTTTGAATTCCTTGCAAGCCTTGAAGAGAAGCTCGGCATCCTCATCGCCCAGAGGCTCGGCATCGTTGAAGGTCTTTATATTGTCATCGGCCTGATCCAAAGTGGACATGCCGCTCAGTATCAGCTTGACGTTATCAAGCCGCATAAGGAACCTGAAAGCCCAAGATGGGATCGACCAATCGGGGTGAGCGGCCAGAAGCTGTGCCTCGGTCTCATCGGTAAGCTTCGCGAGCCTTCCTCCGCGCACAGGCTCCATAACGATCACGGGCAGTCCCGCTTCGGTCAGCATATCATACTGCGCTTTTGCATCATAAAACAGCCAGTCGAGATAGTTAAGCTGTATCTGTGCAAAATCCCAGCCTCCGAAATCGAGCATTTTGCGCATCGTTTCGAGCGAAGCGTGGAAAGAGAAGCCGAGATGGCGTATCTTGCCAAGCCTTTTTTGCTCGCGGAAGAATTCAACGCAGCCGTTGGTGAGATATGTATCCACCGTGCTGTCGCCGATCGCATGGAGAAGATAGTAGTCGATATAGTCCATATCGAGCCGCTTAAGCTGCTCTTCAAACACAGCCTTAAAATCGGGATTCGCGCGGCAATTGTACTTGGTTGCAACGTAAAAGCTCTCGCGCGGATACTTTTTGAGCGCCGCGCCAACGAAGCCTTCGGATTCGCCGCCGTGGTAAACATAGGCGGTGTCGTAGTAGTTCACGCCGTTGTTGTAAAGCCTGTCGATTATAGCGGCGGCTCTTTCAAAATCGATTTTGCCGTCCTCTGAAGTGGGAAGGCGCATATTGCCCATACCGAGCAGCGATACTTCGCTATCGCAAAAAGTTTTCGTTTTCATATTCTACCCTCGCTTGATTATTGAATTGCTGTTTGGTCGGTGTTGCTCATCTTCCGAAATTGCTGCCCGGAATATGGCTCCATTCCTTGTCGGTCTCGTCCTTGATATAAGTTTTGATGATCGCCATGCAGTCAAGGCAGAGGTCGGAGTAAACGGGGGCGATGCCGCTCCAAAGCGTTCCTCTCGTGAACTTAAGTCCGATAGCGCCGTTTTCGGTGGATTTGCCCCAAGTGACACCTTCTTCGATCCTTTCGCTACCGCAGTACGGACATTTCATTCGATCAAAAGCCTCCTTTTGTTCATTTTGCTTATATTTTACCACATATTCTTTGATTGTTCAATAATAGAAACAAGAACTAATTTATTACAATTATCATTCCGTTTGATGGAACAAAATATTTGGAATTATCGCACGACAAACGCATGAATTAAAAAAATATGAACATCCTCTTCCAAAACGATTAGAATTATGTTAACCTAAGAAAAAAGGAAGAGGTGGAGAAAAGTGGAAGAATTATTAGCGTGGATAGAGTTCATTGAAGAGAATGCGGA
>JAFPWD010000033.1 GCA_017395105.1 Clostridia bacterium
CCACGACCTCGAGACCAGCGTTGGCCGCGAGATCTACGAGAAGTACGGCATCTCCGAGCAGGAAGTTACCGACGAAGTTTTCCGTTGCGAAAGAAGCAAGGTTTTCGACGAGGCGGAGAACCGCATGCACACCATCAAGGCCGTTATGGTTGCAACCGCAGGCAAATAATCGAGCCCTTTGATAACCTAACCCTTTGCGGCGCTTCCCCAAGCGGGAGGCGCCGTTTATTATGCGGCCACTATGTAGTTATTACATAAAGAAGCTTTGTAATCCCTATGCCTGCTTTAAATATATTTTTTCTAAATGTCTTTAAGGTGTTGACAAACTGTTTTTTATGTATATATAATCAAACTGTAGTCGCGACACGAAAAAGAAAATACCGTTTGGAGGGTTCATTATGAACAATCTGAAAAAAAGATTCCTGTCCGGCGTGATGGGAGCAGCGCTTATCTTCTCAGCGGTTGCCTATCCGGCACTTCCGTGCTCCAACAAATAATCAATTGTTGCTTTTTTAAAACAAATAATAATTCTGACAGGAGCTTGATAATGCGAAAACGCATCAGATACACCACGGTCTTTCTATCGCTGATATTCTGCATCATCCCTATAGTTTGCATTCTTATGTTTCATCATCTGAATCTGGCCAATACCCTGAGCCGGATGGGCAGCGGCGGCTTCGGTGATGAGATTTCGATAGTTAAGGTTGAAGGAACAACAGACGGCGCAGCGCTGATTCGCGCAGCCGAGGGCGAAAAAGCTCGCTCCGCGCTGTATTATGACGTGGAAAACGACAACAACGGAGAAACCCTTCGGTATATCTATTTTAATAAGGATTACGTGCATCTGCCAATGAAGAGCGGGCGTTTTTTTATACGCTCGGATTTTTACGTCGGTGATAACACCGCCGTTGTTGGCACGGGAAGGGAAAGCTCCATTTATACCGATTCGCACGGAGAGAAACGAATAATGCGCAGCGGCGTGGAGTACCGCGTTATCGGCATTCTCGGCTATGAAGAGCCCACGCTGCTGGATAACTTTATCTTTCTTAATCTCGATTCGCTCGGCGAGGTCGCAAGCCCGCTTCTGACGATGGATCATTTGGAAACGGTGAATTCAGCAGATCCTGCCGGCGATTTTCGCTCAAGACTGTCCGAAGAGGATGTTATTGCACGCCATATTTCGGGAGCAAAGAGCTTCAATGATTCGGTGATGCCCAAGGTTCTTGCTTCGCGCCGATTTGCGGAAATACTTGTCTGCTGCGCGATCCTGCTGGTGCTGGTTTCGGTGCAGTGGGTCAATTCGCAGCGCATGGAGGTGGCTGTACGAACGCTCGTTGGCGCTTCTCCTATAAGGCTCGCCGCTCTTATCGCCGGAAAATACCTTGTTATCGCACTCGCTGCCTTTATCGCGGGCGCAGCATACTGCCTTATAAGATACCCCGCCTATATAGCGCATCTTGTGCACGGATATGCGATTTGCGGGGCATACATCGTCGTTATTCTGCTTTGGAGTATCGGTTCACTTCTTCGCACCAATATTCAGGAGGCTTTGAAATGAGCGTGTTATTCACGAATCTGCGTATCATCATGGGGAAGCATAAGCTTGCAACCTTTTTGCTCATAGTGTTTTCAGCATTATGCCTCTGCGTGTTTGGCACGCTGAGCGAAAAAGCCGATCGGGCGCACGCCTCGTCTGAAAAATATGATGAAACCTACGGAAACAAAACCTATTACCGCACCGTGGAAGCCATTAACGATAATGCATATCATGATTACTGCACTATCGACAGTAAGGGACTTTATGAAAAGCTACTGAGCTTTGAACAACTGCTTTTAAACTCCGAGGCCTTCACTTTTATCGACATCAGCGTGCAGCCGGTGGATATAAACATGCCCGAGCTTGCGGAGCAATTCTTTTACGGCTATGAGAACGGCCGCCCCGCGAAGCCGTACCGTGTTGACGGTCGTATTCTTCAACCGATAAAATCATTACAGGTTTCCAAATCATTCTTTGATGAGTATGATATAAGCGTTTCCGATGGAGAAGGCTTTAGCGAGGAGGATTATTTTCACAAAAACAAAGAGAATATCCCCGTTCTGCTCGGCAGCGAATACAAAGAGTTTTTTGCAACAGGCGATAAGCTGTACGGAGATTATTTGTCTGAACGATTCACGTTCATCGTTAAAGGCTTCATTTCGGAGGATGCTTTCTTCCCGGATCAGAGTACAATGACCTCCTGCGGCCGCTATATCGTTATGCCCGCCCTGTTTTTTGAAACAAAAGGCGATGCGGCCAAGTACTCATTGCTGCAAAAGCTCTGCGGAATAGTATCGTCCTCAATGGGATATGAAAAAACCAAGGAACTGTTTGAGCAATACAAGCTTGAGGCAAATGTGGCAAACCGCGAACTGTACATCTCCGATCCCAACGCTTTCGCAGATTTGACGAATTTCCTCGACCAATACTCCGCCATGACCAAGGAGGTTGCAAGCCAATTCACCGTTATGGTTCTGATAGTCATGCTTTTCGGCGTGATAGCCACAACGCTCACGCTTTGCAGCGCGCTTCGCAAGAACAGACAGAACTTCGGCATCGAAATGCTCTGCGGCGCAACGAGGGTGGATATCTTCAAGGTCGCGCTGCTGTTCCTGTTAACGGTGCTGCTCACGGCGGATGCGCTGAGCCTGTTGTTCGCGCCCGATGCTATGCTCAGCATTCAGCTTGCCGTGCTTTGTATGCTGCTGCTCAGCTCGATAATAACGGCTGTTTACATCAAAAATATGGATATGCACGATATTTTGGGAGGAAATGAGTAATATGATACAGTTATCCGATATTCGCATTACTTTCGGTAAGGAAAACAATAGGATCGATGCGCTGAAGAATGTAAGCCTCGAAGTTCGGCAGGGTGAATTTCTTGCCGTTATGGGCAAGAGCGGCTGCGGCAAATCCACGCTTTTAAACGTGATAGGCGGCGTTCTCAAGCCCACCAAAGGCAGCTACCTGTTTGAAGGAAACGATGTTTCTGCATTCAGCGGAAAGCAGATGGCGGAGTTTCGCAACCGCAATATTGGCTTTATAGTGCAAAACTTTGCGCTTGTTAATGAAATGACCGTTCGCGAAAACGTAATGCTGCCGCTTGCATACGCGAAAATAAAGAGGAGCGAGGCGATGAAGCGCGCCGAGGAAGCCATGGAAAGGCTCGGCATAATTCAGTACGAATATAAGTTCCCTTCAAAGCTTTCGGGCGGCGAAAGACAGCGCGTTGCTATCGCAAGGAGTATAGCCGCGGATACCTCCGTTATCCTTGCCGATGAACCCACTGGCTCGCTTGATGAAGCCACAGGCCGGTCGGTTATTGATATTTTCAAAGAGTTGAACGGGAGCGGAAAAACCATTATCATGGTTACGCACGACCGCGAGCTTGCGGAGCAGGGTACGAGAATGCTCACCATGAAGGATGGCGAGATAACTGGCGCTCAGGCATTGTGATGATTCAAGGCCGTTATGGTCGCAACCGCGGGCAAATAATCGAGCCCTTTGATAACCTAACCCTTTGCGGCGCTCCATTCAGGGGCGCCTTTTGATTTATAGCGGCTGCACATAGTCCGCTGCAAACGAACGCGGCGCATATACGCGGACTATAACCGAACGTTGACAGGTCAAGGCTTGATTAAATTTAAGATATTATTTTTGCTTGACAATGGGGGGGTGGGATATGTTATACCCATACTGTTGCAAGGCGCATCGCTTTGTGATATACTAAATAGTAAGGAGTAATGCTTATGAAAAGAGTCCTGTCCCTAATTATGGTCGCGCTCATGCTGCTGCTCTTGCCTGCCGATATGCTTGCATCGGGCGTATCCGGCGCGCAGGAAGAGCCCACGCGGGTAAGGCAGCTTGACGAGCTGCGCGAAAGCAATTCGGACACGTATCTTTTGTCCGACGGCTCGTATGAATGTGTTATTTATGCGGGCGATAAGTACTATAAGGACGATTCCGGTAAATATGTCGAGATCGATAATTCCATCGTGAAAGCTCCCGTTACACGTGCGGGAAAGGACTATCAGTATAAAAACGCTGCCGCAGCGATGAACGTCGGCTTTGCCTCAAACGAGCCGTCCGTTTTTATTGAATCCGAAGTAAACAGCATTTCCTTCAGCCTTGCGGCACCAAATCGCACACGTGCGAATATAGGCTCAAGCATAGCAGCCCGCTCGATCGCAGGTTTTTCGCTTCACGGCGAGAACTATCTTGAGTACAGAAACGTGCTTCCGCAAACGGATTTTGTTTATGCCGTGCAGAACCACGGCGTGAAGGAATACATCATCCTTAACTCGCCGGAGGCTCCGACCGAGTTCAGCTTCAATTTCACCGCGGAAGGCTATACCGCGGAAAAAACGGAGCATGGCACGGTTGAATTCAAGGATGAAAACGGAGAAGCCGTGTTTGAGCTCGGCGCGCTGTTTGCGGTGGATAGTGCCGGAGCATATACTGAGGATCTGGAGTATTCGATAACAAAGATTACACAAGACATATATGAGGTTGTTGTCGCGATATCAAAAGAATATGTGAATGCTGCAAGCAGAACATTCCCCGTGCTTATTGATCCTATTGTGAAGGTTTCAAATCGGGATAATGTAAGAGATTGTTTTGTTTCCTCAAAGATGCCGAGGATTCCGTACGATGTAAGTGTGTATATTGGAACAGGTTACAGCACAACATGGGGAATAAGAAGAACATTTATAAGATTTGAATTGCCGGATTATATAAATAAGGAGCATATTCAAAATGCTTATATTCTCTTGACGCGGCATAGCGGTAGTACGCTGCCGAATATTAAAGCTTACAGAGCAACGCAGAGCTGGACGCCGAGCGCAACAACATGGGAACACCAACCAAGCTGTGCATCTGCTACTGATGGCGGAGTTCACTATATTAATAATTATTCATACCAAGAGTACCAGTTACAAATTTGGTCAAGCGATGGTATGAACCAAACCTTACAAATAATTATCCCAACTATGGTGTAATGATAAAGGAAACATACGAAAATGATCCTGATAAAGCGATTCAGTTTAATTCATCAAAATCGATGACAGGTCAAAAGCCGGAACTGCATATCCAGTATGTTGTAGGTGAGTACCTTTCGTACGGCTATGATACGAATAGCATTCCAATCAGCTATGCAAACTATGGAACAGTATGGAATAGAGCAATACAAAAATCGATCAATAGTTGGAATACATCCAATGCCAATGTTTCATTTAATAAAACAACATCGGAATGGAACAGAATTCTCGTTCTCAATAAAGAAGGTACTGCTTATTTTGGCCGTATGTGTATGGAGTGGCCGTCATTTGGCTCGAAGCTGCGAAGGTTTAGAATAGAGCTTTCTTCGAACAGTATTATCGGTGCTGATGAACATGATGGGAGTTTTAATCTTGAAAACTTTATTCAAAGCGTTTTGTGCCATGAACTTGGACATACGGTTTGGCTTAATGACAATCCAAGCACTATGCAAGCATCCATAATGAAATATACGAGAGATCGAAACAGCATGGTGCGACCGGCTGCATTTGATATCAGTAATGTTTCCAAAAAGTATAAGTAAGGAGGAATGAATTGGTATGAGAAAACGAATTGAAAGAGTGCTTGCACTGACCGTGGCTCTGACCTTGATGGCGCTCTCCGTTGCATGCGGGCAGGCATGTGGAAAAAGGAGAGTTGTCAGTAAGTATGATCAGGGGTATTTTGATTCTTTTGAAAGCCTTGTCAAGCGGGCGGACTACATCGTTCGAGGCGAGGTGTTGAGCAAGTATTGCGACTCGCGATCATTGCGTATTCCGAGCGAGTTTGACGAGGTGAACGGCAATTACGATGCTGAAACCGTAATAACCGTTTACAGCATAAAAGTGAATGAGTCCTACACTTCGTCCTGCGAAAGCGGTGCGTTGCTTGACATTTTGGTAGAGGGCGGCGAAACCGATAAGGTAATCCATATTTGCGAGGAGGCACCGGAGTTCTCAGTGGGAAGCGAGTATGTTTTCTTTTTGAGTCAAAGCAGGCTTTTCAAAAACAGCGCATGGCTTTTGAATTTCTATCAAAGCGCATACATCGTTGATGCGGGAGAGGTGCGGTCGGGCGGATTTTATGGATTTGAGATCACCTTCGATACTCTCGAAAGTATCAAAAGGAATGAAAGCGGAAACGGCGCGGACTCTTAAAGGAGTAATGGTTATAATAAACTCTTTTCGGGCGCTGACTTCGGTGAGCGCCCGATACCCCTTATAATCGAACCATGCGGAGGAGTTTTTTATGAGAAACAAAAAACTGACATCAATTCTCGGCATCGTCGGCGCGGCGCTGTTCGCCTTTTCGATATGCGCTTGTATTTCCTCCCAAGAATCCGAAATGCAGCAAGCCACGCCCTATCAAGCGCCAATGGAGCCTCCGTCATCCTTTTCGTTTTACGGTATCGGTGAGCTCCGCAGTTTTGTTTCCTCGGTTCAATCGGCGGTGAAGTTGAGCGATGAGGAGTTTGAAAGCTATGCGAAAACCAACTCAATGTTGTGCAGTAATGATATCGACAGCAAGGCCGATCTAAATAATCTGGTCGATGAGCTTAACAGGATTCCGTTCCCCAAATTGGACAAGGCTAAATTGATTTACATGGACTATCGGCCGTATTTTGATGACAGCCATATAAGCATTGATATCGGTAATGACCGCTCATGCAGCTTTACGTTTAGCCTCGATAGGGGACTGGACTCGGAAATAGAAATGCTCAAGAGAGAGATCAGCAGCCTTTCTTCCGTTGATGCCACGCGTTCTGCCTATATTAACAAGCTTTACGCAGTAGACGATATATCGGAATGGTTCAAGAATCCCGAGGCTCAGCATAACGCGCATGTATTCCTTGCCGATATCGATGGTATTTCGGTGCGAATCACAACTCGCGAGCTTTCCCGCGCGGAAGCCGAAAACGCAATCTGCTCCTTTGAATTCGGCAAGCTGACCGATATCATCGGCGAATGATGCTTCTATAATTCTTGCCGATGAGCCCACCGGAGCGCTCGACCGCCGTACAGGGCAGGAAATAGTTCGGCTTTTTCGAGAGATTAACGACGAGGGCAAAACAATCATAATCGTAACGCATGATCCGACAGTTGCCGAACAATGCGACCGTATAATACAGCTTGAGGATGGATGCGTTGTTAATGGCGAATAAGCTTGATTTTCAAGCAATTACGGATAAGGCTTGGTAAAACACAAGTTTTTTTCGATGCTTCTATCCGCCATGCTCCCCCCATACCGCGTAACCATGGACATGATGAAGAAGACCGGCAATCCCGATTGCATCTTCCTCCACTGCCTGCCCAGCTTCCACGACCTCGAGACCAGCGTTGGCCGCGAGATCTACGAGAAGTACGGCATCTCCGAGCAGGAAGTTACCGACGAAGTTTTCCGTTGCGAAAGAAGCAAGGTTTTCGACGAG
>JAFPWD010000034.1 GCA_017395105.1 Clostridia bacterium
ATGCCTTATCATCTTTTCAAAGGTCATCCACGACTATATGCTCGATACCTACGACTGCGCCGTTATCGGCGAGATACACGCCTGCAACGGCTATATCAATATCTACGCCTTCGAGCATGAGGGCGAGCTGATCGCATTCTATCTTTCGTTCATCGGCTCCTCGGGCGCTTCGGGCTGCTGCTTTGAGGCGCATTGGCTCACGGGCGCGACCAAGTTCATAATGTTTGGCTCCTGCGGCAGTCTTGACCGCGATAAAACCTACGGAAAGTTCATAATCCCGACCGAGGTTTACAGGGGCGAGGGCGCTTCCTACCTCTACGCGCCCGCATCGGATTATCTCGGCGTTAAGAACGCGGAGCGCGTTGCAAAGATTTTCGGCGAGCTCGAGCTGCCCTGCGTTTCAGGCAGGGTTTGGACGACCGATTCGATGCTCCGCGAGACCGTCGGCCTCGTTCAAAGGCGCAGGAGCGAGGGCTGCATCGCCGTGGAGATGGAGCTTGCGGGCGTTCAGGCCGTTTGCGATTTCTATGGGCTTGAGCTATATAATTTCCTTGAATCGGGCGACGTGCTCTCCGAGAGCGGCTACGAAAAGGACGGGCTCAGCGGTGCGAACCACAATATGGGCAAGCTGATGATCGCGCTTGAAATAGCAAAGAGGATATGATTTTTTAATACGCCGCGAGGTCTTATATGAATCCTTCAGCCGTTCAAAACGCAATAGCGTATATCGAGGAGCTTTTCAGCGCAAATGCGGACGGGCACGACGCCGCCCATTCCCTGCGCGTTTATAAAAACGCCCTGCGAATCGCGCGCGCCTACCCCGAATGCGACGAAACGGCGGTGGCTTTTTCTGCGCTGCTGCACGATGCGGACGACCACAAGCTTTTTGCCACCGAAAATAACGCCAATGCGCGGCGGTTTCTTGCTTCGCAAGGGCTGGACGAGGACGGCATCGAGCGGATATGCGCTATAATAAACGGCGTTTCGTTTTCAAAAAATCGCGGCAAACGCCCCGAAACCCTTGAGGGAATGATCGTTCAGGATGCGGACAGGCTCGATGCGCTCGGCGCGGTCGGTATCGCGCGAACCTTCGCCTACGGCGGCAAGCACGGCCGCTCGCTCGAGGCTTCGCTTGAGCATTTCTACGATAAGCTCCTGCTTTTGAAGGATGAGATGAACACGCCCAAGGCTGCAAGGCTCGCCAAGGAGCGGCACGAGTATCTATTGGGGTTTATCGAGCGATTCAAGGAGGAAACGGGAGCGGAAAGCGGATAAACCAATGCTCCTATGAGGTGAAAATGAAAACTCTGTATCTATCCGATCTGGACGGCACTCTGCTTCAAAGCAGTATTCGCATTTCCGAATACTCGCTTCGAACTATAAATGCGCTCATTGAAAAAGGTCTGCTTTTTTCATACGCGACGGCGCGCTCCATAGTTACCGCCGAAAAGGTAACGAAGGGACTCAATCTGAGGCTTCCGCCTATCATCAACAATGGCGCGTTTATTTTGGACGAAGCAAAAAAACCGCTTATAGAGAATTTTCTCGGAGATTCCGCGCAGGCAATGCTCGAGAGTATGTTTGAAGTCGACGTTTTTCCGCTTGTCTATGCCTTTATCGACGGCAGAGAGCGGTTTTCCTATTGCCCGAGCCTTTGCACCGAGGGGATGAATGCCTTTCTTGATATGAGAAAGGGCGATATCAGAATTCGTACCGTTGATAAAACGGACGAACTTAAGCGCGGAAGAATTTTCAACATAATTTGCATCGACGAGCCGGATAAGCTTTATCCGCTTTACGAGGAATTCAGGGAAAGCTATTCCTGCGTTTATCATAAGGACATCTACACTCACTATCAATGGCTTGAGATCAGCTCAAAGGCGGCAACCAAGGCAAACGCGGCGAAACAGCTTCAAAAGCTGCTCGGCTGCGACAGGATAGTGGCCTTCGGCGACGGAAAGAACGATATTGAGCTTTTCAAGGCCGCCGATGAATGCTATGCCACAGCCAACGCCGATGATGAGCTGAAAAAGCTCGCAACCGACATCATACTTTCTAACGATGAAGACGGCGTTGCAAAATGGCTTGAGAGAAACGCTGCGGAAACGGCTTTTTGAATACACAGGAGGATTATATGATACTTTCCGATAAAACCATAAAAAGGATGCTTGATGAAAAATCGCTTATCATCGAGCCTTGTGCCGCCGAGCAGATACAGCCCGCGAGCGTTGATATAAGGCTTGGCAGCACCTTCAGCGTTGTTGACGACACCCCGTCCGGCATAATAACGCTGAACAACGAGATAAAATACCGAACCATCACAGCCGACACATATCTTATTATGCCAGGACAGTTTGTGCTTGCAACCACGATGGAATACTTTGAGCTGCCCGATGATCTTACCGCCTTTGTGGAAGGGCGCAGCTCCCTTGGAAGAATGGGCTTGTTCATTCAAAACGCGGGCTGGGTCGATCCCGGCTTCAAGGGCGAAATAACGCTTGAGCTTTTCAACGCCAACCGCTGCGCGATCGAGCTTAGATCGGGCCGCCGTGTCGGACAGCTTGTTTTCGCGCAGATGGATGAAGCCGCGCTTAATCCGTATAGAGGAAAGTATCAGGGGCAGCGCGGAGCTACAGGCTCAAAGGTTTTTCTTGACAGCGAAGGGCAGCGTTGAGGTTTTATGCCGTATGACTGTAAAATTCTACGATAAGATCGAAGATCACCTCTTAAAATTTGCCGTCATAATCGCAAGCTCGGGCGGCAAATGGGTGTTTTGCAGGCACCGCGAGCGCAAGACCTTCGAGATTCCGGGCGGGCATCGCGAGGAAGGCGAGAAAATAGCCGACACCGCGCGGCGCGAGCTTTACGAGGAAACCGGCGCGGTGAAGTACAGCCTCACTCCCGTTTGCTTCTATTCCGTTACAATGCCCGATAAATTCGACGGCAAGGAGACCTTCGGAGCGCTTTTCTACGCGGAAATAGATGAATTTGAAAGCGAGCTGCACAGCGAGATAGAGCGCGTTTTCCTTTTCGACGAGCTGCCCGAAAGCCGAGATTGGACTTATCCGCTTATACAGCCGAAGCTGACAGAGGAAGCGAAAAGGCGCGGGGTATGTCGATAAACATAGAAAAAACAAAAGAATACTATGCAGAAACCGCAGCCGATCAGCTTTGCTCCTGCGAGGACTGCCAAAACTATGCGGCGAATATCAAAGCGGCGTATCCCGAGCTTGCCGAATATCTTGCTTCGCTCGGCGCGGATATTGAAAAGCCGTTTGAAACCTTCCCTATGTATGCGGAAAACGGGCTCGTGCATTTCATGGGCGTGCAGTATGTTTTGCTTGGGTGCGGCGCGGATTTTGAAAAGGTATCCGTGAGCGGCTTTGAAATAGCCGTTACCGATTCCCACCCCATGACGAACATCGAGAACGAGCATTTTGTGATCGAAATTTGGGGCGAAATATGCGTTCCGCACACCGTTTTCTTGGAATACCCAAAGCAAGAAAGCGAAACTTTTTTCTCAAAGCTGATAAGGAGGATTAAAAAATGAAGGATCATATCGAAAAAGAAACCCGCTCCCCCGCGCTCAAAAAGGGCTATGGGATATTCGGCAAGGCGTGCAAGGTTATGCTCGAAAACGATCTGCACTCCCCAGCCTCGATAGATCATGCGCTGCTGCGCGAGATGGTGCTGCTTGACGATGATTCCGCGCCGTATCTTTATTCGAGCGTGCGCCGCTACGATATGCAAAAGCACGAGCTGTTTGAGTTTTCGCAGCAATTCGCGGGGCGCAGCGAGCGGGAAACGATACAAAACGCCGCTGAATTCACGCGGAAGATCGCCTATTCCTACGACGTTGATTTCAAGGATATGCTCTTTGGCGGCACGGAGAAGCAGATACTCGAGCGCTGCACCGATTGGTGCGCGGATATGGCGCGCGTGGGTGCGGTGCTGCTCGGCTGCCTCGGCATACCGTGCAGGATAGTGCAGCTTATCGACACAACGCGGGCATACAACGGACACGTTGTCTGCGAGGCGTACTATGAAAAACGGTGGGGCGTTGTGGACTTTATACACGGCTATGTTTTTTACGACACCGCGCCGATAAGCGCATACGGGCTTTTAAAGGATAAGACCGCGCTCATGGAATACCCCGATGAATACCGCGATCTCTACTCCGCCGCCGCCATCAGCGAATACGATCCGACGGACGAAAACAACGATTACACCGTTTCAAGGCCGAACGACTACTACATGAAGCTCATCTATTCGGAGGAAAAATCCCGCGGGCTGATGGGCGAGGATGAATAGACTTTTGATTTTTAACGCAATATCAATGATAACAGGACGGATAAAATGAAAAAACTCACAAAAGAAGAAATACTGAAAGAGCTTGAAAAGCCGAACGGCTCTGCGGAGCTTGCATCGAATGAGCGAATAGACAAAAACGCGCTGCTTCGCGACACATCGGAGCTTTTCATCGAGCGCGGGCTTGGAAGCGCGCTGCTCGTTCGCCTTGCAAAAAGCAAACCACTGCTTATAAAAATGAGCGAAAATGCGGCTTTGACCGATGCGGTTCGCGCGGCACTTTGCCATGAATCCCCCAAGCTTCGGCGCAACGCCGCAAGGCTTATCGGCGCGTTTTCAAGAAGTGAAAGCGATGCGGAGCTTGTGGTCGGGCGGCTGAAAGATGAGGAAACGCGCTTCGTGCGCCCGTCGCTCCTGCTTGCGCTCGGCTCAATCGGCGGCGAAAAGGCGGAAGCAGCGCTATCAGCCTACTCCCCCGCGCCACCCGCGGACGAGAGCGAGAAAAAGCATTATGATGAGGAGGTCGAGGCGCTGAAGCTTGCCCGCGCCGCCTGCATGAAGCATGAAAAGCACGAGTTTGCGGGGCTTGGCCGCGAATATGAGATAGAGCTTGCTTCGCCCGATCGGCTCACAAGTCAGCTTAAAAAGGAGCTGGACGAGCTCGATATCGAGAGCTTCGACGAGCGCCGCGCCAGTCTGAAGGTGAAAACGCATGATTATGTGGGCCTGTTCCGTGCGCGCTGCTTCTCCGAGGCGCTTTTCACAGTCGGCACTCTTGAAAAGCTGACTGCCGAGGCTGCGGCGAAGGCGTTTGCCGCGTTCGTGCCCGAGTTTATGAAGAGCACCCATACGGGCGAGCCGCCGTACCGCTACCGAATCGAGCTTCGGAGCGACAAAAAGGCGGAGGGCGACACCACGGCGTTTAAAAAGGCGCTGCGCGATGCGCTCGATGCGGGCGGGCTGCTCATCAATTCGCCCTCGGATTACGAGATGGAGCTTCGCATAGAGGATTCCCCGGGCGGCGCAAGGCTGTATCTGAAGCTTTTCACCGTGCGGGACGAGCGCTTTTGTTACCGTAAGCAGAGCATTCCCGCCTCGATGAACCCCGCCACGGCTGCGGCGGTGCTGCGCTTTGCGGAGGATTATCTGACGGTGAACGCGCGGGTCATCGACCCCTGCTGCGGCAGCGGCACGCTGCTCATTGAGCGCGGACTGCTCTCGCCCTGCGATTCGCTGACGGGCGTGGATATAGCGCATAAGGCGATAGATGCGGCGCGGATGAACGCGGATTCGGCTGCGCTTAAATACGGCATAAAGCAAGCGAAATTTATTTGCAACGACATACTGCGCTTCGAAGTGAAGCGCCCCTATGACGAGCTTATCTGCAACCTGCCCTTCGGAAACCGCGTGGGCGATCACTCCTCCTGCGAAAGGCTGTATACAGGGCTTCTTGACAGGCTGCCGGGGCTGCTGAAAAAGGGCGGCACCGCCATCCTCTACACCATGGAGTTTACCCTTTTAAAAAGGCTTATCCGCGAAAGGGCGTACCTCGAGCTCGTTTCCCAAGGGCGCACCGAGGCCGGCGGACTTACGCCGATGATATTTATAGTTAAGGTGAAGTAGCGGCGCGGGCACGGTAAGCAGGCAAATGAATATTCGATTTTGTATATGAAGGGGCTGTTGTACTAAGCCCCAATAAAACAAGACCGGGGCTGTTGCATTAAGCCCCAATAAAACAAGACCGGGCGATCCGCAAGGGTTGCCCGGTCTGCTGCTTTCATGTATAATTAGTTTAGCGAAAAAAACAGACAGAAAGCAGGGATATTGTACAATGAAAGCACGCGGAAA
>JAFPWD010000057.1 GCA_017395105.1 Clostridia bacterium
CGTCGTTCTTTGTTTCTATGCTGCGGATGTACCACGGCTCTTCGATCCCTATTGACTTGCCGAATAACTCCGGTATCCCTTTGATTAGTGTTTCCATGTGGTTGAGTATACCACATTTTTTACGATTTTGGGAGTAGAGCCCGAGTTTTTCAGCACACCTTTTTTCAGTAGTGAATTCCCAAAGTAAGTTCCACAGTGGAATTTGAAGTGGAAGTTACCATGGGAAGCGAGAAGTAGTAGAATTTAGTCTGGGAAAGGAGGTCCCGGACAATGGATAAAACAGAAAAGAAAAACAAGCATTTGACACTCGACGACCGAATGGAGATTCAGGAGTGTCTGAACAAAGGCATGACATTCAAGGCGATAGCCAAGCGGATCGAGAAAGACCCGACGACCGTCTCAAAGGAGGTCAAGCTGCATGCAATGAAGCATGAATCAGCTTAAGCTATTACAGCGGACTTATTCAGTCCCATTCGGGATGGCGATTCGCCGGGGTATTCGCCGACGACGGTCTGACCGGAACAAAGGAAACGAGAGAAGGGTTTCAGAAGCTCCTCGCCGGATGCCGCGCCGGCGAGATCGACATGGTGATAACAAAGAGCATATCCCGATTCGCGAGGAACACGGTCACGCTTCTCAAAACCGTCAGAGAGCTTAAAAGCCTCGGGATCGACGTCTTTTTCGAGGAACAGAACATACACTCCGTTTCGAGCGAAGGAGAACTGATGCTGACTATCCTTGCCTCGTTCGCGCAGGAAGAGAGCCTTTCCGCGAGCGAAAATCAAAAATGGCGCATCAAACGGAATTTCGAGCAGGGCAGACCATGGAGCGGAAAGCTGTTCGGCTACCGCCTTGTTAAAGGAACTTTTATCCTTCTGCCTGATGAAGCGGCGATAGTTAAGCGGGTTTTCAACGAATACCTTTCCGGCAAGGGTACAGAGGCGATAGCAAATGGGCTAAACGCAGACGGACTTACGAACCGGGGAGGAAAATGGTATCCGAGCGTTATCGCTCATATGCTTCGGAACGTCGATTACACTGGGAACCTGCTTTTGCAGAAGACCTACCGTGAAGACCATTTGACTAAGCGCACGTTAAAGAACGACGGCGTTCTTCCGCGGTATTACGTCGAGAACGCTCACGAAGCGATTATTGACTCCTACACTTTTGAAGCCGTGCAGAAGGAGACGGAAAGGCGCCAGGCGGCGTACAGACACGAGCATACCGGATCGGAGAAATACGCTTTTACCGGGATGATCATATGCGCCATCTGCGGAAGGAAATATAAGAGGAAGAAAACTCACGCCGGTCCGGTTTGGATCTGCCCGACGTTCAACTCGGCGGGAAAGGCGGTATGCCCTTCAAAGCAGATCCCTGACGAAACGCTGAGGGAACTGACCGCCGGCGTAGATCTTGACACGGTCGAGCGGATGACGGCCGAAAACGGGAACGTTATCCGCGTCTGCTTTCAGGACGGAATGGAGCGGACGCTCATATGGAAGGATCGCTCAAGAGCCGATTCCTGGACTGATGATATGAAGCTGAAAGCGAAAGCTGCGGCGGAAAAGAGGTACAAAAAGAATGGCGAACGTTAAAGTAATACCGGCGACTAAGCTGCGCCACTCCGGCGCTCCGATCGAGAGCAAGACCAAACGGCGCGTTGCCGGATACGCTAGAGTATCGACTGACAGCGACGAACAGCTCACGTCCTACGAAGCGCAGGTCGATTATTATACGCAGTTCATTCGCAAGAATCCCGATTGGGAATTCGTTGGGGTCTATACGGACGAGGGCATTTCCGCTTTGAACACCCGGCACAGGGAGGGCTTCAACAGAATGATTGCCGACGCTCTTGAGGGTAAGATTGACCTTATCGTCACAAAGAGCGTCAGCCGCTTCGCCCGCAACACCGTGGACAGCCTTACGACGATACGAAAGCTGAAGGATTTCGGCGTCGAGGTCTTTTTCGAGAAGGAAAACATCTGGACGTTCGACGGAAAGGGTGAGCTGCTTCTTACGATAATGTCGAGCCTTGCCCAGGAGGAGAGCCGCTCGATCTCGGACAACATAACATGGGGACAGCGCAAGCGCTTCGCCGACGGCAAGGTCAATATGCCGTTCAGCTCCTTCCTCGGCTATAAAAGAGGCGAGGACGGCAAACCGGAGATAGTGCCGGAAGAAGCTGAACTCGTCAGGTTGATCTACAGGCTTTTCATGGGCGGCAAAACGATAACCTGGATAGCGACGTATCTTACCCAACAGGGAATACCGACTCCGAGGAAGAAAGCGCGATGGCGCGATTCCACGGTCGAAAGCATTCTGACGAACGAGAGGTACAAGGGCGACGCGCTTCTTCAGAAGCAGTTCACGGTCGATTTTCTCAATAAGAAGATGAAAAACAACGAGGGCGAGGTCCCGCAGTACTACGTCACCGACAGCCATCCGGCTATAATCGACCGGACGGAATGGGAGCTTGTGCAGGCTGAGATGGCGAGACGCAAGGAGAAAGGCAATCATCAGAACAGCCTCAACGTGTTCTCCTCAAAGATCTATTGTGGGGAATGCGGGAGCTACTACGGCTCGAAGGTATGGCACTCGACGGACAAGTACCGCAGGGTGGTCTGGCGTTGCAACGGAAAGTACGAAAGGCAGACCCGATGCTCAACTAAGCATTTGACCGACGACGAAATAAAGAAACTGTTCCTCAACGCGGTATCAAAGCTCCACGATGAGCGGGAGACGCTCATAGAGGATTGCCGGTTCATGCGCGATATCCTTTCAGACACGTCTGAGCTTGAAGTGGAACACGCTCGGCTCATGGAGGAGCTGACCGCCGTGGGGCTTCTGACCGAGAAGCTCTTTGAGGAGAACGCGGCGGTAAAGATGACGACGGACGACTTTGACGCGCGTCACGCTTCCTACGTCGAAAGGTATAACGACCTGCAGTCGAAGCTCAGAGCGATCACGGACAGCGAGGAACGGAAACAACGGCAGATCAAAGTCCTCGACCGTTTCATAAAGGACATTCGCGGGATGAAGGCGCTGCCGATAGACTTCAGCGAAAGGTTGTGGAACGCCCTCGTTGAGAAGCTGACGATCTACCCGGACGGCACAGCGGAGTTCCTTTTCAAGAACGGTACGACCGTAACCGAAAGGCTGTAAACAACAGGCTCGGAGCAAAACCGCTCCGGGCTTTTTCTGTGCCTCAACAATGGAATGATAACGCCATCCGGCTCACATAATATGCACCCTTTCAAAAACCCATACGGCTTATGACTTTTTCGACTGTTGAAACGATAGCTTTCGATTTTGAAACGATAGCCCCCTTTGAAACGATAGCTTTTGCAATAAGGGTTTCCAAGGGATAATAGTAGGCAAAAACGCACCCGCAAACAGGTATGGCTGAAACGATTACTGCACCCTCGGTTTTGAAAAACATAGATAAATCAACGAAAATCAGAGCCAAAAATAAAACGAAAGGGGCTGTTGCATTAAGCCCCAATAAAACAAGACCGGGCGATCCGCAAGGGTTGCCCGGTTTGCTGCTTTCATGTATAATTAGTTTAGCGAAAAAAACAGACAGAAAGCAGGGATATTGTACAATGAAAGCACGCGGA
>JAFPWD010000035.1 GCA_017395105.1 Clostridia bacterium
AAAGGGCACCTTCAACTGCGTGATCGACAGCATCCGCGTTTACAACCCCCATGCCGAGCAGGTAACCAAGGATCATATCTATGCTCAGCATAATGAAGAGAACCCCCTGTTCACTCAGGTTCGCGACAGGCTCATCAACGCCGGCAACTTCGGCGGCGCAGCCGATCGCGTAAGCGGCATCGTTTACATCGATGGCTCCAACGACGAGGAAGTCGCTATCGAGGACTACATCCTCTACGGCCCCAAGAACGAGGCGTACCTCAAGCCCGGCAACGGCTTCGCCTTCACCGTTAAGGAGTTTGACAAGGCCAAAACGAAGCTGCATATCAGCGCAAAGTGCCCCAGCGGCGAAAACGTTGCGATGCTTGTAAACGGTCACAAGATCACCGTTTCCGGCAACGTTGTAACCGTCGACTCCGCAACCGAAATGTACTTCGACGTTACCGACTACGTAAAGGCCGACGGCCGTGTTGCGATCACCTGCGCAGTTGCGGGCAACGATCCCAATGCGATCCTCTCCATCGGCAACATCAAGCTCGTGGGCGCCAACAACCCCAATCTGAACACGAGGGGCTTCGATAATGACTGCTTCTACGTTGATCAGGATACCATCGCGAATGCGGAAGAGGTTTTCGAGGGTGAGATCAACACCACCCTGGCAAAGCCCTCCTATCTCAGCAAGTGGCTCGAGGACTGCAAGCCCGTTATCGCTTGGGAAGCGGTAAACGGCGCTAACAGCTACGAGGTATGGCGCAAGGTCAACGGCGGCACCTATGAGCTTGCCGGCACCGTTAGCGGCACCGAGTTCATGGACAATGCAGAGCTTCTTCCCCTGACCAAGTACTTCTACAAGGTCAGAGCGGTCAGCTCCTTCAGCAACTGCGGCCCCTACAGCTACGAGGTCAACATCGTGTCCTACGGCCTCAAGGCTCCCACCAACGTTAAGGCCAAGATCTCCGAAACAGTGCCCGTTATCACCTGGAATGCTGCGACCAACGCCACCAGATACGAGGTCTACCGCAGCAACGCGAATAACGGCGAATACACCCTTGCGGGTATCGCCTTCGGCACCGAATTCACCGATTACGCCGAGCTCGCTCCCATGACCAAGTACTACTACAAGGTCAAGGCAATGGATGAAAACGGCTACGAAAGCGAGCTTACCGCTTCCGTAAACGTAACCTCCTTCGGCCTCAAGGCTCCCACCTCCGTTAAGGTCAAGCTGAACGGCATCAGGCCGGTCGTTACCTGGAAGGCAGCCGCGAATGCCACCAAGTATGAGGTATATCGCAGCACCGCGAATGCCGGCGAATACACCCTCGTTGGCGTTACCGAAGGCGTAAGCTTCACCGACTACTCCGAGCTCGCTCCCCTGACCAACTACTTCTACAAGGTCAAGGCGCTCAATGATTATGGCTACGAAAGCGCACTCACCGCTGCCGTAAAGGTAGTTTCCTACGGCATCAAGGTGCCCACCGGCCTCAAGGTTTCCAACGTTGATACCAAGCCCACCCTCAGGTGGAAGGCGGCTGCCAACGCTACCGAATACGAGATCTACCGCAGCACCGAAAAGGCGGGCGAGTACACCCTCGTTGGCGTTGCCGTAGGCACCACCAGCTTCACCGACTATGATGAGCTTGCTCCCCTGACCAACTACTTCTACAAGGTCAAGGCGATCGACGATCACGGCTACGAAAGCGCACTCACCGCTGCCGTAAAGGTAGTTTCCTACGGCATCAAGGCTCCCGCGAGCGTTAAGGCTGTTATCAGCGAAGGCAAGCCCCGCATCACCTGGAAGGCAGCAGCGAATGCGACCGAGTACAGGGTATACCGCAGCACCGTTAAGGACGGCGAATACGACCTTGTTGGCACCGTGAGCACCCTGAGCTTCATCGACAACGATCAGCTCGCCGCCTACACCAGGTACTACTACAAGGTAGTGGCAGCCGATAACAACGGCTTCGAGAGCGTGTTCAGCGCAATCGTCTACGCTGTGACCCCCAAATAAGATCGAGTGCTTCTCCGCAGGGTATATACCCTGCGGAGAAGCATGAAAAATACTATATTATCGGTATTTTCGGATAGAGTATTGACAAGCGAAACTGTAAATGCTATACTGAATTTTGCTGATTGATTTGGTAAAAACGGAGCTTTGCTCCAAGGACTCACAAACGGTTATATAAGGAGTTTGAAATGAAAAAATACATTAAGCCGTCTCTGTTTGTTGAGAACATGGCTCATCTGGCTGCATTATCCACCTCGTGCAAAAATGATATATTGTCCTTCAATGATTCCGGTATGTATTTTTTTGAGTATCAGGCATCTGTTGACATACTTGGTGGCATTGCTGCATATTACGACAGCTACAACAATGAGTATATATTTGCTCAGTCGGGATGCACCGGATACTCTCTTGACCCTACCATAGCGAATCCTAATATCTGGGCACAGGGTCAATGCGAGCATGAAGAGACCTGCTATCATGTACCTAATGATTTATCTTTCTTTTCCTCGTTATAAGCAGACTAAAACTATATAACTTTTAGCTCGCATTCGCGGGCTTTTTCTTTTGCATCCGCTCGGTATAGCAAACGGCCGCCCATGGACGGCCGTTTTAGTTAAGCTCGGTTATTCTATAGAGTTATAAAGGCGGCTCAGTCCTCGCTGTAGTCGCCCTCATCCGCCGAAGCGAGCGGCGCGGAGTCCGCATTGGCGGCGATGATAGCGCGCAGCTTGATGAGGATCTCATCGCACAGCTCGGGATTGTCCTTAAGGAACTGGCGCGCATTTTCGCGGCCCTGACCGAGGCGGTAGTCGCCGTAGCTGAACCATGCGCCGGTCTTTTGAACGATCTTATGCTCAACGCCCATATCCAGAGCGGAGCCCTCGCGGGAAACGCCCTCGCCGTAGATAATGTCGAACTCCGCCTGACGGAACGGGGGAGCGACCTTGTTTTTAACGACCTTAACGCGGGTGCGGCTGCCGACTGCGGAGTTGCCCTGCTTTAGCGTGTCGATCCTGCGAACGTCCAACCGAACGCTTGCAAAGTACTTGAGCGCCTTGCCGCCCGTGGTGGTTTCGGGATTGCCGAACATAACGCCCACCTTTTCGCGGAGCTGATTGATGAAAATAACGCAGGTGTTGCTCTTGCCGATAACGCCCGCAAGCTTGCGGAGCGCCTGGCTCATAAGGCGCGCCTGAAGGCCGACGTGCGAATCGCCCATATCGCCCTCAAGCTCGCTCTTGGGAACGAGCGCCGCCACCGAGTCGATAACGATAACGTCCACAGCGCCGCTCCTTGTGAGCGAATCGGCGATATCGAGCGCCTGCTCGCCGCTGTCGGGCTGGGAGATATAGAGGTTGTCGAGATCGATGCCGAGATTCTTGGCGTAAACGGGATCGAGCGCATGCTCCGCATCGATGAAAACGCACATGCCGCCGAGCTTCTGCGCCTCGGAAACGATATGCAGCGCAAGGGTGGTTTTACCCGAAGCCTCGGGGCCGTAGATCTCGATAATTCTGCCGCGCGGAACGCCGCCAACGCCGAGCGCCGCATCCAGCTCGATGCAGCCGGTGGGGATAACGTCCACCTTTATTTTTGAGGCGGCATCGCCCATGAGCATGATGGCGCCCTTGCCGTACTGCTTTTCGATTTGGGCAAGCGCAACTTCCAGTGCCTTTTCCTTGGACATTGTTTTATTTCTCCTTTATGATCGGTTTACAGCCTGATTATAGCATATTATTCGCCGATTTGCATCATATTTGCAAGCATCCGTACAGCTTTTAGTACAGCCATGCGGCGGATCTCGGCGCGGGTGCCCGTTAGAATGTAACGATGCACCGATTCGCCCTCCGCGCCTGCGCAGGCAACGAATACAAGCCCGGGCACGTGCCTTGGATCCATCGGATAGGGCGTGCCGTCCGAACGGAAGAAGGGGCCGGCAAGGCCGCTCATTGAAACGGCGTAATCGGAGCCGCTCATCCTGCGCGCACCCTTCGCCATTTCCAAGGCAACCTCCGCATCGATCATGGTGTTTTTCTCGATAAGCTCGGCGGAAACGCCGAGATGCTCGATCTTGGCCTTCAGCGAATAAGTCACGAAGCCCTCAAGAAACCATTCGGAGCTGCCCGGTATGTCCACACAGTAGGCGCTCATGAGTCCGCCTGTCAGGCTCTCGGCGGCGGCGAAGGTCTTTCCGCGCTCCGTGAGTGCCTTTGCGATGGGGCGGAGCTCCGCGCGGATGAGGCTTTCAAGCTCTTCTGAAAGCACAGTGTCGTTAAAGCGTTCGTTTCCCATATTTTTTTCCTTTCCTATCGGGCAGAGCGAGGACACCCGAGCCGATTATTTTTACGCTTCATCTATTCTTAAAAAGCTCCTTTGCGCCGAGCGTGTAGTCTATGCCCGACAAGATAGTGAGCAGCACAGCGGCAAGAACCGCAATAAAGTCAATGGGAAGGCTGATCGCGCGGAGGAGCTGCCCAAACAGCATCACGGTGAGCAGCGCGGCGAATTGCAGCGTGGTCTTTGCCTTGCCGATGGGCTTTGCGGCGATCACGATGCCCTTGGAGCCCGCAAGCTGGCGGATGCCGCTTACGAACATCTCTCGCGCGATAACGATTACGGTGAAGATCGGCATAAGGCCGTTTCCGATGCTCATAACGGGGAAGCGGCAAAGCATTATCATGGCGGCTGCGGTCAGAAGCTTATCCGCCGTGGGATCCATGAGCTTGCCGAAATCGGTGATGAGATTGCGCCTTCTTGCGATAACGCCGTCGAGCGTGTCGGTGACGTACGCAAGAAGGAAGATGATGCCCGCTATTATGAATTTAAGCTGTATCGGCTGAGCGTTTACGCTGAAAAGCACCCACTTCTCGGGCAGATAGAACGCGGCTATGAACAGCGGTATCATAAAGATGCGCAGCATCGTGAGCTTGTTTGGAAGATTCATATTGCACTCCGTTTTAGTGAATGGTGAATAGTGAATAATGAACAGTTCATGTGGAAATTCCTGCGGAATTTCTTTTGATTATTCATTTTTCACCGTTCGGCTCTACTGCTTGGATGAGCTCGCCCTCAAGGTCGTATTCCTTTGCGGCGGTTATCCTTGCGCGGACATAGTCCCCGGGCGCGGGCAGGTTCTCTATGCCCCTGCCGCGAAGCAGCAGCATCCCGTCCACGTCCGCAGCCTCGGCGTATGAACGCGCAAGGGCGGTGAAGCTGCCGTCGTTTTCAAGCTCAACGCTCTCGATAAGCGCCTCAAGCTCGCTCCCAACGCGGCGTTTGTTCAGCTCAAGGGAGATGCCCTGCTGCTGCGCCATAAGCTCGTTAAGCCGCTTTTCGGCAAGCTCAGGCGGCACCTGATCGGGCATGGAGGCGGCGGGGGTGCCGTCCTCGGCGGAATAGGTGAAAGCGCCTACGCGGTCGAAGGGATGCTCGCTTAAAAAGCGCATAAGCTCCTCGTGGTCGGCCTCGGTTTCGCCGGGGAAGCCCGTCATAACGGTGGTGCGCAGGATGAAATCGGGCGAAACGGCGCGGATATAGTCCGTTATCTCGCGGATATGCTCGCCGCTGCCGTGGCGGTTCATCGCGCGCAGCATTTTTTCGCTGATATGCTGAATAGGCATATCGATATAGGCGCAGAGCTTTTTTTCGGACGAGATCGTGTCCACAAGGGCGCGGTCGATCGTGTTCGGATAGGCGTATAAAACCCTTATCCAATGAAGCTTTTCTATTTCGCAGAGCCTCAGCAGCAGCTCGCGGAGCATCGGCTTGCCGTATAGCTCCGTGCCGTAGGCGCTGGTGTCCTGCGCGATAACGGTAAGCTCCGTAACGCCCGAAGCGGCAAGCGCATTCGCCTCATCAAGCAGCTTTTCCATCGGAATGCTGCGCCTGCCGCCGCGAATGAGCGGGATGGCGCAGTAGGTGCAGCGATTGTCGCATCCGTCGGCGATGCGAAGATACGCGCGGAACGCCGGCGTGGTCAGAAGCCTTGCGGAAGAGCCGCAGATTATTGCGCGGCTCGAAGCGAGCCTGTCCTTCTTCTCGCCGCCCATCAGCTCAAAGAGCTTTTCGGCGAGGGCGGGATAGTCCTTAACGCCCCAGAATAGGTCCACCTCGGGAAGCTCCTCGCGAAGCTCCTTTGGATACCTCTGCGAGAGGCAGCCCGTTACAACGAGCAGCCTGCATGCGCCCGTTTTTTTATATTGCGCCATTTCAAGGATGGCGTCCAGAGAATCCTGCTTCGCGCTTTCGATGAAGCCGCAGGTGTTCACGATTATTATTTCGGCCTCGTCCGCATTTGCGCCGACTGTGAAGCCGAGGCGCGAAAGCTCGCCGAGCATTATCTCGGTGTCAACGGCGTTTTTGCTGCAGCCGAGGGAGACCGCGCCGACCTTGGAGTACTTCATTTAAATCCTTTCGGAACAGAATAGAGGAAATTCCGCAGGAATTTCAACCACAACTATTCACTATTCATTATTCACTGTTCACTAATAGCCGAAGACAAAGCAGCTTAGAACTGACCGTCATCGTCCTCATCGTAGCCGTCATCAACAGCAAGGCGCGATGATGCTATCTCGCCGCCGAAGATATCGTTATAGCCGGCGGCATCGAGCAAAACCTTTCTCGGCTTGGAGCCGTCCGCCTCGGAAACGTAGTGCTTCTGCTCCATGATGTCTATAAGCCTTGCGGCACGGGCATAGCCCACGCGCAGTCGGCGCTGGATCATGGAGATCGAAGCTGCGCCGCTCTCGATAACCAGGCGCACGGCATCGGGCAGAAGCTCGTCCTCCTGCTTGCCGTTGCCCTGACCCGGAGTTGAGCCGCCGCCAATGCCGGTGATCTCGGCGAGCATGTCGGTTTGGAAAACGGGCTGCTGAGCGGTGGTCTTGGTGAAGAACTCGGCAACGGATTCCACCTCCTCGTCGCCAACGAACGCGCCCTGCGCCCTCGTGGGCTTTGCCGCGCCGTTCGGATGGAAGAGCATATCGCCTCGGCCGAGAAGCTTGTCCGCGCCGTTTGAATCGAGAATAACGCGGGAGTCGGTGGCGTTTGAAACGGCAAACGCGATCCTCGAGGGGATGTTTGCCTTTATAAGACCCGTTATAACGTCCACGCTGGGGCGCTGGGTCGCAACTATAAGATGGATACCGCAGGCACGGCCGAGCTGCGCAATGCGGCAGATGGATTCTTCAACGTCCTTGCCCGCAACTATCATAAGGTCGGCAAGCTCGTCTATGATGATGACCAGGCGCGGCCAGCGCTCGGCTTCGTCCGTCTGAACGGCGTTGTAGCGGTCGATATCCCTTGCGTGAACTTCAGCCATGCGTTTGTAACGCTGATCCATCTCGTTCACCGCCCAGCGCAGTGCGCCCGCCGCCTTCTTGGGCTCCGTGACCACGGGGCAGAAGAGGTGGGGGATGGTGGAGAAGATCGAAAGCTCGACCACCTTGGGATCGATCAGGATCATGCGCACGTCCTTCGGGGAGGACTTATACACAAGACTGAGGATTATGCCGTTGATGCATACCGATTTACCCGAGCCTGTCTGACCCGCAACGAGCATGTGCGGCATCTTGCCAAGGTCGGCATACACGGCGTTGCCCGCAATGTCCTTGCCAACGGCGAAGGTGAGCGGGGATTTTGCGGTGTTGAAATCCGAGGTGTCGATAAGCTCGCGAAGAAGCACGGGCGCGGTGCTGCGGTTCGGTATCTCTATGCCGATTGCGGATTTGCCCGGGATCGGCGCTTCGATGCGCACCCTCGGCGCCGCAAGCGCGAGCGCGATGTCGTTTGAAAGGGAGGTTATCTTATTTACCCTAACGCCCTGCGCGGGCTGCAGCTCGAACCTCGTTATAACGGGGCCGATGCTGATATTGACTATCTTTGCCTCGATATTGAAGCTCTTGAGCGTGTCTATAAGAACGCGCGCCTTCTCCTCGGGGGATTCCGCGCCGATCGCCACGGTGGGGTCGGGCAGCTTGAGAAGGCTTATCGGCGGGCGCTGGTAAACGTATTCGGGGGCGCTCTGCTCGATCACAACGGCATCGGAGCCGCCTTCCGTTTCCACAGCCTCAAGCTTCGCCTTTGCGGGCTTGGCGTTGTCCGCATCCTCGATAACGGAAACGGGCGCGGGCTTGGTGCTTTCGGCTTCCTCGACCACCTCGGAAACGGGCTTGGGGTCGTAGCGCGAGATGCTTACGCCTTCGAGAACGTTATCGGAGGCGGGTTTCTTTTTGGAGCTGCCGAGGGGGGTGGAGAAGCTGCCGAACGCGGGGTCGGTATCGCCGAATTCGGTTTCAACGTCCGCCGAAAGCGGCTCGCCGCAAAAAGCTTCAAAGCCGAAGCTCTCCTTGAGCTCGGACTGAACCTTTTTGCTCTTGCCGCGCTTCCTGCTCTTCCCGCTCTTTTCAAGAGGCCCCGAGATGGGCAGGAACTCGAGATCGTCCGCGGGCTTATGCTTGCGAAGGGGCAGCCATTCGGCGTTCTTTTTCTCGTTTTCCTCGCGCTGGGCGCGCTTGCGCTCGTCGATGTAGTTGTTCGCATTCCTCGCGGGGGAGCGGGTGCTGCGGGTGCCTGCGGTGCTGCGGGTGCCGCCGCTGCTTCCGTCTTTGCGGGGAGAGTAATCGTAATCGGTGTCGCCCGAGGTGAGGGGCTTTCCGGTGTGGCGGATGAAGCCGTCGTCCTCAAGACTGTCGCTGCCGGAGAGGCTCTCGCCGTAGAGCTTTTGCTTTTTGCGCGAAGGTGCGCCGCCGTCCGCAAGCTTCAGCTCACGCTTTTCGCGCAGGCCGTTGAAGTAGGCGCGGATCGAGAAATGGGTGATGAGCAGAATCGCGATGAGGATGATGCCGATAAGCGCGATTATGCTGCCCGTGGAGCCGAGCATGTATACAAACAGTGAAGCGAAAACGCCGCCAACAACGCCGCCGCCAACGTGCTGCTTGCCGAGCCAATAGGCCGCCTTAAGGTTTGCGCCGAAGCTCGAAACGGCAAGCGACTCGCTCTTTGCAAAAACGTGGATAAGCGCGATCACGGACAGGAATATGACCGCGATGCATACGATGGAGATCGGCCTGAAATCGCGCCTTGGCAGCGCAATGAGCAGCACGCCGAGCGCAACGAGTATAACGGGGAGCGTATACACGGAAACACCGAAAAGCCCGAACAATACGGGCGCGATGGCGGCAAGCAGGCCGCTTGAGCCGAAATAGCAGAATATTCCGAGGATGAGGCCAACAACTATCAGCACTATGCCGCCTATCTCGCGGTGTACCTCCTCGGGTGCGCGGGTCTTTTCGGGCTTCGCTTGGGCGGAGGCCGTGTTTGAGCGAGAGGAAGCATTTGAGCGCGTGGAATTAGAATGCGTGGAATAGCCGCCGGAGCTTCTTGAACCGGAGCCGCTGCGAGAGCCGTTTTTTGCGGATGATGACTGCTTTTGCGTGGTCTTTTTCTCTGCCATCATAAGTCCTTTCTTTTCATTTGGGGCGGTGCCGGGAACAAATGCCGAGCCGCCGCGGCAAAACCGATTTTTGCCCAAAATAATTATCCCATACCACTCTTTATTATACTATATTTCGGCGCGGAATGGAATAGGCGAAAGTAAAAAAAGGAGAAAGAGGGCGAAAGGATGCCTTTTAAGGCTGTTTATCCTTATGCTGATGCGCCAAGGTGGGAATCTTGTGTGGGAATGCCTAAAAAATGAGCCGGCGCAGGAAAGGCGGATTTCTTGCGGCGGCTCTGTGAAGGAAGGAAAAACACGGGTCATTGCAGCGAAACGGCTGTTTACAGGAGGAGTTGGCTCATGCTCGTGAGCTGGGGTTCTTTCCCTTTTCAACCGATCGGGGAAAGAGGTCAACCGTGTCCGTTGCGCTGACCAAAGGGTTTGAGGATATCGGCGTGTGATAGACCGTGACACGCCGACCGGGGGAGGAATCCTTAAGGCTGCTGTCTTAAGCGGCGCAGCTAACGCCGCTTAAGAAGTTGATTTCTTAGATCTTCGTGATCTTGGCGATTTTGGATTCTGCCGATCTGCGAAGATCCGGTGTAAGGGGGGCGCTATCGACCCAAAGGCGAGGAAGGTACGATAGCGTTGAGACGTTTGTCTCCGGAGTCTGCGGTTCAGTAGCGGACCTCCATTGGTTTAGTGAACCTTTATTTCATCAGCTGCGGGAGCCTTTGTATTTTCGGGAAAGCAAGCGAGGATGCTTTGCCGATTCTTAGCACGTCTTAAACCGATTTACCGTGCTTGGCTTTGCGAGGAGGGAAAGGCTCTTGCTTTTTGCTGTGATTGAATTATATCAAATATACAATATTATGTCAATAGATTTTGGGGCGAAAAAATAATATATTTTACTAAATGAAATATCCGAATTATACAAAAACTTTATGCGGTTTCCACAACAAACAAACAAGATTTGCTGAAACAACAAAAAACGGAGAATGGCTTACAAAAGCTGAAATGTGGCAAAAATATGTGTAACAACCGAAACGGAATAAAAGCTGCGGGCAAGCCGCATTCGATATTGGTGGCGCAAGGCAAAAAAAGAGCGGCGGCTCAGGAGCTTTACTCGGAGCCGCCTATTCCCGGGGGACGAGCCGGTTCACCCGTCTCCCCTCTTTGGCAATACAGATCTCGCGAGGCGAATACATCTGGATCTGGAGGCAGGAACAAGACTGCCTGATGTGTCTGCGATCGTTAGAGACTGGGAGGGTCATTCAGTCGGTTCGGTTCAGGAGGACGATCGCTTTGGAACCGGATGCCAGCTATATATCAATCTGCGGCGAGGCATCGGGAGGAAGACCGAGACGCAGATGTGATAGCATACGAGCCGCTCGGTGAAGAGCGGCTCAATGGAAGGAAAAACATTGCTCATCGTGACGGATACCGGGTTATGTCCGATAGCGTTGCTCATTGAGCCCGCGGAGCCCCATTTCAACCGATCCGGGGTGGACCCCAACGGGATCCGACGCGAAAAAGCTTGGAAGAAGCTGAAGATGGTTTTACCGGCAGCGGAAGGCGGTATTATTTGAAAGAGAAGCCGATGCCGCCGATTTCGGTGTAGTAGTTGTCGAAGTCGATGAAGCGTCCTTCGTCGGAGCTCCACCAGCCGTCAACAATGCGAACGTATCTGTAAACGTCGGAGTGACGGTCCTGCCTGCCCCATCTGCCGGGAGTGTAGTAAACGTGGGTGAACTCCTCAAGGCCGAGAATAACAACGGCGTGGTTCCAGTAGCTGCCGGAGTCGGTATAGGTTCCGAAAGTGGCAAACATCGGAATACGCATATCCTTGATGCAGCTCAGAACATTGTTCCAACGGCAGTTGTAATAGCTTTTCAGCGTGTAGTTGTAGCCCTGTTGGGAAGCGTAGTTCTTGAAGGCGCTGACGGTGAAGTTCCACCAGTTGCGGTCGGTCCAGTTCATGAAGTTGGTGTAGTAGATCATGCTGGCGAAGGTGTCGTAAACGCTGTCGTTCACAAGACCGTTGTTGAAGCCCGCCTGCTTGTCGAGATAGATCATCATGTTGACCATTGCGGTCGGGCCACAGGTTCCGCTGATACCGGTTCCGTATCTGCCGTTATACCAGTCGTTGAGTGGATTTTGGCACCAGAAGTGCAGGTTGCTCGCAACTCCGCTCCGACTAATGCCGGGAAGATAGGCAAACTGGGAGTTGTAAACCATTGAATTGGTTGTGCCGAACAATCCGTTGATGCGGTCGGCAACCTGCGCCCAGCCGATTATGCCGTCGTAGCCGGTCTTTTTGGGCTTGAGAAGCGCTGCGCCCGCCCTGAACTCATTCATCTTGGAGCTGAAGTCCTTGGCGTTCAGCTTTTCGCCGGTAAGCGACTTGAGCTCGCCTTTCTCGCGCTTGGCATAGTTGAGAGTGCCTGCGTAGAGAACGCGCTCGGCGCGGCGGCAGGTGTCTACGAAATCATCGCTTCCGAAGCCGTATTCGTCGATATTGGAGAGAAGATAATCGACCACGGCATAGTCGCTTTTGCCGTCCCTGTCAACGATGACCATGAGGCCGATGATGGCATCTTGATCGTCGTAGAGCTTGACGGACTCGCGAAGCACAGCCTTTTCGTATTTGATGCCGCGCATCTCGTACTGTTTGAGGATGAAGTTGTAGCCGGCGGATTCGGCTGCTTCGGTTGTGATCTTGGCATACGCGAACGAGGATGCGAGCGCCTGCGCAGGGAAGATGAAAAGCCCGAGCGCGAAGAGCATCGCCAGCGCTGCCGAGATGATGCGGGTGAAAAGTTTGCTGATCGTCATATTGCGCCTCCGTTTCCGTTCCCGAACCAACGGGAACAATTCAGCAAGGGCAAACAGCTTTTTCGTGTGAAGCAGTGAACCGAAGTGCTTCACAATGCATTGAGCGGATGCTTCGTGCTGAACGGAGAAGCGGTTCGCCCTTAATGTGTCACAATTGTAACAAATATACAATAAAGAGTCAATAAGTTTTGGGCCGAAAAAATAATATATTTCTACTAAATGAAATATCCGAATGGCACAAAAATGTTATCCAAATTGCGCAATCAAGATAATCAAAGCCTTGAATTATCCGAAAACAGCAAAACACAAGATGCGGCATAAATGTGACAAAAATCGGAATAAGCTTCGCGCAAAGCAGCCAAATGAGGATGGCGCGATGCAGGGGTGCAAAAAAGCGGCCCGCAGCGGATACTGCGGGCTCGCCTTGTGGCAATTGATTTGGAATTGAAAGAAATATTTCTATCCGATAATGCAAAGCTTGCATTATGGAAGCAATTCTTATTTATCGGGCTCGATGAGACCGTAGTTGCCGTCCTTTCTTGAATAAAGAACGTTTATATCGCCTGTCTCGCCGTTGGTGAAAACGAAGAAGCTGTGACCCAAAAGATCCATCTGGAGCATGGCCTCCTCAACGCTCATGGGCTTCATGGAGAAGCGCTTGACCTTAACGATCTCGGGGCCGTGGTCGTATTCGTCCTCGTATTCGTCGGCTTCGGAAGCTTCCTCATAGCGAAGATTCTTGGAAAGCTTGGTTTTATGCTTTAAGATCTGGCGCTCGAGCTTGGCGATAACGTTGTCGATGCTGGCATACATATCGGTGGTGGTCTCCTCGCCGCGGATGATGCCGCCGCGATAGGGGATGGTTATTTCGATGCTGTGCCTGCTCTTTTCAACGCTCATAACTACCTGCGCCTCGGTGTCCGCCGAGAAGTATTTCTCGATCTTCTCGAGCTTTTTCAGCGTCAGCTCCTTCAGGTAATCGGTGATTTCCATGCTTCTTCCGGTGATGGTTACTATCATATTATAACACTCCCTTCATATTATACTGCATCGATGCAGTATAGGTGGATGGATATATTATACCTCATTCGAACGCATTTGTGAAGCCCCAATTTTCAAAAAACGGCAAATAATTGTGCGGAGATGTCAAAAAAGCCTTGTTTCGCCGAAAAAAATCGGTGCGAAAGTTTTTGCTTCCGCACCGATCGCTGTTTTATTTGTTATGCTATCCGCTCAAGCCTTATTTGCCCGCGGTTGCGACCATAACAGCCTTGATGGTGTGCATGCGGTTCTCCGCCTCGTCGAAAACCTTGCTTCTTTCGCAACGGAAAACTTCGTCGGTAACTTCCTGCTCGGAGATGCCGTACTTCTCGTAGATCTCGCGGCCAACGCTGGTCTCGAGGTCGTGG
>JAFPWD010000058.1 GCA_017395105.1 Clostridia bacterium
GGCTTCAGATGATCGCCGAAGCGAAAAAGAGCATTCCCGAGTGCAGACCCATCCTCTTCGTACTGACGGACGGCGATCAGAACGTCGGCTGGAGCCTCAGCCGCGTAAAGCCCGTTGTGGACGGCATGGACGTGCCCGTTTACACCATCGCTTATAACTACCGCAACACGGGCGAGCTCGACGAGCTTTCGAGCATCAACGAGGCCGTCTGCATCAAGGCGGACAGCGATAATATCGTAAACGAGCTGCGCAACCTGTTCAACGTGGAGTCGTAAAAACGGCGTGAAGCCGAGCAGGGCGTTTGTCATTTCCGCTTTCTATCGGTCGGACGGGAACGATATATTTAATATTGACAAAGCTGTAAACAACGGTTATAATAATAGCATACTATTTGGAGGTTGATTTGATTGTGAAAAGGGTTTGTTCGTTGATACTTGCGGGTATTATATCCATATTATCTTTTCTGCCATTATCATACGCTGCGGATCACGGTGTGTTTTCGGGCGAGCAAGACGGCTCGGATGGAATGAACGCATTGCAGCGTGATATAAGCCGGGAATATCCGGGGCTGAGAAGGGTTGATGCAAGCAAGCTCGATCCCACGCTTCCCGTTATAACCATTAACAGCCTCGATGAGCTGCATTCCTTGATGAGTGGTTTGAACAGCTCGTATATGTTTAAGAGGCAGCCGATGCAGATGAGGCGCCCCCGGTCGTATAAATACGGCGAACCGTCTGTTTTGAGCAAGTATCCGGGATTGAAGGAAGTTGCTCCTGATTTGCTCGATCCTTCCCTTCCGATTATCGAACTCGAAAATCATGATGAGCTTGATAATTTTATGAAGGGATTAAGCTCGGCGCACTTATAAGGATATATCCGTGTTGACAATGAATACTATCTGCTTTGGGATTTTCATTTTATGAAGCAGACTAATACTGGTCGGTGGGCGCATAAGCCTGGTCAGCTTCCATCGATGCTAACTAATATTACGAATCCTTCAAATGCAGATTGGTCGCTTTACACTTTGGCAAATGGCAATATGGTTGTTGTTGTACAAAACTTCTATAATAGTCCTACGAAGTATTTTGCGGTAAAGCGTGACAGGAATTGACATTGCATTAAGCAATGCAGATCTGCATATCAAGCGGAACCGTCTTTGGGCGGCTCCGCTTTTATGCTTGACGAAAAGCTCTGCAAGTGCTAAATTATCGGCATGAAGAACGCTACAGCATTCGTTTGTATTCTTGAATATGCTCCGTTTGAACCGGAGCGCTATGCGGAGCTTTACACGCCGCTGCGCCGGGTGGGGCTTGAGGGCATCACAAGTCCCGCTTTGCGTGTGCAGAGCGCGGCGGCGGAGCTTCCGACGAACGAATGTATCGACGTTGTGAAGCATCTGGACATCAAGCCCTTCGACGATAAGCAGAGGGCGTATTTCTCCGGCGAGGTCAAGGCGCTGCGCGCTTCAGGCAGCACCGCAACCTATGATGCGGTGCTCTCGGGGCTTCAGATGATCGCCGA
>JAFPWD010000036.1 GCA_017395105.1 Clostridia bacterium
CCGCATTCTCTTCAATGAACTCTATCCACGCTAATAATTCTTCCACTTTTCTCCACCTCTTCCTTTTTTCTTAGGTTAACATAATTCTAATCGTTTTGGAAGAGGATGTTCATATTTTTTTAATTCATGCGTTTGTCGTGGGTAATAGTATGGCCGATATATAAATAAAGTAATGATCGAGGCGGCAAAAGCACGCATAATGCCGCTAAAAAAGCATCGGAGAGATTTAAAATGCGGCTATTCATCACAAGCGCCTCCCCCGCCGCCGTCCGGATATTGGGCGAAAGCTTTTTTCGCGTCGGCACGGACGGATCGATATTTGAGTTCGATCCCACCGAGCTTTTCGGCGCTGAAAAAGAAAGCTGTTTCGTTAGTGCTATTCTTGTTTTAACTCCGATAAGTCAAAGCGGGCTCGATCCAATATGCTCCGAGCTGCTGTTTTCGCCGAGCGGGATGGATATTGCCTTAGCATCTAAAAGCACGGATATCCGAGCCGTTGATTGGAGCATTGAAGCAGAAAACGGTACGGCGCTTGAGCGCGTTTACGAGCTCATTCCCGACTGCCCGCGAAGGGAGAGCAGGCTTGAAGCAAAGCAGCTCGACAGCCTCGAATACGATTGCGGCGGTGAAAAAGCGCAGATATTTCTTTATCGCGACTGTGGGCTGAGGCTCAGCATTCGCGAAGACGGAGAAGAACGGGGCTTTATCCTCGGAAGCGGCGAGGACGGAGAGCTGCGGATGCTTGATGCGGGCTTTTCGCGCCTGCTCGCCGCGCACATCAAGGGCTGCGCAGATGGCATTTCATCCGAGCTCGAAGCCGCAGGCGGCGAAAGGATCATGCTGTTTAACGAGCGCTTCGAGCTGGCGGGCGAGATATGCGGCGATCGGCTTAGCTTTGAAAACGGCTATTTGGTTGCGATAAATGAGCTCGGCACTGTGCTTGCGCATCAGCAGAAGCTGAAATACGAGATCGGAGCCGAGGGAGTGCGGGTCATTTGCGGCGGTGCGGCAGACGATTCCGTTGATGCCGTTGGAGAGATCGGTTATTTTACGCATCCAAAGCGCCGGGCATCAAGCGAGGAGGAAGCGGCGCTCGCGTTTATGGAATGCGTTCTTCTCGCCCGCGAGGACGAGGCTATGGAGCTGCTCTCCCCCGCACTTGCCGAGGGGCTTGAATTTGACGGACTTTTTGAGTTCTTCGGCGATTTCGATGAGGCGAGGAAGGCTCCGTTTTGCGAAAAAAACGATCCTCCCATAATCGGAGCCGTTAGGGAGGATCGGGCAAGAGCGTATGCGTTTGATTTTAAAAACGGGCTGATAAACGATATCAGCGAGCTTGAACCGCCCGCTTTGCGGCGGCAGCGAGGAGGCGGGACAGAAGAAGCATGATAAGCCCCACGCCGATCAGCACCGTAACAAAAACGGGTTCCCCGTTCAAGGCGGCAAGATACTGCCCCTGCGGTGTGAAGCGGGCAAGCGTTTTAAAGCCCGAGCCGAGCGCGGCGGTATCGGTGAAGCAGCCGCCCGCAAGCGCCGTCAGAAACGCAACGAGGGGCGAAGCAAGCTCCGCGCGCGCCGAGCCGGAAAGTCCGCCGAGAAGCAGCGCGAGCGACGAAGCGCAGAATGCGTATGCCGCGCCCGCAGCAAACTGAACAGGGCTTGCTCCACGCGCGGGAATGAACGAAAGCGCCAATATCACGAGCCCGATCAGCATAAGAGCGATCAGACTTGAGAAGAAGCCCATGCCTCTGCCCCGCGAGTAGGAGCATATACGCTCAAGGCAGTTTTTCTCGTCCCTCGAGCCCGAAAACGTGCCGAGCATCAGAAGCACGAGCATCATCACGAACGCCGAAAAGCCCGAATAGCGCGCATAGAACGCGCCGAGAAGATCGGTTTCGGTCGATTTTTCGCTTGCTGCGCCCGAAAACACGGTCTGCCGAACGACTGCGGAGCCTTCGCGCTCGCGTTCGGAAGTATAGGCTTCGTTCAAAGCATGCTTTTCCTCTGCGGTGGGCGCTCTGCCCGTCAGCTTTTCAAAATAGGCTTCCGCGCGAAGTCTGCTGCCGAGTGTTACCGCCTCTCCCGCGATAAGCTCCCTTGCCGCCTGCGCGGAGGATGCGCCCCTTGCGGGAATGTAATCGAGCGCGGCGCCGCCGCTCTTCAGGTTTTCTTCAAGACCGCTCAGGATAACGAGCATTCCCTCCGCCTCGCCCGAATCGAGAGCACGGCTTGCCGTCTCCGTTTGCTCAAGCTCGATCAGCTCCACGGCGGTGCCGTTCGCATTTTTTATCGATGAGATCAGCTCCGATGAAGCCTCGGTTTTATCGAGGTTTACATAGGCTATTCTGAGTGAAACGGGTATCTTGGCGTTAAGTGCGCGATGCACTGTGAAAAACATAAGAAGCGAGCAAGAAAGCATCAGCAGCAGTGAGGCATACCCGCCCGCCATTGCCGGAAGCTTTTTTAAGGCGAGGAGAAACGATTTTAGGAGCGTTTTCATACCTTCCTCCTTCCTCGCTTTGACCTGCGGATGCCGCGAAGCGCGGCCTCGAGCACGATAAAAACGGCAAGGCAGGCCGCAGCGATGACGGCGAGCGGAATTACAGAAGCGGATAGCTCCGATTTTTCAAGACCCGCTATCAGATATTTTGGAACGGTCAGAACCGATATGCGCTTTGCAAACAGCGGAAAGAGCTTCGCGGGATAGATAACGCCGCCGAAGAGCAGCTCCGCAGCGGTGAGGATGCCCCCGATAATAAGATAGCTTTCGGCGCTGCGCGTAAGCCGAGCCTGCATGAGCATCAATAGAAAGCAGGCGATGAATGCCGCAGCAAGCACGAACACGCCGCCATGCAAATCCGGCTTCAGAATGAAATAGAGCGGCAAGATGCCTATGGCGCAAAATACGGCCGCTGTTATGAATTTGGAAAGGATAAGCTGAAAAAGGCTGCCTCCTGCCGAAACGAAGCGGTCGTAAAGGCCGAGCCTGCGCTCCTCGGGAAGCGTTTTCAGAACGCCGAGCGAAACGAAAAGCATCAGCATGGATGCGGCGCAGGCGAAGAACGGATTTTTGACGCTCGCGCTCAGCTCTGCGCGGATATCGGGATTTTTGAAAACGTTCAGCCTGCCGAGTGCGTTGTCAAGGATGGTCTCAGCCGAATTCTCGCAAAAACGCTCGAAATCCGCACGGTCGAATTCTCCGCCCGCTTTAACGGAGTATGCGGCATACCATGCGGCGCGCTCGCTCTTGAGTATGCCCGAAACGGACGAAGCCATGGACGAAGCCAACGCGCTTTCAAGCGGCATATCTCCATTGAGAACGATGCGCACGGGTTCCTCTTCGCCCGTGTAGGCATCGTAGAAGAAGTCGAGAGGAAGTATCATCACAACGGCGCAGTCCTTAAAAAGCGGTGCGGAGAAAAGCCCGCTTCCGGCAATGAGCTCGCCGTTTTCGTTCAATAGTGATTGTTCGTTTTCACTAATGCTTTTTTCGGTGTAGTGCCGAACCTTTGAAATCAGCTCAACGCTGCGAAGCTGACCTACGAGCGTGCGCGACATCAGCGTGTCGTCCATGTCGTATACGGCTATCTCAAACGGCTTAATGCTCGTGTCTGCGTTCTGGGCATCGTTCAGCCCGAGCATCAGCGCGGCGGCAACAAGCACGGGCAGAATGAGGCTGAGTATTCCGCTTGCAGTCAAAAAAAGGCGGATATCCTTATAAATGCAGGCACGAAGGCTTCTCATTCTATCCTGCCCTTTCTCAGCTCCACGGTGCGCGTGCAGAGCCTGTTTATCTCATCCTTATGATGCGAAACAAGCAGCACGGCGCAGCCATTTTCGGCAAGAGCCTTTATAGCATCGAGCATAAGCTCAACCGAAGCGGCATCGGCGCCGACGGTTGGCTCATCGAGCAGAAGCAGCTTCACGCCGCCGATGAGCGCACAGGCAAGATTGAGCCTGCGCTTCATGCCGCCCGAATACGTTGAAACCGGCTTATCCGCCTTATCGCTCAGATTCACAAGCTCAATAAGATAGCGCACCCTGATCCTGCGGCGCTTAAAATAAACACCCGCCGCCGCAGCCCAGTAATTGAGGTTTCTTCGACCGGTCAGGCTCTCATAGAGCGCAAGCTCCTGCGGAACGTAGCCTATCTCGTCCTTTCCGATATTTTCAAAATGAACGCTGCCGCCGTCGGGCTTTTCCGCGCCCGCTAAAATGCGAAGAAGCGTGCTTTTGCCCGCTCCGTTCGCACCCACTATGCCCACTATCTCCCCTCCCTCAACGGATAGGGAAAGCGGCCCCAAAACCTGTTCGGGGCCGTAGTGTTTTTCGATATTTTCGATCGTTATTCTTGCACGATCCATATTATCCATCGTTTAAGTTTGCTGTTGAAGCCCATCAGAACATAAGCGCAAGCATGAGCTTCATCATAACGCCCGAAAGGTTTTCGCCCATCTCCTCAACGATGCCGTTGAGCTGTTCCTCGCTCTCGATGCGAACGACCTCAGCACTCGGCCTCGACACGGTCGAATCCTTATCGGAGGTATGAAGATTGAAAGCAAGCTTATCGGGTGCATCCTCGCCGACGACCTCGCCAAGTCCGTTTATAGTGACGCGGTGATCGGTGCCGCCGTTTTCGGTTTCAACTACCTCAACGGATATGTTCAGCGTGCCCGAACCGCCCGAAGTTTCCGAAAACTCAATATTGTACTTGCCGCGCGGGAAGCCCAGAGCGGATTTCGAGCTTGAATCGCAGCCCTCAATCGTTATTTCGGCGCTTCCCTTGTTTTCGCCGCCGGTACTCATGTTTATCTTGCCGCCGAGAATATTGCCGTCCTTCTTGAGATCACTCTTGACCTCGAAAGCGTTATCACCGTCACGGGCGGAAAGATAGATATTTTCGCCGTAATGCTCAAAATAGACTGAGCCATCATTATATCCATCATTATATCCAACGTGCTGCAGGATCACGTCGTCGTTACGAGTCACCACGCGCCAAGTGAAATTCGAATCATCTATGGACTTCACAAGCGCATCGCGGTCCTTATTCAGCGAGTCAGCAGGTAAGTTGTATAATTAACTGTCCAAAACAAAAAAAGAATAGCTCCATAGCGAGAAGCCTGATACAATGTAAATTGGCAAAAGAACAAGTAAGGAGGCCAAAGCTATGGAGCGAAACAATAATACCATAAAGTCGAGGAAAGGTAAACACCTAACATACGAGGAGCGGCAAAAACTCGAAGTATTGTTGAAGGCGAAGGTAGAAATAAAAAAGATAGCAGAACTGCTTGGCGGCAGAAGCGAGCGAACCATGAGGCGAGAGGTCGAACGAGGAACAGTGCAGCTGTTAAACAGCGATTTGACGGAGCGGTACGAATACAGCGCAGATGCGGCGCAGTTGAAGTATGAGCGAAACGCAGCGAAC
>JAFPWD010000037.1 GCA_017395105.1 Clostridia bacterium
AGTGTACCCAAAAATCAATCCAACCCTATAAATACCGCTGATTTCCGCACACCGAAAGATAATTTTCCAAATCAAACTCAAATACCGCGAAAAGAAAGAGGCTGCTGCACGCAATTTGCTTGCTTGTGCAACAGCCCCTTCCCCGAAAGAAAGGAGTCCATTCTGAGAAAATGTCTAAGTAATGTTGAGCCTCTGTTTTTCGGAAGCTCTTGCGCTCAAACGCAGCCAAAAGCTCCTGCGGCGAGCAGCCCCTCCGGTGAGGAGTTATTTTATCACCTGCTGAGGCTCGTGCTCTTCGCCATCCTGCTTTTTCTTGGGCGAAAGGATGGTATTGGTGATGATGCCGAGAATCAGCGCACAGGCGATCGCAGTAACCGTGATGGTTTGCCCGTCCTTGAGCGCAAAATCGAGTGCAAGCCCGCCAACGCCCGCGATAAGGATGACCGAAACCACGAACAGATTGCGGTTGTCGTTCAGATCAACGGGCTGCAGCATCTTGAGACCCGACACCGCGATAAAGCCGTACAGCGTCATGCACACGCCGCCCATTACGCAGGAGGGGATCGAATCAAGGAACGCCACGAACGGGGCGATGAACGCGAATATGAGTGCAAGTATCGCCGCGCCGGTTACCGAGATAACGGAGGCATTGCGCGTGATCGCAACGCAGCCGATCGATTCACCGTAGGTGGTGTTGGGGCAGCCGCCGAAAACAGCGCCCACGAACGAACCGACACCGTCGCCAAGCAGGGTGCGGGAGAGACCGGGATCGGTCAAAAGATCCTGATCGACGATAGTTGAAAGATTCTTATGATCCGCAATATGCTCGGCAAAAACAACGAACGCAACGGGGATATAGCCAACCGCGATCGTGCCGATATACGCGGGGGTGAGCTGGTCGAGCCCCTTCCACGCCTTGATGAACGCGAAAGACGGCATCGAAAGGAAGGTCTTGAGCGAAACGCCGCCCGAAACAAGATTCTTTATCGGCGTAAAATCGATTATCTTGAGCGCATCGCTGCCCGTTTTATTGCCGATGAGCGTGAAAACGAGCGCAACGGCGTAGCCCGCAAGAATGCCGATTATAAACGGGATAAGGCGCAACTTCTTCTTTCCGTAGGTGGAAACGAGAATGACCGTGAAAAGCGTAACAAGCGCGCAGATGAGCGCGATAAACGGGGAAGCGACCGCAGCGCCGTCCACCGCAACGTCGCCCTTCATCATGTCGCCAACGGCGTTGCCCGCGAGCGAAAGACCGATTATGGCGACAACGGGGCCGATGACCACGGCGGGCATGAGCTTGCCGATCCATTTTACGCCCGCGAACTTAACGATGATCGCGATAACGACGTACACAAGACCCGCAAACGCCGCGCCGAGCACAAGACCCAGATACCCCATCTCCATCGATGCGGCGCCCGCAAAGGCGGCGAACATGGAGCCGAGGAACGCGAAGGACGAGCCGAGGAATACGGGGCTGCGGAACTTCGTGAAGAGCTGATAGACCAGGGTGCCGATGCCTGCGCCGAACAATGCGGCCGAGGCGCTCATTCCGTTGCCCACGATCGCAGGAACCGCGATTGTGGCCGCCATGATGGCGAGAAGCTGCTGGAATGCGAAGACCACCACTGCACTGAATTTGGGTCTGTCGTGGATGCCGTAAACAAGTTTCATTGCTTTGCTCCTTGCTGCCCGAGCTCTCGGAGGTTCATGCCTCGCCCACTCGGGGAGTTAATATATTTAGGATACCGCATTTTGGCAGGTTTGTCAACAAAATATGGCGAAAAAATTAAATATTTTTACATTATTCGGATATTGGAAACCGCTTTGCGCCCGAAAAGACCAAGAATACACTCATAAACGGCGGGGGCGCTCCAAAGCACTACAATTCGGCACAATTTGCCATGCCCTCGCAAAAACATAGGCGGGAATTGACTATTCCGCTTGTCAAGAGGGGGCAAAAGTTCACATTTTTGGACGGATCCAACTCCGTTTCAAGCCTTATCCACATCCGCGCAGCCTCTTTTCCACTACTTTTACATGTGGTTATCCACATTATCCACAGGCTTTTCCACATTAAAAAGCCGTTAACGTATGCGTTTTTGGCAGGTTATCCACATTATCCATGTGGATAAGCCGCAAAAATGTGGATAAGTACGAAAAAACGGGCTGAAAACGGGCGGCAGCAAAAACAGGCGAAAAACGATGAACAATATATTTGCGGCCGGTTTCGATATGCGCCGAGCCCATGCGCATAACTCGGAACACAAAGTGTAGGCAAGGGTATGCCGTAGCCGTGTCTTTTGGCAAAACAATATTGAAAAACGATAAATATATGTTAATAAACGGATAAAATCGCTTGACAGCCAAGCCGTATTGCAATAGAATATCGAATAAAGAACGATGAAGGAGGAGAACGCATGAAGCCGATGGAGCGTATACTCGACGTTATAAATGAAAGATGGAAGGAGGCTGTCGTTGCGTTGCTCGTTCTGTCCTTTCCGTTCACCGCCTTTTATGCCTGCAAGATCGCGGTCATCGGCTGCGTTAAGATAGAGGAAGTCCGCGATAAATTGGGCTGTCACGATAATTATTACCGCAGTTTTGATGAGCTTGATACGTACAGCGGCGATGTGCGGTCCGCTGCGGAGCGCCTTGAGGAGAACTACGGGCTCATTCTGCCCGAGTCTGCCGAACTCATTTACGCTCGGGATCATGGCTTTTGGAATTCGAGCGAAACCTTCTTTATGTTTCGCCTTTGCCCGAGGGAAATCGAGGGGTATCGCGAAGGCATGGATGAGAACGACGTGCTTGGGCTTATCACCAACGACAAATACGCTCGCATAAACGGCTTTGAGGTGGAGATTAACGCAAAGACCGTAGAGAGGGAAACGCTCCCGGGAACGCCCATGTACGGCGGAACGAACTACGAATTCCGCTTCGTGCGTAAAGGGGATATACGCTTCATGTGCGATCTGTACTGCACCGAAGCCGATCCAAACGAGATGATATTCGCACTGGCCTATAAATGGGGCTGATACGTGGAAAAATGTTTATACTATAAATCAAGGAAGGGGCATTCCTCGCCCTCCTTGCCAACCACCTGCCCAAGCCATTTCTTGATCTTAGGATCGTTCACATTGTCGTTGTAAACCCAATTCTCGTTGCCCGTGTTGTACGGCGGATCGATATAGATGCACTTGATCCTGCCCTCGTATTTCGGCAGAAGTGCCTTGAGTGCCTCAAGATTATCCCCGCGGATTATCATGTTTTCGCTCTTCTCCGCGCCAAATGTGTACCTCTCCTCAAGCACCCTGTACGGCACCTGCTGATGATGGTTTATTACCTTGTCTTTTCCTATCCATTCAAGAGTGGGCATGTATTGATCCTCCTTGCCAATCAATCAAAACGGAAAATCATCTGAGTATTCAGTTTTCGCTTGCGCTATAAGGTCTTGTAACACAATAGGAACGCCTAACAGCCATTCTTTAAGTGATGGGAATATTGTGTATTCTTTGGGGTTATGGTAGCTCGTCCAAGCACTTTCATATACAAGAGCATTATCAGTTAATAAACCCAAGCATCTATGATAATTATTTGATACAATGCTTGTAATACTATGTTTGCGTTCCCAATTTTTAATATCAGCAATCTGTCCACCAGCATTTCCTCTATCACCGAGTTTTGATACCCTTTCATCAATAAGATATGATGCAAACAATATGTCGGCATCATCAAGTTTTCCAGCTTCAAGTAGCTCGGAATACTTTTTCGAAGCAAGGCAAATATGCTGTTTTACTGTTTGCTCCCAGTCTTTTTGTGTGTTGGAATTGATGACAGCATTTCTAAAATAATCAATATCAAGCTCAATGGCTGCAATAGTTTGTCCAGTAACGCCACGATCAGCAATAGTTGCAATCTTTGATGCTGACAACAAATCGAATGCATTATCAACATTAACGCCGTGAACCTCATTTTCATTGAGCCAATTCATAACTTCCAATTTTGTCGCTTTTCGCGTGTGTCTTGAAAACATGTAGAACAAAACAACTCTTTCATCTTCTGTTAGGCTCTCGTACTTAATGATGTAGTCAGAAGCACTATTGAGCATATCTTGACCTACTGCTAAATCCTTTACAGCAGTTCTTGTTGCAATATATTCATTGTACCTAGATATAAGTTTTTGAATAGCGCTATTTATGATTGCCGTTGTATTATGAGGCGCATTTATTGCAGTATTCACTATATCATATACAGCGGACACATCATCCATATTATCAAGCCTGCGTATTTTGTATTCGCTGTTCAAAAAGCCATACATATTTGATGGTTCGATCTCCGGCAAGGCAATAATAATGGTATATTTCTTCTGAAACCAAACAATCCCTGCCTCATTTAAGCAATATGCGCTCTCGTAGTAGTTGCGAGAAAGAATAGCGATGTTAACAGTGCTATTTTGAAGCTTCTCTTGAACCTCGCGCGAAATGCATTGAACAATGTCATTACCCGGAAGCGATGAACAAAAGATGAGATCGTTAGAGATTCCAACACCAACCAAGAAATCCTTGAGCATATCCGCGATTTCTTTATCCGTTGATCTGTGGCTTATAAAAATACCAGAATTCATTTTCCATCCTCATCATATGGATTTGATTAAACAGCTTTATTGCGGAAGCAATAGCCTAACCAAGCTACTACAATGATACCAAAAAAGAGTGTTTTAATCAATATCAATCATCGAAATAATACCAGCAATCCTGTTGCTTATTACAGGCTCGTTTCGTCTCACATTCCTGCTCGCTGCAGAGATAATACCGATTCTTACACCTTGTGCTGCAAAACACCGCATTCGATCTTGGCGCGACAAACACCTTATCGCAGCCTTTGCATATACGCAGTGGTTTTGCATCGTCGGTTATCAACAGGTAGAGCGTTGTTTCGATCGAATGGGGATAGTCTTTGGGTGTCATGTAAAATCGACAGTATTTTCAATACCAAAACCGTATTTTAACGCACGTTTATGCATTAAATCCTTGACTACAACGCACGCGTGTGTTAGAATGTGCTTGGAGGTGTATTGGATCATGCGAATAATACCCGAAAATGAAAGCCTTACAATCGAGTTCAAAAGCGACGTTAAAAAGCTATCCAACAGCGATATTTTTGATGCCGTAGTTGCTTTTGCGAATACGGCCGGCGGCGATTTATATCTTGGCGTTGAAGATGACGGCACTATAACCGGCGTTCATCCCGACCACATCAATCCGATGACATTGAGCGCGTTTATCGCGAATAATACCATTCCGCCGGTTCCCATTCGCGCGGAGATCGTTGATGATGTAAAGCCCGTTTTGAAGATATCCGTACCCAAGTCCTATGGAGGTATAGTTGCCACAGTATCCGGCAAAACGCTTCGCAGACGTTTGAAGATGGACGGAACTCCTGAAAATGTTCCGATGTATCCAAACGAAATGGCGACTCGTTTATCCGATCTTCGTCTTTTGGACTATTCCGCGCTTCCGATACAGAGCGCAGCCACGGATGATTTCGATCCGATCGAAGTTGAAAGATTGAGGAAAACGATCCTCGCGTATAACGGTGATCGTTCCCTGCTTGAGTTGTCCGATGAAGAACTGTTTAAGGCGTTGGGGCTCGTTACAGAGCAGCTTGGCAAGGCCTTTCCCACGATTGCCGGAATACTTATGCTTGGCAGGGAAGCGGCGTTAAAGCAGTATGTACCTACAAGCAGTGCGGCATTTCAAGAGCTGTCGGGCACGAACGTTGTAAAGAACGAGGATTTTGCGCTGCCGCTCCTGCTGATGATCGAAAAGCTGAATGGCTATCTTGAAGCTCGCAATCACGAGCATGAGATCGAATACGGCTTATTCCGTATTCCCGCGCCGGATTTCAATAAAAGGGCGCTGCGCGAAGCTATCGTAAACGCTTTCAGCCATCGCGACTACTCCAAAATGGGGCGCGTGAGAGTTGCGCTTTCCGACGGAGGATTGACTATCGCCAATCCCGGCGGCTTCATCGAGGGCGTTTCCGTCAACAACCTTCTTACAGCCGAGCCGCACGGAAGAAATCCGCTCCTTGCGGATGTTCTAAAGCGTATCGGTCTTGCCGAGCGCACCGGTCGAGGCGTGGACAGAATATTTGAAGGTTCTTTGATCTATGGCAGTCCGCTTCCGGACTATTCCGACTCCACTAACGTAACGGTATCGCTGTTCATCCCCCGTAATGCGCCCGATCTGCAAATTGCGAAGATAATATCGGATGAACAAAGCCGCCTTGGCCGTCCGCTGCCGCTCAATACGCTGCTGGTTCTGAACAAGCTGAAGGATATTCCTCGTTCCGACATCCATCAAATTGCAGAAGCGGTCAACCTCTCCGAAGCAGCCGTTAAAGTGGTTCTCGATAGATCCATTGAATCCGGATTGGTCGAAGCGTTCGGCGCGGGCAGAGGACGAACTTATATGCTGTCCCATAAGCTGTATAGCAACAAGGGACGGGCAAGCGGATACGTCAGACAGGCGGATATCGATGAAGCACGCTATCCCGAGCTTATAATCCGTTTAGCTAAGAATAATGAGTTTATCTCAAATGCCGATGTTGCTCAGCTTCTCCATGTTTTGCCTGCAAAAGCATATCGCTTGCTTAAACGCCTTGTTGATGAAGGCAAGCTGGAAGCCGTAAACAAAGGCCGTTATTCAAAATACCGTATCGGGAAATGAAGCTCTAACGCACGTCTAACGCACGTTTTAACACACGCGTGTGTTGGATGCGCGTTAACATGTATTGTATTAAGTGTTTGCTCAGAAGTTCGTAGCTACTCGTATTAACCCAATCGATATAAGCCTTGGAAAACGAAACTCGGTACTGTAAACCTTCTCGATTTACAGTGCCGAGTTTATACTTTTCTTTTCCCGTATCAGCCAGCCCACCTGTCACATAGTTTCCCTATGGCACGGGGCCCTCGAGCTCCTTCCTTGATATTACGGTCATGTTTACGATTCTGTTTAAATGAAAGGCGTTTTCACTTCACCGGCGCACTTCTTCTCAGAAGCCTTGCAAGGTTTGCAAGCGGATGCCGCCTGCCGAGGTTCGCCTCGTCTATCTCGCCCGCCTTCTTGAGCGCCATCTTGGTGAGCAGCGGGCCGATAAGCTCATAGACCAGCGTTGCAAACAGCGCCACGGTCACGACCTGGCTTGCAAGCGCTGCGGGCAGCTCGGGGCTTGCCGCAACCATCTGCGCCATGCCGATCGCAACGCCGGCCTGCGGCAGCAGGGTTATGCCGAGGTATTTTTTAACGTTTTTATCCGATTTGGAGATCGCGGCGCCGAAATAGCTTCCGGTGTATTTGCCAACGGAGCGGGCAAGTATGTACACAACGCCGATAATACCCACCGTGGTGAGTATCGAAAAATCAAGCTCCGCGCCCGAAAAAACGAAGAACAGCATGAAGAGCGCAGGTGTCCAGCCGTCGATTATCTCGAGCACTCGAATGGAGTCGCGGCGCATATTCGCAAAAACGCAGCCGAGCATCATGCAGGTCAGAAGCGAGGAAAGCTCCCATTTCTCCGAGAGCGCAACGCAGGCAAAGACCGATGCAAGCATCAGCGAAAGCCTATTCGCATTGGATCTGAAAAAGCGCATGGAAACGGCGAGAACCGCGCCCATAATGCCGCCCGTGAGCAGCGAAAGCCCTATCTCGCGCAGGGGCTCAAGCAGCACGGAGCCGACCGTTATGCCCTTGCCCGAGGAAAACGCTATCGCAAGCGCGAAGCAGACCGAGAAGATCATAAGGCCGATCGCATCATCAAAAGCGGTAACGGGCAGCAGCGTGTCCGTCACGGGGCCGTGCGCTTTGTACTGGCGAACCACGAGCAGCGTTGCCGCGGGCGCGGTGGCGGCGGCTATCGCACCGAGGAGCAGTGCGCGAGGGAGGCTGTGCTCGCCGGGCATGAAGCGGAGCGCGAGGATGACAAGGAGCACCGTTACGGCCGCCTGGGCAAGGGTGATAACGATTATCTGCGCGCCGAGCTTCTTCAGAAACTGAAGCTTGAATTCGCCGCCGATCGAGAAGGCGATGAAGCCGAGCGCGGTGCTCGTGACGAGCTTCAAATCCTTTATCTGCTCCGCGGAAACGAGCTTAAAAACGTATGGGCCGATCAGAACGCCCGCGATAAGGTAGCCGGTAACGTTCGGCAGGTTGAGGATCTTCATGAGCCTTGAAAGCAGAAGGCCCGCCGCCATTGCAATGGCGATGATAAGCAGAGTTTGCATTTTTACTTCCTGATTTCGTTGATATTCGTGGTTTTTTTAAAAAAACCGCAAAAAGAGGCGGAACACCGCGGGGCGATGCTCCGTTGATAACATTACTATAATGGGAACGGTGGATAGCGAATAAACTAATATTCCTCTATTCCCTCGTAGCTCCCCACGGGGATGGTGAACATCATGCCCTTTTTGCCGAGCCCCTGCGTATTGCGCCTGATAACGCGCTTTGCGTGCTCCACCTGATCCTCGGTGAGCACGAGGAACGCGGTGTGGCTCGATTCAAAGTCGTGGCTGATGACCTTGCTTATGCGCCCGAAGATCGGCGCCGCGTCGATATCGCTGCCCAGCAGGGCGTTTTTGAGGCTGGTGGACGGGAAAACGATGCCGTTCATTCCGTGCGCCTTTAGACCCTCGAGCGTTGCAATGAACTCATCGGATCTATCGATCGTGATAACCAAAAGCTGCATTGTTTTTTCTCCTTTCGGAAAAGTCATGCAAATTATAGACCCGCTTTTTGCGTTTGTCAAGCGCATTGTAGTGGTTTTTTGTATAAATGAAAATATAATTCTCGGTCGGCGGCGCATGATGCGTGGAGGAATGCCTATAAGCTCGAAAAAGCATGATTTCGGGAATTTCCATCTCAGCTGTTCAAGCGCAGCTCCGCTCATACGACAGGAGTGACAAGCCCTCGAGCGAATGAATACTTTGTAGATACGTAGATATTCCATTCGTGAAAAGGGGGAATGGCAATGAATGAAGAAGAAAAAAGAACGGGTGCGGAGCGCACAAAGCCCCGCTTCGATTTAGGCGAGAGCGTGGCGAAGCTTACGAACGTCAGCCTCGTTTACCATGGGATAAAGCAGGAGACCGAGGCGGTTCGAAACTGCTCGTTTGAGGTGAAAAAGGGTGAGTTTACGGCGCTCGTTGGGCCTTCGGGCTGCGGCAAAACGAGCGTTTTATCCATGCTTGCGGGGATAGTTAAGCCGAGCTCCGGCAGCGTGCTTGTTTCGGGAAAACCGCCCGATCCGAGGGATAATCTAACGGGCTATATGCTGCAAAGGGATCATCTGCTTGATTGGCGAACGATAGAGGATAACGTGATTTTGGGGCTTGAGGTGAAGGGGCTTTTGAGCGATGAAACGCGCACTTATGCGCTCGAGCTGCTCGATAAATGCGCACTTTCGGCGTTTGCCCGCCACTATCCGCGCCAGCTTTCGGGCGGTATGCGGCAGAAGGCGGCGCTGGTGCGCACGCTTGCGTTTTCGCCCGAGCTTCTGCTGCTTGACGAGCCGTTTTCGGCGCTTGATTATCAAACGCGGCTGCTGCTTTCGGGCGAGGTGCATTCCATAATCAAGCGCGGGGGCTATACCGCCGTGCTCGTAACGCACGATATTTCGGAAGCGATAGCGATGAGCGACAGGATAATCGTGTTTTCCTCGCGCCCCGCGCACGTTCGGCGGGAAATAGCTGTGGAGCTTGACGGAGGGCCGATGGAGCGGCGCGCAAACCGCGAGTTCAATAATTATTTCGATATGGTTTGGAGCGAGCTGGAAGGGGGAAAGGGCGATGCGCATTGACCGAATTTCTGCCGAAAAAGCGCGAAGAAACCCCGCCGAGGCCTCGAAGGAGCATATCGCGTTTCTCAAGAGGGTGCGGCGGCACAACCGCTTCATAATTGCGATACAGCTTGCGATATTAGTTTCGTTTTTTGCGCTGTGGGAGCTTTTTTCGCGGCTCGGCGTAATAAACAGCTTCATCTTTTCGAGCCCCTCGCGGGTTGCGGAAACGATAGCGCGGCTTCATTCAAACGGCGAGCTGCTTCATCATATCGGCGTAACGATGCTTGAAACGGCGCTCGGCTTCACGCTCGGAACGCTTGCGGGAACGCTCTTTGCGGTGCTGCTTTGGTGGAGCCCAACGCTTGAGCGCATACTCGACCCGTATTTGGTGGTTTTGAACGCGCTGCCCAAGATCGCGCTCGGCCCGATTCTGATAGTTTGGGTCGGCTCGGGCATGGAGGCGATAATCGCTATGGCGCTGCTGGTTTCGACCGTGGTAACGGTGATGACCGTGCTCACGGGCTTTAACGATATCTCGCTTGAAAAGCAGCTTCTTATGAAAACGCTCGGCGCAACGCGGCTTCAGACCTTTTTGAAGGTGATCCTGCCCGCAAGCGTTCCAACGCTGATAGGCGCTTTGAAGCTCTCGGTCGGCATGAGCTGGGTGGGCGTGATAGTCGGCGAATACCTCGTTTCAAAGGCGGGGCTCGGCTATTTGATCGTGTACGGCGGGCAGGTGTTCAAGCTCGATCTCGTTATGGCAAGCATAGTCGTGCTCTGTGCGCTTGCCGCGATCATGTATTATGCCGTGGCGATCTGGGAAAGAAGCATACTGAGGCGGCGCGGGGAAAGGTAGGAGAATGAAGGCTCTTTGGGAACAGTGAATGAAAAAACGCGGGGCGCGTCCGTATAACGGTGCGCCCCCGCGTTTTACAATAGGCTTTATATCGATGACTTGTCAATTAACGCTCATAACTCGGCGCATGACGAGCAGCGCATCAACGCCGTTCACCACTCCGTCGCCGTTCACGTCCGCACCGGCGCCGCTCTGCATGGGCATAAGCCCCATGGAGATGCGCAGTATCCTCAGCGCATCCGCAAGATCAACGATGCCGTTTGCATCGGCATCGCCAGGGGCTGCACCGTAGAGCGAGAAGCGGGCAACAAAGCGCGTTCCGAGCTCCGCACCGGGGGTGATGACGGGGTGATCGGAGATGAAGCGGCCGTCCTCGGTGTACCAGCCGTTGTAGGTGGTGCAGCCGTCCGCACAGTCCGCGCTGATGAAAGAGAGGTTTTCGTTATTGTATTCGGGATCCTGCGCGATATAGCAGGAGATGAACTTGTTGCCGCTGTCCGCCATGCGAAGATGGTCGATGCCGAGCAGGGGATTTGCAGTCAGATCGAGCGTTTTCATGCGGTTGTCGGTGCAGATAAGCACCGTGAGCTCGGGGGAGGAGGAGAGCTCGAGATTCGGGATAAGGTTCCAGCGGCACTCCAAAAAGCGCAGCGCGGAGCAGCCCGAGGAATCGAAGGAGGCGATGGAGTTCTGAGCGCAGTTCAGAAGATACAGCGCCGTGCAGCCCGAAACGTTCAGCGCCGTGAGCCCGTTTGTGTTTACGATAACCGAGTAAAGCGCGGTGCAGCCCGAAAGGTCGAGCGCGCCGCGAAGTCCGCCGCCCGTGATGTTCGCCGCTTCGATGCTTCGTATCTTAAGCTTGCCGTTTACCTCGACCCATGCAAAGCGGGGCTCGCCGTTCGATTTAACGCCCCAGGTCTCGGGATCGAGCGGATCGTAGCTTGAAGAGAGCTTCTCGCCGTTTTTAACGCCGTTTGCATCCGTGAATTCAAGGAATGCGCGAAGCTTTTGATAGTCGTGCTGATCGTAGGCTTCGGCGGCTTTAAAGCCCGCAAAAAGGCTCGCTTCGGCGAAGCTGCCCTCGGCGCGGATCACGCTCGGCGCGGCGGTGCAGAGCGCAAAAACGAGGGCAAGGAGCAGGGCAATGGTCATGATCGGCTTGTTTTTCATATTATTTCACCTTTCCGTAGTGTTTTTTTCGCCTTTGGCGCGGGGCTTGAAACGCCGCGAGGATCGATCGCGGGAATGCACCCGATGAATATAAAGTATAGCATAACTAAGCGCGGCAGGTCAACCGAAAATGCCAAGCGCATAGGAAAAAAAGGGCAGGCTCGTTCGAGCCCGCCCTTGGGGATGGTCATTTAACGGGGTTCTTCCGCAGGCGCATCAGTTGAAGATGCGGAACGAGCAGATGAAGTTTCGGTGCCAATAGGAGCCATTGAAGCTTCTTTCAACGACCTTGCCGTTGGACTGCGAGGCATCTATCTGAGTCCACGTGCCGCTGCAGATCGCAACGTGGCCGTAGTAAACGATAACGTCGCCCTTCTTGACGTTGTAGATGCTGGTGTTGCGCGGGTAGCGCGTGCAGCTTCTCCACATATAGCTGGTCATGTAGCTCTGGCTGATGCCGGCTCTGTTCATGCACCAATACACGAAGCCGGAGCAGTCGAACACCGTGGGACCCTTGCCGCCGCGAACGTAGCGGCTGCCCATCTTGCTCCTTGCTATGGAGATGAAGGTGTTGATGCGGGCGCTGACACTGCCGCTGTTGTCGGAGTTGCCGGAGTTGCCGGAGTTGCCAGAATTGCCGGAGCCGCCGGAATTGCCGCTGCTTCCGGAATTGCCGGAGCCGCTTGAGCCGCTGCTCTGAGGCAAGACCGGGGAGGAAGCGCGAACCGCAGAATCGCTCATCAGCTTGTTCATGGTGAACTTGCCCACCTTGCCGTCAACGTCGAGCCCGTTGTTGCGCTGGAAAAGCCTTACGGCCTGCTCGGTGATGGAGGTGTAGTAGCTGTTCACGTCCTGAGCGCGCATATAGTTGAGCTCATACAGGCGGGTCTGAACGTTCATAACGTCCGAGCCGTGCATCGAATACGAGAGCGCATTGCCGTTGACATCCTCGCTCTCGAGCTTTTCGCATGTGCCGGGCCCGAGATAACCGTCAACTATCAGGCCGTTCTGAGCCTGGAAGCGCATCACGGCCATCTTGGTGTCGGTGCCGTAAACGCCGTCGGGCTCGGTGGTGAGGTAGCCCAGCTCCTGCAGGCGGAGCTGATATGCGAGAACCTGCGCGCCGTAGTCGCCGTATTCAAGCATACGGGGCTTGGCATCGGGCGAGTAGAGGGATTCCTTGGTGTTTCTGCCCACCTTGCCGTCAACGTCGAGCTTGTTGTACTGCTGAAACTCCTTAACGGCATCGAGCGTTGCATCGTCGAAGCTGCCGCTCTTTTCCTTGAGATAGCCGAGCTCATACAGTCTTTCCTGAATGAACTCAACGTCCGCGCCGGAGTCGCCGAAGGTGCAGAGATAGCTGCGCGCGTTGTTGCTGAAGAGCGCGTTATAGGTTCTTGTGTTCAGCTTGCCGGAAACGGGGATATCGTTTCGGCGCTGAAACACCTCGATGGCGGAGGTGGTCACTCTGCCGAGATAGTCGGTGGGCTCATCCTGATCCATATACCACAGGATCATAAGCCTTTCCTGAACGGCGGGGATCAGGTCGTTGTGCTCGCCGTAGCGAACGAGAACGAAATTATCGCTCCTCATGATGCCGGGCGTGATATCGGGAACTGCGGTCAAAACCTCCTCGTATGGCTCGGGAGTGACCGGCAGGGGAAGCGGCTCCCTCGTTGCGTTCTCATCGGGAACCGCTTTTACGGAGGGAACTATCGGGAGCTCGCGAAGAGCAAGTGTTACGGGGTAGGGCGCAGCGGTGCGCTCAACCTCCTGCGCCTTGTCCACCGCATCGGTGGGAGCGGGGGTGAGGAAAACGGTCGGCACGGCCGCTTCGGGGGAAGCGAACGCGCTTTTGCCGTCGTTGGGTGCGCTTGCGGGCGTGCTGCCCGATAGCACGGATGAGATCACGACCGCGCCGAGAGCCGCAGCAGCGGCGCATGAGATAACGAGACGGTGATCGCAGATCTTGGTGATAAGCCTCCTTACGGGGCCTCGAGTTGCCGCTCTGCCGAAGCTTGCTTCGCGGGAGCGGGCATTAAACAGCTTTTTCATACTGCCTCCTTTTGATTTTGAAGCGGAGCGGCCTTATCCGCTCTCCAAGCGGATATATCCTTCTTGTTCGCGATCCCGATCGGATGCTTCCGAAGGGGAACGGGGAACGCCGCAGGGCTTCCGTATCAGCAAAATGCAGGCGCAATAACGGCGTGGGAAATGGGGCAGGCTTCCCGCATTCCTTCCCGAGGGAGCGGCGGAGGATGCTTCTTCCGCCATGGGGCACCGTTTTGCACAATTTCGGATGCCTTTCGCGCCTTGCTTACGGGATGGAATCCCACCCAAATCGAAAAGCAAATAACGCTCGGGCAGTATTGTAACATACTATTCGAAAAAATGCAAATAAATGCTCGAATTTTTCGATTTTCAGGTACAATTATTTATCCAAAGCTTCAAAAAAACACTTTATTCACCTATGTTTTCGGAGCTCTATATATAATGAAAATTTTGGGGGCGTTTTTACCCGTTTTACCCTGTTTTGAAAAAATGCCCATTTGTCTGTAATTTTTGCATGGAGGCGCGCAAATAAGTGCAAAAAAATGTATAGCGTTCGCGGCGTTCAACGCGGGGCTCCCTTGGGCGGATGCGCCCAAGGATACGCCTCAACCATTCGCTGTTCAACTCGGTTATATCGCTCCAAAACAACACCGCCGCCCTTCCGCAAGGCGGAGGGGCGGCGGGCGTTTAAGCTATGCCGTTTGATATCAGCCCTTCTTGAAAACGATGGGCATGAACTCCTTCATGGTGGCGTTGTCCTTTTCGTTCATGGTGGAGGACTCGAAGGAGGTGAACTTCAGCTCGCTGCCGTTGACGGAGAATTCAACGACCTGATTATCGCCGTTATCCTCGGTCATGGTGAGCTTGTTGCCTTCAACGGTGTACTTGCCATTGCCGGTCAAGCCGCCGAGGTCGATCTCGTCGCCATTCTCATCCTTCATCATTTTTTCGCCGAGCTCATCCCAGGAGCTTACGCCCATCATTTCGAGGAGCGCTTCATCGCCGAGCATGCCGCCCAATGCGGTTTTGAACATCTCGGCCATGATCTGACCGAGCTTCGACATCATGGTCTTTGCGCTCTGCTCGTCAGCCTCGGCCTTGAAATTGCCGTCCTTATCGAACTCGTAGGAGATCTTCAGAGAGAGGCCGCTGAAATCGACGGCAGAAAGGTCGATACCCAGCTCCGAGGTGCTTTCGCTGGCAACCTGCTTCTGCATATAGCTCGAAAAATCGAGCTCTGCATTCCATTTTCCGATAAGGGGATTGGTGGGATTCTTTTTGCAGGCGGCAAGCGCCGGCACGAGCATCGCGGCGATCAGCAGCAGCGCCATAGCGCGCGAAAGGGTTCTTGTAAGCTTCTTCATTTTGTTTTTCCTCCTAATGTGTTCGTTTCGCCGCACATGCGGCTTAACGGGATAATTATATTTCACATTGCGGCTCAAGTCAATATCGGAGCCCGAGCTTATCAGCCAACGCTGTAATGATCGCTGATATAGTGCGCGATCAGTTCATCGTTGAACTCGATGCTCATGCCGCTCTTCCACTGCTCGAAAACGCTCTGGAAATGCTCCTGCTCCTTTTCCTGCCTGCAGGCTGCGGCAACTGCGGCGTAAATGGGATCGTTTTCATTGCCGAGATCGAGCTTGGCTTCGCCGCTCTCGAGCTCCTCGTTTATGTAGATGAAGTGGATCCCGCCGTTGAAAACGTTTGTGCGCACCTCGGCAATCCTATGGCCGTCCGTGGTTTCATAAAACACAATGCCGTATTTCTCAATGGGCGGCTGCGCGGGCTCTGAGCCATCGGGAGAGGGCGCGGGCATCCAGTTCTCGCCGTATTTGAGTATGCAGGCGGCCTCGCCGAAGCCCTCGAAATAATTGCCTGTGATCGATTCGTGAACAAGGTAGCCATGCTCGCGGAAGCCCGCCGAGGAGTCGCCGAATTCAAGAACCTCCTCGGGATCGGGGGGAGTCAAAACCAAATCGGAGTTATAGTCCGCATTTGAAACGAAGCGCGAAACGAAATCATCAAGGCTTATGCCGCCCTGAAGCGCTGCGCGAACCTCGTTCAGTATAGCATTCTGCTTGCTGCCGAAAACGCCTTCCTCCTCGGGAACGTTCATGCAGTTTTCAAACTGCACGAGAAGATGCTTAACGTTGAACATGCCCTCGGGCGTGTAGAGCGGCGGCAGCGCCTGCCCTCCGAGATAGGCGTTGTAGTTTTCAGCGAAAGCGATGTTGCTCTCCGTATAAAGCGCCTTGTCGTTCTCAAGCTGCGCATTGAAGAACTCCTCCACCTTCGCATCTTCGATCACGATGTCTTCAACGGTGCGCTCGCGCAGCTTCATGATGCGCATGGACTTTAGCATATCCTCGGTCATCATCTGCTTATAGGATTCCACGGTATGGCCGTGCTCACCGAGCATCGCTTCAAGCTCCTCGAGCTGCGCCTTGCGAATCTCCTCGGGATCGGTGACATTTTCATCAACGCGCATCTGCGAGAGCAGGGTATTGAAGGAGTCCTCGCTCCTTTTCTGAACGAGCAGCTCGTCCTCAGCGGTGAGCTCGATGCCAAGCTCGTCGCAGCGGTTGAGAAGCACGCCCGCTTCCGTGAGTCGAGCGATTATCGTGCTGTTGAGATCGGAAACGTAGGCCGCATAGGGGGCGTATGCTTCGTATTCGTTGAGGAAGTCCTGCATCGTGAACTCGATCGAGCCGACCTTGCCGATGATTATCTTGTTCGGATCGGAGTCGTGACCGTGGTCGTGGTCGTGCGGGGCTTTGGTGGGAGCATCGGTGAGAGAGGCAGTGGGCTCGGCGCTCTGCGAGGGCGAATTCCCCTCCCCCTTGTTGTCCGAGCATGCTGCGAGCGGCGCAAGAAGCATCGCGGATGCAAGCAGTGCAGCGGCAATCTTGGTAAGTTTCTTCATTTGATCTATCCTCCGTTTCGGATTTTCGTTTTTAATCGATCCTCTGCACACTTTTGTGCTGAGAAATGATATTATAGCATATTCTTTATAAAAAACAAATAGAAAAAAGCTGTTTGCGAATAATTTTTATCTCGGCGTTGTCAAAACGCAAAGCTCGTGGTATAATATACTATGAACAAGCTGCATGGGGGCACCAATCGCCGCCCGGCTCGGGCGAGGAGTCCTTTCAAAAAACGAGAGAATGGAGGAAAAACCATGTATAACGTTATAACCATTTCAAGGCAGTTCGGCAGCGGCGGCAGGGAGCTTGGAAGAAGGCTTGCCGAGAAGCTCGGCTTCGCTTATTACGACGACGAGATAATCGCCGAGATATCCAAGCGCACCCAGCTTTCCGAGGAGTACGTTCAGCAGATAGTGGAGCACCGCCCCGTAACGCTGATGCCGATAACGATCGGTCACAGCTTCTATCCGGTTCAGCATCCTTTGATGGAGCAGAGCCAGAATATCTATCAGGAGCAGGCGCGGATCATCAACGAGATGAGCGAAAAATCCCCCTGCGTTATCGTCGGCTGCTGCGGCGACTATATCCTGCGCGAAAAGAGGCTTTTGCGCCTGTTCGTCTATGCGGATATGAACTCCAAGGTCGAGCGCTGCCGCCTTAAAGCGCCCGAAAACGAGCATCTGACCGTTAAGGAGCTCCGCAAGCAGATAACCAAGGTTGAAAAGAACCGCGCCAAGTACTATGAATTCTACACCGGCAGAAAATGGGGCGATAAGCTCAACTACGACCTTATGGTGAACACCACCAACACCGATATCAAGCTCATCGTGGACGTTATCGCAAGGATGTTCGATAAGAATATTACGGAGTGAAAGCGGCTTGATCGATAGTGAATAGTTGAGGTTGAAATTCCAAGGGAATTTCTTATGATTTGATATTCAAAAACCCGCTTAAGGGCGTATGCGCCACAAAGCGGGTTTTTTACTTTGGATCGAACTAAAACAGGGAAGGGATGATGCGGATCAGCCAATCATAAACGCCGTGCATCACGATAAGCGAAATCAGGGTGCAGCTTTTCAACTTGAGGCGCAGCGCAGCGAACACGATCGCAATTATGAAAATAAAAACGAGGTTGGCGGGATCGGAGCCGTTTATGATATGGAGGAGTGCGAACAGCAGCGAGGAGCCGAGTACTGCGGCACGATCCGTCTTGAATACACGCTTGAACTTTTCATAGAAGAAGCAGCGGGAAAGAAATTCCTCGCTTGCGCCGATCGCGATCAAGAAGTACGCAAGCTTGTAAAGGCTGTTGAAAAGACTGATCTCGCTTTTTGCGGGTGTAAAAGTTATGATCCCCAGAGCATCAAGCAGGTAAAGCAGACCGTGTGTGGCAGCGAAGACCAATATGCCGAGCACAATGCCGGTTATAAGCTGCGCGGGCAGTCCGCGCTTCGTGGGGCGAAGCGTCACAAGCCTATCGCACCTGATAATGAGTATCACGATGGCGGGAAGGGCAGGGAGCCATGCAAGCGGAAATGTAAGCGCAAGCTGCAATCCCTTCGGAAAGCCTGTTAAAACATTCCGCTGAAAGAGCATCACTCCACAGCCCACAAGCATCGTCAGAACGAACCCGACGGCAATATCGACCTTTTCATTCTTGCGTTCGGAGCTTGTAAGATTCGTTTTGATCTCGCCGTTTATCAATGCCCTAATACCTTTCGTCTATCCTATGATACAGCTCAAGATACTTCTTCGCGCTCTCATCCCAGCCGAGGTCGGTATCCATCGCCCTTGCGGCAAGGCGCTTCCACGCCTCGTTATCGTTACGGTACAGCTCCACGGCGGTTTTGCAGGTTTCGTACAGCTCGTTTGCGGAGTAGTTGTGGAATGAAAAGCCGTTGCCTTCATCGGTGAATTTATTGTACGGTTTAACGGAATCCGCAAGCCCGCCCGTTTCGCGAACTATCGGCACGCAGCCGTAGCGCAGCGCGATCATCTGCGAAAGTCCGCAGGGCTCGAACGCCGAGGGCATAAGGAACATATCCGCGCCCGCATAGAAGCGCCTTGCGAGCGGCTCGTTCATCTCGCAACGGAACGCGATGCGCCCCCTGCCGTACTCCGAGCCGGCGAGGAAGCCGAAGCGATCCTCCAAGCTGCGGTCGCCCATGCCGAGAACGGCGATCTGAACGCCCATGTCGAGAAGCCCGGGAAGCGCGGAGAGCACGAGATCGAGCCCCTTTTGATTCGTCAGGCGCGAGATAACGGCGGCAACCGGCACGAAGGGATCCTCGGCGAGCCCAAGCTCCTTTTGAAGCGCCGCCTTGCATTTATACTTGCCCGTAAAGGACTTTTTGGAGTAGCGGCAGCAAAGCGCCTTATCCGTCCACGGATTGTATAGCTTGCGGTCGATGCCGTTCAATATGCCCGTTATGCCGTCTGTGCGGCTCGAAAGCAGTCCGTCCAGCGTTTCGCCGTACATCGGAGTGGTGATCTCCCAAGCGTAGGTCGGGCTGACGGTGGTCACGGTGTCCGCATACACTATGCCCGCCTTCATCGCGTTGATATGGGAGTAGTATTCGATCTTGGAAAGCCCGTGCTGACCGATGGACAGCAGCTCGTTTGCAAACTGCGGGCTCATAAGCCCCTGATAGCGCAGGTTGTGGATCGTGAAAACGGTTTTCACGCGCTCAAATTCGGGGCAAACACGGTACTGCTCGTTCAGAAGCAGCGCGATAAGCCCGGTTTGCCAGTCGTTCAGATGGATGATATCGGGAACGAGGTGCAGCATCAGCATCATCTCGAGCGCGGCGCGGCAGAAGAAGCAGAACCTTTCCGCCTCAAAGTCGCCGTCCGTATAGACGTAATCCTGCTTGAAGTAGTATTCGTTATCGATAAAATACCACTTAACGCCGTCCTGCTCGATCAGCTCGATGCCGACGTACTGGCTGCGCCAGCCGAGGTTGACGTAAAAATCCGCAACATGAGTCATGCGGCTCTTGTATTCGTCCGCAATGCGGCTGTATTTGGGGATGAGAACGCTGATCTCCGCGCCCTGCTTTTTAAGAGCGGCGGGAAGTGCGCCCACAACGTCCGCAAGACCGCCTGTTTTGATGAACGGAGCACATTCGCTCGCGATAAGCATAACTTTCATTGGGATACCTCCATAATTTCTTCATTAGCCGAAGGCGACTTCATTTCTTCATTAGCGATGCGGCTTCATTCTATCTAAACGCCGCCCTGTTTCTCCAGGTGCTCGGCGCAAACAGCAGCAGCATGGGCCAGACCTCGAGGCGGCCGATCAGCATATCGAGCGCGAGCACTATCTTGCTGAGGTAGCTCATGTGTGCGAAATTTTCAACGGGACCGACCGCGCCGAAGCCGGGGCCGACGTTGAAAATGCAGGCGAATACTGATGAAATGCTGCTTTCGAGGCTGTAGCCGTTCAGCGAAACTATCAGTATCGAAAGGAAGGTCAGCGCCATGATGGCGGTGAAATAAACGAGCACCGAGCGCACAACGGGTTCGGCAACGGGCTTGTTGTCGATGCGAAGGGTGTGAACATATTTGGGGTGAGCAAGACGGCGAAGCTCGTTCCAGCCGTTTTTGAAAAGTATCATCACGCGCGAGGTTTTGATGCCGCCCGCCGTGGAGCCCGCGCAGCCGCCGAAGAGCATCAGAAGAAGCAGTATGCCTTTTGAAAGGGTCGGCCATTTGTCGAAATCAGCAGAAGCAAAGCCCGTCGTGCTGTAGATCGAAGCGGCATTGAACGCGGAATGATGCAGCGCTTCGCCGAAGCTTGCGAATTGCGAGCGGGTGTTAAGAGTAAGTATAACGACCGCGGCGGCGTAGATGCCGAGGAACCAGCGCAGCTCCTCGCTCTTGAACGCAACGCCGAATCTTTTAAGCAGAATATAGAAATAAAGGTTGAAGTTGACCGCGAAAAGCATCATGAAAACGCCCGCCACGATCTGAAGATAGGTGGATTGACCGATGAAGCCCGCATCGAGCACCATGAAGCCTCCCGTTCCCGCCGTGCTCATCGCGGTGGTGAAAGCGGCGTAGGGGCTCATGCCGCCAACGAGCAGCAGAAGCGCCTCGATTATCATCAAAACGAAATATATTGCATAGAGTATCAGCGCGGTATCCTTGGCTTTTGCAACCAGCTTTCCAACGCTCGGGCCAGGAACCTCGGCGCGCATTATGTGCATCGAGCGCTCCTTGGAGAGCGGAAGCACCGCCATAACGAAAACAAGCACGCCCATGCCGCCAACGAAGATTATGAGGCAGCGCCAAAAGCCGATGCCGTGCGGGATTTTGCTTATCGCCTCGCAGACCGTTGCGCCCGTGGTGGTGAAGCCGGACGCCGTTTCAAAAACCGCGTCGATATAATTGGTAAAGATTCCGCCGAAGAGGAAGGGAAGAGCGCCGAGAAGGGACATAAGAAGCCACGAGAGCGCAACCACAACAAAGCCCTCCTTCGCGTAAAAGGAGGTTTTGGTGGGACGTATCATAAGAAGCCCCGTGCCTATCGCAGCGATTATCACGTCCGAAAGCACGAGCGCCACAAGATCCTTGCCGCCCGTGAAAACGGAGATGACGATGCAGCTAACCATCAGCGCCGCCATGCTGAGAAGGATCTTTCCCAGCATGTTGAAAACCATTTTATAATTCAAATTTTATGCTCCAAATTATAAAAATCTATTTGTCAGCGTATCGGCCCCGTTAGGATGCCTGTAAGGTCGTTGAACATCTTTTTCATCGTTACTATTATAACGCTGTCGCCCGATTGAATGAAGTCGTTGCCGCCCGGGATGATGGTTTTGCCATGCCGAACGATGCAGGCGATCAAAAGATCCTTCTGAAGATAGCGGTTCAGCTCCTTGAGCGGCATTCCGTACATAGGGTGGCTGCCCTTTGCGGCGAACTCGAGCGCCTCTATGCGCCCGCCAACGAGCTCATGCACGGTTTCAACGCTGCTTTCATCGGGGCTGCAGCTCATAGCGCGAACGAAGGTCAGGATCTTGTTTGCGGTCAGCTGCTTGGTGGAGATTATCGAATCGATGGCGTTATCGGGAAGAACCGTGGTAAGATTTTCGTTGTTTACCTTAACTATAACCGTGCCCGCGCCCTGCCACTTCGCGGAGATGCCGCTGATGAGGTTCGTTTCATCCATGCCGGTGAGCGCGATGAAAGCATCCACGCTGTCGAGCCCCTCCTCCATCAAAAGGTCGTGGTCGGTGTTATCGCCGTGGATAACAAGGGCGCTTTTGAGCTCCTCGCTCAAAAATGCGGCGCGCTCGGCGTTGCTTTCGATTATTTTAACCTGTATGCCGCCCGCCTTTTCGACTTCGTGCGTGAGGTAGTACGCGATGCGGCTGCCGCCGATGACCATTACATTGCGAATCTTTTTCTGCTTATCGGGGTAGACCGTGCGAAGGAACTTGGCAAGCTCCTCGGGTGCGGCGGTGATATGGATTTTATCGCCCGCTTCGAGCTTGAAATCGCCCTTGGGGATATAGCAGTTTTCGCCGCGCTGGATGGCGCAGATAAGCATTTTTATATGGAATTTCTTGTGAAAATCCATAAGGGAGAGCCCGCAGAGAGGGTTATCCTCCTTGAGGCGAATGCCAACCAGCTCCACCTTGCCCTTAGCGAAGGTTTCAACGTTCAGCGCGCTCGGTATGCGCAGAAGCCTCGAAATTTCCTCCGCCGCCGCAAGATCGGGGTTCACGGCCATGGAGAGGCCGAGCTCCTCGCTCAAGAAGTTGAGCTGCGCCGAATTGATGGGGTCGCGAACGCGCGCTATGGTGCGATACGCGCCGAGCTTATGCGCGATAAGGCAGCAGAGCATATTAACCTCATCATGCGCGGTGGCGGCAATGAGAACGTCGGCCTCGCTAACTCCGGCCTCGCGCTGAACGCGGTAATCCGCGCCGTTGCCCTCCATGCAGATGGCATCCATCTCGTTTGCGGCGCGATCGAGAACCTCGGTGCTTTCATCGATAACGACGATGTCATGCCCCTCGAGGCTAAGCTTTTTCGCTATGGTTCTTCCGACCTTGCCCGCGCCGACAACTACGATCTTCATAAAAAATCGCTCCTTGAAAATTCAGCGGAACGGGAACGCATTCCCGCTCTTTAGGATAAAAACGAATGAATTATAGTACTTTTTTTACAAAAAAGCAATATGCCGCGCAGGGTTTTTCGCCCTGCTGCGGCATTATATTTATTTGAACACGCCGCCGTTTGCGACGTTGATCGCATCCGCTTCGGCCTCGAGCGCAGCCCAATCCGCCTCGGTCAGATGCATAACGTACATGATATTCTGCTTGCAGTAGGCGGGGCGCTCCAAAAGATTGGTGCGAAGCTTTTCGATCTCGCTGCGCCAATGCTCCATGCTGACGGGATGCCCCCAACGCGCTATCTGACGGGACAGCTCGGGCTCGATCTCGGCCGCCATGCTCTCAAGAAGGGGGATCAGGCGGTCGTTGTTGAGGTAATATTTTGAAACGTAGATATAGCGAACGAGGAAATCATGCCGCCATTTTTCGTTGGATTCAAGGCCGCAGAAAAGATCCATCTGGCTCAGCGAGCCGTTCGCACTCGGAACGCCCTTGGGGTCGAAATAGCAGTGCAGCACGTCGCCCATCGCGCTTGTGAGCGCGAAGTCGGAGTCGTAGAAGATGGCTCTCCAGCGCACGGCGTAGTCCGTTGTGCGCCAATACTTCTGGTTGAACATATCCGCATCGGTCAGATACTGCCTTGCGATAAGATAGTCCATGATGCTCTCGGCATCCACCCATTTGGTGAACTCGGCATAGCGCGCGTCGGTCATGGGGATAACCGTGTCGTTCTGAACGGCATAGGCGCGAACGCGCAGGAAGTCGGCATTCGAGCCCTCAAGCTCAACGGTGTTGCGCTTGATGATGTTCGCCGTGTCGGGGTCAACGCCGTAATGGGTCTCGAGGTAGTCCTCGTTCATATTCTCCTTGAGGTCGTAAAGCCCCCAATATTCGCCGTTTATGTAAACAACGCAGAACCTTGCCGCCGAAGCATCCAGATTCATGTCGAGAACGGCGGTGCTTGCAAACGAATCGCGGATGCGGGCGTTCGACCAATCCTGACCCGCGTTGCGAAGGGTGATGCTCGAATACTTGGTGAAGTAGTCGCTTCCGAAGAAGGGGTAGGAAACGCCGGAGCGGCCGTAGCCTGCGCGGAAGTAGATGCCGAGCGATTTCTGCGGATACTTTCTGGTGGACGCGCCCGAAACGCGCACGCCCGCATGGGTCTCAAGCCCGAGCGTGCCGTCCGTTTCAAAGAACTGCATGTGGCATTCGCGCTCAACGACCGGCACGAAGGGGCTGTCGATCGCATACATCTCGGAAAAATCGTTTTTGTCCATGCAGAGCGTGACTACGGGCAGGGTGTGCTTCTGCTCGAAAAGATAGGTCGCGGTCGCATCCTCGCTTATGAGCGCGCCCGAAGCTACGCTTGCCGCGCGAAGCACGGTGTTTGAATTTATGCTTATGGGTGCAGTATAAACGGGGCTTTCCTCGGTGGGCCTGCTGCCGTCGAGCGTGTAGTGTATCTCGGCATTTTCATCGCTCGCCGTGAGCGAAACCGTGAAGGGCGAAGTTCTGTAAAGCTCGGTATCGGAGATTACGGGAACGGGGGAGTAGGCGGTGAAGCTTGCATCGGAATTCCTCGTGCCCTTGGTGGCGGTGGTGAAGAAAACGCGCTCGCCGCCCTCGGAGCCCGCGCTTCTGCCGCTCGTTACGCCGCAGCGCAGTGCGCCCGTTTCAAAAAAATCGACTATTCCGCCTTCGCCGTTCGTAAGATACAGCGTTTCGCCGGAGGGGGAGATCGAAAACGGCGCGGGATTCGCCCATTCCTTGTTGATCTTAGATGTGCAGTTTATCGCGATATAGCCGCCGGCGGGGATCGTCTGCGCGGAGAGATCGTGCTTGTTTAGGTCGCTTCCGCTGTCCGAAAGATGCCAGCCCGCAAGGGAAATTGCCTCGGCGGTGGGGTTATGAAGCTCCACCCAGTCCAGCTCGCCGCTGCGGGGGGCGCTTACCGCGCTTACCTCGCTGATATAAACAGAAGAGGGGTTGAAGCCTCCAACCCCCATAGGCTCGGCAAAGCCGGCGGAACTGTTCTTTTCACCCGGAGTGGGCTTGGCGTAGTAGAGGATGCCACCGTCCTCGCCGCGGCCGATAGAAACGTTTGGATTGAGCTGCTCGGGGAAGGCTATGCCGTCCTTGCGCATGCCGTTGTAGTTGAAAAGGAAGATGCCCGCATCGCTCAGGGAGAGCTTGAACGAGGCGTGGACCTCGCTATCGCCCACCACGTCCTTGCCCGAAAGCAGGATAACGGTGTATTCGCCCGCGCCGAGAGTAATGTCCGGAAGCGCCCATTTGGAGGGATTGTCCGCACTGTCGGAAAGATAGTAGCCGAGAAGCGAAACGGGCGATGCCGATGCGTTGTAAAGCTCCACCCAGTCTGGACGGTCGCCATCGTGGTCGATAAGGTCGAACTGATTGTCGATCAGAACCTCGTTTATGCGAATTGGATCGCTCTGATCCATGTTGTGCCAGGAAAAATCGCTGAAGGCGGCGCTTTCGGCGTTCGCCTTGCACGGGGTGGGCACGCCGGTGTAGGCAACGCCCGTGCCATAGCGGATAGCGCAAACGGGCTCGGGCATATCCGCGGGAAGCTCCATGCTTGAAACGAGATAGCCGCCGCGCGTGAACAGATATGCGCCGCTCTCGATGGAGCTGATTTTGAAGGTGGCGTTGAAGATGGGGCAAACGGTGCCGCTATCGATGTTCTCGCCGTAAAGCGCATCGCCAATGAAGCCCGAGCCCTGAAGCAGCGCAACAGCATAGCCGCCGGGAGCGATCTCATACTGCGGGAAGCGCCATTTATCCGCTTTGGTGTAATCGTCGGAAAGGTAATAAGAGCCGAGATCGACGGCCTTGTCGGAATTGTTGAAAACCTCGATAAACCCGCCTTCGCCGCGCTTGACCTCGCTGATGATGAGCCCGTCCGGATTCTCCACTGCGGGCGGCACGGTCGCGGGTGCGGCGCTTGCATCGGCGCTCTGTGTGGGGGATGCCGAATTCTGCGGCGTGTTGGGGTTGGCCTTGCCCGAGCCGTAGTTGCGGTCATACCAAATAAGGAAGAACGCCGCGCCGCCAAGCAGAACGAGCGCAAGCAGCACGATCAGCACCTTGGTAAGAGCAGAGCTCCCCTTTGAAGATCTATTCGATTCCTTATACATTCAAAACTCCTTTTGACTCCTTCTTTATGCTTTACGCGCCTTTTTTGCGCCGTGAAAGCCGCGAACGTCGGAAAACGCCGACAGTCATCAAGCATATTATACACCGCGAATGCGCAAAATAAAAGAGCATCGCGCATAAAAAATGCCGATTTGTGAATGGATTATGGCAGATGCGGCGATTTTGGAAATAAAATATTTTGGCAGGCATAGAGTGGTAACGGGAATAGAGGGGTGTCGAACGGCGGATGGCGGAGAGTTTGTGTATAGTGAACAGTGAATAGTTGAGGTAGAAATTCCCGAGGGAATTTCTCTCAAGTTTATTTTAAGGGAAAGAGAGAAAAACAAACATGAAGAAGAAAGAACAGAATAACAATATCGGCAGTGCATTGGCGCGCATTGCCAAGAACGCGGCGGCAAACGCGCTGCTTTTTGCCATCGCGCTGGGGCTTTTTCTTGCGCTCGGGCTTCGCGGCGAGGGAGCGGCCTCGGCCGCGAGCGCCGCTCCGCTCGGCTTCACCGAGGGTCTTAGGGTGAATACGGCGGTCTACAGGGGAAAAAATGGTGCGAAGGCCGCGCTTCTGATTGCGGCGGGCTGGGATGCGGCTGCGCTTGAAAATATAGCGGAAACGCTTGAAAAATCGAACTGCCGCGCCACCTTTGCGCTGAGCCTTGAGACGGTATCGGCAAGGCCGCAGCTCGTATCAAGGCTCGCTCGCGCGGGGCATGAGCTTGCGGTTTCCTCGCAGGGTGCGGAGGATAAGCCGTTTGACGAGCTGATGACGGAGCTTTCCGAGGCCGTGCGCCTGATCGAAGCGGCGGCGGGGGAGAGGCCGAAGCTGATTTACGCGGGCAGGAGTGACACGCTGACTCGAGCGGCGCGAAGGCTTGAGCTGACTGCGGTGAAGGGCAGCATCGATCTTATTTGCGAAAGAGGGGGCGCGGCGGAGATATTGAGCCGCGCAAGGGGCAATATTTCGGGCGGCGATATAGTGGTCTGCGCCCCGACAGCCGCCTTTTCGGAGTCACTTTCGGATATTTTGGAATATTTTTCTCTTTCGGGCTTGACGGCGGCAACTGTAAGCGGTACAATATACGATTGAGAAGATATGCTTTGTTGAACAAAAGCAAAAGAGGAATGAAAAGGAACGGAAATTTGATTTACAGAAAAACCCTGCCGAACGGTCTTAGGATCATCGGCGAAACAATGGAAAACTACCGCTCGGTATCGATCGGCTGCTGGGTCAAGGCGGGCACGATCTACGAAAACCACGCGCTCTCGGGCGGACAAACGCTTGAAGCGGGCACCGAATGCGGCATCTCGCATTTTATCGAGCACATGCTTTTTAAGGGCACCGAAAAGCACTCCGCCGAGGAGCTGGCGGAGCTTATGGACCTGCTCGGCGGCAATATGAACGCCTTCACAAGCAAGGACTGCACCTGCTTTTATGCCAAGGTGACGGAGGACAGCTTGCGTGAGGCGGTGGAGCTGATAGCGGAGATCGTTTGCACGTCCAAGCTCGATAAGGACGATATCGAGCGCGAAAAGGGCGTTGTTTTGGAGGAAATATCCATGAACAACGACACGCCCGAGGACGTTGTTCACGAGGCGCTTTGCTCGCTCTACTATGCAGGCGATCCGCTCGCCTACCCCGTGCTCGGCTCGGAGGAAAGCGTCGGAGCGTTTTCGCGAGAAATGATCCGCGCGTATATGGCAAGCGTTTACCGACCGCAGAACGTGGTGATCGCCGCTGCGGGCAATTTCGATTTCGACGCGCTCGTTCGGGCGGTCGAGAGCTCATTCGATTTCTCGGGGATCGAAAATGCGAAGGACTGCCGCGCGGGAACGGCTGTTTTGTGTGCGCTCGGGGCTTCCGATACGCGCTTTGACTTCATTGAAAAGGATATCGAGCAGATGCACATTGCGCTCGCCTTCCCGGGATTTTCCTACGTTTCGACGGGGTATTATCCGCTGCTCGTGCTGAATAATATCGTTGGCGGAAGCATGAGCTCAAGGCTGTTTCAGAGCATAAGGGAGCGCAGCGGCATGGCATACTCGGTGTATTCCTCGCCCTCATCCTATAATAACAGCGGCTATTTCACCCTCTACGCGGGAACGGGCGAAAAGCAGGCGGCTAAGGTGCTTGAAATGATGCTCGATGAATACGGCGAAATTCTGAAAAACGGCGTAACAAGCGACGAGATCGAGCGCAGCAAGCGCCAGATCAGAACCGCCTTCATTCTCGGCAGGGAGAATTCGTCCTCCCACGCATCCTCCCTCGGCAGGCGCGAGCTTTTCGGTCTGCCCCACCGCTCGGACGATGAGACGCTTGCGCTGATCGACGGCGTGAGTGCGGATGACGTTCACGCGATCCTTCCCGAGGTCTGCGCCTTCTCGAAAATGCGCGCGGTCGCGGTAGGAAGGCTCGAGCGAAGCCGCGGCGAGCTTTTGGAGCTTCTCAAGAGCCGATAAAGCAAAAAACGATTACGAATTGATGTGTGAGGAAATATGGAAGCTATGGACAAGCTTGAAAGAATATTTGAAATGCAAAACCTTCTGGATACCGATATTCGCCAAAAGCGGCAGCTTGAGTTTTCTCGGGAGGAGTGGATGCAGAAGGAGGTGCTTGCGATGCTCAGCGAGCTTTCCGAGGTGCTCGATGAGGTCAACTTCAAATGGTGGAAGAATAAAAAGCCCGTGGATACCGAAGCGCTTCAGGGCGAATTGGTGGACATTCTGCACTTCTTCGTGAGCATGTGCCTTCACGCCGGGCTCAGCGCCGAAACACTGTATGAAAAATACATGATGAAAAATAAAGAGAATTTCGACAGGCAGTACGGCAGAAGCGAAAAGAAGGGCTACGAGATAGAGCCTTGCGCCGAGTGCGGCGGCGAGAGCTGAGCGGAGGGCGAAAATGGAGGTTCTTTACATACATAAAAAAAAGCGCAGGCGCTTTAAAAAATCGGTGCTTGCCGTTGTTGCGCTCTGCCTTATCGCGGCGATGCTTTTGCTGCTTGTGTTCATGCATTTCGGCGGCTCCGAGGGCAAGGTGCGCACAGCGAGCATCGAGACCGAAAGCAGCGTTTCTGCGGTCATAATCAGGAATGAAAGCATCGTTTCGGGCGGCGAATACGGCATCGCAGACCGCTATCTCTCCGAGGGGCAGCGGGTGCGTGCGGGCGAGCGCGTTATGGACGTTTACAAGCTCGGCTTCAGCCGCGAGATACCGCTTTCGCTTTGGCAAACGCGGCAGGATATCTATAAGGCTCAGCTCGAGGTGCTCGGCGAAGCGCGCGACGTGGAGCTTCGCAATTACGATAACCACGTTGAAAAAACCATCCACGAGATATCGGATGCGGTGCTCATCGGTGAGGATGGGGACGTGCTCGAATTGAAAAACGAGCTGACGGCGCTTTTGACGGATCGTGCCGAATATCTAAGATCGTCGGTTCAGGAAACGGAGACCCTGCGCGCGCTTTACAGGCTGCAGGAGGAGCGCGAGCAGTCCATCGCCGATTCGCGCGTATCGCTCATTGCCGAGGGCAGCGGGCGGGTGAGCTATTATTTCGACGATTACTCCGTGGCGCTCAATGCGGATAAGCTTTCAAACGCTTCCGCGGAGCTTATCGATTCCATAGTTAAAAAGAACGGCAAATCGCTCAAATGGATGGGCAGCTCCAAGACAGGCGCGTATCGCCTCGTGGATGAAAACGAATGGTATATTGCGTTCACAACCCCCGCTTCACAGGGCATGAGGGTGGTCGAGGGCGCAGTCTATCCGATCAACATCGCGGGCTACGGCGAATTTACGGGCATTGGCGAGGCAAGCTTCATCAGCGGTCAGCGCGTTGTGAACCTGATAAGGGTCGATGCGCCGCTCGGCGGACTGATCGACGTTCGCACGGTGAGAGCCAAGATAACCTTCGCCTTCGAGGGGCTGCGCGTTGAAAAGAGGGCGGTTCAGCTCAAGGACGGAGAGCCATACGTTGAGATCATGATCGACGGCAAGCGCACGGGCGTTTACGTAAACGTTCATTCCGAGGATGGCAGCGGAGCGATTGTGAGCGCAAGGAACACCGCCAACGCGCCGCTCGGGGAAGGAGTCAAGTATTGGATACCGAAAAAAAGCATTTTCAAGAAATAATGAACGGGATCGCCGAGGCCGCCGATAGGGCGGGCAGAAGCGCAGGCGAGATAAGGCTCGTTGGAGCAACGAAGTTCAAGTCGCCCGAGCAGATTCGCCCCGTTATCGAGGCGGGACTTTGCGAGGTCGGCGAAAACCGCGCTCAGGAATTCAACGAGAAATACGATTTTTTCATGGAATGCGGCGTAAAAACGCATTTCATAGGCGCATTGCAGACCAATAAGGCAAAATACCTTGTTGGAAGGGCGGCGCTGATCCAATCGGTGGACAGGCTCGAGCTTGCCGCCGAGATAAACAGACTTGCGATGCGTAAAAGCCTCGTTCAGCCGATACTCATAGAGGTGAATATCGGCGGCGAGGAGCAGAAATCAGGCATCGCCCCGAACGAGCTTCGGGAGTTGCTCTCGGTAGTTTCCGAGATGCCCGGCGTTTGCGTCAACGGCCTCATGTGCGTTCCTCCCGCTGTAAGCGAGGATGAGGCGCGTGGCTATTTTGCGCGAATGAGGGAGCTTTTTCTGCAAATTCGAGATGAAAACATCCCGAATATCGTAATGAAGGAGCTTTCAATGGGCATGAGCGGGGATTATAAGGCCGCGATCCTTGAGGGCTCGACGATGGTGCGGATCGGCTCCGCCCTCTTCGGCGCAAGGCCGGCGGCAGGATCGCCTTCGGCTCACTGAGCCAAAGGCGAAGGGCGGAGTTGCCACCGCCGATTTTCTCCAAGCGCCAACAGATAAATTTAGGAGGAAACCGATATGGCAAATGCAATCAGAAAGTTTTGGAACTCGCTGATGGAGGTCGAGGAGGATTGGGAAAGTGAGCTTGACTATCCCGAGGAGCAGCGCGAAAGCTACAGCTATGAATACGAAGAGCCCGAGCAGGAGCGCAGGCAAAGCACCAGAAGGAGCAATCAGGCAAACGTTACCGCCTTCCCCGGCGCATACAGCGGAAAGTTGATAGTCTACCGTCCCGTAAGCTATGAGGACACGCAGAATATCATCGACAATCTCAAGGCTCAAAAGGCCGTCATCGTGAACATGGAGCAGATCGACGTTGAGGTCGCGCAGCGCATACTGGACTTTATGTCCGGTGCGAGCTACGCAGTCAACGGCAGAGTCTACAAGGTTTCATCGAGAATATTCATAGTTGCTCCGGCGAATATCAATATCGTAGGCAGCTCCGACGGTTCAGGGGAGTAATGCAATAAGCTTTAGCTTCCGTCAAGGATGACGGGTGCCGCAATGCCGAGGGTGCGGAGCAAGGGCAGCCGACGGGATAAAAACCGACCGAGCCCGCACCTCAAGCAAATGAAGCATATCAACCGAAAAGGAAGAAATTATGAACAGAAACGATATTATAAAACGAAAATTTTCACACGCTTTCTTCGGCTACGACGTGGAGGATGTGGATCTGTTTCTCGATGAAGTGATAAGGGAGCTGGATCGAATCCACAATGAGCTTGATATCGAAACGCTCAAGGCCGAGGCTGCGCGCCAGCGCGAGGAAAAGCTCAGATACCGAATGGAGATCATGAATAAGCTGCTCGCCGATGCGGGTATATCGGTGGATGAGGAGCTTCTCGCCGAGGCCGAGGCTGCCCACTTTGCCGAGGTTCGTGAGGCGGAGCGCGAGGCGGCTCGAATCGAGAGCGAAGCGGCTGAGAGTGAGAACGCGGCGCAGATCGCGGAAGCGGCGGCGAAGGAAGCTGCGGAGGAGACTGCTGCCCCCGAGGAGCAGCCGCTCGATTTGGAATAACAAGCAGCGAACCGCCAAGGCGCGTTGCTTGGGCGAAAGCAAGGCTAAAGTATACGGCCGATCGCGCTTGCCCCCTTTTCCCGCCTGCACTGCGGCTTGAAGAAGTGCGCCCGGCGGGGCTTATATGCTGCATTATATAAATAAGGAAGCTTTTACCGCATCGGCGCAAGCGGTGCGAAGGCTCCCCAAAAAAGGTTTGACCTATGGGCGAAGAAGAAAGAAAACCGAATACGAAAGCACTTTTGGCGGAGGAGCTGAAGGAGGCGATAACGGAACGCGGCGAAAGCACGATCGCGGATATCCTTGCGGCTGCACGAAGCTTCAAAACGGGGCTTTCGGAGCGCATGGGTTCGGAGCCGTGCACCACAGGCGGAGCGGACGGGGAGTCTCGGCACCACGGAGAGCCGTCTGCGGGTGTGCAGACCGTTGAATACCGCGCGCCGGAGATCGTTCGCGCCGCCGAAAATGCAGTTGAGCAGAGCGGCAGCTTAAGAAAAAGCCCGATCGAGCGCAGAAACGAGGTAAAATCGCGCACGGCAAAGCGCCACGGCTCCGCGCTTTTCGGCAAAAGCCGCTCGGAGCAGCTCGATATAATAAGAAGGCTTTCCGATGCGGCGGCGGAGGAGCTGCCCGAGCGATTCTATGAGAAGCTGAGCGGGGGCATCGCGCTGAGCGAAAGCAAGAAATATCATCCCAGATCCCAAAACGAGCGCCCGCTGCTGATACTCGGCGAATACCGAAACGATCCGAGCATAGGCAGAAGCATCATGCTCTACGGCGGCTCGATAATCGCGACCTATTCGCATTTGAGCGAGCCCGCGCTGCAAAACGAGCTTCGCAGGATAATCCGACATGAATTCACCCACCATATCGAGTCGCTATGCGGCGAAAGAGGGCTTGAAATTGAGGATGAGGTGAACATTGCGCGCTATGAATGGGAGCTTGCGGAGGAAAAAAACAGGAGAAATCCCCAAGAAGGGCAGGATGATTGCAGGTAGAACAGCATTTCGTTCCGTCGCTTAATGAATGATACGGATGCGGCCGTCGTGTGGACGAGGCCGCTTTTTTAAAAATAAATATATGGAAAATTAGAATAGGGCTTGCATTTGGAACAAAAGATTGATATAATGTAACAGACTGAAGAATATAGCAAGCTGGAAAAGGCTTCTTTATTCTTCGTTAGTGCCCCGTTTTTTCAGGAAAACGGGATAAATTCCCGAAGCTACTGCCTTCCTTTCGGCGGGCTTTAGACTTAAAAGTTTTTTGGAAGGAGAAACACATGAAAAGATTTCTTGCAGCACTGCTTGCGGTAATGATGACCTTCGGACTTGTCACCATTCCCGTAACCGCAGAGGGCGAGGTCGTTTTCACGGTTCCGACCATAGAGGCTGCCCCCGGTGACACGGTGGACGTACCCGTTATGATCAACTGTGGAAGCAACGAAATGCACGTATTGAATGCGTACCTGCAATTCGATCCCGAAGCCTTGACCGTGAATTCAATAACTCCGGGCAGCGGCATGAATGCCAACGGCGGCTTTGTTTTGCCCGATTTCGCCAGTGAGCCCGGCAAAGCCAAGATCGGCGCAATGTATCCGACCACCGGATACACCGGCAGCGGCGTTCTTATGACGGTCAACTTCACCGTTAACGAGAATGCGACCGGCACTATCGATCTTGCCATGGTCGTTCTTGAGATCCGCAACTATCCCGTTGGCGGAAGCCCGGCCGATCTGCCCTTCGCAACCCAGAACGGCGCGATCGTGCTTGGCGGAGAGGATCCCACCGAGCCTCCCGTGGAGCCCACCGAGCCCCCGGCAGCCCCCGATTTCAACGAGGCGGTCAACGTTGAGGGCGGCGAGCTCGTATTCGACAATACCGGCTCCGATTATCCCTGGGAAGTTGTTGTTGAAAGGGACGGCAGGATTTATGCTCGCAGCACCAATCAGGGTGTGTCGGGCAGCCGCGGCTACTTTACCACCACGGTTAATGCCGGTGCGGAAGGCGGCACTCTCTCCTTTGAATTCATCAGCATGGGCGAAGGCTCCGATAACTACGACTGGGACGGCCTGCGCGTTTATGTAGATGATGCAAAGGTTGCTTCCTACGGCAAAAACCACGAAGACTGGGAAACCCTCACCATCGACCTCGAGCCCGGTGAGCATGTGGTCAAGTTTGAATACAAGAAGGATTACAGCACCGATCCGACCGGCGACTATGCCGCGATCGACAATGTTGCTCTTACCGTAAACGGCGCTTCCAATGCCGGTCATGCGGACTTCACCGTGCTTCCCGATTATCAGGAAATCGAGGCAGGCGACACCTTCGACGTAACCGTCAACCTTGACGGCGATTTCGAGGCACACACCCTCAACTTCCAGCTTAATTACGACAGCGAAAACTTCGAGTTCGTATCCGCGCAGAACGGCCCCGTTCTCACCGCGGCTTCCGACCTCAGCGCGCTCGTGGTTCTCGACGGCGAGACCATCCCCGGCAGCGTACGCCTCGGCGTTCTGATGCCCACCGACCCTCTCACCGAGAACGGTGTCGTTTTCACCGCCACCTTCAAGGCGAAGGACGATGCTTCCGTTGGCGTATACGATCTCACTCCCGTTGTTGTCACCTTCTCCAACGCTCCCGTTGAGGGCAACAACGTACCCGTTGAGACCCCCATCGACAATACCGCCACCGGCGCGCAGGTCGAGATCGTTGAGCCCGTTACCGCGCCTCCGGCAACCGAGCTTCCCACACATCCGCCCACCGAGCCTCCTGTTACCGAACCTCCGGTAACTCCCGCACCCGGCAGCGCGATCTTCTACGTGATGCCCGAGGAGCAGGATGCGATGCCCGGCGACACCATCACCTTCGACGTGATGGTGGAGGGCGAGTTTGAGGCGCACACCCTCAACCTCCAGCTCAACTACGATCAGAACATCTTCACCATTCAGTCCATTGAAAACGGTGAGGTTGCCGAGCAGATGACCTCCCTTGGCGGCGTCGTGCTCCCCGACTACACCACCATCCCCGGCTCCATCCGCTTCGGCGCGATGATGCCGACCGACGGCTTCACCGCAAACGGCGTTCTGTTCACCGTTACCGCCGTTATCAGCGATGATGCCGCTGAAGGCGACTATGAGCTTACCCCCGTTATCGCCGAGTTCGACAACGCTCCCGTTGGCGCGGATCCGACCCCCATCGCGCATCAGGACGTTCCCGGCATCGTTCATATCGGTGCTGTCGTTACCCCCGAACCCGGCAGCGCAACCTTCTACGTCGATCCCGACTACACCCAGACCGAAGCCGGTCAGGAAGTCACCGTAGACGTTAAGGTCGAGGGCGATTACGAAGCTCACGCGCTTAACTTCCAGCTTGATTACGACAGCGAAAACTTCGAGTTCGTTTCCGCGGAAAACGGCGAGATCCTCGTCAACGCGGCAAACCTCAACGGCCTTGTGGTTCTTGATGGCGAGACCATCGAGGGCAGCGTGCGCCTCGGCGTTCTGATGCCCATCGAGCCCATGACCGGCGAAGGCGTTGTGTTCACCCTCACCCTCAGGGCGAAGGAGACCGCGACCCCCGGCATCTATCCCGTTGCTATCGAAGCCGTTGAGTTCATCAACTATCCCGCCAATGGCGAAGAGACTCCCATCGATCATGAAGATATCCCCGGCGAGATCGAGATCGCCGAGACTCCCACTCCCGCACCCGAGACTCCGACTCCCGTGCCCGAGACCCCGACTCCGGTGCCCGTAACCGCACCGCCGATTCCGACTCCGGTACCCGGCACTGCTGTATTCTACGTAATGCCCGAGACTCAGAACGCGATGCCCGGCGACACCGTTACCTTCGACGTAATGGTAGAGGGCGAGTTTGAGGCGCACACCCTCAATCTCCAGCTCAACTACGACACCGACGTTCTCGAGATCCTCTCCACTGCCAACGGCAACGTGCTGATCGATGCGACCGGCCTCAACGGCTTTGCGCTCATCGACTACACCACCATCCCCGGCAGCATCCGTCTCGGCCTCATGATGCCGGTCGCTCCCGTAACCTCCACTGGCGTTCTCTTCACCGTGACCGCCCGTATTAAGGACAGCGCTCCCGAGGGCTACACCGAGCTGACTCCCCTTGTTACCGAGTTTGCGAACTACCCCGTCGGCGGCGAAAACACCCCGATCGAGCATTCCGACATTCCCGGCTACATCTACGTTGGCAGCAACGTGACCACGCCCCCCGAGACCGAGGCTCCGGTAACTCCCGCTCCCGGCGAGGTAACCATCTACGTTGATCCCGAGCACACCGAGATCTACCACACCGACGAGTTCACCGTTGATGTAAAGATCTCCGGCGAATACGAGGCTCACGCGGTGAACCTCCAGTTCAACTACGACAGCGAGCACTTCGAGTTCGTTTCCGCGGCAAACGGCAGCGTTCTCACCGATGCTCTTGCGGACAACGCCACCATCGTTCTTGATGGCGACACCATCCCCGGCAGTGTACGCCTTGGCGTTCTCATGCCCGATGCGGCGATGACCGGCGAAGGCACTCTCTTCAGCGTTACCCTCCGTGAGAAGGGCACCGCGACCGAGAACGTTCCCTACCCGCTCACCCCCGTCTGCGTTGACCTTGTAAACTACCCGCTCCGCGATGCTACCCCCATCCCGCACACCGACATCCCCGGCGACGTCACCGTGCTTGAGGGCGAGCAGCCCATGCAGGCAACCTTCTACATCGATCCCGAGCATACCGATGTTCAGGCAGGCGACGAATTCACCGTTGCGGTCAAGATCGATGGCAGCTATGAGGCACACGGTCTGAACCACCAGTTCCTCTTCAACTCCGACATCTTCGAGTTCGTATCCGTTGATAACGGCGAGGTTCTCGAGCAGATCAACAGCCTGAACGGCACCGTTGTTCTTGAGCCCACCGATGGCGCTGTACTCCTTGGCGTTCTCATGCCCGAGGAAGGCTTCACCATGAACGGCACCATCTACAACGTGACCCTCAGGGCGAAGGTCACCGCTCCCGCCGGCATCTACGATCTCGATATGAGCGTTATCGACTTCGTGAACTTCCCGCTTGGCGGCGAGTCCACCCCGATCCCCGCCACCGTCGTTCCCGGCGAGGTTGAGATCAGCAGTCCCGTCTTCGATACTCCCACCTTCATCGTTGAGGCGAACCCCGATCAGCTCCAGCCCGGTGACACCTTCGAGGTCTCCGTGCGCATCGCGGGCGAGTATCCCGAAGCACACACCCTCAACCATCAGCTCAACTACGATGCGAACGCTTTCGAGTTCGTATCCGCTGTAAACGGCCCCGTTGCCGAGCAGATCGCTGCAAACGGCGGCTTCCAGACCCTCGACGGCACCACCATCCCCGGCAGTGTCCGTTACGGCGCCATGATGCCCACCACGGGCTTCACCATGCAGGATGTGTTCTACACCGCAACCTTCCGCGTAAAGAACTCCGCTGCAACCGGCGTATATCCCTTCGTTCAGAACGTTGTTGAGTTCGCAAACTTCCCGCTTGGCGGCGTTGAGACTCCCATCGAGCATGAGATCATCAACGATGAGGTCGAGGTCACCAATGACAGCGAGTCCGTTGTTATCTGGGCCGAGCCCATCCCCGAGCAGATCGTTCCCGGGCAGACCTTCGACGTGAACGTACACATCGAGGGCATCTACGAGGCTCACGGCATGAACCTCCAGCTCAACTACGATGCTGCGAACTTCGAGTTCATCTCCGCTCAGAACGGCCCCGTTCTTAACGATGCGGCAGCCCTCAACGGCACCATCGTTCTTGACGGCAACACCATCGAAGGCAGCGTGCGCCTCGGCGTGCTCATGCCCGTGGAAGCTATGAGCGGCGAAGGCATCATGTTCACGGCGACCTTCCGTGCGAAGGACACCGCGCCCGCTGGCGAATATCCCTTCACTCCCGTTGCTATCGAACTTGTGAACTTCCCGCTTGGCGGCGTGTCCACCCCGATCGAGCATACCGATATCCCCGGCTACGTTGAGATCATCGGCAGCGACAGAGTAATCTTCCGCGCGCTCCCCGAAGCCGTTGAATACGCCGTTGTTCAGGTCGGCGACACCTTCATTGTAGACGTAACCGTTGAGAATCCCTACGAGGCACACGGCCTGACCCTTAACCTCGAGTATGAGGCAGAGTGGTTCGAGTTCGTATCCGCCGAGTACGGCCCCGTTCTCACCGATGCACAGGGCAAGGATGCGACCATCATCCTCGATGGCGATCAGATCCCCGGCAGCGTACGCCTTGGCGTGCTCATGCCCGTTGAGCCCATGAATGCTGAGGGCGTTCTCTACACCGCAACCTTCCGTGTTAAGGACGGCGCACCCGCAGGCATCTACGACTTCGTTCCCACCGCGGTCGAGTTCGTCAACTTCCCGCTTGACGGAGTTTCCACTCCTATCGAGCATCTTGACATCCTCGGTCAGGTAGAGATCGAGGAGACTCCTGTAGAGCCCACCGAGCCCCCGGTAGAGCCCACCGAGCCTCCGGTAGAACCCACCGAGCCTCCGGTAGAGCCCACCGAGCCCCCGGTAGAACCCACCGAGCCTCCGGTAGAGCCCACCGAGCCTCCGGTAGAACCCACCGAGCCTCCGGTAGAGCCCACCGAGCCTCCGGTAGAACCCACCGAACCCCCGGTAGAACCCACCGAGCCTCCGGTAGAGCCCACCGAACCCCCGGTAGAGCCCACCGAGCCTCCCGTGGAGCCCACTCCCGAGCCCACCACCCCGCCCACACCTCCCACCGGCACCATTGCTCTGGTTGGCGTAGGTATCGCGGCGCTGGTAGCCGGCGCAGGCATCATCCTCTTCAGGAGGAAGGAAGACTGATCCATAATCGGCATCCGATAAAGGATATCCGATCGACCTAAACAGCAAGCCCTCGCGAAAGCGGGGGCTTGTTTTGCATATTAGATATTTGTCTAACCCTAACAAAAAGTGTTGCAATAACAATTAGAAAGTGATAAAATATGATTTGGCGGTTCGGGTAACGGTATAATAGTGCGATATAATGCCTTTTGCTGACGAGCCGCAAATTAAAAAGGAGAGATAAACCATGAAGAACTTCAAACGATTCATCTCGGCTCTGGTGATCTGCTCGCTGATGCTTGCCGCAGTTCCCGTTTTAGCGCGTGATGCCGCAGCTGCGGCGGGCGGCGTAAGCTTCGGCGGCTACGTGGTCCATGACTTTTCCGAATCCACCTACAATAAGTTTATCGGCTTTTCGGGCGACGATCCCGCTCAGTACGATGAACAGTGCTTCTGCCTCACCACCTACGCCGCGGCATATTACGACGGCATAGTGTACGGCTACCTTTACGGCTATCAGCAGAGCGACGTGCTCCGCGATGACTTCTTCACCATGGATACTCGCAACGGCTATATTATGACCTTCCCGGGCAGCGGCTCCGACGGTGAGTTTGTGTACGCAATGGCCTATAACTATGCGGATAGCACGATGTATGCGCTCTGTGACGAGGATCATCCTTATATCGCCACCGTCGATCTTGAAACGGGCGCTCTGACCCGCATTGTGGATATAGACCTGGGCAGCTATCTCGGCCTTCGCGGCATGGCTATCACCCCGAGCGGTGAGTTTTATGCGCTTTCCATGTCCGCAGTAAATGCAAGGCTCCTTACTATAGATATGCAAACGGGCGCACTTTCCGCCGTTGGCGCCACGGGCATGCCCGCATATTATGCTCAGTCCATGACCTGCGATCCCGCCACGGGAAACCTCTACTGGGCGCAGCTCGAGGATTACTCCGATAACGGCCTGTTTGCTGTGAATGCCGAAACTGCGGAATGCACCTTCATGGGCAAGATCGGCAGCGAGGGAATGGAGATAACCGGCCTGTACGTAGTTTATGACGGCGAACCCCAGCCTCCCGAGCCTGAGTTTATTCCCGGTGATGCCGACTGCAGCGGCACGGTCGATATAGCCGACGCGCTGCTCGCCATGCGCGCCACGATGGGCACTGCGGAGCTTTCGGAGCTTGGTGCGCTTGCCGCCGATATGGACGAAAACGGCTCCGTTACGGCCGGTGATGCGCTTATTATCCTGCGCCTTGCAATGGGGATCAACGGCTGAAAATACCGATGACCAGATCCCTAAAGGCGGATGATTCGAGCGGACAGCTCGCATTTGACTCATAAAATCTCATATTTGAGCCCCCTTCGGCATGAGCTCTTGCCGATGGGGGCTTTCCATTTTGCGCAATACGGCTTTCATGCGCATATAATATTCAAGGATGGAGCGCGGGGGGATCGGGGTCGCTTTGAGCCTCGTCTAAAGTCGAGGGAGCACCCGTTTTGCGAAAATCGTGCTTCGGGGAGGGGCTAATAACTTGCTTTTTCATCGGATTTTTGCATGACATGTTCGATTGTCATTGAAGCTTAAGCGGCCGATTTGCCCCCTGAATTAGATGGTTGAGAGGTTGCGGAGATTGCAACAAAGGAGGTGCAGAATTTTTGGAATATGCTTTTTCTGCAAGTTATCGAAAAGGCAATTTAGTTTTGCCGAATCGGGATATCAACTGTAAAATAAGGAAAAAAATGAAATATGCAAAAAATGAATACGCATTTTGCGAATTTCTAATATTACATAAATAAAAATATATTATTTGAATCGAAATGAATTTTATTGACTTTATAATGTTGCGATTGCTAAAATGAGGCATCCCAGAACGGTGCATGCGGTGCGGACGGTTCCACGGACCGCATGTGTCGAAGGGAGAAGAATGTTCAATTTTTGATGGAGGTCACTATGAACAAGAACTCGCTTTTCAGAAGGATCATTTCGGGCATCCTCGCGCTCGTTATGGTCTTTGGCGCCTTCACCGCACTCGACGGAATCTTTTCCGGCGTGAAGGCGGAGACCGTCAATCCCGACGGTTCCATCACCTATGGTGCAAGCGACAGTGCTATCGTCCTGAATAAGGATGCATGGCTCGAGCCCGACGGCACCTATGCCATAGATCTGACCGCGTATACAACCGGTCAAAAGACCATCGAAACCCAAGAGTTCGATGCACCCACCGACTTCATTATCGTTGTTGAGCAGAACTGCCTCATGGTAGACTATTACTGCGACAGCGACTGCTACAACTACATTTCCATGGCAACCTACAAGCTCGCGGCTGCAAAGTCCATCGCCCGCGCGCTTGTTGATGAGATCCGCGGCGGCAGCTCCGGCGGCGTCGATCATCGTGTCGGCATCATCGGCTACGGCGGACACTCCTGCTACACCTCCTACGACAGCAACACCGGTCTGTTTGACAACACCGGCAGGTGGTACAACTACCGCTTCAGCTTCGGTGCTCAGTACTCCCCCTCCGCTCAGAAAAAGTACGGCAGCACCCTCGTTCACGTAAACACCAATGAGGGTTACAACATCCTCAAGAGTGACATCAACAAGTTCAACACCATGACCGCTTCCATGGGCGGCTACACCGATGCCGGTCTTGAAATGGCTAAGGGCGTTATCAACGCCACCAAGAACGACAGCTATCAGGCGGTCGATGCAAACGGCAACGTCACCAACGTTCCCCGTAAAAAGGTCGTTGTTCTTATCTCCGACGGTACCCCCGGCTACGAAGGCTTCGATATGAAGATCGCTGCCGATGCCGTGAACGTTGCCACCGAGATCAAGAAGAGCTTCGATGCGAAGATCTTCACCATAACCCTCAGCACCGAGCTCGAGGAGCAGATCACCGCTTATGATTGGCGCGGTAGGTTCTTTACGGACAGCACTCATGCCGATGCTGTAACGATCAACAAGCGCGCCTACAATCCCCAGTACGGCAAGGGCGCGTGGAGTCAGTACAACTCCACCATCTACAGCACTCTGAAGTTCAACTACGAAGAGTTCTTTACCCGCGACTTCACCAGCATCCTCTCCAGCGCTTACCCCTGCACCGAGAGCTCCGGCCCCAACGGCCCGATCACCGGTAAGTACATGACCAACCTCGAAGCATACAGCTACGTTGGCCAGGGCGACAGCGACGTTTACACCTCCAACGGCTTCCCGATGTACTATAGGCGCGGTTCTTATGCAACCTATCTGGAGCGCAACAAGAGCATCGGTTACTTCTACAAGGATGCTTACGGCAGCAACAAGCTTATCACCGGTCTTTACGACAACAACGTAAGAACCTTCAACAACAGGATCCCCTACAACTTCCATCCCGTTGACAAGATTGCCGATCCCGCATACGGCAAGTACTACATCAGGGTAAACGATCCCAAGACCCTCGTAAACGGCAGCTACAACAACCCCGCTTACGACTATCCCACCCAGGCTCTTCGCCAGATCGTTCGAACCATCGTTTCCGAGATCCCCGAAGGCACCAGCTACACCGATTCCACCCCGATGAACACCATCGGCGAGGCTTACATCAAGGATATCATCTCCGAGTACTTCAAGTACCACACCAGCTTCGATCCCGCAGTGAACGTTAAGACCTTCACTCAGGATGCGATCGGCTACCAGAACGGCGAATACGTTTTCGCAAACAACATCGTTCGCTACAACAACGCCGTTGTTAAGCAGTATGACGACGTTGTGACCGTCGGCGGCTTCGACTATGATGCCAACACCTGCTACAGGGATGCAAACGGCGTTCACGGCAAGAAGTTCATCGTTCAGATCAGGGGTCTGCTCGCCAAGGAAGACACCATTGGCTACGTTCCCGTCAGCAACACCCCCGGCAACCTCTCCGGTCTCTACTCCGGCGCTCCCTCCGATAACAGCGGCAATGGCGGCGGCGGCAGCAACAACGGCAGCGTTGCCCCGATCACCTCGGTCGATCTGAAGCCCATCAAGGTTGTTTCGAGCTACTATTCGAGCGACTATCCCAAGCCCGCAGTTCTCGAGGTTACCCCCGCGAATGCGGACTACACCGTGACCTGGTACGTTTCCGACACCGCCATTGCAAACGTTGACGAATACGGCTACGTCAAGGCAATGTACGGCGGCAGCGGCAGCACCACCCTCAACGTTATCGTAACCGATAAGATCACTGGCAGGGAGTACAGAGACAGCGCAGACGTTACTATCATCAGAGACTCGCAGATCTCCGCGATCAGCTCGGTCGATCTGCAGCCCATGACCGTTGTGAAGGGTTCCTACAAGACCTCGAACCTCATTGTCAACCCCTCCAACACTCACTTCAGAGTTGAATCCTGGACCAGCTCCAACAGTGACGTTGCGGATGTAGGCTTCACCACCGGTATGGTGACCGGCGTTTCCGAGGGAACCGCGAACATCACCGCTTGGCTCTACGACTATGAAACCCAGACCAGTAGATTCGTCACCGCTCCCGTAACCGTTGTGGATGGCACCACCTCCGGCGGCACCAACCCCAACCCCAACCCCAATCCGAACCCCGGCACCGACAAGCTCATCGTTCTTGACGGCGACGAAGCGATCTTCCCGATTCCCTCCGTCAACCTCCGCGAGAAGCACATCGTTTACGACTTCTCCCTCGTTATCAAGGATGAGCGCGCCGAGGAATTCTTCGCAGAGACCCGCGCAAACGGCGTTTCCAGCCATGACGTTGCACACGTTCTGACCCTGGACGATCCCTATGCAAAGCAGACTGCGAACGGCAGCGGCTACAACTACCACGTTCAGTATCCCTACGACAACACCAAGCATGCCGACCTCTTCGAGCACTTCGCTGTCAACATCAGCGAGAACGGCGAAGGCAACAGCCATGCCGAGGTAGTTATCAAGAGCATCAACGGCGAGCAGTATAACCTCGCAGCAATGCTCCAGCTCACCGACAGCATCAGGAACGCGAACGGCTACACCATCGACAATCGCCGCACCGACATCGTCACCGGCGAGAAGTTCACCAAGTACGAGTGGTGCAGGATCAGCTTCCTCCCCGCAACCAACGTTCACTACGAGGAGAGCCTCCTTACCTTCAATAACGCCACCACCAAGACCAGGGACGTTGTTGCCCAGTGGACCGAGATCGGCCATGCAAACGGCGCAACCTACGACGTTACCGCAGGCAGGCTGCTTCCCAACGTTAAGCACGGCGATGCTCAGCAGAATGCTACCCACAATGCAACCGTGGATAACTACGGTCACGATGCAGAGTACCACAACGGCTTCATTCCGGGTAAGGATCGCCTCACCCATCAGGACAGCAACAACCGCGCTATGACCGTTAAGGTCGACAGGGATCTCATGACCCTCGTCAACGCGGGTCAGGCAGAATGGCCCACCGCCGAGTTTACCTTCACCGGCACCGGCCTCGACCTCGTCAGCCGCACCGGCGCCGACACCGGCGCTCTGACCCTCGACGTCGTTCCCGTTGGCGAAGAATGGAGCTACACCGCTACCGGCCGCAGCCTCCACGTTACCATCGACACCTACTACGGCGACGGTCTTCTGTATCAGATCCCCATCCACCATGCCGAA
>JAFPWD010000038.1 GCA_017395105.1 Clostridia bacterium
AAAGCCGCTCTTAATTTGATAAAACAGTATAAATCCACAGCCGGCTCCAAAAAAGCTCTGTCCAAAATCATGTTCGATTGCCTCTTGGAGCCTGCGAATATTCTGAAGGTGTTGGGTCAAAACCAAAATTGATTTCCGTGGTGTTTTATCGTGCAATGCTTCAGCACTTATCATTCACAGCTTATCAATCAAAGCATGCGGCAATAGAGGCGGTAAATATAAATGGGCAGCCAATCATTTTCGCTGATGCTTTCGCTTTCGTTATTATAAGCAGATCATTTCGTCTGACTGTCGGTTTACGATTGCCATTTCCCGCAAACTATGCTATTATAGATAAGCATGCAGGGCAGGGTATGCCTTGCTGCAAAATAAGCATGGTTTCGGTCAACATGGATATATCAGGCGTTATCGTTAATATCCGCTACCGCAGCGATGATAGCGGTTGGACGGTGCTTTCCCTTCGCAACCAGGAGGGGGAGCTTATTACGGCTGTGGGCGTGGTTCCTCACTTGAACGAGGGCGACAGCGTTGAGCTGAGCGGCACCTGGGGCGAGCATCCGTTCTACGGCGAGCAGCTCAAGATTTCCTCATGCACCGTTAAATTGCCGACCTCGCATGAATCGGTGCTTGCCTATCTTTCGAGCGGCTTTATCAAGGGTGTTGGAAAATCCACAGCTAAACAGCTTGTGAACGCATTCGGTGCCGAAACGCTTGATATCATCAAATCTTCGCCCGAGAAGCTGATAAGGCTAAGTGGCATCGGCCCCAAAAAAGCAAAACTTATCCATGACTCATACGTTGAAAAGCTTGAAATGCAGGACGTGGTGATCGGCATGCAGCAGCTCGGCTTTTCGCTTGCAATGACCATGAAGATCTATAAGCTGTATGGGAAGGACTGTGTTCAGAAAATAAAGAACAACCCCTATATGCTCATAGACGATGTGGACAGCATCGGCTTTAAAACCGCGGATAAGATCGCGATAGAGGCCGGCTATGAGATCGAGTCCGTTTTTCGCATCCGCTCCGGTCTCAAGTATGCACTTTCGCTCGCGGCATCGGAAGGCAACACCTGTCTGCCGCGCGATATGCTTCTGATGTATGCATCAAACAATATTTTGAGCGTTCGCCTCGAGCTTGTTGAGGCCGTGCTGGATTCAATGATAATCGAGGGTGAGCTCGTTGAAAAGCATTTGGGTGAGACCGTTCTTGTTTTTCTGCCTGCGATACATCACCTTGAGTCGGATTCTGCGCTCATGCTTACGCAGCTGTTTCAAAGCGCCAAGGTGCTGCCGCTTATAGATATTCCGCACGAGATCGAGCGAATGGAGAAAAAACACAGGATCTCACTCGCCGACAAGCAGCGAGAAGCCGTTGAAAGAAGCATTTCGGATGGCGTTCTGATCGTGACCGGCGGACCCGGCACGGGCAAAACCACGATCCTTCGCTTTATAATCGAGCTTATGGAGCGCCAGCAGCTCGAATTCGAGCTTGCAGCGCCCACGGGCAGGGCCGCTAAGCGCATCAGCGATACGAGCGGCAAGGAGGCAAGGACAATACATCGACTGCTTGAATACAGCGCAAGCTCCGAAAGCTTCAGCCGCAACAGGGATCATCCGCTTGAGACCGATGCCGTGATAATCGACGAGATGTCCATGGTAGATATCTCGCTGTTTCATTCGCTTTTGAAAGCATTGGCGAGCGGAACGCGCCTTGTAATGGTCGGCGACGTGGATCAGCTTCCTTCCGTTGGCCCCGGCAACGTTTTAAGGGATATCGTGGGCTCCGGCACAGTTCCTGTTATACGACTCAATGAGATTTTCCGTCAGGCGGGCAGATCAAGCATCGTTACGAACGCGCACCTTGTAAACGAGGGCAGGATGCCTGAGCTTGGCAAGAACGAGGACTTCATGTTCTATCCCTGCTCAAGTGCTTTAGTTGCGCTCGAATCGGTAAAAAATATCTGCGCCGACTATGCCTATCTTGGAAAAACGGATGAAATACAGGTTCTTTCGCCGATGAAATCCAATCTTCTCGGTGTATTCAACATTAATTCGGCACTGCAGCAGGAACTTAATCCCCCAAGCGAGGATAAGAGCGAGTATAAATACGGCGAAACCGTATTTCGCGAAGGCGACCGCGTTATGCAGATCAAAAACAACTACGATCTTGAATGGGTCAAGTTTGTTCGCGGGAAGCCTCAAACAAAGGGCTCCGGCGTTTTCAACGGCGATATCGGAACCGTTACGCATATCAATACCGACATGAGCTGCTTGAGCGTTCTGTTTGACGATGAACGCTCAGCGGAGTATAATTTTATGCAGCTTGAGGAGCTGGAGCTTGCTTATTGCATCTCGGTTCACAAGAGTCAGGGCAGCGAGTTCTCAACGGTCGTACTGCCGCTCGTCAGCGGCCCCGCAATGCTGTTCAACAGAAACATACTCTACACCGCCATAACGAGGGCAAGAAACTCCGTATTCATATTCGGTACCGAGGAATGCATCCGCTATATGGTGAACAACGCAAGCATCAGAAAACGCTACAGCGCGCTCTGCGATTTTCTTCGCGAACGACGGGAGGGGCTTGGCTGATGCGAGTAAATAGGTTCCTCAAAGCGGTTGCGGATGTCGTTTTTCCTCAGCACTTGAAATGCCACGCCTGCAACAAGGAAGCGATCGTGAACGATTACGGTATTTGCGCCGAATGCGAGCAAAAGCTGAAATACGTTCCTCAGCTTCCCGCGATAAAGGGCGTTGATGAACTGAAATGCGGCATGCTTTACACCGAACCCGCGCGGATGGCGCTCGTCAGCTTCAAATTTAACGGAGCTGTATATAAAAAGGAATTTCTGGCGCATTTTATGTGCGTTCCCGAGAATTGGAATGCGGACTGCATGGTTCCCGTTCCGCTTTCGGCGAATCGTTTGAAGGAACGCGGCTATAATCAAAGCGAATTGCTCGCCAAAGAGGTGTCCCAAAAAAGCGGTATCCCCGTGCGCTGCGATCTGCTTGCAAGAATCAGGGAGACCGAGAAGCAGTCCCTGATGACGCGCGAGGAACGCTCTAATAATCTCAAAAAAGCGTTCTCCGCTTCGGATGACTGCAATGGGCTTGGAATAATACTTATCGACGATATTAAAACCACCGGCGCAACGCTTGAAGAATGCGCAAAGGAACTGAGAAAGCACGGTGCAGATCGCGTTTACGCGCTTACGGCCTGCTGTGCAGCGGAGGGAAAGACCGATAATGAATGATAGGATCATAGTTTACCGGGAGATGACCCTGCCCGATATAGAGCAGGTGTATGAGATCGAATGCGCAAGCTTCTCCCAACCTTGGAGTGTTGAGTCTCTTATCGGCGAGGTCGTGGAAAACGACGTTGCATGCTACTACGTTGCCGAATGCAACGGGCGCATAGTCGGCTATGCGGGAGAGTGGGTCATGTATGATGAATCGCACATGACCAATATTGCGGTGATACCCGAATTTCGCCGCAGCGGAGTTGCCACAAGGCTGATACTTTCGCTGATGCGCGCAGCTTCGTCCAAGGGAGCCAAGCGCATGACGCTCGAAGTGCGCGAATTCAATTTCGGCGCTCAGGCGCTCTATGCTTCGCTTTCCTTTGCCAAGGTCGGGATCAGAAAAAAATACTACAGCGACACGGGTGAAAACGCCTTTATACTTTGGAACGACGATATAAACGCCACGCTTGCCGAAAACTCAAGCAAGCTTTGAGCGAAAATATAAAGAATTCATTAGGAGGATTTAATAATGAAACAGGCAGTATTTTCAGACAACGCCCCCAAGGCCATCGGCCCCTACAGTCATTGCGTAAAGGTCGGCAAGATGGTATTCACATCCGGCCAAATCGGGCTCAATCCCGAGACCGGCGAAATGCAGAACGGCGTTGAAGCGCAGACCATCCAGGCAATAAACAACCTCAAGGCCGTGCTCGAGGCCGCAGGCTCCTCGCTCGAGGGTATCGTTAAAACGACTGTTTTCGTTAAGAACATGTCCGACTTTGCGCTTGTAAACAAGCTTTACGGCATGCTCATCCACGAGCCCTATCCTGCAAGAAGCTGCGTTGAAGTTGCTGCGCTTCCCGCAGGCGCTCTCGTTGAGATCGAGGCAATGGCTGTTGTGAACGGCTGATGGCACGGCGCTTTCCGCCTGCCATACATAATGAATGACAGCCGATAACGCAGAAAACAGGCTTATCAATTATCGCCCGCTGTTTGAGTTTGCGCTCGGAATGATGGCGGGCATTTTGCTATGCGCCAACGTCTCGTATCCGTTCAATATCATCCTTGCGGCGCTGATCGCGCTATTAGGCTGCGCTCTGATGTGCTTCAAAAGAAAGCGCTCTGCCGTTTTCGCGCTTGCCGTGCTCTTCGGGCTCAGCATGGCTTCCGCCATGCTTCCCGCCGAATTCTCATCCGGCGAAGCGCGCGTTTGCGGCACCGTTTGTGAGATCGAACACCGTGAAAATAACACGTGCCTCGTCCTCAGCAGGGTAAAGCTGAACGGCGAGCCGTTCAATAAAAGAGTGCGGTTCAGCCTCGCCTCAGCCTTTCATGCTCAGCTTAAGATCGGCGACTGCATCGAGGCCGATGCTTCTGTTCAAAAGCCAAGCAGGCGCTTTTCCACCTATGACGAAAGAAAAGTTCTGCTTTCAAAGGGGATAGGCTGCATTGCGGCGGCGGATTCATTAACGGTAACGGGGGAGCACGCTCTTCCTGTTGCCGAGTTTGTTCACGGAATCAGAAGCGCGGTTGACGAAAGAATCAAATATGCTTTCGGCGAGGATGGCGGCATATTCTCCGCTCTGCTTATCGGCGTTCGGGACGAGCTGTCCGATGAGCGCTCGGAGGCTTACCGTGCAAGCGGCACAGCGCATCTGCTCGCGATCTCGGGCTTTCACATGGGAATAATCGTTGGCGCAATATCGCTGCTGATCCCAAAGAGGAGGCGGCTGCTGCGTTTTATCGTTATCCTCGCGTTTGCATCAGCCTACTGCACCGTTGCTGCATACACTCCCGGCATCGTTCGTGCTGCAGTAATGACCGCGTGTATTCTCGGCGCCAATTTGCTCGAACGAAGGCCCGATATGCTCTCATCGCTTTCGCTCGCTTCGATACTCATACTGACAGTCAATCCGTTTCAGCTCTATTCGCTCGGATTTCAATTCTCATTTTCTGCTGTGTTCGGTATCGCATTATTTTCGAACTCGATTTCACGGAAGCTGCACGGCATCCGGATTCCGGATAAGCTTTCATCCGCTGCCGCAGTATGCCTCAGCGCAACGATCGGCACTGCGATGCTTCAGCTAAGATACTATTCCTCGGTCACTCCGTATTCACTGCTTTCCAATCTTATCGCCGTTCCCGCATTTTCCGCAGTGGTGATACTCGGCTTCATCACAACGCTTGTTTCCTTCATCGTTCCGCCTTTTGCGCAGTTCGCTGCTATCCTTCCGAGGGCAGTTCTTTTTGCGGTTGAAAATCTGCTGACCTTGATCTCCAAGCTTCCTCTTGCTTCGGCGGAGTTTTCGCCCCCGAGCGCCATATGCTGCATCGTTTTTGCGTTTTTGATCTTCACCGCTTCGGAATACGTTCTTCGGCCGAAAAGAAAACGCCTTGAATTGGCGATACCGCTTTTAATACTGTTTACTTTTTCATACTTTATGGGTATAATTAACGCATGAAATACAGGGACTTTTCAAAATTGCTCGATATAAACACCGTTCGCGGCTCCTACCTTCTCCACGGCGAGGATGAGTTCTTCAAGGAGATCTGTTTGCACTCCTGTGAGGAGCTTATCTCATCCGATGCGCGCGTATTCGATCTTCGCGTTCTGCACGATGCCGACCGCGATGCCATCATGGAAGCATGCGAGATGCTGCCGCTTATTTCGCCTTGCTCCGTTGTGGTGGTAAAGGGACTTGCTTCGGGTGCTGACAGCAAGGAGCTTGTTGAATACCTTGAGGCGCTTCCTCAAACCACCGCGCTGTTTATCGGCGTTAAGGGCGAGCTTGATTCCAAATCCAAGCTGCTTAGCTTTTTCGCCAAAAGCGGCGGGGAAGTGCTCTTCGACAGACCCGATGCAGCCGAAGCCGCTTCTTGGTGCGTGTTTACAGCAGCGAGGCTCGGCGCCGTGCTCGACAGATCGGTTGCAAACACGCTTGTTGGGCTCGTCGGCAACGACATGGTTCGCCTGAGCAACGAGCTTCAAAAGGCCGTTGATCGCGTTGGAAGCGGGGGAGTCATAACGCCCGATATCATTTCAAGCTCGACAGTTGGCAACATCGAATTCAAGGTGTTTGATGCTGTAAACTGCCTTACCGGCGCAAAAACCGTGGATGGACTTCGCGCACTGCATGCGCTTTTGAGTGAGAAGGACGATCAGCCGATAATCGTTGGTGCGCTGCTTTCAAGCTTCAGGCGTATGCTTGAGGGCAAAAGGCTCATGGACTCGGGGCTGTCCGTGAAGGCCGCAGCAGCAAAAATGCAGGGCAAAAGCTATCCAAACGAAAAAGCCTGCACAGCGGCAAAAAAGTATTCTGCAAAGAGCCTTTCGGAGCTGATTTCGCTGCTTTCGCTTGCGCTTTATGAGCAGCGTTCGGGCGGAGCCGATGCTGCCAAGGCCATTGAAAGCGCTATCGCAGCATTCGACTGGTAATCGTTGAGTGCAGAAATTTGCCGACAGATGATGACATAACCGTTTTATTGTGTTATAATCGTATATATGAGAAACCGTTTAAACAAAAGAAGAAGCCGCAGACGAAGCTCGATAAAAAGCTTTCGTTCGGGAAGCCTTGCCCCGATATTAAAGCTGCTTGGCGTTGTTTTTGGTGCGCTTGCGGGCATTGCTTTGCTTGTTTTCGGCGTTATGTTCGTGCTTGAAGCCTTCTTCAAGGTCGATACTCCTCTTGATGCAAGCGGCATTATCGGTCGCTTCGCGGGAAAAATCAATGCGCCGCTGATCGAAACAGCGAGCCCCGTTCCGACCGCCGAACCCACGCCGACTCCGCATCCTATGGAAAACTTCGATCCCGTTGCCTTCCAGCATGAGCTGATCCTGCCGGGTGAATTCAACTATCCTTGGCTTGCCGATCCGAGCTCCTTCGGTGACACGGTCATTTTTTCGGCGGGTAAGCTTTTCGGCGGCAAGGTAAGGCTCGAAAAGCTCATCTGCTGTAAGCTTTCTGCCGAGCTTTCTGCATCCGAGGCCGTTGAGCTCGATATAAAGCCTCAAAACGATCATCTTTTGTTCCCTGTTTTCAACGACAAATGGCTCGTCTACTTCGATGCGAACTATGACTTCGGAGGCGGGGAGATACGCTGCGTTGATCGAAGCGCCGCTTCGCCCGAACCCAAAACCATAAAAACAGTTTACGTGGGTCAGCCCGAGCTGAAGCTCGACGGCGATCATCTCGCTTGGATCGAGCGCACCGGCAGCGAACGCGAAAAGATCTTCATTTGCGATCTTTCCACTGAAGAGACCGCCGTGGTCGATTTCTTCGATAATCATTCGAGCGGAACGAGCATGCCTTATCTTTCAAACGGGAAGCTCGTTTGGGCGGCGGCCGCTTCCATGAACGATTCCGCTGTTAAAACTCTTGATATCAAAACCGGCAGTCTATCCGAGTTTCGCCCCGGACTCCTTGTTCACGACCCCGAGTACAACGGTGAATACTATGCTTGGCTCGATTCTCCGCATGCGGAGAACGCAAAGCTCTATTGCTCCGACGGAGCTTCCGGTTCGTTCGAGATAGCCGATGGCGTTATCGAGTTTTGCATACACTCAAACTGCATTATCTATTCAAAGGGCGATGCGGTGTATATGTATGAGCTTGGAACTGGTGAGACCTATCGCTTGACCGCCGAAAACGAGTCCGCACAGCTCCTCGGCGTTTCCAAGGACGGCATCATATTTTGGATGGACGTTACCTCACGAGTGCGCGATATAATAAAATACATGCCTTGTCCCTTGGGCAAATATGAATTACATGCCGAAAATGAAGGATAAAACTAAATTTGTATGCGGCGAATGCGGGCATGAGAGCGTTAAATGGCTCGGCTGCTGCCCCGGCTGCGGAAGCTGGAACACGATGGTGGAGATGCAGGCAGCGCCCGCGAGCAGCGGCACAAGAAGGAGCGCATCCCCTTCACATGCCGTTGCGCTTCAAAGTGTCAGCGAAAACGACTCCATGCGCGTTAAAACGGGTATAGGCGAACTCGACCGCGTTCTTGGCGGCGGTGTTGTTGCTGGCTCAACGGTGCTCGTTGGCGGCGACCCGGGCATCGGAAAAAGCACGCTTCTTATGCAGGCGGCAAGCAATCTGATGCACAGCGGCTCCGCGCTGTATATCTCGGGCGAGGAATCCAAGGCACAGCTCAAGATGCGCGCTTCTCGCTGCGGCGTGAACGGCGAGCTTCTTGTTATGACTGAAACCTCTATCGATGCGATCGAGGCCGAGGTCGACAGGATCAAGCCCAGCTTTATGATAGTCGATTCCATTCAAACCATGACGAGCCCTTCGCTTTCAAACGCAACGGGCAGCGTTACCCAGATCCGCGAAGCAACGGCTGTTCTGACCTCTCTTGCCAAGGAGAAGGGCTGCGCTGTGTTTATCGTTGGCCACGTAACCAAGGAAGGTGCGCTCGCGGGGCCGCGTATGCTTGAGCACATGGTCGATACCGTGCTTTATTTTGAGGGCGACAGGCACGATTCGCTTCGATTGCTTCGCGCCGTCAAGAACCGTTTCGGCTCCACAAACGAGATCGGCATATTCGAGATGCGGCAGGAAGGAATATGCGAGGTTAAGAACACCGCCGAACTATTTGTTACGGGCGGGAACGACAGCGGCTGCTGTGTTGCATGCATCATGGAGGGCAACCGTCCCATCCTCGTTGAAGTTCAGTCCCTGCTGAGCACCTCGGCTTTTGCCAATCCTCGGCGTGTTGCTGCCGGGATGGACACGAGCAGGCTTATGCTTCTGCTCGCCGTGCTTGAACGCCGCGGTGGACTCCGTATCAACGATAAGGACGTGTACACAAACGCCGTTGGCGGCATTCGATTGGATGACCGCGGAGCCGATCTTGCCGTTGCGCTTGCCGTAGCGGGCTCGGTATTCGACAGACGGCTTCCCGAAAGCACTGCTGCTATCGGAGAATTAAGCTTAACAGGCGAGATCCGACCCGTTGATCGGCTGCTTGCAAGGGTTCAGGAATGTGCTCGACTCGGTTATAAAAATGCGATAGTTCCGCATTCTTCACAGCTCAAGGGCGTGGAAGGCATAAATCTCATCAAAGTAAAGTATCTTAGGGATGCGTTCTGCGCTTTTACGGATAATTAATCTCAACCAACCTGGAGAGAAGACTTATGAAAAACGATAAAAAGCTCACCGATAAAGCAAATACCATCTGTCTGTACAGGATCCTTGAAAAATATTCCGATGAGGAGCATCTGCTCTCGATGCACGATATTATCGGCCACTTCGAGGATGACTATGGCATGAAGATCGACCGCCGCACCGTTTACAGCTCCATGGATACGCTCACAAAGCTTGGCTTTGAGATCTCAGAATATGATAAGCGCAGGCAGGGTTATTATCTTATGACGCGACTTTTCGAGCCCTCCGAGATCAGGCTTATGATGGATGCCGTGTATTCTCAGCGATCAATACCGCAAAAGCAAACGGGCGATCTTATCGAAAAGCTGCAATCCGTTCTCAGCATTCATCAGCGCAAAAACTACAAACACCTGTTTTCTTTTGAATCCGAAAAAAAGACCCAGAACAGAACCGTTTTTTTCAATATCGATTCGCTCGATCTCGCCATTGCAAGAAAGGTCAAGGTCGATTTCATCTACAATCAATACGGCCTCGATAAAAGACTGCATCCGCGCCGTAAGGAGCGATACGTTGTCAGCCCGTACAGTATGGTTTGCGATAATCAGAATTATTACCTTCTCTGCATCAAGGAGGGCAAGGTCGATCTGAGTTATTACCGTATTGATCTTATGAAGGACATCCGTGTGCTCGACAAGCCTTTGGATTTTCCATCTTCAAGGGTTGATATCAACACCGCTCGCAAAACGGTTTATGCTTACGCAGGCAAGCCTGTGGATATCGTGCTGCGCTGCAAGAATAAAGCCATCGGCGGCGTTATCGACGAATTCGGCACGGGGATCCGCATCGCTGCAGATGATGAAGAGCATTTCATTGCAAGGATAAAGGCAGCGCCGCAGGGGGTATTGTACTGGACGATGCAGTATCTTACCGACATCGAGATCCTTGAGCCCCATTCCATGCGCGAAAAAGCGATAGAATTCATTAAAGGCAATTCATACGGCGTTTAACACGCCGATCCTGCAGCCCGACGTTGTGTCGGGCTCAGTTGATTTAAAGGAGAAACTATGCTTTATTTCATCAACGATTATCAGGAAGGCGCTCACCCCGCAGTCCTCGAGCGGCTTGCTCAAACGAATTTGATCCCGCTTAGCGGCTACGGAACGGACGAGATCTGCCAAAGCGCTAAGGCGAGGATTCGCGAAGCCTGCGCCTGCCCCAATGCCGACGTTTTCTTTTTATCCGGCGGAACTCAGGCCAACCGAGTGGTCATCTCCTCGCTGCTCAAGCAATATGAGGGTGTTTTGGCTGCAGCCACCGGGCACGTCAGCATACACGAGTCCGGCGCTATAGAAGCATCCGGGCATAAGGTGATCGAGCTGCCAAGCTCCGAGGGCAAGCTTGATATTCGCGCTGCAAGGGAGTTCGTATCCGCCTTTTTTTCTGATGAAAACAACGAACATATGGTCTTTCCCGGTATGGTCTACATCTCATTCCCGACCGAGCTTGGAACCTTATACTCAAGAGCTGAGCTCTTAGAGCTTCGCAGTCTTTGCGATGATTACAAGCTTTTGCTCTATGCCGATGGCGCACGACTCGGATACGCGCTGGCAAGCCCCGAGTGCGACGCAACTCTCTCCGAGCTCGCTTCGCTTTGCGATGTTTTCTATATCGGAGGAACAAAGGTCGGCGCGCTCATAGGAGAAGCCGTCGTGTTCCCAAAGGGTAATGCGCCGCAGCATTTTTTGACTCTAATCAAGCAAAACGGCGCGCTTCTTGCCAAGGGAAGGCTGCTTGGCGCTCAATTTGATGCTTTGTTTGAGGACGGTCTGTATTTTAAACTCGGAAAGCATGCAGTTCAGATGGCGGACGAGCTGAAAGAGGTATTCAAAAGAAAGGGAGCCCGATTCTATCTCGAGTCGCCGACCAATCAGCAGTTCATAATAATGCGAAATGAGGAAATCGAAGAGCTGCGTGAAAAAGTGCAGTTCAGTTTTTGGGAAAAATACGATGAAGAAAACAGCGTTGTGCGCTTCGTAACGAGCTGGGCAACGAGCATTGAAAGCATCAAAGCGCTTGAAAAGGTGCTTTGAGCGTGACTCTCCTCTCCCCGCGGTATTATTCCTCGTCGTCCCTCTCGTTTTCAAGGATCCTGCTCATCAGCATGGCTGCAAGAGCAGGGTCCTTTTTTAAGCTTTCAATGCTTTCGCGGCTCATCATGCTGTTCGTTCCGAGGCAGGCGGTGCATCTTTCGCCGCATTCAGGACACACGCAGCCGAGATGCGAATCCTCCGACTGCACCATATATACTCCGCAATTCCTGCAGCTGCACCTCATAGCGATAGCCCTCCTTGAATAGTGTTCATATAGTATTATAAGCTCGAAAACCGTTAAATTCAAGGGAGATGAACGAAATGCGTAAAACGAAAAGCAGATGCTGCGCGAAGCTCGATGCGCAAATAATCAATCTGCGTTTTATCAGTGAAGCATCCATGAGAAGGCTGAAACGCTCCGCGCTCACTCTTTGCTTCATCGCATCATTCATGCTGCTTATTGCGATCACGGCAAAAAATGCAGGCAGTGGACGTGTGCTTGAGGCCGGAGCATTCGATTCGGGCTTTGCCCTATACGCGCTTTGTTATGACTGCTCGAATGCGGATGCCGTTGAAGGCCTGATGATCGATCTGGAGCAGCTCAAGCAACGCAGGATAGAGCTTGTGCTTCCGCATGAGATACGCAGTATAAGCTCCGATTCGGCATTGATATTTCTTAAAAACGCTTTCCATTTCGATTTGCTGAGCGAAATGCTTGAAAACGGCCTTAGATCAGCGGTCATAATTGAAGAAGATTGCATCGAAAAAGTTTCGCATTTAAAAAGTTTTATCAATAAAAACAAAGCTGAAGCGGTCTATTGTATCTCAAACAGCGCAAAGCATGCCGCACCGTCCCTTATTGAAGAGATTTTCGACTCAAAGCTCGAAATCATGAGCCGCTTTGGGATCGAAATAGATGCGTTTATCTTTGACTGCTCGGTATGCGATTTGGAGAGCTTTTCGGTTGATACAGGTATGAATGATATGATGCTCTTTGAGTACGGGGTCGGAATAAACAGGATAAAATCGGAATGGTCTGAGCTTGGCGTAATATCTATCGTCAACAGAGGGCTGAGAATCCCCTTTTTAACCTGTTTGGAAGATGGCGGTTCTAATTAGCATCAAATAATTCTCTCGTGACTTTTGATTGCATATAGTTAAGCATGAAGCGAACGGAACATAATATCAATAGAGATGCGAAAACGGCTGCATTGGCACGGCGCGGCGGCGAAGCTTTTCGAGCCGTTTCATTGCCTGAAGCTCAATCTCCGAGATACCCATGCGTAACTCTGCTTGCAGATATGCATGTTGAGATCGAAAACCATTGCGGCGTTCTTGAGATCGGCGATAATACCGTGCGCATAAAAACCGCACTCGGTGTGTTGAGGGTTGCGGGGAAGGCGCTGAAAATACGCTGTGCCGAATCCTCAAGCATGCTTATAGACGGATGCATCAACTCGGTTTGTTATGAAAAAGCACGCTGATTCGCCTAAAGAAAGAAAATGTGTATGCGTATCTGGAAATTTCCCTATGGATATGTTAAAATAGAAGTGATATGCAAAAGGCTCGAGCGATTCGTAAACGCGGCGCTTGCATGCGGTATACCGCTTCACAATATCACGCGACTGTCTTCATGCTCGCTTATTGCGGTCGTGCCTGCATCTAAATACGGTGAAGCTCGATCACTTTGCGCAGATATCGGAGCGGATATTCGAGTGCTGAAGGAGGGCGGCACATCGCTGTGTCTTCGCGAGCTGTGTGCAAGAAAGGCCTTGATCATATCGCTCATTGCGGCGATCGCGGCGATACTGCTGCTGTCAAAGCGCATTCTTTTTATCAAAATCGATTGCGCAGAGCCCAAGCTCTATCAGCCGGTTCTTGATGCGCTTGAAATCTATGGTGCGGTTCGCGGAATCTCCGCTTCAAGTATAGACAGGGCCGAGCTGTCAAAGAGCATCGCCGATCGTATCGGCTCAATAGGCTTTGCGAACGTAACGATCGACGGAGTTGTTTTAAGGGTGGAAACGCATTCTGCTCTCGAAAGACCCTCGGACGACGGCAGCCGTCCCAAAAGCATCTATTCGGATAAGGACTGCGTGATCCTCAGCGTGGCAACATTCGACGGTATCGCTGCCGTAAAACCCGGCGATGCCATCAAGAAGGATCAGCTTCTTGTAAGCGGCGATATCACGCCCGAGCAGGGCGGCGAAGGAATTCTTGTGCGAGCCGATGCCGAGATAATCGGCGAGGTCGCATACGACTTCAGCATTCGGATCGATCCGAACGATCTTCGCCCCTCTCGCAGCGGACGTTCGGAGGACTATGCCGTTTGCAAGCTTTTCAGGCTGAGCCTTTCTCCAAGTCTCAGCTTCATCGACTGCGAGCTTGAAAACCGTGCCATGCTTCCGTTTGATGCTGTTTTCCTTCCCGTATTCGTTCACGGAGGCTCGGCGCATGAAATTATTTTAAAGGATCGGGAGCTTTCAAAAAACGAAATGCTTGAAGCTGCCGAAGCTGAGCTTAGTGCGCAGATCCACCGTCGAATACCTGAGGGCGCAGTCATTATCTCAAAGGCTACCGAGCTGATTTGGGAGGACGACGGCGCATTGACGGTGCGGATCGCTGTGTATACTTATGAAAGAATCGGATATACGAGGTATCTATGAACGAAAGCGAAATGCTTAATACTAATCCCGCCGATGATGCGGATATCAGCTGCCCCGCTGCTTCGCGATCGGAGAACACAGTCGAATACATCGAGTTTGACTCAATGGATGATGCGATCCGCTTGTTCGGTGTTTTTGATGAAAACCTGCACGTGATCGAGGCTGAGACCGGCGCGCATATAAGCTTTGATTCCGAGAAAATAAAGGTGTCCGGTGAGCAGAGCGCCGTTTCAGCAGCGAGCGGAGTCATCTCGGGCATGCTTGCTCTCATCGCCAAGGGCGAAAGCATCGACAGGGGTAGGATCCGCTATGCGATCGATCTTGCGCGCGAGGGTACTCCCGAGCTCATTCTCGATCTTGCGGATGACGTTATTGCTTTCACAAGCCGCGGCAAGCAGATAAAATGCAAAACGCTCGGACAGAAGAAATACGTCAAGGCGCTCAAGAAAAACACCGTCGTTTTCGGCGTTGGCCCGGCCGGAACAGGCAAGACCTATCTTGCCGTTGCCATGGCCGTGCTTGCCTTCAAAAACAAGGAGGTAAGCCGCATCATCCTCACAAGGCCTGCCGTGGAGGCGGGGGAGAAGCTCGGCTTTCTTCCCGGCGATCTTCAAAACAAGGTCGATCCGTATCTGCGCCCGCTTTATGATGCGTTATACGATTTTCTCGGCTCCGAGGGCTTCAAAACGCTGTCCGAACGCGGCGTGATCGAAGTGGCGCCTCTTGCTTACATGCGCGGCAGAACGCTGAATGATGCTTATATAATCCTTGATGAAGCGCAGAACTGCACTATAGAACAGATGAAAATGTTTCTGACGCGCTTTGGCGAAGGCTCGCGCGTTGTGGTTACGGGCGACATTACTCAGATCGATCTTCCACAGGATAAAAAGAGCGGACTTATTCACGCCCTTCGCGTGCTTTCGGACGTTGAAGGCATAGCCACCGTTCATTTGACAGCAAGGGACGTCGTTCGCCATGAAATGGTTCAGCGCATAGTAAGGGCTTATGAAAAGGCGGCCGAAGCCGCAGCTGCGCGAGCTGCCGAGCGAAACGCCGAGCACAGCTCCGATAGAAATACCGCAAAGAGCTGAGTGATAGAGGCTCTCAAGCGTATTCAAGCATTACTCACTATTGCAGCGAGGTGTTAAAGTGAAGAAAAGGAATAAAACCGAGCAAGCTGAGCTCTCGGCTATCGATAAGCCGGCTTCAAAAGGCATCGGCTCCCTCATGGGAAAGGCGCGAAAGGCCGTTGAACCGAGCTTTGGCTTCATCGTGCTTGCGATAGTTGCCGTTTTGATTTTCCTGACCTCATATATCAGGCTTTCAAGCGTTTGGCCTGAGAACGACGGTTGGAATCTCGTTTGGCTTGCCGTGATGTGCGCCGTGTGCTCAGTTGCTTCCATACTTTTGTTTGAGACCTATCTGTACTACGAAGAGCGATCTCTTCTAACAAAAACCAACAGGCTCTTTGCTGTAGCTGCTCTCATCGCGGTTGCTTCGGTACTGACCGCAATTACAACGGCGCTCTCATACACCTTCGTTGCCGCACCTGTTGCGATAATCCTTTGCGGCATTCTTATAACGAGACGCTCCGCCTATACTTTGAGTGTGTTTATGTCCGCAATCTGCCTGCTGTTGACCATCGCTTTCTCCGGAACCGGCGCTTTGGACAAGCCGTTTCTGATCTTTCTTTCGGTTCTCGTTGGCGGCATCGTATCGGTTTTGATGCTCAATTCACGGCACAGCAGAACCCTTCCTATCCTCTCCGGTCTCGCAGGCGGTGCCGCCTCCGCGCTTATGTGCGCAGGTATACTCGCTTTTCTCCATGCCGATATCCATCGGATCATCTCCGATGCCGCATGGATGCTCGGCGGCGGGCTCATCTGCGGCGTTGTTGCAACGGGACTTCTTCCCGTGTTTGAGTCGGTTTTCGACGTTGCGACCGATGCACGGCTCAACGAACTTATGAACAACAACAACCCGCTGCTAAAGCGGCTTATGATCGAGGCTCCGGGAACCTACCATCACTCATTGATAGTCGGCGTTCTCGCCGAGAGCGCCGCCGAGATAGTGGGTGCCAACCCGCTTCTTTGCAAAACCGCCGCTTATTATCATGACGTGGGCAAGCTTGTGAGCCCCAAATACTTCAAAGAAAATCAAGGCGAGTATAACATACACGACGAGCTTACGCCCGAGGAGAGCGCAAAGAGGATAATCGCTCATCAGCGCGACGGAGCAGCGATGCTTGCAAAAAGCAGATTCCCGTCGGAGCTCATTAAGATCGCTTCGCAGCACCATGGCGACTCGGTTATGATGTATTTCTACAATAAAGCGCTTGAGCTTGCTGAGGACAGATCTTCTGTTAGGTGCGAGGATTTTGCTTACGACGGCGAAAAGCCACAAACTAAGGAGGGCGCCGTTCTCATGCTTGCCGATTGCTGCGAAGCCGCAGTGCGTTCCATCAAAAGGCCGACAGCTAAGCTGATCGAAGAACGAGTGGCATACGTGATCAAGAGTCTTTGGCAGCCTGATGATGCTCAGCTCTCGCTCTGTCCGCTCACCGCTGCCGATATACGCAATATCGAAAAAAGCTTCGTTAAAAATCTGCTTGCTCAGTACCACGAGCGTATAGAGTACCCGCAGTTGAAGCGGATTGCGAATGAAGCAGCCGATGCTTCGCAGCAAGCCGATATCGAAGATAAGGGCGAACAATGAATATGATCGATAATGATATGATTGAAAGCTTGATATCTGTTGAAACGGAAAACGTTAAAGTCTCCGAAGAAAACGAGGCTGCAGTTCGCATTGCCGTTCAGGCGGTGCTTGAAGCCGAGTCCGTGATCGGCAGATATCCCGCGGTGATCCTCACCGATGACGAGTCCATTCATATCTGCAACAGAGATTTCCGCTCCGTGGACAGGCCAACCGACGTTCTCAGCTTCCCTGCGGACGAGGGAGATGCGCTTTTGACTGCGCCCGATGGGTTTCTCGGGGATATAATGATCTCTGTGCCGACTGCCGAAAGACAGGCAGAAGAACTCGGCCATTCGGCGGCTCGCGAGATAGCCTTTTTGACCGTTCACGGTATGCTGCATCTTCTCGGTTATGACCATATCGAGCCCGAGGACGAAAGCATCATGCTCGAGCGGCAGAGGATTATTATTTCAAAGATTGAAGATAAGCTTGTTTCAAATGCAGGAGTTATGAAGAATACTATCGAAAAAAACAGAATGAACGAGATGGTCGGGCTTGCCCTCAAAGCGATGGAGCGTGCATACGTGCCCTACTCACATTTTAGAGTTGGCGCTTGTCTGCTCGGAAAGAGCGGCAAATATTACCTTGGCTGCAATATCGAAAACGCGGCCTATTCCCCCACAAACTGTGCCGAAAGAACCGCTCTGTTTAAGGCCGTTTCCGAAGGTGAGCTTGAGTTTTCGGCATTGGCGATCGCATCCGACAGCGAGCATTTCACATATCCATGCGGCGTTTGCCGTCAGGTTCTCTCTGAGTTTTGCTCCCAAGATATGCCCCTTATCTGCTCGGATAAAAACGGAAAATACATAGAGACCACTCTCGGCGAGCTGCTCCCAATGGCTTTCAAAAAGGAGGATATGGCCTAATGAGTTATCGCTCTGGATTCGTAACCATAATCGGCTCGCCGAACGTTGGAAAATCCACTCTGATGAACCGCATGGTCGGTCAGAAGATAAGCATAGTTTCCGACCGCGCTCAAACGACGCGCAACCGCATAACAGGCGTTGTTTCCCGCGAGGGCTATCAGCTTATTTTCTTGGACACGCCGGGCGTTACCGCTCCAAAGAACCGTCTTGGCGAATACATGATAAAGGCGGCATACGATACCATCGGCGAGGTGGATGCGGTGCTCCTGATGTTTGATGCATCCATCGGTATTCGCGAAAAGGACGAGTTGCTTTTGAAAACGATCGGAGAAAGGGTAGGGAAGACACCTGTAGTTGCCGCCGTAAACAAAACCGATCTTGTGAGCCTCGGCACGATAGACGAGATTGCCGAAAGGCTTTCAAACGAGAGCTTTATTTCGCATATCGTTCCCATATCTGCTGAGAGCGGAAGGGGCGTGGATAAGCTCGAGGCCGTGCTGAAGGAATACGCCGTTGAAGGCCCTCAGTACTATCCGGACGATATGGTGACCGATCAGCCGATGTGGGCAATATGCGCCGAGATGATTCGTGAAACTGCGCTCAAGCTTCTGCACGATGAAATCCCCCACGGCATCGGCATCGGCATCGATAAGATCACGCTTCGCGATGACGGCATTCACGATGTATTTGCCACCATATACTGCGAGCGCGAATCCCACAAGGGCATAGTTATCGGCAAGGGCGCCGTTATGCTTAAGAAGATAGGCACGAACGCAAGGCGGGAGATAGAGTGGCTGTTCGGCACCAAGGTGAATCTTCAGCTATATGTGAAGGTTCGCCCCGATTGGCGAAACAGCGCATCGGCCCTCAGGGAATTCGGCTTCGATCCGAATTTCTGATGTGATACGCTATTTTTCTTCACTCTTTATCGCCGACTGCGCACTAAAACGCGCTTTGCTGAACAACAGGTAGTCGTCTATACTGCCTGTTTTAACAAACCTTCTCCAATGCTTGCTCCTGTGCGCAGCGTGATCGTTAACACCCTCAAGCTTCCGTTTTTCCATGGCTTCCTCCGTTCTATCGGTCTTTCTGCTTATTCTGCCCAAAATCAGGCTCCAAGCTCCGATCAGAATACGGAAGCGGTGGAAAAACGAGGAAGCTTTTAGTATTAAAAGAGTGCATATATGGCCTTTGATAAGCTGAATGGAATAGTTCTGCGCTATGCAGACTATAAGGAAAACGATAGGATATTGACGGTGCTCACGCGCGAGCGCGGGCTTGTTTCCTTAACTGCCCGCGGCGTTCGCTCAAACAGACCAAACGCTGCCTGTGCCGTTAAGGATATCTTCTGCTGCGGCGAATTCGTTGTTTATGAAAGAAACGGCATCGAATACATATCCTCCTCGTCCGTTATTGAGGCATTCTACCCGATACGCGAGGATTATGACCGCTTCTCCACTGCCGCTCAGGTCGCCGCAACGGTCAAAAGAGTCGGCAATCCGGCAAAGAACGACGAGCTTTATTCACTCGTTTATTACACTCTGAGTTTTATTGCATACTCCGAAGCCTGCTGCAAGGATCTGTTGATCGGTTTTTACGCAAAACTGATCGTTATCGAGGGCTATGAGCCGATAATCACTTATTGTGCAGGCTGCGGCAAAAGTGTGCTCAACTATAAGCAAATTCGTTTTTCAAATCAACTTGGCGGCTCGTTGTGCGATGAGTGTGCCTCGGATGAGGCCGCCTTTTCAGCCGAATCCATGGAAGCACTCAGGCGCATCATTCTTCTTGAAAGCAGGGAGCTATACCGCATCAGGCTGACCGCCAATATGCAAAGCGAGCTGTTTAAGCTTCTGTCCGCCCACATGGAGTACAGCATGGGGCAAAGCATTCCTAATATAAAATAACTGTCGAATCTTTGCGTTTGCGGCGTTTTAGCCAATTTTGATATTGACAAGCTGTTCGTTTTGGGTTATACTTTTATCATGGTTCCAAGCGGGTGTAGCTCAGTGGCAGAGCGTCGGCTTCCCAAGCCGATAATGTGGGTTCGATTCCCATCACCCGCTCCATCAGCAAGCACCCTGCCTTGGGCGTTTGCTGATGGAAAGGGATCGAGCGGGGTATAAGCCGAACCCGTAAACCGCAGCATCGCTGCTGTTGATCCGACTAATCTTTATCGGCTCAAGTCAAGTGCCCGCTCGGGTGCTTTTGTTTTTTTAGTTATCTATTCGCAGCATGCGCTGCCAAACGGGTTTGGCTCAATGCATGGAGGATGTATGATCGATATTCACAATCATATAGTTTGGGGGATCGACGACGGTTCCGATAGCGAGCTTACTTCGTTTGAAATGGGCATGATTGCCGCTTCGAGCGGGATAACCGATATAATTGCAACTCCGCATTGCATTCCCGGCAGATTTGAAAACTACTGCGGCCCTGAATTTGATGCTGCTTTCTCCGCGCTTCGAAGCGCACTCGGCGCAGAGAAGGCCACGTCGAGGCTGAAGATCCACCGCGGCATGGAGGTTTTTGCCTGCGATTCCACTCCCGAGGATTATGATAACGGCATGATATGCTGCCTTGGCGAATCGAACTACATGCTCGTTGAATGCGATTTCGATGAGGATCCGTGGTTTTTCAGGGATGTGCTTATGGCACTCAAGCAGCGCGGCATTCGCCCCATAATCGCTCATCCGGAACGCTATTATTTTGCGCACGACAGCATACGCTACCTCTTCGACCTTGTTAATATGGGATGCGCGCTTCAGCTCGACAGCGACAGCATAATCGGCGAATTCGGCAGTACTTGCCGCGGCGTTGCGCTCGAGCTTCTTTCCTCGAGTGCCGCCCAGCTCGTTGCGAGCGATGCCCACGATCAAATTTCGCGAATTCCCGATATGCGCGCGGTTGCCGACTATGTTGCACAGCGTTTTTCCTATAACTATGCGAGCCTTCTGTTTGAGGATAATCCCCGCAGGATACTTAATAATCAAACGCTTCTTTTCAGAGGGCAATCTCCAAACGGAGGCAGAGCTCGCCCAAGCTCGCGCTATATGAGTGACGAGGAGTATTGGGGCATTTGACTGCGCAAGCGCATCAACTCTTTAGGCTCAAAGCTTTCCATTAAGGCATTCGTTCAGCTTGATAAGCGCCCTTTTTTCTATCCTTGAAACATACGATCTCGATATATTCATCATTTTACCCACCTCGCGCTGAGTAAGCGGGATGCCGTTTTCAAGCCCGTACCTAAGGCGTATTATTCTGCGTTCCTGCGCTGTCAGCATGGTATCCACCGCGCTTCTGACGTTTCTTCCGGTCGAATCCGAAATTATCCCTTCGATTATAGGTTCGCTTTCAGCGGGCAGGATATCCGAGAGCGTTATCTCGTTGCCGTCCCTGTCCGTGCCTATCGGTTCTTCAAGCGGGATATCCGAAAGATGCTTTTTTTCGCTTCTTATAAACATCAGTATCTCATTTTCAATGCATCTTGAAGCATAGCCTGCAAGCGTTCTGCATTTTTCCGCATCAAAAGTGTTTACCGCCTTTATAAGACCTATGGAGCCTATTGATATCAGATCATCGGTGCTTCTTCCTGCAGCGGTGTACTTTTTTGCTATATGGGCAACAAGGCGCAGATTCCGCTCTATCAGCTCGCTTCGCGCTTCCTCATCGCCATCTGAAAGCCTTCCGAGAAGCGCTCTCTCTTCTTCGGGAGAAAGCGGCGGAGGAAAACAGTTTTTCTTAAGCACCGCACCTATGAATACAAATACACTGTCGATCAATTGGGATATAAAGCTTAACATCGTTATGCCCTTTCATTATAATTCCGTATTTTTTCTGTCAGACGGCTTGCAAGCACTCCGCGTGCGATATCGGAGCAATAAAATTTATGTTCAATTGCGTCGTAAAATGTCCTATTTGGTCTTAAAAAGTATTCTGAGCGTTAAAAACGTTGAAATTTCAAAGAAATTTAAAGATATTTTCGAATTTAAATATTGAAATTTCATGTATAATGATGTAGAATTCAATTAACTTGTATGCTGTTCAAGGAGAAATGCAATGATGAACTATCAAAAAACCGACTCTCCGCTTTATACAAGGCCGAGTGCGCTCATTATCTTTGATAAACGCAAAGACACCGACACCGGCATGGAGCAGCTCTGTGAGTGCGAGCGTATTTCGGCCTCCTTACGCAAGCACTTTTCAAAGGCGCCGATAGTTTCAACGGCCGAGGAGATCTGGGAGGAGCTGTTCAGGGAGATACCGGCGATTATTCTGATTGATCTCAGTATGTCAAGCATCGATTCACTCGGTCTTATACGCAGCTTAAAGTCGAGCAAATTCTGTCTCGATATCAGGTATTTCATTCTTTGCAGCAGGATAAACGATTCCGTCAAAAGCTTATGCTCTCAAAATGCCATCGACGGAGCGTTTTCATACGATGAAAGCCCAGATACAATTGCCGAGCAGGTCTTTGCCAAGTATACGCAGATGCATCCAACCTCCTCCGATCGCAGATTGCGCACTATTTCTCAAATGATAAATGACCATTCGTTCCTGAGCGACCATAGAACGGTTTGGGAGCTCGGCTCGAGGATAACCGATGCCCTGCTCGTGCCTCTTGGCTTCGACGTTTCCCACAAGGGAACGAAATATCTTGAATTCGTTATCTGCCTGAGGGTATTTGGAGCCGAGAAGGATATGAGCAAGCTCTACGTACTTACCGCAGAAAGCTACAGTACCACTCCCGGCGCTGTCGAAAAATCGATCAGGTATTCCATAGAACATGCCTGGAGCGGCTCGAGCCCTTATATGCAGTATCGTATGTTCGGCAACACGGTCGACCCGGAAAGGGGAAAGCCTACTGCTTCGGAATTCGTTGAAACGATAGTCCGGCATACCGTTGAGCGCTTATCCGGCGTGATCGATTACAAGAATTTTTGATTAGGAGTTCTTTGGCGAGGTAAAGCATGTATATCATTGGCAGAGGCACGCTAATAACTCTGGGGTCGACTCCGCTTCTTGAAAACGGAGCCGTTGCCGTTGACGGCGGAACCATTGTCAACGTCGGCAAAACGGAACGAATGCTCGAAACCTACCCAAGCGCGGAGTTTATTGACGTGGACGGAGCTGTTATTGCTCCCGGCTTTATCGATATGCATGCGCATTCAAGAAACGTCGTTTTCGGCTCGGCCGCGATCCCGCGCTTCCGTCCTGAAGAAAGATTCAGCATGCTTAGAAACTGCCTTTGGCAGCTCGAAAGCAGGGTGGATCACTCAATTGCATCCGCGCTCGCCTATGCCTTTGCGATAAGAGCCATCAAGAACGGAATAACAACGGTTTTTGAGCAGCATTCGGTGCCCGATCATCCGAGCGGAAGCCTTTATTCCATCGCTTCTGTGTTCAGAGAATGCGGGCTTCGAGCCTGCATCGGCTATGACGTGAGTGAAAGATTTGGCTCAAGGAGAGCCTCGGCTTCCATAAGGGAGAATGCTGAGTTCATAGAGTTTTGCGCAAGCCTCAATATCGAAACAGTAAAACCTGCGTTCGGAATGAACTCTCCGCTTGAGCTTGGCAATTCAATGCTCGCTGCATGCATCGGAGCAAGCTCGTCGAAAGCGCGCATACATATTCATATTGGTGAAACGCCCGAGGAAAATCTTATAGCACTGCGCAGATTCGGCTGCTCGCCCATTCAAAAGCTTTTCCAAGTATCCGCCATCAGTGCAGGCTCTCTTTTTCTTTGCGGACCGTTTACCGATAAGGCAGATCTTGAACTGATAGTTGCAAACGACTGCGCGGCGGTCATCTCGCCCTCTATGGCTTCGCTTTTATCCTGCGCTTACTCATCCGAATTCGAGAAAATGGCGCTTGAAAGAAAGCTGTGCTTGGGCACGGATTCGCTTTGCGCAGGTATGCTTGAAGCGGCGCGGAATGCCGTTTTTCAGTTCGGCATAAGCGGAATGGAGAGTTCAAGCATTCTCCTTCCCGCAGTGAATATGCTGTTCTATGCAAATCCCGATGCGGCATCAAGGGTTTTCGGAAGAAGGCTCGGGGTTATTGAGCCTGGCGCTGCTGCCGATATAATAGCACTCCGCCCGTGCATTCAGCAGCAATTTGAAACCGAAGCCGAGCTGCTCGGATCTTTGATATGGTCGGGCGCAGTATGTGAGCTTACCATGGTAAACGGCAGAATACTTATGCGCGGCGGCAAGCTGAGCGAGCTTGACGAAAAGCGAATAGCAAACGATTATTCCGCTGCGGCATCAAAACTGCTGTCGGGTATGCTCCACGAATAACGAGAGGAAGTGATAATGTTTGGAGCGGTATTCAATGAGCGAAGGCATCGACTTTGATATGCGGAATGCCTCATCCTTAAAGCGCTGCGCGGCATTCGTTTATTTCGTATGTTCAACAAGGGAGCAGGCGCAGGAGATGGGAGAGCGGCTCGTTGAATATTCCGCCTCGATAGGCTTTGATGCATGCGAGGTGTTTTTCGACAGATCGGGTGAGCCGCCTCACGTGCTTGTAAATCTGCTTGATATTTGCCGCGATTTGCCTCAGAGCGTTATAGTCGCCGAAAGCCGCAGCAGCTTCGCTTCTTCACAAGTCAACCCGCAAGCGATAATGCATTTTGCTTCATCTCACGGCATCAGGATCGTATTTAAAGCTAAAGATGATGGCGGTTCCGAAACTATTGGCAAATCAGCGACTCGTTATCTGAAATACATAAGCAACTATTACGGCCGTGGCATCTTAAACGACAAAGCTTCATCCGTTCCTTCCGTGCCCGAGTATCGCCTCGGATCCATCGGAAGGCTTCCTCTTGGGTACTGCGCCGTAAATTCAAAGGTGGAGATTTCGCCAAGATGCGCCGAAGCCGTTCAAGAAATATTCAAGCTGTTTTCTCAGGGTATCAGCGTTCGTGAGATCGAAAAGCGTGTGAAGGAAAGCTTTGCCGATATAAGGTGTCCAACAAGGAACCAAATCTATTTTATTATCGATAACAGTCGCTATATCGGATGCGATGACAACGGCGTTGCGCTCCCGCCCATCATTGAGAATCGGTTGTGGCTTGACGTTCGCGCCGAAGCTTGCAGAAGAGGTCTTGCACCAAAGGAGCATCTGTTTCTGCTCAAGAATCTTTTTTATAAGGATGTTGGAAGAATGCATCCCTCCGCATACTGCCGCAGTATCCATGCGCCAGCTTACGTAATTGAAAGCGCAGGAAAGAGCATCTGCATTGATGCCGAAGAGATCGAAGCACTGGTGCTCAAATGCGCAGAAAGAATGCTTGCCTCTGATCTTGATGCTGTAGCAGGCATGTGCAGGTCAGCCGCAAAGCAGGCGGCTCATTTCAAAAACGAGCTTTTAGGAACATTTGAAAAACGCACAGCGCTGATAGATTCTTTCACGGCGCCAATCAGCGATAGCATATCCATGAAAACGATGGTAAAAGGGCTTGATCTGATGCGCATAGAGATGAGACTCTCCGAGCTGAACGAGGAATATGAGCGGTATTACCTTGAGCTTCTGTCCAAAACAGATGCTGAAATCGATGAGTTTTTCCATCGAATGCGGCAGCTTGGCTCGCTCTGCGCTGAGGAAAAAAGGTACTTTCTCAATATTCTGATCAAAGAGATCACCGTGTGCTCCGATGAGATCTGTATTTGCTGTTTTTCCACGAAGATAAAGCGAATCCATACTCAGCCGAAATTCAGAATGATCCTGAGCGGCCAATAATTCATGCGCAATGCTTATTTACACCATTATATAGCTTTCTTTCTTGCTAAAAACGCACTGTTCATGTATAATACTCATGTAAATTACCTTAAGGAACGGTACTATGTGCAACACTATATCCAATGAAAGCGAAAAAGGCTTTTTTTCCGATGCGATAAACGCCGTCAAAGCAAGAACGGCTAACCTCGCTCTAAAATACTTCATCGAAACTTACGGCTGCCAAATGAACGAGCATGACTCCGAAAAGCTTGCCGGTATGCTCAGGGAATGCGGCTATACCAAGGCGGAGTCAAAAAAGGATGCGGATCTTATCCTTTTCAACACCTGCTGCGTTCGTGAACATGCCGAAAAGCGCACCTTTGGAAACGTCGGCTTTGTTAAGGAACTTAAGGCGGAGAATCCGCGCCTGATACTTGGCGTTTGCGGCTGCATGATGCAGCAGAAGGAAGTTGCAAAGCGGCTCTTCGACCGGTTTCCGTTTGTGGATCTTGTTTTCGGAACACACGAGCTCAAGAATTTCCCCGACATGCTCCTAAAGGCGCTTGAAGAGAAAAGGGTTTTCCAAATCAGCGAGTCCGACGGCGAGGTCATAGAGGGTCTTCCCGTTGAAAGGGTTGAGGGCTTCTCCACCTTTGTGAATATTATGTACGGATGCAACAATTTCTGCACCTATTGCATTGTGCCCTACGTTCGCGGCAGGGAGCGCTCAAGAAAAGCCGAGGACATTGTAAACGAAGTTCGCGAGGTCGCAGCTGCGGGCTATAAGGAGATCACCCTGCTCGGTCAGAACGTTAATTCCTACTCGAGCGACGGTTTGGATTTCCCCGCGCTTTTGAGGCTTGTTTGCCGCGAAGTTCCCGATCTCAAACGCCTTCGCTTCATGACTTCACATCCAAAGGATCTTTCCGATGGGCTTATTCAGGCTATGTCCGAGCTCGACAATCTTTGCAAGCATATCCATCTGCCCGTTCAGTCGGGAAGCGACCGCATCCTCAAGGCAATGAACAGAAAATACACCTCTGGTGCATATCTTGAGCTTGTGGATAAGCTTCGCTCCGCTGTTGCAAACGTTGAGATCACGACCGATATCATCGTCGGCTTTCCCGGCGAAACCGAGGCGGATTTCGAGGCGACCTGCGAGCTCGTTCGCAGGGTGGGGTACAGCAACGCTTACACCTTTGCCTATTCTCCGCGCGGCGGCACGATAGCGGCAAGGATGGAGAATCAGATCCCCGAGGATGAAAAAAAGCGCAGGCTGAATACGCTGAATGCTGTGCTCTCCGAAACGATCCCATCGAATAACGATAAGTACATCGGCTTTGAGGGCGAGATACTCGTTGAAGGCGTGGATCACAGAGGCGATCCGCTCCTATTCGGCAAGCTTTCAAACTTTAAAATGGTATACGTTGAAGGCGATGAAAAGCTGATCGGCACCTTTGTTCCGGTGAAGGTGGACGGCTATCGCTTCAACTCCCTTTTCGGACATATTATCGATAGGTGATTCTATGGCTTCTTTAACCCCGATGATGCGCCAATACCTCGAGCTGAAGGAAAAATACAGTGATTGTTTGCTGTTTTTCCGCCTCGGCGATTTTTATGAAATGTTCTTTGACGATGCTGTGTGCGCGTCAAAGGAGCTTGAGCTTACCCTAACGGGTCGCGACTGCGGCCTTCCCGAGCGCGCCCCGATGTGCGGCGTTCCGTATCATTCGGTAAATACCTATATCACGAGGCTCATTCAAAAGGGCTACAAGGTGGCTATCTGCGAGCAGATAACCGACCCCGCGCTCTCAAACGGACTTGTGGAGCGGGACGTTATCAGGGTCATCACGCCCGGAACCGTGATCGAGGAGCAGATGCTCGACGAAAGGCAAAACAACTATATTGCTGCTGTCTCCGTGCTCGAGAAGGCGGGCAAGAGCGAGTATTCGCTATCGTATTGCGACGTTTCGACCGGCGAATTCTACACGATGAGCATCGTGGGCTCCAACGCTTCAAACGAGCTTTTCAACGAGCTTTCGCGCATCTCTCCACGGGAGCTGATAGTGGGCGAGGGCGTTTTTGCAAACGAGCTTCTTGCCAAGCGCATAAAGAGCAAATTCTACGTTGAACAGCAGGATAAGCGCGCCTTCGATATTCAAAGAGCGCAGCAGAGGCTGACTGCCCATTTCGGCGTTGCAACGCTCTCCGGCTTTGGCATCAAGGATAACTCCTTCGATGTTTCCTCTCCCGGCGCACTGCTTCGCTATCTCGAGGAAACGCAGAAAAACGCGCTTTCGCATATAAAGCGCATAGTTCGGCTCATCGGAAGCGAGTATATGTCGCTCGATGCTTCCACGCGCCTCAATCTTGAGCTGACCGACCCAATACGGTTTGACGGAAACAGAAAATTCACACTGCTGAGCGTTCTTGATAAAACCGAAACCGCGATGGGCAGCAGGCTTCTGCGCCGCTGGATCGAGCAGCCGCTTCAAAATGAAACCGCCATCAACGAGCGCCTTGACTCGGTGGATGCCATTTTTATGGCTGCAGCCGAGCGCGAGCTGCTTTGCAATACGCTTTCCAAGGTTTATGATATCGAGCGTCTTTCAAGCCGCATTGCATACGGCACGGTCACTCCAAGGGACTGCATCGCGCTTTCAAACACTCTCTCGGTCATCCCCGAGCTTCTTATGATAACGCTTAGCTTCAAGAAGCAGAGGACTGCATATATCGCCGATAACCTCGATTCGATGGACGATATTAACAAGCTTCTTCTTGCTGCCATATCTCCCGACGCCCCCGTTTCCGCAAAGGACGGCGGCGTTATAAGAGCGGGCTACAGCAGCGAGATTGATGAGCTTCGCGACTTCGCCGAGAACGGCGAAAAATGGATAAAGGGCTTTGAGGCCTCCGAAAAAGAGCGCACCGGCATCAAGACTCTCAAGGTCGGCTACAACCGAGTGTTCGGCTATTATATTGAGGTTTCAAAATCCTTCGTTGGCAGTGTGCCGCTCGATTATCAGCGCAAGCAAACGCTTGCAAACGCGGAAAGATACGTCACCCCTCAGCTTAAGGAAACCGAAGAAAAGCTTCTCGGCGCTAAGGAGCGCTGCCTCTCGCTTGAGTACAAGCTGTTTACCGAGATACGCGAAAAGCTTCTTACCTGTCTTGACAGGCTCAAAAAGAATTCGGAGCTCATTGCGGAGCTCGATGCGCTCTGCTCGTTTGCTAAGGTCGCCTCATCAAACAACTACTGCCGCCCGAAGATAAACACCGCAGGGAAGATCTCGATAAAGGACGGCAGGCATCCCGTTGTGGAGCTGAGCATGAAGGATTCCTTTATCCCCAATTCTACCGAGATGAATATGAGTTCGGACAGGCTGATAATCCTGACCGGCCCGAATATGGCAGGAAAAAGCACCTATATGCGGCAGGTAGCTTTGATAACTCTGATGGCGCATATAGGCTCGTTCGTTCCCGCTAAAAGCGCGAATATTGCGATAACTGACCGCATCTTTACCCGAGTCGGCGCATCCGACAGCCTGTCTACCGGGCAGAGCACCTTCATGGTTGAGATGAGCGAGATGGCAAACATACTCAATAATGCCACGAAGCGAAGCCTGCTGATACTCGATGAGATAGGCAGGGGAACCAGCACCTTCGACGGACTCAGCATAGCGTGGGCCGTGCTCGAGCATATTTCGGATACCTATAAATGCGGCGCAAAGGCGCTGTTTGCAACGCATTACCACGAGCTGACCGAGCTTGAAGGCAAGCTCGACGGCGTTAAAAACTACCGCATCTCCGTTAAAGAGATGGGGGATACGATTATCTTCTTAAGAAAGATAGTCCGAGGCGGCGCGGACAAGAGCTTCGGCATTCAGGTTGCCAAGCTTGCAGGACTTCCCGATCAGCTGATAGAGCGCGCGAAATGCATTCTCGCCGAGCTTGAGGAATCCGACGTTGCAAGGGCGGCATCGCGTGTCGCACCCGAAAAAACGGACGAACAGGTAAGCCTGCTTGCGCCTGTGAACGGTGCGGAAACGAGTGACAGCGAAGCTTCCATAGTTTATGACCTTTCCAGAATGGACGTTGAGCGCATGACTCCGCTTGAGGCGCTCGCAAAGCTATATGAGATCAGTACAAGGGCAAAGATACTTCAATGAAACCTATTATAATCCTTGAACCGAATATCGCAAATAAGATCGCAGCGGGCGAGGTCGTGGAGCGGCCTGCGAGCATCGTTAAGGAACTGCTTGAAAACTCGATCGATGCGGGAGCAACTGCAATAACCGTCGAGATCCAAAATGGCGGAATAGACCATATCCGCATAACGGACAACGGCTGCGGCATTCCCGAGGGCGACGTTAAGCTTGCTTTCATGCGCCATGCAACAAGCAAGCTCACAAGCATCGACGATCTTTCAACACTCTCAAGCTTCGGTTTTCGCGGCGAGGCTCTTGCTTCGATAGCCGCTGTTTCAAAGGTCACGCTGCGCACGCGCACGGAGAACGCCGAATACGGCACGAAGCTGTGCGTTGAGGGCGGCAAGTTATCCGATCCCGAGATCTGTGCCTGCCCGCGCGGAACCACGATAGAGGTTGACGAGCTTTTCTACAACGTTCCTGCAAGGCTCAAATTCGTTAAGAATGCCCGCACCGAGGGCGCGATGATAACCGATTATGTGTGCAGGATAATGCTTGCGAATCCAGAAATATCCATAAAGCTTATCAACGGCGGCAGAACGGTGCTCCACACATCCGGCGACGGCTCGCTTGCAAACGCGGTTTTATGCGTATACGGAGGCAGTCTGTTTTCATCCATGTATGAAGTGGATTACGACGACGGCTATATCAGCATCAAAGGATTCACCGGCGGTGAAAGCACCGCTCGAGCCAATCGCATACAACAATCCGTTTTTGTGAACCACCGCTATATCAAATCGCCTGTGATAAGCAATGCCGTTCAGCGCGCATATCTTACGAGGGTAATGAAGCATCGCTTCCCGTTTTTCGTGCTGAGCGTACTCATATCCTCCCGCGAGGTGGACGTTAACGTTCATCCGAATAAGCTGAGCGTTCGCTTCAGCGATGAGGATAGAGTTGCGCGCTCCGTTACCGATGCCGTCAATGCCGCGCTTCGCTCTCTGCCCGTTTCTTTAAGCGCTGCAGATATCACCACTCAGCCGTATCACGATCCGGAAGCTTCGGTTAAGTCCTTCGGCTACGATCCCGCTGCAAATCAAGCCCACAGGATGCCGACTGTTCATGGTGCTTCCGTCAAGCTTGAGAACGAGGTTCGCGAGATCTTCTACGCGCACGATGCCGATGATGCGATGAAGCCGAATCAGACTCAGAAGACCGATGAGCTCATTGCCAAGAATTCACGGGAGCTGCAAGAGCACTTCGGTCTGTTTGAGAATAGCTGTGTTCAGGATTACAGCCTTCGCGACAGCGGCGCAAACGCCTTCCCGGATTTCGCTCCTGCCGCGCCCGCTAATACGCCTTTTGAGGCCTTTCCCGAATTCGGCGCAGGAGCCGTTATTTCCCCCGAGCTATCACAGCATACCGAACTGAACACGGTTGCTTTTGAAGCAAATCCTCCTGCTGACGAGCATACCTTTGATGGAATACCCGTTTATAGGGTTCCTTCCAATGCGCCCAAGAAAAAACCCGATATAGCCGAGAGCACCGAGCAGATACGGCTTGATGCCGATACCTGCATCGTTATCGGCGCCGTGTTCGACACCTATATCGTGGTTCAGCAGGGCGATGCGATCTACTATATCGATCAACATGCCGCGCATGAGCGCATACTCTACGAAAAGCTGATCAGCGGCGAATTGAAATTCGATTCGCAGTTCGTTTCGCCGCCGCTTACACTCGAGTTCGATCCCATAGCCTTCGACTGTTTGCTGCAAAACGAGGAGCGTTTCTCTGAATTCGGCTATTCCATTGACTTTGGAGATAAGCTGAGCGTTTCACTGCGATCCGTTCCGAATGTCGTAGGCACTTCCCCAGAAAGATTCCTTCGAGATGCCGTGGATATGCTGCTTGAGAATCCCAAGGCGACCGAGACCGATCTTTTACGCTCAAGGCTTATTCAAATGTCTTGCAAGCGCGCGGTCAAGGCAGGAAACGATCTTGAAGTGCGCCAACTCAAGGCAATAGTGGATGCTTATGCGAGCGGCGAGGTTCCGCTGACCTGTCCGCACGGAAGACCCGTTATCATAAGAGTTACTAAAACAGAGCTTCAAAAGATGTTTAAACGAATAGTTTGATGCGTACAGCTACTAAGCAGAAAATCTATCTTATAGTCGGCCCAACCGCAAGCGGCAAAACTGCGGTTTCTATCGATATTGCCGAGCGCATGAATGCCGAGATCATCTCCGCGGATTCGATCCAGGTATATAAGCGGCTTGATATCGGCTCTGCAAAGCCGAGCCTTGAGGAGAGGCGGGGGATACCGCATCATCTCATGGATTTTATAGACATTGCGGACACTTCATACAATGTATCCGCATACCGCGAGAAGGCATTTGAGTGTATTCGCAATATCGCCGAAAGAGGCAAGAATCCCCTGATAGTCGGCGGCACGGGACTGTATGTGAATTCCTTGGTCTTTCCGCTGAATTTTTCCGAAGCAGAGCCCGATTTTGAAAGAAGAGAGGCGCTGCTTGCTCTTGAGCAGACGGAAAGGGGTGTGCTGCACGGCATGCTTCAAAAGATCGATCCCGAGACTGCGCAGAGGCTTCATATAAACGACACAAAACGAATTATACGCGCTATCGAGGTTTACGAGCAAACGGGTGCTCCGCTCAGTGCTCACGGCGGTGATTTTGCCAACAGGCGTGAAGCCGAGATCGAGTTTGAGCCCGTAATGGCTGCGATCACAATGGATCGCGCCGAGCTTTATTCGCGTATTGAAAAGCGTATAGACCTGATGCTTGAGCAGGGGCTTGTTGATGAAGTCGATTCTATCATAAATGACGGCTTCGACAGCTCTCTGCCCGCGCTGCAGGGGCTTGGTTATAAGCAGCTCATCATGTTCCGCCGCGGCGAGATATGCTTTGATGAAGCCGTTGAGCTTATAAAGCGCGATACAAGACGCTTTGCGAAGCGACAGATAAGCTGGTTCAAGCGTGATAAGCGCATCAGATGGTTTGATGCCGATAAATACGGCGATGCGCTTTCAAGTGCAGTATTTGATTATTTTAACGGTAAAGATATAGGCGAATTAGAGCCGTAAACGGCTTGGAGTAAATCAATATGTACGATAAATTTTACAATCAACTTGGAATAACAAAAAACGCTTACGATATGGTTTCCGCTCTCGAAAAGGAGCTTGAGAGCGTTTTTGAGCGCATCGAGCGCATCGAAAGCCTGAATCAGGCCAAGGTGCTGGCTGCGTTTCAAAATAACAGAGTGGCCGCTCATCATTTTAACCCAACAACAGGATACGGCTATAACGACGTTGGCAGGGAATGCCTTGATAAAGTATTTGCCGATGCTTTCGGCACCGAGGCTGCGATAGTCAGCCCGCAGCTTGTTTCCGGCACTCATGCCATCTTCTGTGTGCTTGCGGGCATACTGCGCTCAGGTGAAACGCTGCTTGCCATATCCGGAAGACCGTATGATACGCTTCTTGAGGCCATTGGCATAGAGGGCGAGGCGGAGGGCTCGCTTCGCGATTTCAATATCAAATACGAGCAGGTCGATCTGCTTTCGAACGGGAAATTCGATATTGCTTCGATCGAGGCCTCAGTTGTCAAGCTCAGGCCGCGCCTTGTTCACGTTCAGCGTTCGCGCGGCTATGCATGGCGCGAAGCGATACTTCCCGAGGATATGGAAACCGTTTTTGAGTCGATCAAAAGGCTCTCTCCCGAAACGGTGATCGTTGTTGATAACTGCTATGGCGAGTTCACCCTTCCCGATGAGCCCACCGATCACGGTGCGGATATCATCGTTGGATCGCTAATAAAGAACCCCGGCGGCGGTCTCGCCCCAACGGGCGGCTATTTCGCAGGCAAACGCGAATTTGTGGACAGGATCGCAAACAGGCTCACCGTGCCGGGGATTGGCAGAGAAGCGGGCTCGTATTTCGGAAGCTATCTGCCGTTTTATCAGGGGCTATTCTTTGCGCCTCACGTAGTTGCGCAGAGCCTTAAAACAAGCGTTCTATTTTCTAAAATATTCGAGAAACACGGACTTTCAACAATGCCCTCGAGCGATTCCGTTCGCAGCGATATAGTTCAGTCGCTTCGTTTTTCAACGAAGGAACAGCTCATAGAATTCTGCCGGTGCATCCAATCCGTTTCTCCTGTGGACAGCTTTGCGCTTCCCGAGCCTTATGCGATGCCAGGCTATTCCGATGAAGTGATAATGGCAGCGGGCGCTTTCATTCAGGGCTCTTCCATCGAGCTTTCGGCGGATGCGCCGATATGCGAACCCTATACGGGATACCTTCAGGGCGGTCTCACCTATTCCCACGGAAGAATTGCCGCCATGAAGGTGCTTGCTATGCTTGAACAGACCGATGGCAGGGGAGTGGTAAAATGAAAAAATGTATTTTGTATGATAACCGAATATGCAGCGACTGCGGCGAATGCCTGATTTGCGATCTCGATCCCGATAAGCTGTGCGATAACTGCGGCAAATGCATATCGTCAAGCGGCGATCAGGAGTTTTTGAGCATGCTCGTTCATGCTGCTGAAAATGATGACGATGCTTTTGACGATATCGTTCCTCTCAGCGATGAGGATATCGAGAAGCTCTCCGACGAGGAAAAACAGCTTCTGGCTTTTCTTGATGCACCCATCGATTTGAATGTTCCCGATCCCCTGGATATCGACCGCTCGCTGTATGAAAAGTGGGAAAGAATACTTGCCGAGGATGCCGCTCGCCCGCATACCGAGCGAGATGACATCAGCATTAAAAAAGCGCCCGCAAGCTATGCTATAAGAACAAGGAGAAGAAGGTAATTTTTTGCCGTCAACGGGACACCCGCTGACGGCTCCTTTATAGGCTTTAGCTATTATCTCCATTAGCCGGCTTTTCGTCCGAAACCGCATCCGCAGCGGGCGGAGCCGGCTCGCTAGCGACACTCGGCTCAAGCCTCGTGATAGCCGCCTTTTCGTCATCTCGAAGCTTTATTACCTCGGCCGCAGTGCGCCTTCTGTCCTGAGAAAGCGCGGCGTAGTGCTTGCGTGTGGTGTTCACATCCTTATGACCGAGCACGTCCGCAACAAGATAGATATCACCCGTTTCGCGGTAGAGCGAGGTTCCATAGGTGCTCCTCAGCTTATGCGGAGAGATTTTCTTCAGCGGTGCGGCGATCTTAGCATATTTCTTAACGAGCTGTTCAACTGCGCGAACTGTTATCCGCTTTTTTTGAAGAGAAAGGAAGAATGCTTTTTCATGTCCGCACTCGGCCTCGATGCCTTCGCGCCTGAGAGCATATTCGATAAGAGCGCTTCTGACCTCGGCTCCGAAAACGAGTATATCCTGATTGCCGCCCTTGCGCACTATACGCACTTCATTTTGGTAAAAATCGATATCATCGGTATTTATTCCCACAAGCTCGCTGATTCGCATTCCCGTTCCAAGAAACAGCGTTACGATCGCTGCATCGCGCACCTTGGTTTGTTCGTGGAATCGCTTCTGGGAACTCGTCAGCCCTTCGCCACTGTCTACAAGATCGAGCAGCTTAACTATCTCATCAGGTTCAAGACGGATTATCTCGCGCTCGTGCAGCTTTGGAGCTTCAACGAGGGATGGGGGATTGCTTGATATTCTGCCTTTCTTGTATAGGTATTTATAGAACGCACGAACCGCCGAGAGCTTACGCGCCTTGCCGCGTTCACCGTTTGATACGTACTCGCTTTCAAACTCTTCGTCCGAGCTTTCGCTCGGATAGAAGGAAACGTATTCAAGAAAACGCTCAATGTGGTCGGAAGTAACCATGTCAAGAAGCTCGTAACCTATACGATCCATCGACGGCAGGCTTTCGCAAAGCTCGGTTCCCATCAAAAAGCGCATAAACAGGCGCAGGTCAAGCGCATAACCGTAGCGCGTAAGAGCGCCCGTGGTATGCTCAACGCCGCGGAAAAACTCGGCGCAGCACGGTGGGAGCTCGCGCAGAACCTCACGCAGCTTTAAAACGTATTTTTGAGTTCGCTCCTTGGAATAGTCGTCGCTCATAACGCACCTCAATATTCTCGATCATGCACCTTGATAGGGCATGGTTAATTATAACACAACTATTCGCAAAAGACAAGTTTTGCGAATAGTTGATTGCAAAATAAACTGAAACAGAATAAATTCGGAAATTCGTTCGGTTTTAAATGTTCTTTTATAATGGTGTTGAGCTTTTATTTCGATCACATCGGGTTTACCTTGACGACGATTCAGCATTCGCTTCGGTGCTCTGCGCTTCAAGCTGCTTTTTCAGCTCACTCGCGGCGCCTGTTGCCAGCTTATCGCAGCGATTATTGTATTCGTTATCCGAGTGTCCCTTGACCTTGTTCCAATTAACCTTATGTTTGCCCGTGAGCTCTAAAAGTTCCTGCCAGAGCTCCTGATTTTCAACGGGCTTTTTTGCGGAGGTTTTCCAGCCGTTTCTTATCCAGTTTCGGAGCCAGCCTTGGGCAAAGCCGTTAAAAACATAGCTGCTGTCGGTGTAAACCTCAACTTCACATGGCTGATTAAGGCATTTTAAAGCCTCGATGACCGCAGTTAGCTCCATTCGATTGTTAGTGGTGTACTCGCAGGCGCCGCAGATTTCCTTTTCAACGCCTTTATACATAAGAATCGCGCCCCAACCGCCAACCCCGGGATTGCCCGAGCAAGCTCCGTCCGTATAAATCGATACTTCTTTCATTATTATGATATATTATATTGTTTGTAAGTAAAATTTTATCCTTCGGTGAATTCATTATGACAAAAAGCGATCAGTCATCAAATTCTTCGCTGTCTGAAATACCTTCAAAAGAATCAGCAAATGGAACGAATCTCGCTTCCCCGTCCTCTCCATCGAAGAACCAGTCGCCGTAAACTCCGCAGGAAGCGGCTCCGAGTTCAATATGAAGCATGGCGATTCCGCAGTCAACGTCACCAAAGCCGAAGTTGCGCTTGGTGTTTATGATGCGAATATAGTCGCGTTCGATCTCAAGTTCCCACGGCTGCTTATTCAGCGCCGAAGGTGCAAGCCTTGCCGAGCTGACCGCCTCACGCTGCCAGGCGGGCAGCATTCTAAATTCGCTCTCGCTCAGTCCGGTTAGCTTCTGCACACTCTTTTTCTCGGCGGGCGTGGGCTGCTCCGCCACTTTACCGGCAGCGATAACGCAGAGCAGACTTTCATCCTCATCGAGGCTAAAGGCATTCTTTAGACTTCGTTTTTTATAAGTGCCTCCGAGCCAACATGTGCCAAGCCCCCTTGAAACGCACTCAAGAACGAAGGCTTCGCCTATATAGCCGCCCATAAACTTGTTATCGTCGCGAACGATTACGGCAGCAAAGCAGTTCGTGCCCTCAACGCCGCCAAGAAACGATAGCAGTCGGGATCTGCCGAGGACGCCGCTTTTTGACTTGAACTCGATCCGCGCATCGCCGTTGTTGAGCGTTGCAGCAAAATCCTTTAGATTATAAAACAGCTCCTTGGATACCTTTCCGTCGTATTGGCGCACAGAAGCCCTTTTTTTCGCAGCCTCATGCCATTTAATCATCATGTTGTATTCCATGTTTACACCACCTTATTATTTATTCAATATTTGTGCAAGATACTTGCCCGTATAGCTCTTTTCACACTTGGCAAGCTCCTCGGGAGTGCCGCAGGCGACTATCTCGCCGCCGCGAACGCCGCCGTCCGGTCCGAGATCGATTATGTAGTCCGCAGTTTTGATAACGTCCAGATTGTGCTCGATAACCACGACCGTGCTGCCTGAGGAGCAGAGCCGCTGTAATATCGCAAGCAGCCTTTCAACGTCCGCAGAGTGCAGACCGGTGGTCGGCTCATCGAGGATGTAGATGGTTCTGCCCGTGTCGCGCCGGGCAAGCTCGGTTGCAAGCTTCACCCTCTGCGCCTCGCCGCCTGAGAGCGTTGTGGACGACTGCCCAAGCTTGATGTAGCCAAGTCCAACGTCATAGAGCGCCTGCAGCTTCTTTGCGATCTTTGGTATCGCGCCGAAGAACTCAAGTGCCTGCTCCACGGTCATATCGAGCACGTCGGATATGGTCTTGCCGCGATAACGCACCTCGAGGGTTTCGCGGTTATAGCGCTTGCCCTTGCATACTTCGCAGGGAACGTATACATCAGGCAAAAAGTGCATCTCGATTTTGATTATACCGTCGCCGCGGCAGGATTCGCAGCGCCCGCCCTTGACGTTGAAGCTGAATCTGCCGGCACTGTAGCCGCGCATTTTCGCATCGGGAGTTATGGCGAAAACCTCGCGAATAAGGTCGAACACTCCGGTATAGGTCGCAGGATTGCTCCTCGGCGTTCTGCCTATCGGCGATTGGTCGATATCGATGACCTTGTCGAGAAAGCCTTCACCCTCCATACGGTCAAAATCGCCCGAATGCGTTCGAGCTCTGTTGAGCTTTCTGAGAAGCGTGTTTTTGATTATTCCGTTCACAAGGCTCGATTTACCGGAGCCCGAAACTCCCGTAACGCACGTGAACACGCCAAGAGGGATCGAAATGTCGATATTGCGAAGATTATGCTCGCGGCAGCCGTAAGCCTTCAAAAAATGACCGTCCTTGGCGGTTCTTCGTTCCTTCGGTATCTCGATCATGCGTGCTCCGCTCAAGAACTGACCCGTGATCGATTCGGGAACAGCGATTATTTCATCAACGGTGCCCTGAGCCACGACCTCTCCGCCGTGTACACCGGGACCAGGGCCGATATCCACGATATAGTCTGCGCTGAGCATGGTCTCCTCATCGTGCTCGACCACAATCAGGGTGTTGCCGAGATCGCGCAAGCCTTTAAGGGTCGCTATCAGCTTTGCGTTATCATGCTGATGCAGGCCGATGCTCGGTTCATCGAGAATGTAAAGAACGCCCACAAGTCCCGATCCGATCTGAGTAGCAAGACGGATGCGTTGGGATTCTCCGCCGGAAAGCGATGAAGCGGAGCGAGCAAGAGTGAGATAATCAAGCCCAACGTCGGCGAGAAATTGAAGCCTTGCCATAAGCTCCTTGAAGATCCTTGAAGCGATGATCCGTTCGGATTCCGAAAGCTCTATATTGTTCAGATAAGAAAGCACATCCAGTATAGGAAGCTCTGAAACGTCCGCGATCGACTTATCATTGATCGTAACGGCAAGCACCTCGGGCTTGAGCCTTTTGCCACCGCAAACCGGGCAGGGCGTGTGGTGCATATACTCCCTGTAAGCCTCCTTCATCGAATCGGACTGCGTTTCATGATATCTGCGCTCCATCGTCGGAATAACGCCGGCAAACGCAGCCATAAACACTCCGTTTCCGAAGTCGCGCTCATACTCGATTTTGAACTTTCTATCGCCCGTACCATACAGGATTATATTTTTTGCTTCCTCGGAAAGCTCCTGCCAAGGGGTATCTATCGAAAAGCCGTATTCCTTTGCAACCGCCTTAAAATACATCAGCGCAAGGCTGTTTTCACTCGGTGCATTAACTGAACCCCATCCCATTGCCGAAACCGCGCCGTCACGAAGCGACTTTGTAGGATCGGCAATGACGAGCGCGGGATCGATCTGCTCCTGAAAGCCAAGACCCGTGCAGGCAGGACATGCGCCGTAGGGATTATTGAAGGAAAACATACGCGGGCTGAGCTCCTCGATGCTGATGCCGCAGTCCGGGCAGGCATAGTTCTGAGAAAACAGCAGCTCTTCCCCGCCGATCACGTCTACCTTTGCAAGCCCTGCTCCGAGCGAGAACGCCGTTTCAAGCGAATCCGTCAGGCGCATGTCCACGCCTTCCTTCAAAACTATCCTGTCAACTATAACATCAATATTGTGTTTCTTATTTTTTTCAAGCGGCGGAACTTCGTTTATATCATAGGTTTGCCCGTCCACCTTTACGCGCACGTAACCGTCCTTGCGGATCTGCTCGAGAAGCTTTACGTGCTCGCCCTTGTTTCCGCGAACAACGGGTGCGATTATTTGAAGTTTCGAGCCCTCTCCAAGCTTTTGAATGCTGTCCACGACCTGATCTATGCTCTGTCGCTTTATCACCTTGCCGCATTTTGGGCAATGCGGAACGCCGATACGCGCAAACAAAAGGCGCAGATAGTCGTTTATCTCGGTGACCGTACCCACTGTGGAACGGGGATTGTTTGAAGTGCTCTTCTGGTCGATGGATACGGCGGGAGAAAGGCCGTCGATATAGTCCACATCCGGCTTATCCATCTGACCGAGGAACTGTCGCGCATACGATGAGAGCGACTCAACGTAGCGCCTCTGACCCTCGGCGAATATGGTTTCAAACGCAAGCGAGGATTTGCCGGAGCCCGAAAGCCCGGTAAAAACTATCAGCTTGTCCCTCGGTATTGAAAGCGTTATGTTCTTAAGGTTGTTTTCTCTTGCACCCTTTATTGTAATGTACTCTTTCATGAGTAAGGTAATCCCCTTTTATTTTCGTGTTCTTCCCCTTGCTTTTCTGCGGCTTCCGGGCATGCCCGGCTTGATAGAGGAGGGCTTTTTCCTCTCACCTTCGCCCCTGAGCCTGTAAAGCTCATCGCGCAGCTTGGCAGCTGTCTCAAACTCAAGCTCCATAGCCGCCTTCTGCATCTGCTCGGTTATGAGAGCGATCTTTTGTTCAAGCTCTTCGTCGCTCATTCCCGATGCGGCATCCCTTGCTTCGGTCGATATCTCAATTATATCGTAAACCGCCTTCTTAACGCTTTGGGGCACAATGCCGTGCTCCTCATTGAAAGCAAGCTGCTTGATTCTTCGGCGGTTGGTCTCATCAATGGTGCGCTGCATGGAATCGGTGATAGTATCGGCATACATGATAACGTAGCCGTCCACGTTTCGTGCGGCTCTGCCGACGGTCTGTATCAGCGAAGTGGTCGAGCGCAGGAACCCTTCTTTATCCGCATCGAGTATTGCCACGAGCCCGACCTCGGGAAGATCGAGGCCCTCGCGAAGAAGGTTTATGCCAATGAGCACGTCGAACTCTCCGAGGCGAAGATCGCGGATTATCTCCATTCGCTCGATCGTCTGAATATCCGAATGCATATAGCGAACGCGAATGCCTATGGAATCCAGATGCTCTGTCAGCATCTCAGCCATGCGCTTGGTCAGGGTCGTTGCAAGAACTCGATAGCCTTTTTCGACGTTTTTATTTATCTCGGAGATGAGATCGTCTATCTGACCCTTCACGGGACGAACGAAGATCTCGGGATCGACCAGGCCGGTTGGCCTGATTATCTGTTCGGCGATATTGCTTGCCCTTGAAAGCTCGTACTCTGCGGGCGTTGCGCTGACACAGACGAGTTGCTTGAGCCTTTGCACAAATTCATCGAATTTCAACGGGCGGTTGTCGAACGCGCTCGGGATGCGGAAGCCGTATTCCACAAGTTCGGTCTTTCGCGCCTTGTCGCCGTTATACATGGCGCGAATCTGAGGTATCGTTGCATGGCTTTCGTCGATTATCGTAAGAAAATCATCTCCGAAGAAATCCAAAAGCGTATACGGCGGCTGTCCGGGCGCTCTGCCATCGAAGTATCGCGAATAATTCTCGATACCCGAGCAATAGCCGATCTCGCGGATCATCTCCATATCGTATCGAGTGCGCTGCTCGAGCCGCTGCGCTTCAACAAGCTTATACTGCGCTTTGAGCTCCTCGACTCGCTCGAGCATATCCTCCTCGATCTGCGCAAGCGCGGAAGCAATCTTATCCTTGCCCGCAGAATAATGCGTTGCGGGAAAGATAACGGCGTGGGAAAGAGAATTGATCGGCACACCCGTAACCGCGTTTATATCGGAAATCGCCTCGATCTCATCGCCGAAGAACTCGATCCTGATAGCTCTATCGGCAAAATTCATCGGGAACACCTCGATAATATCGCCGCGAACCCTGAAATTGCCTCGAGCAAACTCTATATCGTTGCGCTGATACTGTATTTCAACAAGTCTTCTGATAAGCGCATCCCTGTCCATCTCTGCTCCGCGGCGGATAGAGATGCTCATGCGCAAATATTCTTCGGGATCGCCGAGAGCATAGATGCAGGAAACCGAAGCAACTATGACCACATCCCTTCGTTCGTTCAGCGAGCAGGTCGCGCTGTGCCTGAGCCTGTCTATCTCCTGATTGATATCGGCGGTCTTTTCGATATAAGTATCGGATGAGGCAATATAGGCCTCGGGCTGATAGTAGTCGTAATACGAAACAAAATACTCAACGGCGTTATTCGGAAAAAACTCGCGAAACTCGGAGCAGAGCTGTGCTGCAAGCGTTTTATTATGCGCAATAACAAGTGTTGGCTTCTGAACGCGCTCTATGAGCTTTGCCATGGTGAAGGTTTTTCCCGAGCCTGTAACGCCGAGAAGCACCTGCACCTCGTCCCCTTCAAGCACGCCCGATGCAAGCGTTTCGATAGCCTGCGGCTGATCGCCATGCGGCTCAAATGGTGAAACGACCTTGAACTTGCCCATTGCGCATAAACCTCCAATTTATTATCAGCTCTATTATACCACAAACTTGTTTTATATTCACGATTTATGTTTATGTATATAAATTTTCTTTCGATATATTGCCCGTTTACCCCTTTATTTGCGCTCCAAAATCTAATATAATAGAAGCGGCGAAATATGCATGAGCCTTTTGGCTCTTACATCTACACATAAGGAGGATACCTGAATTGAAAAAGCTTTTGCTCGGAAATGAAGCGATCGCAAGAGGTGCCTATGAAGCCGGCGTCCGCGTTTCAAGCGCATATCCCGGAACCCCCAGCACCGAGATCAACGAAAACGTTGCCACCTATCCCGAAATCTATTCGGAATGGGCTCCCAACGAGAAGGTTGCTGTTGAAGTCGCCCTCGGCGCAGCCGTAAGCGGCGCTCGCAGCCTTGCCTGCATGAAGCACGTCGGTCTCAACGTTGCGGCCGATCCGTTCTTCACCGCAACCTATACCGGTGTCAACGCCGGCATGGTCGTCGTTGTTGCGGACGACCCCGGCATGCACTCCTCTCAGAACGAGCAGGACACCCGCATGCTCGCCCGCGCATCCCATGCACCCGTGCTCGATCCCTCCAGCAGCCAGGAATGCAAGGACTTCCTCAAGCTCGCATACGAGATCAGCGAAAAGTACGACACTCCCGTTATCCTCCGCGTTACCACGAGGATCGCACATGCGCGTACCCTCGTTGAGCTCGAGGATCGCATTGAGCTTCCCCTTCGTGAGTATACCCGCGATATCAAAAAATACGTTTCCATGCCGGCTAATATGATCGGCCGCCATCTCTACGTTGAAGAGCGTGAAAAGAGGCTTGCCGAGGATGCGAACACCCTATCCATCAACAAGATCGAATGGGCGGATCGCAAGATTGGCGTTATTACCTCGGGCGCTGCGTATAACTACGTAAAAGAAGCCATGCCCAACGCCTCCGTGCTTAAGCTCGGTCTTGCCTACCCCATGCCCAAGAAGCTCATTGAGGAGTTTGCAAAGGGTGTTGAGAAGCTCTACGTCATCGAGGATATGGAGCCCTTCTACGAGGACACCATCAAGGCTTGGGGCATCGAGTGCAGCGGCAAGGAGCTCACCGGCGTTCAGGGCGAACTCTTTGCTCGTAAGATCGCCGCTAAATTCGAGGGTGCCGAGGAAGCCGGTCCCATGAATACTCAGGGCATTCCCGCCCGTCCTCCCGTGCTCTGCCCCGGCTGTCCGCATCGCGGTCTTTACCATGTTCTCGGCAAACTCAAGCTCACCGTATGTTCCGACATCGGCTGCTACACCCTCGGCGCATTGCCTCCGCTCAGCGGCGTTGACACCTGCGTTTGCATGGGCGCATCGATCGGCATGGCGCACGGTATGGAGAAGGCTCGCGGCCACGCTCAGGCGAAAAAGACCGTTGCCGTGCTTGGCGACTCCACCTTCTGCCACAGCGGTCTGACCGGCCTTCTGAATATGGCGTATAACCGCTCCGTCGGCACTGTCATCGTTGCGGACAACTCCATCACCGGCATGACCGGCCATCAGAACAACCCCGCCAACGGTTATGATATCCACGGCGAGCCAACCACCGCTCTTGATATCGTAAAGCTCTGCGAAGCGATGGGCATTCAGCACGTTCGCGTGGTCGATCCCTTCGATCTTAAGGAGCTTGAAAAGGTCGTTCGCGAGGAGACCGAGCGTGAGGAGCTTTCCGTTATCATCTCCCGCCGCCCCTGCGCGCTTATCGTTAAGCAGCCCGGCGTTTCGTTCGTCTGCGACAGCGAGAAGTGCCGCAACTGCGGTATGTGCATGAGGATCGGATGCCCCGCCATCCGCAAGACCGAGACCGGCGTTGCCGTCGATCCGACCCAGTGTGTCGGCTGCGGCCTCTGCGCTCAGCTCTGCCACTTTGGCGCTCTCAACCCCGAAGCATAAGGAGGAAAAACGCATGTTTAACATAGTTATCGTCGGTGTAGGCGGTCAGGGCACCCTGCTTGCAAGCAAGATCCTCGGCCAGCTCGCAATGAATAACGGCTACGATGTTCGCGTAAGCGAGGTTCACGGTATGAGCCAGCGCGGCGGCAGCGTGGTCACCTACGTTCGCATGAGCAACGATACCCCCCTGTATTCCTCCATCGTTGAGCAGGAGCAGGCCGATATCGTTCTTGCTTTCGAGAATCTCGAAGCACTTCGAGCGCTTCCCTATCTCAAGGCGGACGGAACCATGGTCGTGAATACCCAGCAGATACTTCCCATGCCCGTTATCACCGGCGCAACGAAGTATCCCGAGGATTGCCTCGATCGCGTTGAATCGGCTGCAAAGACTATCAAGATCAATGCTGTTGATATCGCGCATGAGTGCGGCACCTACCGCGCTGCAAACGTCGTTCTTATGGGCGTTTGCGCGAAGATGCTCCCGTTCAGCGCCGAGGAATGGCATAAGGCCATCGAGCAGTGCGTTAAGCCCAAGTTCCTCGATGTCAACATCAACGCATTCGATCGCGGCTACAACTTCAAATAATTGACGATGTACGATTTCAAAACCCATATCGACAGAACCGCAACAGGTTCTATCAAAACCGACATAGCACCCGAGTCCGTAAAGGACTCGGGTCTTGTGCCGTTGTCCGTTGCGGATATGGAGCTGCCGGTTGCTACCGAGATAGTCGAGGCAATAAAGCAGGCAGCCGATAAAGGCATATTCGGCTATACTTACGCCGACAAAGAATACATAGATGCCGTGCGTTCATGGATGAAAACGCGTCACGCTTTTGATACCGAGGGCTTTAAGCTGATCACCACTAACGGAGTCGTTCCCGCACTCAGATTCGCTGTGGAAGCCTTCTGCGACAAGGGCGATGGCGTGGTTATTCAGCCACCGGTCTATATGATGTTTAAAAACGCCATAGAAACAGCCGAAAGGCGCGTTGTCGAGAATCCGCTTATATTTGAAAACGGCCGCTATACGATGGACTATGAGGATCTTGACAGAAAGACCGCACCCTCCGACGTTAAGCTTCTGCTGCTTTGCAGCCCGCATAACCCTGTTGGCAGAGTATGGTCGAAGGATGAGCTTATAAGGCTCGGTGAGATCTGCAAACAGAACGGCGTTATAGTCGTTGCCGACGAGATTCACAACGATCTTCTTTTAAACGGCGCCGATCATACCGTGTTTGCGACACTTCCCGAAATGGATGACATCTCCATCACCTGCACCGCAACGAGCAAGACCTTTAACCTTGCAGGACTTTCATGCTCCAATATCTTCATCAAAAATGAGACGATCGCCGAAGGCTTCAAAAAGGCTGCAGACCGCGCCGGCGCGGGGCTGGTTCCGTATTTTGCACGCTCAGCTACCATAGCTGCCTATACTCAATGCGCCGCTTGGGTGGATGAGCTGAATTCCCATATTGCCGCAAATTTCGAGCTTATGTATGCCTTCATTGAGAAGGAGCTTCCGATGCTCAAGGTCATCCGCGCAGAGGGAACCTATCTTGCGTGGATCGATATGCGCGCGCTTGAGCTTGATGACAAGCCACTTGAAGAGCTCGTGCTTGCGCACGGCCTTGCTCTCGACGAAGGCTATCTTTTCGGAAGCGGCGGCAGCGGCTTTGAAAGATGGAATCTCGCTCTGCCTGCCGACATCCTCGAAAAAGCGCTTATTCAGCTTAAAAACGCAGTTCATAAAGCGCTTTCAACACGCTGAAACCAAACAACTATTGATGCTTAATTTAAAATCACTGAACAAAGAGCAGTATGAAGCTGCAACTACCATAGACGGGCCCTTGCTGGTGCTTGCCGGAGCAGGCAGCGGCAAGACCCGTGTTTTGACTTACCGAATTGCAAACCTCGTTTTGAACCACGGCATTCCCGCTTGGGCAATACTTGCCGTTACCTTCACAAACAAGGCGGCAAAGGAGATGAAGGAGCGAGTTGACAAACTGCTCGATACTCCTTCATCCGATATGTGGGTCACCACGTTCCATTCTTTCTGCGTTAAAATACTCAGAAGCGATATCGATAAGCTCGGGTTCGATCGGGGCTTTACCATATACGACGATCAGGACCAAAGCTCCATCATCGCCGATATCATGAAGCAGCAGAATATCGACGAAAAGAAGCTCCCAAAGGCGCGCTTCCGCGCTATGATAAGCGAAGCAAAGAACTCCTCCGAGCGACCGGAAACCTATATTATGGAGGCTGCGGGTCAGAACGCGGATACCTTCGTTGATGTTTACCGCGCTTATCAAAAGCGCCTTTTGGAATGCAGCGCACTCGACTTCGACGATCTGCTTCTCTATGCCGTTCGTCTGTTCAAGGAACAGCCCGAGGTGCTTACAAAATACAGAAAGCGTTTTCGTTACGTGCTTGTTGACGAGTATCAGGACACGAACTATCCGCAGTATCAAATCGTTAAGCTTCTTTGCGCTGAGCATCGCAATATCTGCGTGGTTGGCGACGATGATCAGAGCATCTACGGCTGGCGCGGAGCGGATATTCGCAATATCCTTGACTTTGAAAAGGATTTCGAGGGAGCTAAGGTCGTGCGGCTGGAGCAGAACTACCGCTCCACAAAGGCGATACTCGACTGTGCAAACAAGGTGATCGCGAACAACACCGGCAGAAAGAGCAAGAGGCTTTGGACGGATAAGCCCGGCGGCGAAAGGGTCGAGCTTGTAATGGTGGATGACGAGCGCGATGAAGCTTACGCGATAGCCAAAACGATTTCAAGGCTTCACAGCTATGAAAAGCGCAGCTACAACGATTTCGCGGTGCTTTACCGCACCCATGCGCAGAGTCGCGTTATAGAATCGGTATTGACCACAGGCTACGGGATCCCGATAAGCATAATCGGCGGCATGCGCTTCTACTCCTATCAGGAGATAAAGGATCTGCTCGCATATCTCAAGCTCATTTCAAATCCGAATGACGACGTGGCGTTTAAGCGCATAATAAACGTACCCAAGCGCGGCATCGGATCTGCAACGGTCTCCTCCATTGAAACCGCGGCGCAGGCCAAGGACATCTCTATGTTCATGGCCTGCATAACGCCCGATGCACTCAATGAAAAGCTTGTTAAAAAAGTTGCGCCCTTCATAGACCTTATGAAGGAGCTGTTTGCAAAAAGATACAGCATGGGGCTTGCGGAGCTTGCCGAAAGCATAATCACAGCGACCGATTTTGATTCTTACCTTCTGGAGCTCGGAAGCGATAAATACGACACGCGCTCCGAAAACGTTCAGGAGCTTCTCGGCGCGATGCTCGAGCACGAGCAGCAGCTTCCCGAAGGCACGGATGCGCTTCAAAGCTTCCTTGAAACCGCTGCGCTCAACTCAGAGGCGGATAATATCGATGAGAGCGACGGCACGGTGAAGCTTATGACACTGCACTGCGCAAAGGGGCTCGAGTTTCCGATAGTATTCCTTCCCGGCATGGAGGATGGCATCTTCCCTTCCTCGCGTTCGAAGGAGGAAAAGAGCCGATTCGAGGAGGAGCGCAGGCTCTGCTACGTCGGCGTTACCCGCGCTGAACAGAAGCTCATTCTTCTTGCCGCCCATTCGCGCATGCTTTACGGCAGACAGCAGGTGAACGATCCCTCCGTTTTCCTCGAGGAGATGGAGCTTATCGATCCTAACTCAACCCCTATGAAGCGGAATTCCTTCATGAGTGCAGTCGGCACTCGCTCCGCTTATCAGAGCGGCTCGATGCAGTCAGGCTCTGGCGGGTTCGGCAGTGGCACAAGAATGAACCATACTGGCACAAACGTTGGAAAGGACGTTGTTGAGCAGATAAGAAAGCTGAACGGGCTTTCCGGGAACAGTTTCTCCAAGAAGCCCGCATCGAGCGGCGCATCCTACTCTGTGTCCCCCGCTGCCGCCGAAAGCAAGAAACGATCATCAACGGTTTTCAAGAAGGATATGCGTGTTATACATCCTCAGTTTGGGCAAGGAACCGTTATAGAAGTTTCGGGCGAAGGGAGCGCAATAGTCAGCATAAAATTCGACAACGGCTCGCTGCGCCGACTTGCCGCCGCATACGCGCCTTTGACCGTTATCAAGGAGTAAACTATGATTGAAAGAATGAAATATCTCGTTCAAAAGCTGAACGAATATTCGGACTCATATTATTTCGGCGAAAAGCCGCAGGTAAGCGATGCTGAATTCGATGCGCTGATGGACGAGCTGCGCGAGCTCGAGGAGCGAACGGGAACCGTGCTTCCATCCTCCCCCACCCACTCGGTAGGTTCGGAGGCGGTTTCGCAGTTTTTACCGCATACGCATCTTGCAAGGCTCTGGAGCCTCGACAAGGTGCGCACGGAGTCCGAGCTTCGGGAATGGGCGCAAAGATGCGAAAAATACAGCAGCAATACAAAGGAAATAGAATACCTGCTTGAGTATAAGTTCGATGGCTTGACCATAAATCTGACTTACGATGGCGGTGAGCTCGTTCATGCTGCAACGCGCGGCAACGGCATCACCGGCGAAGGCATACTTGCTCAAGCCAAGACCATACGCAGCATCCCGAAAACCGTTCCCTATAAGGGCAGATTCGAGGTGCGCGGCGAATGCTATATGCGCCTCTCCGTGCTTGAAGAGCTTAACGCAAAGGGCGAGGAACAGCTAAAGAATGCCAGAAACGCCGCAGCGGGTGCTATACGCAACCTCGATCCCAAGATTACCGCTTCGCGCCGCCTCGACTGCGCCTGCTATAATATCGGCTATATCGATGGCATGCGTTTTGAAACTCGCCGTGAAATGTATGATTTCATGTGCGAAAACGGTTTGCCGATGAGTGATTGGGTGTTTTACGGATGCATCGACGAGGTTATAAAGGAGCTCGACAAGGCTCTTGAAAGAAGGAGCACGCTCGATTTTCTTATCGATGGTCTCGTTATCAAGCTGAACGATTTGCATATTTTTGAAGAGATGGGGTTCACCGATAAATTCCCGCGCGGCGAGATCGCCTATAAATTCCCGGCCGAAGAGCTCGTTACAGTTATAAACGATATCACTTGGGAGGTCGGGCGCACTGGCAAGCTTACTCCCCTTGCGCATCTTGAGCCCGTTGATTTTGCGGGAGTTACCGTTAAAAAAGCAACGCTCAATAATTATGACGATATTCAAAGAAAGAACGTCGGCATCGGCTCACATGTTTTGATAAGGCGGAGCAACGATGTTATCCCCGAGATACTCAAGAGCGTTGATGAGCACGAGCCCGAGAATCCTGTTTCGATACCCGAATTCTGTCCTGCCTGCGGAGCGAGGATCGAACGGCGCGGCGTTCATGCCTTCTGCACCAATTCACTTTCCTGCACACCGCAGATCGTCGGAAGGCTCGAGCATTTCGCATCCCGAAATGCTATGGATATCGAGGGTTTTTCTGAAAAAACCGCGCTTTTACTCGTGGATTCCATCGGTCTTCGCGCGATCCCTCAGCTCTATGAGCTTGATCGGCAGAGTTTCTCCGGGCTTGCCGGCTTTGGCGAAAGGCGCGTTTCAAACTTGCTTGAAGCCATCGAAAAAAGCAAGGATTGCAAGCTCGATGCCTTTGTATTTGCGCTTGGCATTCCGAACGTCGGCTTCAAGACCGCGAAGGATCTTGCAAGCGCGTTCGCAAGCTTCGAGCGTATCCGCTCCGCTTCCGTTGACGAGCTGCTTGCAATACCCGACGTTGGTGAAATAGTTGCAAGCAGCATAGTGGATTTCTTTGCTGATGAGCATATTTGCGCTCAGATCGACCGACTTCTTGAAAACGGCGTTAAGCCCCGCGAAGCCGAGCAGAAGCAGGAAAACGATTTTATCTCCGGTAAAACCTTCGTTGTTACCGGCACTCTGGAGCGCATGGGCAGAAAGCAGATCGAGGATCTGATCGTTTCGCTCGGCGGCAAGGCTTCGGGCAGTGTCAGCAAAAAGACGGATTACGTGCTTGCCGGGGAAAGCGCGGGCAGCAAGCTCAGCAAAGCAAAGGAGCTTGGTATAACCGTTTTGAGCGAGGAAGAATTTTTCGCAGCTTTGGGTGAATAAAATGAGAGTAGGAAAGCTTACAAACGAACAGCTGGACAGGCTTATACTCAGCAAGCTGAAGCATACTCGCAATGAGGTCGTGCTTTCTCCCGGGATCGGCGTGGACTGCACCGCCGTAGATATGGGCAGCCGTCTGAGCGTGCTTTCAAGCGACCCGATAACGGCCGCGAAATCACGAATAGGCAGCCTCACTGTGAACGTTTGCTGCAACGATGCAGCCGCTTCCGGCGCAGAGCCCATAGGACTTATGGTGACTCTGCTTCTTCCACCGAGCATTACCGAAGATGAGGTCGATGCTTTGAGCGACGAGCTCATGGCCGCCGCTGAAAGGGCGAACGTGGACGTGATAGGCGGACATACCGAGATAACCGATTCCGTTACGAGAATTGTAACGAGCACTACGGTTATCGCCAGAGAAGGAAAAAACGGCATAATCTCACCGCGCGGTATGCGCGAGGGTGATGCTCTTATAATGACAAAACATGCCGGCCTTGAGGGTGCCAACATCCTTGCTGATTATATCGAAAACGTTTCAGCTATTCTAACGAGCGAGGAGGCTGCGCTTGCACATTCCTTTGCGGAGCAAACGAGCGTTGTAAAAGAAGGGCTCTTTGCCGCCGACAATGGCGCAACTGCAATGCACGATGCCACCGAGGGCGGCGTGCTCGGCGCATGCTGGGAGCTTTCAGAAGCAAGCGGCGTTGGGCTCGAGCTGTTTCGTGATAGTATCGTCGTTCATCCCGTAACGAAAAAGCTCTGCTCAGCGGTCGGTATAGATCCGCTTCGGCTTATTTCAAGCGGCTGTATGCTCATTACCTGCCCAAACGGCGAGAACATGCTTAAGGGCTTGCATAGTCTCGGTATCGATGCCACCATCATCGGAAGAGCGCATGGCGATGGCGTTCGCTTCTCTACGGGCGAATCGATACTGCCGCCTGATGCGGATGAGATCTATAAGGTAGTTAAATAGAATCGAGTCAATAATAAACTGAAAAACACGCCTTCGAGCTCAGCCCTCGAAGGCGTGTTTATAATGCGTTATGCCGGACAGCGGCAGCTTTTTGCTCAGATCGACTTCGATGATATCATATCTGAAAACAGTTCTTTGAATATTATTTTTGGAAATATATGCCTTGGCAGCATAGATAAGGTTTTTGCGTTTTTCCTGTGTTACGCTTTTGTGCGGCGGAATGCCGCTCACATCCTTTCGAGACTTAACCTCGATAAAGGCGAGCACCTCACCTTTTTGAGCGATAATATCTATCTCCTTCTTATGAAAAAGCCAGTTGCGCTCGATTATCCTGTAGCCGTGAAGCCACAGATAAAGCGCAGCGCGCCGCTCCCCCTTTGCCCCGCTTTTCTGGCTTTTACTGCCGCTTCTCAATGCAAGATTCGTTTTCTTTTCCGTTTTCATAGCAGATATCCGAAATTCAGTCAACAAAGTTCTTGATGAAGCTGCGCCTGTGTATCTCGCACGGTCCGAACTGCTTCAGCGCGTCGATATGCTGCTTCGTGCCGTAGCCCACGTTCCGTTCAAAGCCATACGCAGGATATTTCTGCGCCATCTCGATCATGTAGCGATCGCGTTCTACCTTGGCAACGATGCTTGCGGCGGCTATCGAGTAGCAAAGTGCATCCCCATGGATGAGCGGATGCTGCTCGGCAGTTATATCAAGCCCCTTCACGGCATCGACGAATACCGTGCCGCATGGGATGCCTTTTTTGATCATCGCTTCAAATGCGAGCTTAAACGCGCGCTTCGTTGCCTGAAGAATGTTTATCTCGTCTATTATCTTTTCATCCACGAAAGCAACACCGTATGCAAGCGCAGATTCCGTTATCCTGCCGTGGAGCAGCTCGAGCTTCTTTTTGCTGAGCTTCTTAGAGTCGTTCACGCCATCGATAAGGCAGCTCGGAGGCATCATAACGCAGGCGGCAACAACAGGACCTGCGAGCGGGCCTCTGCCGACCTCGTCCATTCCCGCAACGGCTATGCCCTTCTCCCAAAACGGGCGCTCATTTTCGCTCATAAGAAGCAGGCGCTCGGCTTCTGGGATCTTTATTCGCTTTTTAGATGCTGTTTCGTTTGACACTGCTTATTCCTCGGTGTTGGCATTTGATGCATCCAACGTATCTACGGAAGAGGTAAAATCATCGCAGGGCTTTTCAAGAGAAACATTGGCGATTTTTCCTCCCCTGTATTCATCGAGCACTATCCTTGCTGCGCGTTCGGTGTCCAGGTGCCCACCGGATAGCACAAAGCCGCGGCTTCTGCAAACGCCTTCAAGAAGCTCATAAGGTATTTCCGCATCCTTATCCAGCTTCTTGTATCGATTTAGCAGCTCGTTTGGGCAAAGCTGCATCAAATCATACAGAAGAAGCGAAGCTATCTCCTCAATATCGAGCACGTCATCTCTGATCGAGCCGATGTAGGCAAGGTGCTTTGCGAGCATTTCATTCTCAAGCTTACCCCAAAGAAGACCCGGAGTATCGAGAAGCTCGAGATAGTCCGAAACCTTGACCCACTGCTTGCTGCGGGTAACTCCGGGGCGGTCGCCGACCTGCGCTCTTGCTGCGCCGGCAATGCGGTTGATGAGAGTGGATTTTCCAACGTTCGGAACGCCTATGACCATTGCTCGAAGAACCTTGCGGATGCCCTTTTCCCTGTATCTGTCGATGATGGGCTTTCCCGCGCCTTCGATTATGGAAACGGCGGTTTTTTTAGATCCCTGCGAGGTCGAAACGAGCTCCGCAGCGGTGATGCCCTGCGACTTGAGATGCGCGATCCAGGCTTTGTTCGTTTCGCGCGCGGAAAGATCGCTCTTATTCATGAATACGACGCGGATCTTATTTTTGAAAAGGCTTTCAAAATCGGGATTGCGGCAAGCCATCGGGCAGCGCGCGTCCACCACCTCGATTACTATATCAACAAGCTTTATGTTTTCTTCAAGCATTCTCCGAGCCTTTGTCATGTGGCCGGGATACCAGTTTATGGTTTGCATATCGCCCTCCGAATTAAGGATCAATGATAGAATTTAGAAAACGCCTCCCGATTAGGGTCGGGAGGCGATGGAGCTAAGCTCCTTAAGCTCTTATTTGGTTACGATGCGCTCCTTGATCTTAGCGGCCTTACCGGTCCTCTCACGGAGGTAGTAGAGCTTGGCGCGGCGAACAACGCCGTGACGTACAACTTCGATCCTGCCGATACGGGGGCTGTGATAAGGGAAGGTCCTCTCAACGCCGATGCCGTAGCTGATGCGGCGAACGGTGAAGCTCTTGCGAATGCCGCCGCCCTGCATCTTGATAACGATGCCCTCGAAGTTCTGGAGCCTCTCGCGGTTGCCTTCAACGACCTTGACGAATACGCGAACGGTATCGCCGATCTCGAGCTTGGGGAGGTCTGTTCTGAGCTGCTCTTTTTCGAGCTCTCTGATGATGTCTGACATAGTTTTAACTCCTTTTATACAGATGTTCTTAACCGACCTGCGGCCATTGGACCATCCAAATGCCATAGAATTATAGCACAACTCAAGCAGAATTGCAAGCAAAAAAGCTTGATGGTGCAATTATTTTCGATATATTAACCGAAAAAACGGATAAGGAAGATATCATTTTTCAAGTTCAAAGCCCGAATCACGCAAAAATGCGGCATCCTTTTCGGAAAGCGGGGCTTTTTTCAGGATATCCGGCCTGTTCTCGGCGGTCGTAAGCAGTGCCTGATGATGCCGCCATTTTTCTATCTCGGCATGGTTGCCGTTTAAAAGCACCTCGGGAACGTGCATGCCGCGAAAGCTTGCTGGGCGGGTGTACTGCGGATACTCGAGCAGGCCGCTTCCAGAAAAGCTTTCTTCCTCTGCCGATTCGCCCGAGCCGAGCACTCCGGGGATGAAGCGCGAAAGGCAGTCTATAAGAACCATCGCGGGCAGTTCACCGCCGGTGAGCACATAATCGCCGATTGAGATCTCATCGTCCATAAGTGACATAACGCGCTCATCTATGCCTTCATAGTGACCTGCGAGTATCAATAGGCGCTTCTCGAGAGCAAGCTCTCTGGCCAATTCGGTGGAAAGGCACTTGCCGCGTGGACCCATATAGATGCAGCGCGGTTTAGCCTCGCTTTGGGCACTCACAGCTTCAACGCAATCGAATATCGGCTGAGCAAGCATCACCATCCCCGCACCGCCGCCGTATGGATAATCGTCGGTATTATGATGCTTGTTTTGCGAATAATCGCGGATATTGTGGGTAAAAAATTCAAGTATCCCCTTCTCCTCCGCCCTGCCAAGAATGCTCGAATGAATTGTCTCTGCGAACATTTCAGGAAAGATAGTCAGAATATCAATCCTCAAAAAGACCCACCTCCGAAAGCACCTCGGCATTAAAAACTATCAGCTTATTTTCGATATCGACATTGTCGAGCAGCTTTTTCAGTGCCGGAACGGAAAGCCTTCCTCTGCCGCGAACAACGTAAACGTCGTTTGCATTGGTTTCGTACACGTCCTCAACAACGCCAAGCTCGTTTCCGTCGCTTGAAAAGACACGGCAGCCGATGATATCACGCACAAAATAAGTTCCCTCGGGAAGCTTCACGGCATGGGCTCTATCCACGCAAAGATATTTGTTTCTGAGGCTCTCAGCGATCTCAACGGTATCAATACCATCGATTTTTGCGATGGCGCTGTTTTCGGCGGCAGCCTTGGCTGAAACCACTTTTATAGGCTTATAGCTTCCTTCAGACACTTCTATATATGCATCCTTGAGCTTTTTGAAGCGCGATGGGTCGTCCGTCAGCGGAAGAAGCTTAACTTCTCCGTGAACGCCGTGTGGACGGAGTATAAGTCCAATGCGAAAATAATCCATAGCTTTAACCTGAAATATCCAAATTAGCATAGAATTTGAAAAAAGCGTGGTCGAAGCATTGCTTCTGCCTGCGCTTTTTCAAAATTGCTGTTACATTATATCGACACGATACTTGATGTCTCCCTTGACGGTCGCGGCGCGAACAACAGTGCGGATCGCCTTTGCGATCCTGCCCTGCTTGCCGATGACCTTGCCGGTATCGTCCTTGGAAACGGTGAGCGCGATGGTGACAACGTTTGCATCCTCAGCTTTTTCGCCTTCATCACTCGCCAGCTCGGCGTTCTCAACGATATCTTCGGCGGAAGCATTGGACTTGAGCTCCACCTTTACCGCTTCGGGTTCATCAACGAGGCTCTTGGCTATGTATTCAACAAGCTCCATTACCTCGGAAGTGGTGATGATCTTCTTTTCTTCCATCAGTCGATAACGCCGTTCTTCTTGAACAGTCCGCGAACGGTTTCGGTGGGCTGAGCGCCGTTCTTGATCCACTGCCTGGCCTTCTCCGCATTCACAACAACCTCAGCGGGATCGGTGAGGGGGTTGTAGTAACCGATCTCCTCAACGAAAGCACCGTCACGGGGTGCGCGGGAGTCCGCAACAACGATACGATAGAAGGGAGCCTTCTTTGCGCCCATTCTGCGAAGCCTGATCTTAAGCATGATAGTTCCTCCTAAGAAAAATTGAATTTGATTATAGGTTTATTCCAAACGGCAGAGCCGAAATTGGCTTTATTGCTGCGGCAGTCCCTGCTTGCCGAAGAGCCCGCGCAAAAGACCCTTGCGCTTCTTGCCCTTGCCGCCGGTGAACTGCTTCATAAGCTGACGGGACTGCTCAAATTGCTTTAACAGCCTGTTGACGTCCTGAACGCTGGTGCCGCTTCCGGCCGCGATGCGCTTTTTGCGGCTCGCATTCAGAAGCTCGGGCTTTCTGCGCTCCTTGGGAGTCATGGAAGTGATGATCGCCTCCATCCTTCCCGTTGCCTTTTTATCGATCTCAACGTCCTTAAGCTTGGACGCATCAACGCCCGGCATCATGCCGAGTATCTCCTCCATAGAGCCCATTTTTTTCATTTGCTGAAACTGCTCGAGGAAGTCGTCGAGTGTGAAATCGTCGTTCTTGATCTTATTTGCAAGCTCAAGCGCCTGCTTCTCATCGAATGCCTGCTCAGCCTTTTCAATGAGGGTCAGCACGTCGCCCATGCCGAGTATCCTCGAAGCCATGCGGTCGGGATAGAAGGGCTCGATATCGGACAGCTTCTCGCCGATGCCGGAGAACTTAATTGGCTTGCCCGTTACCTCGCGAACCGAGAGAGCCGCGCCGCCGCGCGTGTCGCCATCGAGCTTGGTGATGATAACACCGGTAAGACCGAGCTTTTCGTTGAAGGATTTTGCAACGTTTACCGCATCCTGTCCCGTCATAGCATCAACAACGAGTAATGTTTCGGCGGGGTTGGCATACTCTTTGATTGCAGCGATCTCGTCCATCATAGTTTCATCGATATGCAGACGACCTGCGGTATCGATGATAACGAGATCCATCAAGCGGCTTTCGGCAAATTCGATCGCTTCTTTAACAGTCTTGACCGGATCCTGAGTGCCGCGCTCGAAAACGGGAACGTTTACCTTTTCACCAACGACCTGAAGCTGAGTGATAGCTGCGGGACGGTAGATATCGCAGGCAACGAGAAGCGGCTTCTTCTGCTGAGTTTTGGCAAGATAAGCCGCGAGCTTGCCCGCCATGGTGGTTTTACCCGCACCCTGAAGACCCGCAAGCAGAAAAATCGAGGGCTTTTTGGGGCCAAAATCGAGCTTGGAAACGGTTCCGCCCATGAGCGAAGTGAGCTCTTCGTTTACGATCTTGATTATCTGCTGCGAAGGCGTGAGGCTCTCGAGCACCTCGGCACCTATGGCGCGCTCGGAAACGGTGCTTATGAACGACTTAACTACAGTGAAGTTTACGTCCGCCTCAAGCAAAGCGAGCTTGACCTCGCGCATCGCTTCCTTAACTTCCTTTTCGGAAAGCTTGCCGCGATTGCCGAGTTTCTTGAAAATATTTTGAAGCTTTGAAGAAAGACCCTCAAATGCCATCGTTACCCTCCGTTATATCCGAAAGCTCGGAAAGTAGAGAAAACAGTTTTTTGTATTTCGGATCCGACCCCGAATCAGGCACCGCTCCGAAGAGCTCACGCTTTATTGAAACCACAAGCTTTTGTATTCGCCTGTCCTTTTCAACGAGGTGAAGCTTCGCTTCCATCTCAACAAGCGTTTTTTCGCCGCGAGAGATCGCATCGCGAACACCCTGGCGAGAAATGCCGCGCTGCTCGGCGATCTCACTGAGGGAAAGATCCTCCTCGCAGCTCAATCGCAGCGCCTCAAGCTGAGTATCGGTCAGAAACGAGCCATAGTAATCAAGAAGAAGGCTGAGATCCAAACGGTCGAGCATGATTACCTCCTTGATCGCTGTAAAGGTTTTAAGCTTTACAGTCAACTATTATACCCTTTTTTTGTGAAATGTCAACCAGAAATCGATCAAAATTAAACATATATTATGAAATGCTCAATTCTGCGCCGAATCGCCGAACAAGCCTTTGAGCCTGTCCAATAATTGATGATAGTTTGGCGGATAGGCATTCACGCCGCGGGCATGGATATTGTCCCCATCCTCAAGCTCTATATCGAGCCAAAAACCTCCGCCATCGCAAACGTTGTCATCGGTTTCGTCAAATCCGTTCCAAGAGGCGACTCCAAGTCTTCCAAGCTCTGCGGAAAGCTCTGTATACAGCTCCATGTTCCCTCCCCTGCGCTTTGCAAGACAGTTTTTTCGCGAATGCTCGGCATTGCTCTCGTCCCACCAATTACCAAAATAATTGGATATCCGAATACCCTTTTCGGTTTTTATCAGCTCGTATTCGTTCTCCTCTGCTGTGCAGCCATATTCGTGCAGCAGAAGCTTTGTGAACTTAAGCATCCCGCTGTCAGCACGTTTGCTTACTATTTTCTTTATAATGGCAGCAGCGATGAGTGCCGCAAACAGTACAGATGCGGCACAAATAGCGATGATCCAAGCGTAATCAGGCATGTGATCCACCTTTCAAAAAGCATTGGGCCGCAGCAAGAATGCCCGGCCCTGCGAGGAAACCAAATATTGGATGATTTTACAGCGATTCGCCGAAATCCGCACGGAATTTCTCGGCAAGTCTCTCGGGCCAATCGGAATTGGAGTCGAGCGCATCGTAGAAATTATGCGGCCCCTCGGTCTCAAAGTGCAGTCCGCCGATGAGCTCACGGTTATCGTAGAGCCAGCAGATGCGGTCGATAAGGTAGTTCATCTGGGAAACGGTGTATACCCTGCGAGGCACGGCAAGGCGAACGAGCTCCATTGCGCCGTAGGGCTCAACGTTCGGGTCTTCCCAAGGCTCATCGATGCCGCCGCGCTCCATTCCGCGCGCACCGGATGCGATGTAGACAGCCGCGGCAAGTGCGCCTGCGGGATAATCCTTCCTTGCAACATGAGGAACGAATTTTGAAGCATCGAGATGACAGCCGAGACCGCCCGGAGGGGTGACCACGGGAATGCCCGCATCCTCAAGCTCGTTTGCGAGATACTCGATGAACTGCGGCCCCTGGGCAATGATATTTTCATCCATGGTGTCGTCCAGACCGACCCTTATCGCCTCCATTTCCTTAACACTCATGCCGCCGAAGGTCGGGAAGCCCTCGAACGAGGAAACGAAGGTTTTGATGTATTCAAATTCTTTTTTATCGTTGAGGATGATCGCACCGCCCCTGCCGAAGCCGAGCTTTCTGGCGGAGAAATAGATGATGTCCATAGCATCGGACATGGTGCGAACGATCTCGCGTATGCTCTTATCCTGATAAGCGTTTTCGCGGATCTTGATGAAATGAAGATTATCCTGAAGCAGGCTCGCATCGAGTATGGAGAGAACCTTGTACTTTTTGCAGAGCTCGGAAACGGCGAGCATATTGTCGAGCGAGATTGGCTGACCGCCGATGAGATTGGTTCCTGCCTCTATGCGAACGAAGGCAACGTTATCGCCCTGCTCCTTAAGAACCTTTTCGAGCTTTTCAAGATCGAAGTCGCCCTTGAATGGGTCGCTGCTCTGCCTCTCAAGGCCTTCTTCGCGCAGGCAAATGACGAAATCGCCGCCACAGTATTTGATCTTGCCAACGGAGGTGCCGAACTGGAAGTTCATCGGAACGATGCTGCCGGGCTTGGGCTGAACGTATGCAAGCGCAAGCATGTGCTCGCATGCCCTGCCCTGATGGACTGGAAGGAAATAATCCTTATTGAAGATATCCTTTATCTTCTCGGCAAGCCTGAAGTACGTTTTGCTTCCTGCATACGCATCATCGCCGATCATCATGGCACCAAGCTGCTCATTGGTCATGGCGTTCACGCCGCTGTCGGTGAGCATATCGAGGTATACGTCCGCAGAATCGATGCGGTAGGAATTAAACCCTGCGCGGCGAATGGCCTTCACCCTGTCTTCAACGGGAAGGATCTCGGTCTTCTGAACTATGCAGACCTTGTGCATCTCGAGTGGAAGCGCGTTTCTTCTGTAATATCCGACCTTATCCATTTTATAAGCTCCTTTCGGATCAAATAGTAGTTATGAAGCATATAGATGATGCAAAGATCATTTCTCCACGCATCTCGATACATATTATACGAGATGCTCTGCAAAGTCAATCGTTTTAACGAAGTTATTTACTACGGTTAATAAATTTGCCACATTTTAGTTAATAATTACGCCGAATAGTTTTATAAGCCCTTTTCTACAATAAAATCGCCCCGCGATACGCGGAGCGAAAATGCAAAGACTTTGTTATTCGGTGATATAAGCTCTGATAAGCTCGATGGTGTTTTTAACACCGTCGATATGCGAGCGCTCATAGCCGTGCGACGCGTACACGCCCGCGCCGATAAGTCCGTGGCGCAGATCGTATCCCGCATCGAGCGCGGCATCGGCATCCGAACCATAGAACGGATAGACATCGAGTGCGTAATCGAGCTCATGCTTTTTGGCAAGAGAAACCAGCCTGTCGGTGAGCTCGTAGTTGTATGGGCCGTGGGAATCCTTAACGCAGATTGAAACCTGATGCTCCTTGCACTCAAGGCCGTCGCCCACACAGCCCATGTCTACGCTGATGATCTCCTCCGCATCCTCCGGGATACCGCTTGAACAGCCGTGACCGACCTCCTCAAAAACGGTGAGATAGATATAGACTTTGCGCGAAAGCTTAATTTCTCCTTCGGTGATTCGTCGTGCAACATCGAGGAGAATGGCGGCGCTGAGCTTATCATCGAGGAAGCGGCTCTTGATATAGCCTGAGGCGGTGACGGTCGTTCTCGGATCGAAGCACACGTAGTCGCCCGTCGCGATGCCGAGCGCCTTTGTGTCATCAGCCGAGAATACCTTCTCATCGAGAACGAGCTCCATGCTGTCCCAATCGCGCTTCTGCTCGCTGTACTTGCCGTTGACGTGTACGGAGGGGTCGTTCATCTGAAAGCAGCCCTCGTAAACCTTGCCGTCGCGGGTGTAAACGCGAGCATTCTCGGTCTCGGCATTGTTTGCATTCATGCCGCCGATTCGAGTGAGCTTCAGTCTGCCGTTGCTCTTGATACCGGCAACCATGCAGCCGAGCGTGTCGATATGTGCCGAGAAAACAGCGGGCGTGCCCTCTCCGCCAAGGCAGCATAAAACGCAGCCCTTTCGGGTCATTTCAGGTTTATACCCGAGTTTTTCAAGCTCGCCCATCAGGTATTCGGCAGCCTTTTTGGTGAAGCCGCTGGGGCTGTCTATAGCCATAAGCTTTTTAAGTTGATCGATAATGAAGTCCATGTTTTCCTCCGTTTTGCTGAATTGATATGGTGCGATCATTTAATCAGATAGAAGCTGTTCTGCGCATCATGCAGCTTCTTATACTCGCCGCCAAGCGCGATAAGCTCATCGTGCGAGCCCATCTCCACTATGCCGCGCTCATCTATCACGGCAATCTTATCGGCGTTTCTGACCGTGGAAAGCCTGTGCGCGATAACGAGCGTGGTCCTGCCCTTGCTGAGTCGCTCAAATGCGGCGGTTATGCGCGCTTCGGTTGCGGAGTCGAGCGCACTGGTAGCCTCATCAAGAATCAGTATGGGCGGGTTTTTCAGAAATATCCTCGCTATCGAAACGCGCTGCTTCTGTCCGCCCGAAAGCGTTATGCCGCGCTCGCCAACGACAGTGTCGTATCCGTCGGGCATCCTCATGATATCATCGTGGATCTCGGCAGCGATGGCGGCTCGGACTATCTCCTCATCGGTGGCATCGATCCTGCCGTAGCGGATATTGTCCTTGATGCTGGCGGCAAACAGGAATACGTCCTGCTGAACTATGCCGATATTCCGGCGAAGCGATGCAAGAGTAACACTCTTGATGTCATTCCCGTCCACAGTGATGCTTCCGTCAACAGTTTCATAGAAACGTGGAAGCAGATGGCAGAGCGTTGTCTTACCGCCGCCAGAGGGGCCGACCAAAGCAACGGTCTCCCCTGACTTTATATGCAGGCTGATGGTTTCAAGCACGTTGCGCGGGGTCTCGTCGTCGGTTTGATAGGCGAACGTGACGTTATTGAAGTCGATCTCACCCTTAACCTCCTTTAGCTCGATTGCGTTCGGCGCATCCTCTATTTCAGGCTCGGTATCAAGAAGCTCGGTGAATCTCTTGAAGCCCGCCATGCCCATGGCGTATTGCTCGGAGAAGGCGGCAAGCTTTCGGATGGGGTTGGTGAAGGATGAAACGTACAGCAGGAAAACTATCAGTGTGGTCTGATCCATCCTGCCGCGCATGATGAGAAAGCCGCTGACGGTCAGCACCAGAACGCCCATGATGGAGGTGAAAAACTCCATGCCCGCATGGAAAAGACCCATGGTTTTATAATAGCGGCGCTTGGATTTGATAAAGATGCTGTTGCCCTTTTCAAACTTTTCTATCTCGTAGTTTTCGTTCGTGAATGCCTTTGCAACGCGCGCGCCGCTTATAGAGGACTCGATATCCGCATTGATTATCGCAACGCCCTCCTTGACCTTGCGCGATGTGCGGCTCATGCGGGTTCTAAGCTTCATAACAAAAAGCATGAGTATAGGCACGGTGAGAATAAGAACGAGCGCAAGCCGCCATTCGATGAACAGCATCGCAACGAAGGCACCAAGGAAGGTGACTATTGAAATGAACACATCCTCGGGGCCGTGGTGTGCAAGCTCCGTAACGTCGAATAGGTCGTTTGTGCAGCGGGAAAGAAGCTTGCCCGTCCTCGATTTATCATAGAAGCTGAAGCCGAGCTTTTGAAGATGGGAAAATACATCCCTTCGCATATCGGCTTCAATATTAACGCCGAGCGTATGCCCAAGATAAGTAACGATGAAGGTCGCAAGTGTGCGCAGCAGATACATTCCGAAGCATATTGCCATAAGTATAAAGAACGGAGCATACTTCGGCGCATCCGGGGTCAGATAGTCGTAAAGTGCTTTTCTTGAAATGAGCGGGTACGAGATATCAACCGCGGAAATGAACAACGCACAGGCCATATCGGTCATGAAAAGACCCATGTGGGGCTTGTAGTATGAAGCAAAACGCGACAGTGCGCCTTTTTTGTTCTTCTTAGGAGCATTTTCCATGTTCATCACCTGCCTTCTTCCCCGTACTTATTCTCATCGACCGGGTAAAGCGAGTTTAGCTCGTCCTGCGAATGCATACGCTTAACGATGCCGAGCAGCACAAACGCAGCGGCAAACATCAGTATGGGTATCAGCACATTGATCTTTAAAACCCAGATAAGGCAAAGCAGGATAAATGCTCCGGCGGTAAGACCGACGGCAATATAGCTGAGAATTCTTTTCATATACAGAGGCGTTTCTCCAATCGGATTCTTTGCTTTGATTTTAGCACAGTTTTCCGTTCTTTTCAACGCAAAGAAAATATTATATTCTCATTTCGTTTGAAAACAGCTGTCAAGCAGAAAGAAAGACCTGCGCAAAAGCGCAGGCCAAAGGATTATCGATTGTATGCTATCAGCCAAGCTCGGAGAAGAACTTGATGGTGCGAACCATCTGGCTGGTGTAGCTGTTCTCGTTGTCGTACCAGGAAACGACCTGAACCTGAGTATCGCCGTTCGGCAGGGGCAGAACCATGGTCTGAGTTGCATCGAACAGGGAGCCGAAGGTCATGCCGATAACGTCGGAGGAAACGATCTCATCGGTGGTGTAGCCGAAGGACTCGTTTGCCTGAGCCTTCATTGCCTCGTTGATCTGATCAACGGTAACGCTGCCCTTAACGACCGCATTGAGCATGGTGGTGGAGCCGGTGGGCGTGGGAACGCGCTGGGCTGCGCCGATGAGCTTGCCGGAAAGCTCGGGGATCACGAGACCGATAGCCTTCGCAGCGCCGGTGGAATTGGGAACGATGTTCACAGCGCAGGCACGGCTGCGGCGGAGATCGCCCTTCTTCTGGGGACCGTCGAGGGGCATCTGATCGCCGGTGTAAGCATGGATGGTGCACATGATGCCGCTCTGGATGGGAGCGAGATCGTTGAGCGCCTTCGCCATGGGAGCAAGGCAGTTGGTGGTGCAGCTCGCGGCAGAGATGATGTTGTCCTCCTTCTTGAGGGTGTTGTGGTTTACGTTGTAAACGATGGTGGGCAGATCGTTGCCAGCGGGAGCGGAGATAACGACCTTGCGGGCGCCGGCATCAATATGAGCCTTTGCCTTTTCCTTGCTGGTGTAGAAGCCGGTGCACTCAAGAACCACGTCTACGCCGAGCTTGCCCCAGGGCAGATCAGCAGCGTTGGGCATCTTGTAGATAACAATCTTCTGGCCGTCTACTACGATATAGTTATCCTCGCCCTCGCCCTCGTGGAAGTCCACGGTGTGACCCTGAGCTACCCAGTTGCCCTGGGTGGAGTCATACTTGAGAAGATGAGCAAGCATCTTTGCGGAGGTGAGGTCGTTTATGGCGACAACGTCATAACCTTCTGCGGCAAACATCTGGCGGAAAGCCAGACGGCCGATACGACCGAAACCGTTGATTGCAACCTTTACCATGTGTTTTTCCTCCAAATATTATCTTGGTGATTGGCGGACGGGCATACCCGTCCCTGTATTTATTATAACGCGATTTCAGAAAAAATCAACCGCTAATTTTGGATATTTTTCCTATAATGATTAAAAATTCAACTCTTCCGCAACGATATACAGCGGACGGTTCTTGAGCTCGTCGTACATTCTGTTCATATAAGCACCCTGAATGCCGAGGAAAACGAAACCGATGCCCATAAGCAGCGCAAGCCCGAAGAACATCCAGAGCAGCCCGGACACCTTCACGGAGCATATTGCAAGGATGATGAACACAAGGAATGCAAGCAGGCTCAGCGCCGAAACGCCCGCTCCGAAATAGCCGCAGAGCGTGAGCGGACGATCGGAGAAGCCGATGATGCCGTCCATGGCAAGCTTAATCATCTTCTTGAGCGTATACTTGGTTTTGCCGGCATAGCGCTCATTGCGCACGAACTCTATCGGAACGGCTTCAAAGCCCATCCAAGCGCTCATGCCGCGCAAAAAGCGGTTATGCTCACGCATCTTGAGGAACACGTCCGCAACACGGCGATCGATAAGGCGGAAATCGCCGGTGTCAAGAGGGATCTCGGCGGCACTCATTGCCTTTAGCACCCTGTAGTAGCAAGAAGCGGTAAATTTTTTAAGGAATGTCTCGCCCTGGCGCTTTACGCGCTTACCGTAGGCGATATCGGCACCGTTTTCCCATGCCCTGACCATATCCTCGATGACCTCTGGCGGGTCCTGAAGGTCGACGTCGATTATTATAAGCGCATCGCCCTGTGCGGCATCCATGCCGCAGGTAACGGCGAGTTGATGGCCGAAGTTGCGGCTGAAGGAGCGCACCTTGACCTGAGGGTTGTCCTTCGCGATTTTGCGAAGTATTTTCATCGACTTATCGCGGCTGCCGTCGTTTACGTAGATGATCTCGTAATCGTATCCGATGCCGCGCATCACCTCGTCCATGCGCTTGAATGAGGTTTCAAGAACCTCCTCCTCGTTGTAGACGGGAACGATGAGTGAAAGCATTGCGTTTTGCATACTGTCTCCATTCTGCCGCCGAAGCGCATAGTCTTGTTTGAAGCTGCGGCAGCGATTATTCGTTTCTGTTTCTCGTTCACTGCTTGCGATCGTTCAAACAGAAACAACCTTTTTAAGTATATCATAATAAAGCTTTATTTGCAACCGCACATACGTATACAAACGCAGAGCGCATTCCATATTTTATGACAAAAATTCCGTTCGTATTGACAAAGCACACGATCGGGTGATATTCTAATCGTTGGGAGAGCATCCCAAATACTGATTCGCCGCCGATACCTATTGGCGCAAGCGCGGCACGAAGATCAAATGCGAGCATTCTTTTATACAATACTGCAATGTACATGGGGTCTTATCCAGACCCTCGTGGGGCTTGTTGTGTTTTTATTCAATATTCGCAGGCGGCATTTCTGCTACCACGGCGCGATCGTGACCGTATGGAGCTCTCTTTCGAGCGTTTCTCTTGGGCTGTTTCTATTCGTTTCGGGTGCTGAAAAACAGGTTCGCCGCGGGAAGGATAAGCTGAATGACGTTCCCGACAGCGAAACAGTAGTTCACGAATACGGTCACACAATCCAATCGCTTATATTCGGCCCTGCGTACCTTTTGGTCGTTGGTCTCCCCTCCCTCATTTGGGCGAATCTTCCGTATTTTGTTAAAAAGCGCAGGCTCGGAACTCCGTATTCGGCATTTTGGACCGAAAAAAGCGCAAATATCCTTGGCGAACGCGCAACCGGCGAACGATCCTTTGGCGATAAGCTGTGAGTCCAAACGATATATTAGTTGTTTGCTATTGCTTTTTCGCCGCAAATGTTGTAAAACAGAATAAGTTATTATGCCAATAGGCAAATTGGAGGTTAAAATGGATTTTATCGTTGAAGTATCCGCACGCCACGTGCATCTGACTCAAGAGCATGTTGAGATCCTTTTCGGCAAGGGTCACGAGCTCACCTTCGACCGTCCCCTTTCCCAGCCCGGCCAGTTTCTGAGCAAGGAAAAGGTCACCATCAAGAACGGCGATAGAAAGATCGAGCGCGTTTCCATTCTCGGACCCGTCCGCAAGGCTTCGCAGGTCGAGGTAAGCAAGACCGACAGCGTTGCGCTTCGCGCAGAGGGCTTCATTCGTGAGAGCGGCGATCTTGCAGGTACCGCCCCCATCGAGATCGAAGGACCCGAGGGAAGCGTTCAGCTTGAGGAAGGCCTCATCATCGCAAAGCGCCATATCCACATGACTCCCGAAGCCGCAGAAGAAGCCGGTCTCAAAGATAAGGACGTAGTCAGCGTTGCGGTCAACACCGAGGACAGAAAGACCATCTTCGGCGACGTTGTGGTTCGCGTTTCCCCGAGCTTCGCGCTCGCCATGCATATCGACACCGACGAAGCAAATGGCGCAAACGTTCCGAGAAACGGATGTCAGGGTCATATCGTTTCCGTTGAGTTCTAATGATTGATGTCACAAAGGACGGGCAATACCCGTCCTTTTTCGTTTTCAATTCGTAATTCCAAAAGCTTTCTCCGAATGCCGAAGCCGGGCTATATGCTCATGATTACTCCACAATGGAATCACGGGCGAATTCGGCCGCATCGATCTGCATATTGCAGGCAAGCGCATAAACGGGCACGGTAAGAACCAGCTCCTGCAATAGGCCGAGCGCAACGGAAGCGAGTCTCGGATCGGTCGGGATGTAGATGTTGGTTGAAAGGCTGATCAGCGCATCTAAAGGGGAAAGCCGAGCTATGGAATTGGTTTCACTTCGGCTGAGCACACAAATGGCTCCTATCGGCGACTCAATGTTGTTTCCGAGATGTTCTTTTCCGTTCCAAATGCTTCCGCATGCAGAAGCGCCGTTTTTATCGATGCGTATGAGCGGCTGATCGCCGCTTATGATCCGCACTTCATTACCATAGGCCTTGCGCCAAAGCCGCGCATGCGTGCTCTTGCCCGTGCCGCTCGGAGCGGAAAACAGATATGCTTTCTTTCGGTAAGTGAGCGAGGCAGCATGAAGCGTTAAAACGTTTTTCGTCAGAAGCCAATCGGAAATATCCTGATGAATAAGAAAGAAACCCGACGGATTCCCGTTCCCGAACGGATGCCCGTTTATCAGGTTTCTTTCGATGGTAACAGTATGCTCTATTTGATCTGGTGCGCTATTTGCGAGATACTTTTTAAAGTATTTGCGGTTCAGGGTCGATCCATAGGAACGTACAGCAATAATATGACCGGCAAGGCAAATTGTCAGTTGATCGTACTTTCCACTATTATTCTTGGTCGGCTTCGATCCGCTCACGAAAAAACCTATCAGCAAACAGAGGGAGTCGGAGTATCGTAAGCTCCGAACAGGATCTGCCCCAAACCAAACTGAATGTTATTGTCATAGTTACACGAGCTATCGGTCCTGCATACATCCTGAGTGGGGCAGCCTATTCCCTGCGTGGGGCAACCCAAACCCTGCGTGGAGCATATAGGAGCACCGCTTAAGGATGATGAGTTAGTGAACAGCACAGAATCTACTGCGATGTTTATGAGCTTTTGCTCTGCGCGTACATAACGCTTTTTTTCCATAGTTGTTTTACCTCCTGAAACATGAGATTAATCGATATTATAGCACTTTATTCTCTAAAGTCAATAGTTTTTTTACGATCATCAAATATGCATTCCTTCTGCAATCTCTAAGCATGGAGGGGCAGAAAGCACCTTGAGTGCATTCGGGCAGATAAACGCATTGCAGGCATTCGGGGCATTTTTTCTCTCTAAGGTTATCTTCAATGAACCTGCGCCGCGGCTCCGACTCATTTTCATAGTCGAACAGACTGCCGATTTTTGCTTCATCCACAAGGTGCTCGCAGCAAAAGAGATCTCCGTTCGGGGTGATGACAGAAGAACCGTTCGGAGTATCGACCATGCAGCGGTGAGTGCGCAGTCTGCCGGCGAATTCTCCGGCAAGCATGCCGAGTGCCTTAAGCTTTTCCTGAAGTTCTATCAAACGGGAATACAGGCGGTCGTTCGCTTCATCGGATATCCGGGAACCGGGGCTCGCAAACATATCGAAGGGATAGATCGAGATACGCTTATTGCCTTTGAATACCTCTGCAAGCTCATCGGTAAGCAAAAAGAGCTCATCAACATTGTTTTCATCGGCATTCAGTCTGAAATTGACAGCAGCGCCAAAATCGGTAAGCGCCTTTGCCGCATCAAGCGCGGCGGTATAATGATCGCGATCACGATCAACGTAAGCCTTGCGCTTATGGTATTCGCATTTTCTGCCGTCAAGAGTTATCTGAGCAGAATTTACGTGCCATTGCTTGACCGCCTTTTCGGCAAGCTCGCGAGTCATAAGCGATGCGTTTGTAACTATATCAGAAACGAACCCAACGCCGTTATCATTCAGGCCGGCAATTATCCTGTCGATCACGCGCTCGGCAACAAGAGGCTCACCGCCAAACCAGCGAATGGAGATTGCTCCTTCTGTTTTTGTTTTAAGAATGTACTTAACGGTGGCATCCGCCGTTGCATCGTCCATGGTTTTATACTCGATGCCGTTTTCAAAGCAATAAAAGCAGCGGGCATTGCAGGCCGTTGTTGGAAGAATAACAAAGGAGCCGTGCTTTTTCGTGTCCTTAGGCGAAAGCAAATGCAAAATCTTTATTGCCGAAGAGAAAAGAGCAGCCTCATTTGCATCGGAACGCACTATAAAGCGCGATCCGATGAGCTCATCGATCGTGCCGTTATCGCCGGTGTAAACAAACTCATGGGGTTCCGAAAAGAGCTGCATCAGTTCCTCGGCATCGATAAGCTGTCGGGTGAAGGTGTTGAAAACGCGGGAAGCGGAACCGAGCCTGACGGGTAGCGCAAATAAAGACGGACGGCAAAGCGTGCCTAAAGGGGGCAGCTTGCCGTCTCCTATTGCTGACATCACGTTCCGATCGGGATGTAAAAGTGTTTTCATTCTTCAAACGCGCCTGCTTTACGAAGATTATCGATGACCATTGCGATATCCTCACGCATTTCGGCTTCATCGCCATCGAATTCTTCCTGAAGCTTCCTGAGGATCCCCTCCTCGTCGGTATCCTCGCTAAGGCAGTCGATGATAAATTTTGCTGTGGGATTGGAGCGAAGCATTCCGCGGAAAGCATTAGCCTCATCCGGCGCAAAAACAATTACGCTGTCTCCGTCTATCTCTACAACGGGCAGATCGTTTTTCAGTTTCATTTATCAACTCTCCTATCCGGCTCAAGGCGTAACGCGAGCCACGAAATTATTGTAAATATTAACACACTCCCCCGTGCTTGTCAATCTTTTTTTGTTGCAAGCACCTTTTTGTTATGCTATAATATGCCCGTATTATACTGAATTTGCCGCGGGCTTACCTCCTACGGCACGGAACACAGAAGCATGAATGATACAAAACCGTATTTCTCGGTCATCCTTCCCGTATACAACGGCGCTCAGACCTTGAGCAGGGCTATCGTGAGTATTCTTGCGCAAACTTTTTCAGATTACGAATTGCTTGTTATAGAAAACGCATCCGAGGACAACAGCCTTGATATAGCAAAAGCATACGAAAAAAGCTTCGATAAGGTTCGTGTTTTTCACTCTCGGCAGAAGGGCGTTTCCAAGGCGAGAAACATAGGTCTTGATAATGCTTCCGGCGAATACGCTGTTTTCCTCGATGCGGATGATTTTTATATGCCGAATGCGCTCAAGACCATGCGTGCCGCGATCGAGGATGAAGACCCCGATATTCTTATAGCCGCGTTCACCAACTATGCAAGCAACGAAAGCGAAAGAAGAGTTCGCGCAAACGGGCGCGACCTGTTTCTGGCGATGCTCGACCCCCTGAGATACTATTCTCGCATAGTGGACGGAAACGAGGTTAACGAGTTTTTGCTCAGGCATCAGTGCGCCAAGGCTTACAGGCGCAAAATGCTGCTCGATTCGCAGGTTCGTTTCAACGAGGCTTGCTCGATGTACGTTGACCTTATCTTCAACGAAGCGGCATATTCCTCATGCACAAATGCTGTGTTGATCTTCAAAAAGCTTTATCAGTACAACCACGTTTCCGGCTCCATTGTCAATCGCACAGGCCCCGCTTTTATCAAGGATGCCGTAGCTGCGTTCGGGGTGCTCGTTTCTCAGCTCGATTCGCTCGACGGCGAGCGCAGTGATGCCGTAATCTTTTATGCATTCATGGTTATAATGCAAATGCTGAAGGTTCAGGCAAATGCTCCTATAGAAGCGAGCAATTCTATGCTCGAAGCTTTTTTAAGCTCGGTTGATGCGCAAAGAGTTATATGCTCCGTCACCGATCGTGAGCTTCATCCGAACCCCGCTGTAAACGATCAGCTTCGATGCATACTCAATATGCTTACCAATAATGATATTCCAGGCGTGCTGACTCTTTTGAGCAATGCAGGCAAATCCCGCGCAAGGAGCAAAAAGAATGAATGAGCCTAAAATCAGCGTAATATCGCCCGTGCATAATTCCGAGGAGTATCTGAAGCGCTGCGTGGATTCTATACTCAGCCAAACGCTTAGCGATATTGAAGTAATCTTCATAGACGATGCGTCCGAGGACGGTTCCTACGATATACTTAAAAGCTATGCCGACTCCGCCCCCCGTGTTTTGATAATAAAGCTTGATAAAAACATAGGCGCGGGCGGCGCGCGCAATCTTGGCATCGAAGCGGCGCGCGGAAAATACCTTTCATTCGTAGATTCGGACGATACGATCGCGCCCGATTTTCTTGAGCTGCTGTATGCTAAAGCCGAGGAGACCTCAGCCGATATTATTAAAGGCTCCTGTTTCGAGGTGTTTTCAAACGATCTCGATTCAGAATTCAGCTTGCAGAATATGCGGCGCCAAAACAGTTTTATCAAAAAAGCGATGGAATCCGGCAAGAACACCTGCGTATTCTTCTACAATAGGCATTTTTCTGCCATCTATCGTCATGCTTTTATCGATAAACATAGTATTCGCTACGGAAATACCATCGTTGGAGCGGACAGCATATTTCTATTAAAGACCGCAGTGCTTTCCGAATCCTTTGTATTTGAGCCCTCGGCGCGATACAACTATTATCATAGAGCGGCATCTCAATCGCTCATCATATCTCAAGAACGCTATGAGAGCAGCAGTGCATCGCTGAAGGAACAGTTTGATTTTCTTGGAAACGCCGCCATAAAGCCCGAATCTATTTTGAGAGTTGCAAATCGCAGGCTAAGATTCGGACTTAGAATTCATTCTTATCTTCTCTTCTACAAGTATCACGGTATCGATGCCGAGGCATACGCGCAAAAGCTGTACGAGATGGCAAGCGGCTTCAAATATGCTGATAAGCTCGGCGCCAAGGATTATGCAATATGCGTTTTTTTGAGCTCGAACGGCTCCGAGAACCTCTCTATGCTGGGCATGTCAAGCTCATTCGATGATGAACTATACGTTCAACTCGCCAATTTCGAGCGCCTTGCAAAGCATATTGTCGATGCTTCCGCTCAGCAGGATCGGGCAATCGATTATCTTACAACAGTCATCATCCACATGCGAAAAAAGCTTGTATTTCGCGCACGCGGCGAGGTGCGCAAATTCGATCAACGGCTCATCAGCGAGATAATCGATGCGCTTTCGTGCCTGAACACTCCTGAATTGCTCCCCCGCCTTCCCTTCGATGTTATAGCCATTGTTGAATATAAAGCGGATCTGCCTCCGCTCATTCACATTAGTTCCAAGATCAATTCCTTCACTGACATTGTTTCTCTCCTGAGCAAAACGGTGGATCTGCTTTCCGAGCATCCCAATGCAGCTTCGGAGTACTATGATTTTGCGATCAAAATTTACAAGAAGCTTTTGCTTGCTTCCAACTCTTCTATTATAAAAAGAGACAAGCAGTTTATCACGGCTATGGCCAAGTTAGCTCTTGCCGCCGATTCGCTGAACTGCTCCTTAAGCAGAAAGAAACTAACGGAGGTCTGTCGTAATGCATCCTAAAATTTCGATAATAATACCCGTGTACAACTCGCAAAAATATATTTGCGCCTGTATCGACTCGATACTTGCACAATCGTTCACCGATTTTGAGCTTATCCTTATTGACGATTGCAGCACGGACGGTTCTGCGCGGATCATCGATGAATACCGCGCACAGGATGACAGGATCCATATCATCCACCTTGAAAATAATTCAGGGCAGGGCTATGCGCGAAACGTCGGCATCGACAGCGCAATGGGGGAGTATCTTTCCTTCATTGATTCGGATGATATCATTGCTCCAGATTTCTTTGAGCTTCTTTATAAAAGAGCTGTTGAAAGCGGCGCCGAGATCGTAAAGGGACTCGGCTGTGTCGTTCATAAGGACAGCTCCATAAAAGATACGGACAAGCACGCCTTCAAGGAGGTCAATCATGCTATACGGCAGTATCTTATCGGTAAGAGCCCCCGCCCTTTCTGTTTCTACGCAGAGCACTGGAGCGCGATATATAAGCGCGATTTTCTGAATGAGCACGGTATACGCTACGGCTTATCCAGAGTGGGGCAGGACACAACCTTTCTTTTGAAGGTATGCGCATATTTCAGGAGTATCGAGATCGTTGATGATGCTGTTTACTACTATATCCAGCGCAGCGGCTCAGTTATTCACTCATACGATTCAAAGCGTTTCCGTGCGCGGCTTCACTCACTTGAGGAACAGATAGACTTTGCCAATACCGTGGAAGCCGCTGCAGCGCTTTTCCTTTCCCATATCCAAAATAGTATTAACAATTTGCTTGCGCATCATGCATATCTGAGCGTTCGCATTCCCGAAGCTGAGTCGGCAGCCTTGCTTGAGCGCCTGTATGCTGCCTTGCTCAAATACCGCTATATGCACGAAACGTCGTATCGGGACTATTCATTGCGTGCTTTTATGGAGTCAAACGGTCATGTAAATATAAGCTTGAAAGGGTTCATCGTCGGCAATGAGGATAATACCGAATGGCAGCTCATATCGTTTAACAGATTTATTGACTACATAAACGCCGATGAAGCTTTTTTTGATCAGGGCTTGGAATATTTGGGAGCATCTATACCGTTTATGTTCCTCATGGCATTCGCAAATCATCCCAACGCCGCTCCCGAAATGTATATGGAGTTTGCCTCCAAACTGTGCAGCATCCTGATGCGTTTCAAGCAACCGGACGCCTTATGCCGCAAAATGCCGATGTGCGATTATCTTGTCAGATACGGAGCCGATATCTTTCCCCACGGCTGCAGAAAGTATGCCGATGCGTATCTCAATTATTTCTATAGTATCACCGATCAGTTATCGAGGATAAACGCATTGCTCAGGGAGCATCCGGGTGCCGCAAAGTGTTTCCATATCGGAAAGCTGCTCACGGCACATGGGTTCAGAATTCTGAAAATGCTGCGATCCGCCGACAAAAAAGCAGTTGATCCGCTCCTGACCGCGTTTGCTTCAGAGGTGGCGAAATTTGACGCACTGAACAACGCAATAGAAACGAGATAATCATAGGCGATATTGGCCGGAGTAAAGGCGGCAGGCGCTCGATCGCACCGCCGCAAAAAACAGCTTAATTCAAGTCGAAAGCCGCCTCGGAGCACCGAAGCGGCTTTAAATATCTGCTTATTTAGGCCTTGAGAGCGTTATTTGCAACGTTCACAAGCTCATTGAATGCGTTCATATCGGTGATAGCGAGATCCGCGAGGACCTTGCGGTTCATATCGACGCCCGCGAGCTTGAGGCCGTGGATGAGGTTGGAGTAATTGGTGCCGCAGAGCCTTGCACCCGCATTGATACGGGCGATCCAAAGGCGGCGATACTCCCTCTTCTTGAGCTTACGGCCAACATAGGCGTAAGCCATGGACTTCATGACCTGCTGGCTTGCAGCGCGGTAGAGCTTGCTCTTTGCTCCATAGTAGCCCTTAGCGAGCTTAAAAACCTTGCGACGCTTCTTAACGGCGTTGACTGCTCTTTTGATCCTTGCCATTTTTCCTTGTCCTCCTTATCTCTTGTAGGGGATCAGCTTGCTGATCTTGGACTGTTCTTCCTCAGCAATGTAAGCCGTCTTGCGAAGGTTACGGGTACGCTTGGTGGTTTTCTTGGTAAGGATGTGGCTCTTGTAAGCCCTGCCCCTCTTGATCTTGCCGCTCTTAGTGAAGCTGAAACGCTTTGCGGCGCCCCTGTGGGTCTTGATTTTCGGCATGGGTATTCCTCCTAAATAGATATCAGTTCTTCGGTGCGGGTTTGGGGCTCAGTATCATGGTCATATTCTTGCCCTCCTGCTTTGCGGAGCGCTCCATGACCGCATAATCCTGAACCATTTCATAGAAAGCGTTCATAACGTCGAGGCCAACGTCGCCATGAGTGATCTGGCGACCGCGGAAACGGATCGAAGCCTTGACCTTATTGCCGCTTTTCAGGAACTTGATGCACGCCTTGGCTTTGACCTCCATATCGTGCGTATCGATCGTGGAGGAAAGGCGGATCTCCTTGGTTTCAATGGTTGCCTGGTTCTTTCTTTGCTCTTTCTCGCGCTTCATCTGCTCGAAGCGAGCCTTGCCGTAGTCCATGATTTTGCAAACGGGCGGGTTCGCGTTCGGCGCGATGCGAACGAGATCGAGATCCTTTTCCTCGGCGATGCGCAGCGCATGGTCGATCTTAACGATGCCAAGCTGTTCGCCGTCGCTTCCAATGAGTCTTATCTCCTTATCGGGGATCTCTTCATTGATCAATAATTCCTGAGTTGCTATGATATCCACCACCTTGTTGAAAATTTTTCAAAAAAGAAAACGCGCCGCATTCCGCGCCGCGCACAAACAAGCTGAGCTTTTTTGCCAAACTACTGCGCCTGCATAAATACCTGCGGCGAGTGAGAAGCGGGCGGCTTCTTCTTGAACATTTGTATTATATTCATGCTCAAGCGGTTTGTCAAGCGTTTTTTGAGCAAAATCGCGATATATTTGAGCGATTTAAATTATTGCACAGTCATAAACCGAGATCGGATGCGCGAGAAGGCGCATTACGGTAAGCTCGTCGAGCGCATCGACCACGGCGTTATGCGTTTCAAAATAGTTCGTTTCGCCCGAAAGCATACGCAGTATCGGCTCAACGCCGAAGCCGCGCTTGAGCCTGCCCGTTTTATAGCAGTCCGCGCAGTCGGGGATGCTTTTATTGAACTGCCTGTATGCTGCAACCGCCATTATGTCGTGCCAAACATAGGCAGACAGCTCCGGAAGAAGCCCAAAATCGAAGCGGGCGTTATAGGCAAAAATGCGCTTTACACCGTTTGCCTTAAGATATCCGTCAAGCGCAGATTCGAGCTCGTGCCGCATCAGCATTTCGTATTTTTCAACGATGAATAGGCTGCCTTCATAGATGCCGCCGCGCTCGAATTCGGGCGTTATTATGAAGTATTTGGCATCGAGGGGGCGCATCTCTGCATCCGAAATGACCACCCCGATGCTCATAAGCGCGTTGTCCCAATTCGTTTCTGTATCTATTACGGCAAATCTTTCGCTCTTTTCCATCCGCTCCCCCACCGCTACGACTTTAAAAGATATTCGGCATGAACTTATTCATAATCACGATGCATGCGATCAAAAGCGCCATTGCTATGAACGCAATCAGATCGATGGTTTTGAAGGAATAAACACGCATCTTGGTGCGGCCTTCGCCGCCGTGGTAGCAGCGGCTCTCCATCGCCATTGCAAGCTCGTCCGCTCTGCGGAAGGAGTTCACAAAGAGAGGAATAAGTATGGGTATCATCGCCTTGGCGCGCTTGATTATGTTTCCGCTTTCAAAATCCGCACCCCTCGCGAGCTGCGCTTTCATTATCTTATCCGCTTCTTCAACGAGCGTTGGGATGAATCGGAGCGCAATGGTCATCATCATTGCAAGCTCATGCGCGGGGAATTTTATTACCTTGAGCGGCGAAAGCAGCTTCTCAAGCCCATCCGTAAGCGCGATGGGCGTTGTGGTTAGCGTAAGAAGGCTTGTTCCCGCAACGAGCGTTGCAAGACGAAGCACTATGAAAACGGCGTTTATAAGGCCGTCCTTATAAATTTTGAATATCCACCATTCAACGAGCAGATCGCCTGTTTTAATGAGGAAAAGGTTCATTAAAAACATCAGCGGCAAAAGCAGCTTCATCGGTTTGAGCGCCTTAACGAGATACGAAAGGCGAACGCGAGAAAGCAGAGTTACTCCAACGGTGAAGATTATGATCACCGGGAAAACCTCTATCCTTTTAACAAGGAATACCGCCACGATATACGCGATCATCAGCAATATCTTCGTGCGAGGATCGAGCCTGTGCAGAACGGAATCTCCGGGAACGTACTGACCGAGAGTGATATCCTTAAGCATCATTCATCCTCCCCTTCAGCCACGATACAAAACGCTCGTTTGTATAGATATCCTCGGGCACTTCAAAGCCGCGCTCGCGAAGCTCCTGCGCAAGGCGGGCGGTTTGCGGCGCATCGAGACCGAGCGATATAAGCTCCTTGGTTCTTGAAAATATCTCGTCGGGAGTACCGAGCGCATAGAGCCTGCCGTCGTTCATAACGGCTATGCGCTCCGCCGAGCGCGCAACGTCCTCCATCGAGTGGCTGACCATGATAACGGTGCAGTTGAGCTCATCGCGAAGCGAATTTATGGTTGCAAGTATCTCGCGCCTGCCCGAAGGGTCGAGACCCGCCATAGGCTCGTCGAGCACAAGGTATTTGGGGCGCATCGCAATTATGCCCGCAAGCGCGGCTCTGCGCTTTTCGCCGCCCGAAAGCTCAAACGGAGATTTTTCCGCAAAAAGCTCCGGATCGAGACCGACCATGCGCATGGCTTCAATTGAGCGCTGCTTCGCTTCCTCCGCATCAAGCCCCATGTTCTTTGGGCCAAATGAAACGTCATCGAGCACGGTGCTGTCGAAGAGCTGATAATCGGGATATTGGAAAACCATTCCCACAAGCGCTCTGCCCTTTGCGCGCTGCTTTTTGTCGCTCATATCGAAGCCGTCCACCGTTACACTGCCGCCCGTGGGCTGCATAAGCCCGTTGAGGTGCTGAATGAATGTGGATTTGCCGCTGCCGGTGTGCCCGATTATGCCGAAGAACTCGCCGTCGTTTATGGTCAATGTAATATCTTCAACGGCAACGAACTCGTTATCGGTATTGGGCATATAAGTATGCGTCAGTTTTTCAACAATGATCGGCATATTACCTCCGCCATCTCCGAAACGGAGAGCGCATCGTTTTCGGGAATAAGTCCTTCGGCTTGGAGCATATCGCGAAGCTCCACCATCACGGGAACGTCAAGCCGAAGAGCCCTCAGCTCGTTTCCGCGCTTGAAAATCTCCTCCGGAGTGCCGGTCATGGCGACCTTTCCTCCGTTCATAACGATAACTCGATCGGCGGCGATGACCTCCTCCATATACTGCGTTATCATTACGACCGTCTTGCCCTTTTCTTTATTCAGGCGGGAAGCGATCTCGATAACGGCCTTTCTGCCGAGAGGATCGAGCATCGCAGTCGCCTCGTCGAAAACGAGTACGTCGGGGTCGATTGCGAGCACGCCCGCTATAGCAATGCGCTGCTTTTGACCGCCTGAGAGCATGTGCGGCGCATGCTTGGCATAGTCGAGCATGCCGACAGCATCGAGAGCGTTGTGTACGCGTTCGATTATCTCAGTCGTTGGAACGCCGAGGTTCTCCGGGCCGAAGCCAACGTCCTCCTCCACGACAGTGGTGACGATCTGGTTGTCGGGATTTTGAAAAACTATGCCGACTTTTTTTCTGATATCGAGCGTTTTTTCTTCATCCGAAGTGGCCATCCCGAAAACGCTCACGCTGCCCTCATCGGGCAATAAGAGCGCATTGAGCATCTTGGCAAGGGTGGATTTGCCGCTGCCGTTGTGACCGACTATCGCAACAAACTCCCCGTCCCCTATCTCAAGGCTTACGCCGTCAAGCGCCTTTTTCAGAGCGCCGTCATAGCTGTATTCAATGTTTTCTATCGTAATCATTTCTTTTACCCTGCTCTTTGCTTTTTCGCAATGTTTTATTATACATTTTTGTTCGAAAAAGGGCAAATATATTAGTTTGGGCGAATATGCTCGCAAACGATCAGTCAAACGAAGCGCGAACGAACTCGATAAAAGCCTTGCATGCCGGCGACACCGGCGCGTTTCTTCGAGCAGCGATCCCTATTTTCCTTATGCATTCCCTTTCAAGCTCAAGTGTGTTGAAGCTGCCGGATATCGCTTCAAGAATAAGCTCGGGCAATATCGTAATGCCGAGCCCCTGCTTCACCATAGCCGCCGCCGCGTAGTCGTCGCTGACCGCAAAGCGAACCTTGGGCTTTATGCCCGTGGATTTGAAGTATCTTCCGATATCGTAGTTGCTTCCCTCTCCGGGAACGATAAAATCCATTTTTTCGATGCACTCCGCCGTTAGCTTATCGGATGCAAGAATCGGATGCTCGTCAGGAACGAGCGCAAGCAGCCTATCCTCCATAAGCGGGATGAAGTCGGTCTCCTTCAAGGAAGCATCGCTGATAAAGCCGCAGTCCACTTCATCGTTTGCAAGCCATTCCTCTATCACCCTATATGTATCCACTCGAACGTCCAATTCGATATTCGGATATGCGGCGTTGAACTCGCGAATTATCGCGGGAAGGCGGCATATAGCGATGCTTGAAAAAGCGCCGATGCGCACCTTGCCGGACTTGAGCCCCTTTATTTCCGATGCCGCCTGAAGCGCAATATCCGAGTGCGCTACGGCATCGCGTATAAAGGGCAGCATGCGCTCGCCGTCCTGCGTGAGAGAAACCCCCGATTTGCTCCTGGTAAAAAGCGCGAAGCCAAACTCCTTTTCGAGCCCCGAAATAATATGGCTGAGAGCGGATTGGGTATAGCCGCTCTGATCCGCTGCGGCGGTAAAGCTGCCAAGCTTGACGGTTTTAAGAAAGAGACGGCAGTATTCAATATTCATTGTTATTGCCTCATTTTTGTTCGTTTTCTCACTTCACGGATGCTTACGTCTTGCTTCACCTGATTTTCGGTTTTTCCGACCGAGAAAAAGAGATGGAAACGGCAATCGTTATCCATGAAAGATTTTCATGTTAAGTATAACAAACATTTGCTTTTTTTGCAACTGCTTTTGCTGTATAGTTCAGTAGTTAGTCTTTCGCGGTTTTGCGCCAAAAACGCAAAACGGAAAAATCTCGACCGTCAAGGAAGGATAGAAGGTTATGAAAGCAAAGCTGAAAAAGAATTCGGAGGGCGCTTCCCCCGCTCCCGTTTCGAAGCTTAAATTCTGGCTGTCTCCACTTATTTTCCTCGCAGTTTTCATCGGGCTGATGCTGCTGTTTGCAATTCCCATGGGGCTTTCAAATGCGCTTAGCACCATTATGAACACGGCGTTTGCGCTTCTTATCGACACGTGTTTCTATATAATGGCCATTGCCGTTATCATGGGCGCAGTGGCGGCGCTTTTGACCGAGTTCGGCGTTGTTGCGCTTCTCAACCAGCTTCTGAACCCTCTTATGAAGCCGCTGTACGGTCTTCCCGGCGCAGCTGCGCTCGGCATAGTTACCACCTATCTTTCGGACAACCCTGCTATACTCTCGCTTGCCGAGGATTCGGGTTTTAGGAAGTACTTTAAAAAATATCAGTTCTACGCGCTGACCAACCTCGGCACTGCGTTCGGCATGGGAGTTATCGTGTCCACCTTCATGCTTGGCTTGAACGTTACCGGAGGAAGCCTCGTTGCCGCCGTACTCGTCGGCAATCTCGGCGCGGTCATCGGCAGCATCGTAAGCACAAGGCTCATGCTGATGCAGACTAAGAAGATCTTCGGCACCGAGGAATACGAGGATGCTACGCCCGTTATCGCCGGAAACGGTGCGGGCGTGGAGACCAAGAAGGCAAGCATCGGAATGCGCGTTCTTAACGCTGCGCTGAGCGGCGGCAAGAGCGGCGTTGACATCGGCCTTGCGATAGTTCCCGGCGTTGTGGTCGTTTGCACCGTGGTCATGCTTCTCACCAAGGGTCCCTCCCCCGACGGCACCTACACAGGCGCTGCGTTTGAGGGCATTAAGCTTCTTCCCCTTGCTGCCGAAAAGATTAACTTCCTGCTCCAGCCACTCTTCGGCTTCGCTTCGAGCGAATCCATCGCAGTTCCGATCACAGCTCTCGGCTCCGCAGGCGCTGCAACCGGAATAGTTAAGGAGCTTTCTGCGGCGGGTCTTGTGAATGCGCATGACATAGCCGTTTTCACCTCCATGTGCATGTGCTGGAGCGGCTATCTTTCGACCCACGCTTCGATGATGCAGGCGCTTCGCCGTCCCGAGCTAACGGGTAAGGCAATAATCAGCCACACCATCGGCGGTCTTGCTGCGGGCATTGCCGCAAACTGGATATTCAGGCTCGTAAGCCTGCTGTTCTGATTCGATCTTTGCAGACATTTTTTCCTTATTCTGCTTGTAAATCCCGCACTGTTTTTTCGTTCAAGCGTAATATACTAAAAAATCGCTTGACATTTTGCCGCGCAAGTGTTACAATACACATCGTTCCTCGGAACGACTGGGTGTGGCGCAGTTTGGTAGCGTGCTTGAATGGGGTTCAAGAGGCCGGAAGTTCGAATCTTCTCACCCAGACCAAATAAAAACAGATGGGCATGTCCCGTCTGTTTTTATTTGTTTTAATGAACTACCCCCGGCTCTTGAACCCTAAGAGGGGGGCGAGTGCAGAGCGAGCAGCGATTTTGACCATCCTGTGAATAGTCATAAGTGGTGCGCCGTGCAGCTCGGGGCGAGCAAAATTAGCGACAGTCACATTCTTCTTAGTTCTTTTAGGTTTATTTAAGAGCCGCTGCGATCGCAGCGGCTCTCGGTCATTCATAATTCGGTTTTATGCGCTCTCAGCGAACCTTTATTCCGTATTTCGCTCCGCCGTAAGCGCCGTCGAGTACAGTGCTTCCTATCGCGTTCAGATCGCCGACGGTCAGAGTGCAGGTATGATACTCGCCGTCGCGCCAATAGGTTATCTCAACGGTGTCGCCATAAGACTTGGTGCGGATATACGCGCCGAGCGCCTCATTATCCTCGATCTTAACGTCGTCCGCCCGAGTGATGATATCATCCGCATACAGTCCTGCCTCATGCGCAGGGCCGCCCTCGGTAATAGTGTAAACAAGGCCGCCGATCGGTATGCCGTACTTCTCTGCGGTTTCGGGAGTTACGAACACGGTGGAGAGCCCGATGCCCGGGCGCACGATGCTTCCTTGCGCGATAAGATCGTGTGCGGTCTGAATAGCAGTGTTTATCGGAAGAGCGAAGCCGAGACCCTCTGCGTTTATCGGCTCGCCGTCCTCATCATAGCTTGCCACAACGGTTTTGGCGGAGTTCACGCCCACCACAAGTCCGTTCATGTCGAACAGAGGGCCGCCGCTGTTGCCGGGGTTGATCGCCGCATCTATCTGGATATAGTCGTTGCGAACGCCGTCTATCGTGACGCTTCTGTCAACGGCGCCGACCATGCCGAACGTGGCGGTGAAGCTGAGCTCCTCGCCCGTGGGATGGCCGATAGCAAGCACAAAGTCGCCTGTGCGTACACGGTCGGAATCGCCCATGGTCAGGGTCTCGAGCACGGCCTCCTCGGGAACCTTCAAAACCGCTATATCGGTTTTAACGTCGCTTCCGACGATGGCGGCATCGTAAACGGTGCCGTTATAGGCGGTGATCCTGACGTTTGCCGCGCCGTCAACGACGTGTGCATTGGTGATGATATAGCCTTCGTCGGTGAAAAAGAAGCCAGAGCCTGTTCCGATATGAGTTGAGCTCCTCGGCGCACCCGAATAGCTGTTTACAATAACAACGCCTGAAACGTTCTTGGCAAAGAGCTCGTTAAGCCCCGCGCCGAAGTTCATATCGGGGGTATCCGCCTCCGGTGCGGGAGTGGGAAGCTGAAAGTTCGGATCCGGGCTGACCATCGGAGTTTTCGAGTGCTCGGGCACCTCTGAGCTATCCGCACTTTGATCCGGCCGCGGCGTTTCTATGACCGAGGTGCGCTTGGTTTCACCTATCGCCGAAGCAATTGATTTGATGTCGATGAACCTTGCAAGAAAAACAAGACTCGCCAAAAACGCACCCAGCGCGGTGAAAACAAAGGCGGTCAAAACGAGCACGCCTGCCGTGGGAACCTTTTTATGGATGATGGTGGTCTGCGTTTGAAGAGACCCTCCCTCCTCGCGCCAAACGACGGTTCGCTCTCGCTCGCCGTTATCGTTCTCCGTCCGTATCGGTTCGGTAAAGAATTCAATTCTCGGATCTTTTTCTTCCATATTTCCTCCGTTTACTCGCCGAACGCATGAATTTTGCTTCGGCTCTGTTTGTTCTGATTTTTAATCCGACTCACGCTTTTTTCGGAGCCGCCGTTCTTTTAAGAGTAAAGGTAAAGCTTGTTATCCCGTTTTCGGATGAAACGCTTATATCCTCACCATGCTGATCGAGGATGAGCTTGACTATCGAAAGCCCGAGCCCCGTGCCCGAGGTTCCGGTATAGGTATGCGCCTTTTCGGCCTTATAGAATCGGTCGAACAGCCTTGGAATATCCTCATCCGAGAGCGTGCTGCCGCTGTTTCGAACGGTTATATGCGCCTTTTGCTTATCTGAAACAACCGAAACGCCTATCAAGCCCGAGCCCTCGGGGGTGAACTTTATCGCGTTGTCGATAAGGTTATGGAGTACCTGATCGATCCGGTCCCTATCGGCGGATACAAAAAGCGGAGCGGAGGGCAGTCGGATATCGACTCCTATCCCCTTGCTCTCTATCCTGCTTTCAAAGGTCAGAAGCGAGCCCGTTACCAGCTCGCACACGTCAAACGCGGTGGGAGCTATCTTATACTGCCCCGATTCTATCCTCGCCATGTCCAGCAGATCGTTCACTATGCCGGACATCCTGCGATTTTCATCAAGCACGACGTTGAGATATTTATTATGCTCTTCGGGCGGGATCACGCCCTCCTCCATCGCTTCGATGAAGCCGCGCATGCTCGTTAGCGGCGAACGCAGTTCGTGGGAAACGTTTGCAACGAATTCGCGCCTCGCGCGGTCGAGACCCGACACCTTATCCGCCATATCATTGAAGCTTTTGCCGAGTATGCCCAGCTCATCGCTTTGCACCACGCGAACTCGAGCCTCAAGATCGCCGTGGGATATCGCGTTCACAACGTCGGTCATGTGCGAAACCGGCTTCGTTATTCTTTTTGTTATTATATAAGTTATGGCGGCGGTAATCAATACCGCGCCGAGCGCAGAGAGAAAAATATCGAAATACAGCTCGGAAAGCGCCGAGTAATCATCGCTCATATCGTAGCTCAGCATTATCGTTCCGTATTCACCGTTTTCGGAAACGAGGGGCTTTTTTATCGTCAGCGTTCTTATGCCGACGTAATCGGCCAAAAGATCTGTATAATATGCCTCGAGCTTGTCTGCGCCATCGGTTTTTTCCGTCAGCTCGGAGATATCGAGTTCAACGCAAACGCGCCATTTTGCGCCTGTTTGGTAATCGTAAAAGCTGCGTATGCCGAGTGAGGCATCGAAAAAATCGATTTGAAGCAAAGCATCAAACTGCCTAACTATCGCAAGTATCTTCTCCTTTGCGACATCGCGCTTGTTGCTGTCCAGATACTCGTCGGAGACTATAAGAGCTATCTCATCGACCTCCCTTGAAAGGCTCCTTTTTGCGGTGCTGATATAGTGATTGCGAATTATCGTTCCCGAAGCAAGGCCGAGCAGGAGTATTACCGCAACGGCGGAGGACAGATATGCTCCCAACATTCTTGAAAAGAGCGTTTTAAACATTTCCTTGCCGCCTCTCTGCTTTACTTTTACAGTGCCGGCACCTTCAGCTCTTTACGCAGATTCGGCGGCACAGTGATCCAGCTTATTTTTCGATAAACTTATATCCAACGCCCCAAATGGTCGTGATCTCCCATTTGTCGCTATCCCCGAGGCGCGAACGGATGCGCTTGATATGCACGTTTATCGTGCGGCTGTCCGATGCGCCGTCGAAGCCCCAAACCGCGCTCATTATCTGATTGCGCGTCAGCACCTGACCCTTATGCGCGATAAGGTATCTTAAAAGCTCAAACTCCTTATGGGGCATATCGCAAAGCCTGCCTCCGCAGGAAACGGTGTAGTTGTCCGTATCCATAGTTATATCGCCTGCGGTCAGGATATGTCCATCCTCCGAAGGTGCGCCGCCTGAGCGCCTGAAAACAGCGCGTATCCTCGCAACGAGCTCCTTAGAGTCGAAGGGCTTTACGATATAGTCGTCCGCTCCGATATCCAACCCTTGTATTTTGTCGGATATTTCGCCCTTTGCAGTCAGCATTATAACGGGAACATTGCTTATCGCGCGGAGCTTTTCGAGTATCTCCCAGCCGTCAAGACCCGGGAGCATAACGTCGAGCAGGATAAGATCGGGCTTGAACTCTTCAAACGCCGAAATAGCGTTCGCCCCGTTCTTACAGGTAGAAACATCGTAGCCCTTGCTCTTTAGATAGAGCGAAAGGATCTGGCATATTTTTTCATCGTCGTCCACAACGAGTATGCGTTCGTTATCCATAGATCGTATTCCGTTTCTTTTTCAGATTTGAGAACCTTGCCAAGCGCGGTTTTCAAAGCGAGCGAACGCTTATCCCTTTCTTCAGAAGAAGCGCCGCAGCAACGCCGTTTCCCTCGCGAAGCTTGCCGCTGAAGGAGCCATCGTAAATAAGTCCGCATCCGCAGGAAGGGCTCTTGGCTTTAAGGATTGCCTCGCAAGCACCGCATTTTTCTGCGGCAGCAAGAGCTCTGTATGCGCCGAGAACGAATTCGGTTGTAACGTCCTCGGCTTCGCCGTTCTCATCTCGGCAGATCACCCTTGCGCAACCCAAAAGCACGTCCTCCCCGCTTCCGCCAACGATCTCGGCGGCGTGGCGCGGAACACTCAAGCCTCCGAGACATTCGGGACATACGGGAATGGCAGCTCCCATATTATATAAACGGAGCGCTTCTTCATTCGGTTGCGACCTGCCGTCGTATCTGCACTTTTCCCCGATCAGGCAGCTTGATACTATGATCATTTTATCACCCATTTATTAACTTCGTGTGGCAAACGGATCGAAAATCAGCGAGTATTTTAATATATTATTGCTCGTGTGAAATTCACTTCAAAGTTACCACGGTAACGCCGAAATCGCCCTCGCCGTAATTGCCGTTACGGAAGGATTTGACCCTGTTGTGATTCTTAAGATAGCTTTGTATGCCCGCGCGAAGCGCACCCGTGCCCTTACCGTGGATAATATTTACCTCATGCAGTCCCTGATGCTGCGCCGAAAGCAGGTATGCATCCACGAGCGGCAGGGCTTCATCCACGAGCTTGCCGCGCACGTCGAGCTCAAGACCCACAGTGTTCGACGGATCGTACTCCACCTTGACCGATGCGGTCTGAAGCTGATTTTCGTTTGAAAGACGGATATCGTCGAGCTTGACGGACATTTTGATTATGCCTATCTGAACCTGCACCTCGCCGTTCCTGTCGGGAAGCGAAAGCACCGTTGCCGGCTTATCCACGCTGATGACCGTTACCTTATCGCCCGGCTTGACTGATTTGGGCGCTTTACCTCCCGCCTTTTTCGCAGTGGGAAGCTGTTCGGCAAGCGCGTTCTCGGTGTTTCTGAGAGCATCGCGGGTCTGCTGGATCATCCTGTCCGCCTCGCGCTGATCGATTGTCTTTATGGAGCGTATCTGAATGATGAGCTGCTCCATCTCGCGGCGCGTATCGGCAACGATCTTTCTTGCCTCCTCGCGAGCCTTCTGCTTGAGCTCTGCCTTTTCGGCATCCAGCTTTTCGCGCTCGCGCTTGAGCTCCTCGGCGAGCCTTGCCTGCTCCTGACGGGCAAGCTCCGCCTGCTCGAGTTCATCCTCGGCACGGCGCTTTTTATTCTCCGCATCCGAGAGCACCGATTCAAAATCTGAGTCCTCCTTTTTGATATAGGACTTCGCGCTTTCGATTATGTATTCCGATATGCCGAGCCTGCGGCTTATCTCGAAGGCATTGGATTTGCCCGGGAGGCCGATGAACAGCCTGTAGGTCGGGCAGAGCTTATCCACGTCGAACTCCATTGAGGCGTTCTCCATGCCGTCGTGGGTCAGCGCAAAGGCCTTTATCTCGCTGTAATGCGTAGTCGCCGCTGTGATCGCACCACGAGAATGAAGCTCCTCAAGTATGCTCATAGCAAGCGCCGCGCCCTCTATCGGGTCGGTGCCCGCGCCAAGCTCATCGAGCAGGATAAGCGAGCGCTCATCGGCATTTTCAAGAATACCGACTATATTCTTCATGTGGCTCGAGAAGGTTGAAAGCGACTGCTCGATGCTCTGCTCATCGCCGATATCCGCAAAAATGCTCTCGAATATCGCTATCTCCGTTCCGACGTTTGCCGGCACGAACATTCCGGACTGCGTCATCAGGGTAAACAGACCTGTGGTTTTCAGTGTAACTGTTTTACCTCCGGTGTTCGGACCGGTTACAATCAGCGTTTGAAAATCCGTTCCGAGGCGAATGTCTATCGGAACCACCTTATAGGACTTGATGAGGGGATGCCTGCCGCGGATGATATTTATTCGATGCTCCGAATTGATCTTTGGCTCTACAGCGCGCATCTCCTTGGCGAGCTTGGCCTTTGCAAATGCAACGTCGATCCTGCCAAGTATCGCAAGATCGTCGAAAATATCGTTTGCAAAGGGCTTCACCGCGGCGGTGATCTCGGTTAGTATGCGCTCCACCTCGGCCTGCTCCTCCATGCAAAGGCGCTTAAACTCATTTCCAAGCTCAACGACTGCGGCTGGCTCAACGAAGAGCGTTTGACCGCTGCCCGACTGGTCGTGGATGAGTCCCGGTATCTGCTGGCGGTGCTCCTGCTTAACGGGAACGACGAAGCGGCCGTTTCTGATCGTTATAAGAGGATCCTGGAGATATTTTGAGTAGGTTGAGGATCTTATTATGCTGTTCAGTTTCTCCCTTGCCCGCTCGTTTGCGATGCGCTTTTCGCGCCTTATTCGCGCAAGCGCCGGGGATGCTCCGTCAAAGAGCTCATCCTCATTCAAAATGCAGCGGTTGATCTCATCCTCAAGGAATTTATGCGTGATCAGTCCCGAGGCAATGTTGGCAAGTGCGCCGGGCGTTTCATCCTCCATCGACCTTGGAACGAGCTGTTCGCGAGCAACGCGGATGGCCTTGAGGCATTTGCCGATATTCAAAAGCTCCTCGCAGTTTAAAAAGAGCACCGCGTTCAGCCTGCGAAGCGCCGAGCGCATATCGGGAAAATCGTCCACAGGGGTATACCCCGTTTTCAGGAAATAGCTCTCCGCCTCGCTCGTTAGCTTTAAAAGCTCGCGGATCTCGTCGATCTCGGTGCTCGGCACAAGCGCCTCTGCAAGCTCTCTGCTTACGCAGCAGCCGCAATGCAGCTTAAGGCTGCCGAGGATGGTATCGTATTCAAGTGTTTTTAAAACCTTTTGGCTTATCATTTTAATTCTTCCGTAATTATTCAGTAATGTTTATATTAGATTTGCCGCTCAGTCCACCTTGCGGTTCCAATGTCCGCGGGTTGACTGAGTATACTGGGCAAGCTTTTCGCCGCTCATGGCAGCTTTTAGCGCACGGAGCCTTTCAAGCGCCGCAGCTTCATCCTCACCCGTAAAGCACAGGCGATAGCCCGCGCATTCGGGGAGCTTGTCGATGATATCGATAAGGTCGGTCGTGTTTGAGTTCAGCAGCCTAACAAGGCATTTATCAGGGAAACGGATATTCGCAAGAGGGAATTCGCGCCCCGCCTCGTCCGTCACCTTGCCTGCGTTTCCACTGCAGCCTCGGCATTGCTTATATTCCTTGATCGGGCAATGCAGAAGCTGCATCGCGGGCACTCTTCCGTGTGTCCAAAGAAGCAGCCTGCTTCCGTACTCGGTGCATATATCACGAAGCTGAGCCGAGGTCAACTCCACGGAAGGCACGATATAATCGCAGCCGAGCCGGATAAGCTCGCTGATAGTAAAGGTATTGAGCGCATTCATTCCTATGCCTGCGATCTTCAGCGGCATAGCTTTGATAAGCTCCATCTGACCGATATTGTTTGCCTCCGCTCCATCGAATGCGCCGCTTGAAATGAGCTTTTTGACCACGTCGCGCTGAAGCGAAGTGATCAGCACGTTCGGAAGCGAAAGAACAAGCTTTTTATCCTGCGGCTTAATTGATTTCAGCCCGTCAAGCTCCCGCTCGGAGAAGCTTTGCGGCTCAAGCGCAACGATATCGGCACCGCTTTCAAAAAGCAGCCTTGCTTCATCCGCGTTTCGTGCAATGCAATAGATAGTCCCGCTCACAGTATTCATGGCTGCTTGCGGGCTTAGCTGCGAGGACTGTTTTTTGAAGCTTTCGGCAACCACCGAGGCTTTGTTTCTGATATGGAAGCTTGCTGCAAGCTCGGCTGTCACGTCTCGGCGCAGAGCATTGAGCGCTGCGGCGGAAAGATAGCAGTTTTCGCTCATTTCAACGATGCAGCTGCCGTCAACAAGCTCAAACGGTGTGTCTCCGAGCTTTTTCAGCCTGTCTGCATAAGCCTGCGCGCTCTGAGGCTTCGATGCGGCTTGAACGGTCTCTCCAAACGCGGAGACAGTTTTTTTGTTGAGATTCGCTTCAAGATATGCGGGCTTTCCGACAGTCAGCTTGAGATGCATGCCGATGCTCCGCTTTCTGTTTTCACCGTTAAGACTCTTTTTCGCTTCCGCAAGCGCCTGCTGATCGGGCTTGCTCGAACCGATACCGCCGGTTTTTACGCTATCGCCGAAGAAATGCACGGTGCTGAATTCGCCCCTGTTGAAGAAGCGAAAAAGCTCCTGCTTCATCGATGCGAGCTCGGCTTTGGAAGCTCCGTCGAGCGCAGCTCGGTAGCATGCGGTTACCGCAGCAACGTATTCCGGCTTTTTCATACGCCCCTCGAGCTTAACGCAGCAAACGCCCGCTTTTTCAAGCTCGTCCAAATGCTCTATCATGCAGATATCGTTCGGCGATAAGCAGAGCTCGTTTTCAGTGGGTTTACCCGAAACGCTCGCCGCCTTTCTGCACGGCTGCGCACAGGTACCGCGATTGCCGCTGCGCTCGCCGGACATGGAGGAATAAAGACAGCTTCCCGAGAAGCTCATGCAGAGCGCTCCGTGCGCAAAGGCTTCCAGCTCAACGGAGCTCGAAGCAGCAAGCTTTTTTATCTCATCAAGGCTGACCTCGCGAGCAAGCACGGCGCGGGTTATGCCCATGCGTTCGCAGTATTTAAGACCGCCCTCATCGTGAATGCCCATCTGTGTGCTCGCGTGAACGGTAAGAGTGGGCAGCTCATGCCGAATTAGCGAAGCAAGCCCAAGATCCTGTACAAGCACCGCATCCGCACCGAATCGGTACAGCTCATGAGCAAAATCAAGGGCAGCACGAAGCTCACGGTCGAAAACGAGCGTGTTTAAGGTGATATAGGCCTTTACTCCGCGTTCATGGCAGTAATCGAGCGCAGCTGAAAGCGCCTCACCCGCAAAATTATCGGCGGAGCGCCTTGCATTGAGTATGCTGCCGCCGAAGTAGACCGCATCGGCGCCGTTTTGTACGGCGGCAACAAGGCTGTCCCTGCTGCCCGCCGGTGAAAGCAATTCCATCATCGTGTTGTTCGCAGTTAGTATTTTCTATTCATGAAGAAATATTTGCACGTTATCAGAAGTCGTCCTCTTCCTCGCGTTCATCGTTTGACTGAGCTTGCGCTTCGCCCTCAAGACCCGCCTTGAAAATATCGTCCTGCATGTCCAGCATTGCAAGCAAAACGATGCGCATCGTGCTCATGCTCGGGTACTTCTTTCTTATGGTTTCTATCCTTGCGTTCACAGCAGTTTCAAGCGAATGCATGTATTCGGTCGTTTCCGAGCAAACGATGCGGAAGTCCTGGCGCGCAAGGCTAAGAATTACGTGGCTTTTTTCCATAACAAACACCTTTTTGAATCTATTGATCGATCACATATATCGATCCAGTATCCATTATACCGCATTTTTCGCTTCACGGCAACACTTTATACCCATACAAACATGCCAAACGATCAAGTTTGAAGCGAAATAAGGACGGAATGAAGGTTTACATTTTCAAGATTTTGTGTATAATTGATTTCAAGCAAAAAGGAGCAAGGTTATGATCGATTCAAAGAAACTTATAAAGGAATACGGCCTAACGGCAAACAAGGCGCTCGGTCAGAATTTTCTTGTGGATGAAAACGCTATCCTATCCATAGTTGAGCTTTCCGAATGCAGCGGGAAAAACGTTCTTGAGATCGGCCCCGGACTCGGCGCACTTACAGGCGAGCTTGTTAAGGCCGCTCAAAAGGTCGTCTGCATAGAGATAGATTCGGCGATGTGCGAGCTGCTCAAAAGAACGCTGAACGAAGCAGAAAACCTCGATATCGTAAACAGGGATATTCTGAAGGTCAAAAATGATGAGCTTTCTTCGCTTCTCGGCGAAGACTTCATCGTTTGCGCGAACCTGCCATACTATATTACCTCGGATATAACGATGAAGCTTGCGGATTCCGCGCTCCGCATTTCCCGCATGACTCTGATGATGCAGCAGGAGGCTGCGGAGCATTTTCTTGCTTTGCCAAGGCAGAAATGCTACACCCCCGTTTCGGTCATATCCCAAAGATATTACAGCATCTGCGAAAAGCTTCGTCTCTCGCCTTCGAGCTATTATCCCGAGCCGGCGGTGCATTCGAGCGTTCTTGTATTCGTCAGAAATGAAAAGCCATACGATCCCGCTTTTTCACGGCTCGTCAAAACCGCCTTCTCCATGAGAAGAAAGACCCTAAGAAACAATCTTGCATCGCTGTATGATAAGCCGCTCGTTCCCGCCATCATCGAGCGTGCGGGGCTTCCACCTTCATGTCGTGCCGAGGAGCTTGCGGTCTCGGATTTTGAAAATCTTCTTGAAGCGGCTAACGCAGAGCTGCTTTTGCGAAAATGAAGCATATAATATGATTTGGCAAAAGGAACGATGCGCTTCACCGTTCCTTTTCAATTACGCTATTTTAAAGCGAGAAAAGCCAAGTTATCACTCCGATCAAGACGGATGCGGTTATGCCATAAACAAGCACAGGGCCGGCGTAGCTGAATATCTCCGCGCCCACGCCCATCACGAGACCCTCCCGCCTATGCTCCATCGCAGGTGCGACCACGGAGTTTGCAAAGCCCGTTATCGGAACTACCGAGCCTGCGCCTGCGAACACGCCGAGCCTATCGTAAACGCCGATGCCCGTCAACAGCGCGCCGATGAATATCAGCATCACAGCCGTGAATGCCGCTCTGCTCTTTTCATCAAGGTCAAATGCGAGCGAGCCAATATCGCCAACGAGCTGCCCCACGGCGCATATAGCTCCACCGATAAGAAAGGCGAGCAAAAGCTGTGTTCCCGTTTTGCTTTTCGGAATGCGCTTGTTTACGAGCTTTTGATACTCCTCATGCTCGATGCTTGCTCTCTCCCCCATCCTGCCTTTAAATTTGCTGTTTTTCATTTAAACTGCTCCGATCTGTTTATTTCATCCGCAGCGGAGGTTACTAAAGCATGCTTTTTCTCCCTATAGGGGCGAAAACGCAGTTCTTTATCGTTCACGCCTCTGTTTTCATGATCCTCAGCTCCAAAAGGAGTCGGAAAAAAGGCAAGCATATCTTTAGTTCGCATATACTCCCTCCGTTTCATTATGGATCAGCACAGCTCCTCCGAACATCGCCTCTGCGCGCCTGCCCCTTGCGCCTATCGCTATACTGCAAAAGAGGATCGCGAGCGCAGCGATAAAAACGATGAATATTTTTGCGCTTCTTTTCATCGAAACAAACTCCTTTCCTTATTCTCTGCTTTTATTCTGCCTCGGAACGGAATAAGTATGCGCGATGCGTTCACAGCTTTCTATCAAAGTGCGAAGCTTTATAAGCGCAGCCTTTTCGCACTTCGAAACGCGGGATTGGCTGATTTTAAGCATTTTTGCAGCTTCCTTTTGAGTTTTTTCTACGAAGAAGCGCAGGATCACTATATTTTTTTCGATCGGCTCGAGCCTGTTCAGCATTTCTCGTATGTATGCGTTTTTAATGCAGTCATCCTCAAAGCCCGAGTAAGCGGCAAGCGACTCGAACTTTGCGAAATTCTCTTCACCGCCACAGGAAAATGAATCAATGGAAAGAGGTCTTTTAAGAAGCTCGGAAGCGAATGCGGTTTCGATGCGCTCAGTCTCGTCAAGTGCGCGGTTTTCGCACTCGATCCTCGGCATTCTTATAAGTCTTTCGCTGCGTATGCATTCGCGCATCGCACCCTCGATGAATTTGAACGCATAGCTTGAAAACGCGCATCCCTTTGAAGCATCAAAGCTCGCAGCGGCGCGGGCAAGCCCCACAAAGCCGCTTTGAACAAGCTCATCCCTCTCGGTTCCCCTACCCAAAAATCTCTTTACAAGCCCGTAAACGAGCCCCATGTGTTCTTCGATCAGTTCGGATCTTGCCGCAGCGGAGCCGTTCTGCTGCGCTCCGTTCTCAAGCTCATTCATTTTGTTCAGACTCGAGCGGCTTAGCGATCAGCTTCTCCATTATTACGGTTGTTCCGCTGCCAAGCTTCGATTCCACCTTGAGCTTATCCATAAAAGCAGCCATGACCGCAAAGCCCATTCCCGAACGCTCCGACCTGTTTCCCGTTGTGTAAAACGGCTTCATGGCAAGCTCGATATCCTCTATGCCGCAGCCCTTGTCCTCCACCCTGACTGTAAAAAGCCTTCCTTTCAGAGTAAGCTCCATCATAACGTTTCCAAGCCCGTTTCGATAGCCGTGTATCACCGCATTCGTTACCGCTTCGCTGACAGCCGTGCGAACGTCCGCAAGCTCCTCAATGGTGGGATCGAGCGGAGCTATGAACGCCGCCGCAGCCGCCCTTGCAAAGGATTCATTCTTAGACAGACTCAGAAACTCAAGCTTTATCATATTATCCATCCTATTCACTGGCTTTTTCCCTCCTTTTTGCATCGAGCAGCGCATATACCCCAGAAAGCTTGAGAAGCTTTTCCACCTGCGGCTGAGCGTTTGCGATGGCAAGCTCTCCTCCAAGCTTTCGCATGAGCTTGTAGCGACCCAATATCACTCCTATTCCCGAGCTGTCCATGAAGCTCACCCTTCCAAGATCGAGCAAAAGGATTTCTATGTTTCCTTCGCTTCTGACCGCCGTATCTATCGCGCTTCGAAGCTCGCTTGCACAATGCTGATCGAGCTCGCCTTCTAAAAGCGCCGTCAGGGTGCTTCCTCTTTTTTTAAATGTAATTTGCATGTTTCACCGCCTGTTCATTATTCAGCTCTAAGATTGTTCTTCATGCACATGCCTTTATCCTGCATCGAAAAACGACGGCTTTTGTCTTAGTATGCGCTATTGCAAAGTTTCTCAAAATAATGTATGATTAGCATATAAAAGCGCCGCACAAGCCAATGCTTGAATCATGGCGCATACAAGGAGCCCCATGCGCAGGATTGATTTCGATATAACAACGCCGTCAAGCACCTACAGCGTGCTTATTGGCGAACGCCTTGAGGATTTCTCCGATGCGCTTCTTTCCGCCGTGCGCGGCAGAAAGGCGCTTATTCTCTGTGATTCAGGCTCTGCCAATGCGGGTCTCGAAACCGTTCAGAGCATACTGAACGGCGGTTGTATAGAGTATGCTGTCCACACTCTTGAGGGCGGCGAGAAAGCAAAGAACTTAGCTTCGCTTGAATCGGTGCTGTATGCGCTGATCAAGGGGCGTTTTTCAAGAAACGATCTCATTATCAATCTCGGAGGCGGCGTTGTGGGCGACCTGGGCGGCTTTGCCGCCGCAATATTCATGCGCGGCATCGGTTATATCAACATACCCACCACCCTGCTTTCCATGATAGACAGCTCCATCGGCGGAAAGACAGGCATTGATCATTTCGGCATAAAGAACATGCTCGGCGCCTTTCATCAGCCGAGGCTCGTTGTTTGCGCCAGTGATCTTATCCGCTCGCTGCCTGAGCGCGAAAAGCTTTCAGGCTTCGGCGAGGTGCTTAAATACTACTGCTTGAGCGCAAGTCCGAGCATCGAAAATGCAATCGAATATAGACGCATCGACCCTGAGCTCATCGGCGAATGCTGCACGATCAAGCTCTGCTATGTTTCCGAGGATATCGCGGATCACGGAAAGCGCAGGCTTCTGAATCTCGGGCACACCTTCGGTCATGCCTTTGAAGCTTCAAGCGGCTTTTTGCTTTCGCACGGCGAGGCTGTCGCGTTGGGTCTTGCCGCAGCTGCGCGCTTTGGCGAGCGTATAGGCGTAACCGATAGCGGCGTTGCCGATAAGATTGAGGAGCTTATTTCCCTGCTCGGCATGAGCTCCGACTTTTCAAAGTATTCAGCTTCCGCTTCCGCGTTCCTCCACCATGATAAGAAGAGCGATTCGGGCAGCATAGAGATGGCGTTCATCAAATCCTTCGGGCAGCCCCTTTTAAGGCGCGTTCCCATTGAGCAGGCTGTTCGGTTTCTTTCCGATTTGCGAAAATAGTATGGATACGGCAGTATTTGCGAAAAAGCTTAAAGGCAGCATCACCCCGCCCCCCCTCAAAAGCGAAGTGATACGGACTTTGATTCTGAGCGGGCTTTGCTCCGTGCATCCATCCGACGTTCTTAAAAGCGACGAGCGCCTTGGCGATGATATCCTTTCCGCCGAATCAGCGGTAGCTGCGGCTTTTTTCGAGCCGCAGCGCGGCAGCAAGCCCATCTATGTCGGCGCATCCGCGGCGCTCATCAGAATGCTTGCTCCGCTCCTGCTTTTTCTTCACAAAAGTGCTTTTTTCAGCTGTGAGCAGCAGCTTTTGCGCCGCGATATGAGCGAGCTTGGAGCCGTGCTCGGCTGTTCCGTAGAGCTCGACAACGCTGAGCGCACCATTCGCTTTTCGGGCGGCTGTTTTGATAAGGATCGCTATACGGTTTCCGCTAAAACCAGCTCTCAATTTGCAAGCGGAATGCTTATTGCTGCGGCTGTTTTCGGTTTCGCGGTTCGCATCCCCTCCCCCGTTTCCGCTCCGTATATTGAATTAACTCTCGATTGTTTGCGCAGCTTCGGCTGCAATATAGAAGCGGACGAGGATGGCTTCATCCGAATATTCGGCAACCTTGTTCCGCCGCCGCAGTTCGATTTTGCTCCGGATATGTCCTATGCATCCAATTTCATCTGTGCGGACATGCTTTCGCACTCGAGCGGGGATATAGTCATCGAAGGGCTTTACCGCGCGAATAATAGGATCGATGCCGACTCCGCCCATGTCTTTAGTTTGAACGAGCTGAGCATAGACGATTCGCCCGATCTGTTTCCTCTTATCTGCATCCATGCGCTAAGCAAGCAGCAGGATACCGTTATTCACGGCATCTCTCGCCTGTCAGGCAAAGAGAGCAACAGGGTTTTGAGCACTCAAGCTCTTATTAATGCACTCGGCGGCTCCATACATGCTCATGAAAACACTGTTATCGTTCAGGGCGCAGGCGGCAGGCTTCACGGTGGAACCGTTGAAGGCTTCGGCGATCACCGCATAGTCATGGCGGCCGCTATTGCATCGCTTATGTGCGATGATACGGTGATAATTCGAGGCGCCGAGGCAGTTTCCAAAAGTGCGCCGTGTTTTTTTGATGATTTTCGCAGGCTTGGAGGCTTTGCACATGAATTCATTCGGAAATAATATTCATCTAACACTTTTCGGAGAATCGCACGGATCTGCTGTCGGATGCACCGTGGAAGGAGTTCCGGCGGGCTTTATTCCCGATCTTGAGGCCGTCGCATTCGAGCTGAAAAGGCGCGCTCCGCATTCTGGCTCGGAGAGCACTTCACGCATGGATTCGAACGAATTCGAGCTGATCTCCGGCTTTTACAACGGCAAATGCACCGGCGCGCCGCTGACAGTTCTTTTCAGAAACAAAGATGTTCGTTCGGATGATTACAAGACCAATATCCCAAGACCCGCCCACGCCGATCTTACAGCCAAGATAAAATACAGGGGATTCAACGATCCTCGCGGCGGCGGCATGTTTTCCGGCAGGCTGACACTTCCCATTGTGTTTGCGGGCGCGCTCTGCAAGCAGCTTTTGGCGAGCCGCGGCATCCGCATCGCATCGCATATCCATAGGATCGGCGGAATTGCAGATATGAATTTCGATCCGATAATGACCGATTTTCCTGCGCTCGATCCCTTCTTCCCGCTTCTCAACACCGAGCTTCGCAAGCATATCGAGGATTATTTTGCTGCACTTCGCAAAAGCGGAAACAGCATCGGAGGCGTTGTTGAATGCGCGGCTCTCGGATTTCCCGCAGGCATCGGCGAGCCGTTTTTCAACGGACTTGAGAGCGCGATCTCATATATCCTTTTTTCGATCCCCGGTATTCACGGAGTCGATTTCGGAACGGGTTTTGAGCTTGCCGAAATGCTCGGCAGTGATGCAAATGATCCCATCCTGGCAAGTATGAAAACCGCCACGAATCACGCAGGTGGCATCAACGGCGGCATTTCAAACGGCATGCCGATCATCCTGCGAACCGTGTTTCGCCCCGTTCCTTCAATTTCGCTTCCTCAGCAAAGCATTGATTTGAGCACCGGCAAAGCCGTTACTCTTGAGATTAACGGCAGACACGACTGCTGCATCCTGCCGCGCGGCTGTGCCGCTGTGGAGGCAGCCGTTGCCATAGCTCTGTATGATGCAATGCTTCCGAATTTTATTGCCAATGAATAGGTTTACAGACAAAACACAACTTTTAAACGAGCTTAGCGAGCTTCGGCGCGATATAAACGAGATCGATTCCGAGATCGTTCAGCTTCTTTGCGAGCGATTCGACACGGTGCTCGAGCTTGCGGAGATAAAGCGTGCGCTTGGATCGCCCCTTGAGAACAAGGAGCGCGAAAGCGAAGTGCTTAACTCACTCTCGCAGGCCTCCCCCACGGAGTATGCAAGCCACGTTGATGCCGTTTTTCATAAGGTGATCTCCGCCTCAAAGATGCTTCAGCGAAAAATGCTGAATCTCTATTTTATCGGCATGCCGAATTGCGGCAAATCGCGGCTGTCCTCCCGCTTGGGCGACATACTTCGGATGCCCCACGTGGACACCGACGAGCTTATTATGGAGCGCAGCGGAAAGAGCATCGACCGAATCTTCGATGAGGATGGCGAGACCGCTTTTCGCGAGCTTGAACACGAGGTACTCTGCGAGCTTGCCTATTGCGGCGGGCTCATTGTGGCAACCGGCGGCGGTATAATCACGAATAAAAAGAATATTCCGATTCTTAAAAACAGCGGATTCGTTGTTTTTTTGGATCGAAGCATCGACCGCCTTGCCATGGCAAAGACCAAGAATCGACCGCTTATCAGAACCGGCACACAGGCGGTTATTTCGCTGTATACCAAGCGCATAGATCTTTACCGCACTGCGGCCGATATGACCGTTGACCCCGATGCCAAGGGCACCGTGCGCACGATTATCCGCGCTTATACGAATGCAACGAAATGAACCTCGAGCCCCCTGCATTATTCTAAATTTGGTTTTTAACGACCTTAGAGCATATCCATCAAGCACAGGCTTACCGAAAATTTCACTTTTTCCTTAATCAGCACGGAAAAAGCCTTGCTTTTCGGCTTCAAATGAACGATTTCGTTTTGAAGTACCGCAGCGTTTGCGCAACATATATTTTATTCTTTTGAAATAAGTCTTGACATTTGGACCAATACGCAGTATAATAGCTTTCGCAATCGAGTTGCGGTCGTGGCGGAACAGGCAGACGCGTACGTTTGAGGGGCGTATGGGAGACCGTATGGGTTCAAGTCCCATCGACCGCACCAAACATAAAGCAGGATGTCATAGATATCCTGCTTTATGTTTGGTTTTGTTTGTTCAAAGGGACTTGAAGGGCGGAAAGAACAAGGGCAACAGTGTTGCGCTTGTCCGCCCCGGGTTTTTGCACGCCGAGCTGCGAAGCGGCGTGAGCGAGCAGCGAGAGCAATGTGCAAAAACAAGTCCCATCGACCGTTGTCGCCGCAACACTTTTATGGGCTTTCAAGGGTTCACTCCACCCTAAAAAATCCGAAAAATCTTTTTCGGTAAGATAACACAAATGAATGATGGGATGTCCATGACATCCTGTCATTCATTTGCTTTTTTTGTTCAAAGGGACTTTAAGGACGAAATTGCGAAGCATCCTATGGTCGCTCGCTTTTTTCTTTCTTTTATTGATATTCTTGTGAAAAAATCCGTTGCACGAGGAAACAAATTGGGTGTAGCATTCTTTTATATATAAAACCTTTTTAGGATGATATCGAATATTTTGTCATTATCATATTTACATGTGATATAAGCTATGGTATATTGGTCTTGTGTTATTATGCACAAATACAGGGCGCATGCCCGGAAAAAGAGTGGAGAATAGTATGAAGAAACTCCTAAGTGTTCTTATCGCGCTTCTCATGGCAATGAGCATAATGCCTGCCGGCCTTGCAAAGCAGGCGGATGCCATGATCGAAGAGCCAGTCAACGCCGAAGCGGTAAGAACGAACGACAGCGAAAACGCTGTTGACCTCGCTGAGATCGTCACTGTAATGGTGCGTCTCAAGGACTCACCCGTTGCCGCCCAAGTGAACGACGTTCGTTCCACTAAGGCGCAGGACATCGCAAAACAGCTTCAAACAAAGCATCAGACCGTTATCGAGAAGATATCCGCGATGATTGATTCCTCCGAAGAGCTGACCGCAAGGTTCAGTTTCACGACTCTTTACAACGGCTTCTCGATCGAAGTTCCCATGGGGCTCATCGAAAAGATCAACGAGCTTCCCGAAGTTGAAAGCGCGTACATAGCTGCAGAATTCAACGCTCCCAAGCCTGTTGCCACCGAGCCGGATAGGCTTTCCACTTCAGTTGGCTACATCAACGCCGATGATGCATGGAATGCGGGTTACTCAGGCAGGGGCACTACGATCGCGATCGTGGACTCCGGCGCTGTAGTTGCGCACAATGCGTTCAGCACCGCTCCCGCCGATCAAAAACTCACCTCCGATTCCATCACCACCATCCTCAGGAACAACAACATGCAGGCGGAAAGGCTCTATTCCGGTACCCTTTCCTCCAACTCCGTTTACTACAGCGGCAAGATCCCCTTCAAGTTTGACTACGCCGGTAAGGATACCGACGTTGCTCACTGGGATTGCCGCACCGACCACGGCTCCCACGTTGCGGGTATTGCGGGAGGCAACTACGCCGGTTCCGCCAACACCGGCGTTGCAAAGGATGCTCAGCTCGTTATCATGAAGGTATTTGGTCAGAACGGCGGCGCCGGATGGGATACCATCCTCGCGGCGCTTGAGGATTGCCTCTATCTCGGCGTTGATGCCGTAAACCTCAGCCTTGGCTCGGCATGCGGTTATTCCTCCGAGGATCCCTATGCCGATCAAGTCTACGCTGCACTCACCGAGCACGGCATCAATATCGCTGCTGCAGCTGGCAACGACGGTTCGCAGAACGGTACCCAGTACTACGGCTCGAGCTACGGCTCCTACACGCTTGCGATGAACCCCGATAACGGCATCGTGGGCACGCCCTCTACCTACACCGAATCCCTCAGCGTTGCGTGCTCGCAGAAGAATACGTCGGATATGGTCTATTTCTCCTGCCATGGCCCTACCCCCGATCTCAAGCTCAAGCCCGAGATCGCCGCTCCCGGCTTCAACATCAACTCCGCAAGGGATATCAACCTCACCGGCGCAACCACCACCTACGGTCAAATGTCCGGCACCTCGATGGCAAGCCCCCATATCGCGGGCGCAATGGCCATACTCACCAACTATGTGAGCGAAGTTTGGCCGAACCTCACGGGTCGCGATAAGGCTGATATGGTAAACCGTCTTCTCATGAGCACCGCCAACCCGATCGCCGGCACCAGCCCCCGTGCGCAGGGCGCAGGCATCGTGGACGTTCAGAAGGCTATCACCTCCAATGCCTACATCACCGTGGACGGAGCAAGGCGCCCCAAGCTTGAGCTTGGCGACGATCCCGAAAAGACCGGCGTTTACACGCTTTCCTTCAACATTGTAAATTACGGCAGCACCTCCCAGACCTACACCGCAAGGCCCACGATACTCACCGAGAACGCAACTGCGATCACGATGAACGGCCAGAACACCTACAGATTCTCCAATAGTTATAGAAACATAACCAACAACTGCACCATCACCGGCAATACGAACATCACCGTTCCTGCGCGCAGCACCCGCACGGTTACCCTGACCGTTCGCCTCAGCGATGCGATCAAGAACACACTCGACACTCAGTTCGTAAACGGTATCTATATCGACGGCTTCGTGGTTCTCGATGGCACCGTTGACCTTACAATCCCGTTCCTTGCATTCTACGGCAACTGGAACAGAGCTTCCGTTTTTGACCGTTATTCCTATATCGATCAGATCAACGGCGAGAATCATTTCAATATCCACACCTATCAGACTCAGATCGGTGCTATCAGCAACTCCTCCTATCTGCTCTTCGGTGTCAACCCCTACATCACCACCAACGATTGGTTTGCAGATCGCTGCACCCTTTCTCCCAACGGTGACAGATACTACGATCAGATAGATAAGGTCGTGTACGATATCATCAGAAACGCAGGAGAAGGCGGCATCAAGATCTACAACGAGAACAACCCCTCCACGGTATATAAGAGCGTTAATCTCTCTTATATGCCTAAGTCTTGGAACTATCCCAACGGTAACTACAATGCGCCGTTCGCTCACAGCTCCGATGGCATTAAGCCCTACTTCTCCTATTGGGCTCCTACCGGACTTGCGGAGAACACGCATATCGTATTCAAGCTCTATCACTATCTTGACAACCCCGGCTTCACTCCCGATCAGAACGAGTGCAGCGAGATCGTGCTTCCCATGACGATCGATACCACCGCTCCCCAGATCACCGCATCGAACCTTTCGGGCGGTACGCTCCGCGTCAGCGTTCGTGATAACCATTATGCGGCATGGATCGGCGTTTACTCGAATGCATCCTGCACTAACCTTATCGCGGAGAGGGCGATCACCGAGTACGAGAGGGGCGCGACCACGAATCTTACCATAAACGTTGGCAACTACAACACCGTTTACGTTAAGGTGGGTGACTACGGCCGCAACACCTCCGGCGTTATCACCATCAACGGTTCCGTCAATCCCACGGCTACACCGATCCCCACCAACACTCCTTCTCCCGCGCCCACCGCGGCTCCCGGCAGCGCATCCTACGTTGAGATCGCTTCGCCCGCATACGGAGATAAGGTCGTTGTTGTTATCAACGGCTATGCCGTTGGCAACACGGTGTACTCCAACAACCATTACCTCACCGCAAAGGCCGTTACCGTAAACAGCAACGGCACTCTTACCATCCCCGCAGGCGTGAATGCAAACGACATTCTGTGGAATGTTGGCGGCACTTCGAGCGCAGGCTGGACCTTCCGCAACGTTGGCAACAGCAAGTACATGGGTCTTGATTCCTCCGAGTATCTTGCTCCCACCAACACCTCGGTTGCTTGGAAGTATCAGGGCGGCGATCTGAACAACCAGATCGACTCCGCAGGCTATTACTACCTGACCATCAGCAACGCAAATACCTACTTCACCACCAGCAAGAGCACGAACGGCAGCGTTAAGATGTACAGGCTCATTGAGGGCAGCGCGGCTCCCACCCCCGTTGTTACCGCAACGCCCACTCCGAGACCTACCAACACCCCGACCCCAAGGCCGACCAACACTCCGATCCCCGTGCCCACCGCGACCCCCACGGCGGCTCCCGGCGGCGCTTCTTACGTTGAGATAACCTCTCCCTCGGCGGGCGACAAGGTCGTGGTCGTAAGCAACGGCTACGCCGTCGGAAACTCGGTTTACTCCAACAACCACTACCTGAGCGCCAAGGCCGTTACCGTAGACAGCAACGGCACTCTGACCATTCCTGCATCCGTTAATGCAAACGATATCCTCTGGACGGTCGGCGGCACCGCAAGCGCAGGCTGGACCTTCAGAAACGTCTCCAACAGCAAGTATATGGGTCTTGATGCGAGCGAGTATCTTGCTCCCACCAACACTTCTGTTGCCTGGAAGTATCAGAACAGCGATCTGAACAACCAGATCGACACCGCAGGCTATTACTACCTTGTGCTCAGCAATTCCAAGACCTACTTCACCACCAGCAAGAGCACGAACGGCAGCATCAAGATGTATAGGCTTGTTGAGAACGGCGCAGCACCTACCGCGACCCCGAGGCCGACCAACACTCCGGCTCCGGCACCCACGAACACCCCCGTTCCGACCGCAGCTCCCACGGCCGCTCCCGCAGCGGTTCGCTATGTTGAGGTAAGCGCACCCGTTTTGGGCGAAAAGCATATCGTGGTCATCAACGGCTATGCAGTCAGCAACACCATTTACTCGAACAATCATTACCTCGCCGCTAAGGCGGTCACCGTCAACTCCAACGGAACGCTGAGCATCCCCTCCGGCGTGAACGCAGACGACATCCTTTGGTCGGTCGGCGGCAGCGCAAGCGCGGGCTGGACCTTCAGAAACGCTTCCAACGGCAAGTACATGGGTCTTGATTCGAGCGAATATCTTGCTCCCACAAACACCTCGGTTGCGTGGAAGTACGAGAACGGTGATCTGAACAATCAGATCGACTCAGAGGGCTATTATTATCTGGCGCTCAGCTCCGCTAAGACCTACTTCACCACCAGCAAAAACGGCAGCGGCAGCGTTAAGCTCTATAGGCTCGTTGAGGGCGGAGCCAATATCGTCCCTTCGAGCTCGTTTGACCGCCTTCCCGCATTCAAGCCGTCTCTCAGCACTTCGTTCTAAGCTTTCTGAGGCGCACAAGCCGCAGATAAGAACGGAACCATCCAACTCATTCGGCCGCCCGCAATTGCGGGCGGCTGTCCTTTTGCCCAAAAGAGTCAATGCTTCTTGTGCAACTTTTCCTCTATTGTATTTTCATTTTACTGTTTTAAATGCCGTTTTTTTCATTAAATATTGACAAAGTGAGCGTGTTTTGATATACTCCATTTAATTGAATAGGCAGATACGGTCCGGTGCGGGCTTATTTGTGCGCATATATAATTCTGCGCATCCTATAAGCCTTCGGTTAATAGGGAATGCGGTGCAAGACCGCAGCAGACCCCGCTACTGTATTCGGTCACGAACGCCCCATACCGCCACTTTGCATTTTGCATGGGAAGGCGGGGCAAGTAGGCTTATCCGAGAGCCAGGAGACCTGCCGTATCACCCTGTCAAGGCGGCTTTCGGGAGCAAGCGGCTGTATCACATTGCGGTAAGAGCAATTGCTTTTTTAGATTTGTTTCAGCCAATACCCCATTGCCGCACGGGGCTTGTAGACCCCAAAGAGAATACACGGAGGTATTGTAAAATGAAACTCTACAAAAAGCTCTTTGCCGTGCTCTTGAGTGCGGCGCTCCTTCTCAGCCTTGCATTCGGCGCAGTATCCGCAGAAGCGGTGCGCACCATGCCCGAGGTTCCCGATGGCTACGATGGCTATGTTGTGGTCGATTTCGAAGCGTTCGTGCTCGGTTGGGGCTACATCATCGAGCCCACCCTCGTTCCCTTCCACGAAGGCGAGAGCCTTGCTGACGTAACCGTTCGTCTGTTTGAGATCGCGGGCGTTGACGGCGATTATCAGAATACGCAGTACGGCTTCTACCTCGCCGGTGTTGCCTGCGAACAGCTTGCAAACGGCGAAGAGATCGTGGTTCCCGACTATCTCGCTCCCGAGCTTGAGAACAACTACGGCTGCTACAACGACGACGGAGACGGCTGGTACAACCCCGAAAACGGCGACGGCATCCTCTCCCAGATGGAATACACCTATTATTCCGGCTGGATGAACGTTGCGGGAAACGTTTCTCCCGATGTTGGAGCGGACGGCGTTATCGTTGAGGACGGCATGGTATATCGTTGGATGTACTCCATCTACGGCTACGGAATGGACGTTGGCATTAGCGATGGCTTTGGTATGTTCGCTCCCTTCGACAATCCTTCCTATATGGTCGATCGCGATGCTGCAAGCGCGCTTTACGCCGAGATCGCAGCCGATCCCGAGCTGGCCGCTATGGTAGCTGAAGGCGGACAGGCTTACGATGAATACGTTGCTTTTGTTGAGACCCTTACCGATCTTGACAACGCTCAGGAAGCCATCGATGCGGCATACGAAGCGCTTCTCGCCGCTCTTGAAGACGGCGCCCTTCCGGGTGACGTTGACGGCGACGGCAGCGTTTCCATCAGCGATGCGCTTTCCATCCTGCGTCACAGCATGGGCGTTGAGCTTCTTGAGGGTGATGCTCTTGCAGCGGCCGACGTAAACGGCGACGGCAGCGTGCTCGCATTCGATGCTCTTCTTGCTCTGCGTGCATCACTCGGCCTTATTTAACCACTATATAAATCCTTTATCCATACTTTCCCGGGATGCGCCCTTGGTTCATCCCGGGAGTATCGGCTCTTGAGCGATTCGCATCGTATATCCGAGCCGAACCAATCTTTTGATCATGAGGTGGCAGTTTTGAAACGCAAATTTTTTAAAAAAGGAAACTTATTCGTCCGCGCAGCGGCCATAATGCTTGCCGTTATTTTTGCCTCGGTCTCCTTCTTGTCGACTGCTTCGGCCGACTCAAGAAGCGAATCCATCGCGGTTTCCTACACGGTTCAGTACGACAGCGTTTTGAACTACCTTTATTCAACCGGTGCTCCCGTTTTCGGAAGTATCGGCGGCGAATGGAAGGTTTTGGCGCTTGCAAGGAGCGGCAGACTTCAACCCGGCAGCAATTACGCTTCAAGCTATTATGCACAGATCGAGCAGCTCGTTAGGACAAACGGCTCTGCTTTGCTCGACTCCAATAAATCCACCGAAAACTCCCGCCTTATCATTGCTCTGACAGCCATAGGCCGCGATGCACGCAACGTTGCGGGTTATGATCTTACCTCTCCCCTATCCGATTTTAACTACGTTAAGCGGCAGGGCATCAATGGCGTTATCTTTGCGCTTATCGCACTTGATACCAAAAGCGTTTACGGTATGAGCACCGTTAAATCACGCTGTATCAGCTATCTTCTTGAAAACGAGATCTCCGGCGGCGGCTGGGCCCTTGCAGGCAACAATCCCGACCCAGATATGACCGCTATGGCGATAACTGCGCTCGCTCCCTATACCGCTGCTCGCGCGGCTGTAAACAGGGGTATCAGCAAGCTTTCCGCTATGCAGAATCAAAACGGCGGCTATTCGAGCTATGGTACCGCCTGCTCTGAGAGCTGTGCTCAGGTAATCGTTGCCCTGAGCGCAATGCAGATCGATGCCGCCTCTGATTCGCGGTTTATTAAGAATGGCAAGTCCGTTGTGGATGCGCTGCTTACCTTCTTCACGGGCTCAGGTTTTTCTCACACGCTTGGTGGAGCAGTGAACGGCATGGCAAGCGAGCAGTCCGCATACTCACTCTGCGCATACGACAGATTCAGGCGCGGTGCGAATTCGCTGTATAACATGAACGACGTTTCCTTCAGCTCCACCGCACCGATAGAGCCTCCGATAACAGTCCCACCCACCAATTCGCCCACCCCGATGCCTACGCAGAGTCCTACGCCTACCCCGAGCCCCACGCCGACTCCTACACCGAGTCCCTCTCCGACACCCACTCCGAGGCCTACCAATACGCCTACTTCCGCGCCTCAAACCCCCACTCCTACCCCGAGGCCGACTCCTACGCCGACCCCGAGACCGACACCCTCCCCCACTGCGGACATAACCCCGACACCCACGGCACCCGTGATCACCGAGGTTCCCACACAGGCTCCTATCGAAACTCCGACGGACGTGCCATCGACTCCACCGTCGCATGAGACCGATGCGCCCACCATGACCCCGGATGACTCCGAGGCACCCACCGATGAACCCGAGATCAGCGGTGATCCCGAAATTACTTCCGAGCCGACACCTGCGCCGACCTTCGTTCCCGCAGAAACTCTTCCCGCCGATTCGTCAGTGCCCTCGGAAAAATCCGAACTGACATTCGACCCCATCGATATCACCGGCGGCAATTGGAACGGCAATCACGGCGCAAGAAGGGAGAAGCTTAAATGGCTCATTCCTGCCGGTATCGGCACTATTCTTGCTGTTTCAGCTGTTTTCCTTTTGATCGCTTCTAAGAAGAAGGATAAATAATTCACGGCCTTTATGCAAAGAATGGGCTTCGCCCATTCTTTGCATTCCGCGCATTGATTCAAAATTTGCAAACTAAAATGAGATCTAATAAATCAAAAGAATTTTTCTATCGGAACGCTCTCGGCGCGATTTCAAAACGACTTCTTCGCAATACATTGCAGCTTAGTTTAATCGTGCTGATGCTGTGTTCCTTTGTTTTGCTTTCTGCATGCGCTCCGCAAGGCGAATCGTCTCCCGTGAGCAGCTCCTCTCCTGCCCCCGATAAAGCTGCCGAGCTAAGCTGCACGCTTTATATTGAATGCACCACCATACTCAATAACATGTCCGATTTCAACACCGACAAGCTCGAAGTGCTGCCCGAGAACGGCATAGTTCTTGAAAAGTGCACCGTCAGCTTCTCCGAAGGTGAGAGCGTTTACGACGTTATGGTGCGAGAGCTAATGGCACGGAAAATTCATATGGAAGCAACATACACGCCCATATACGACAGCGCATACGTTGAAGGCATAAACAATCTCTATGAATTCGATTGCGGCGCGGGCAGCGGTTGGACTTATGCCGTCAACGGCAGCTTCCCCAACTACGGCTGCAGCAAATACCTTTTGAAGGACGGCGACATCGTTGAATGGCATTATACCTGCGATTTCGGCTCGGACGTTGGCTGCACTTTCTTGCCCGATGAAACACCCGCCGGTTGACAAATTATTTCTAAGGAAAGCCCATGCGCGACGCATTTGATACAATAAACCCGATCGTCGCGTTCGTATTTTTTGCGTTCGCGCTTGTAATGCCGATGCTTTTGATGCATCCGGCACTTTTGGGCATTTCGCTCGTTTGTGCGCTTATATGGCTCTTCATGCTTAGAGGGAAAAAGGCTTGGGGCTATATTCTCAAATTTGTTCTGCCCATAATGCTTTTGACCGCGATCATCAATCCGCTTTTCAACCACGCGGGCATCACCACGCTTTTCTATATCCGCTTCAACCCCGTAACGCTCGAATCGATAATCTACGGCGTTTCCTCTGCTGCGATGCTCGCCTCGGTGGTGCTTTGGTTCGCATGCTTCAATCAAATATTCACAAGCGATAAGATAGTTTATCTGCTCGGAAGGTTTGCACCCGGTCTTTCGCTCATAGTATCCATGGCGCTGCGATTCGTTCCGCTGTTCACAAAGCAGGCGAAGCGTATTGCGGCGGCTCAGCGCGGCGCGGGCATGGGAGTCGACGGCGGAAGCATCATAAAGCGCGCAGGAAGCGGCCTTAGCATCCTCTCTTCGCTCATAACCTGGGCGCTTGAAAGCTCCGTGACCACGGCCGATTCCATGCGTTCGCGCGGCTATGGTCTGCACCCAAGAAAAAGCTTTGCGAGCTACCGCTTCGACGGCAGGGATGCGCTCATAGGCGGCCTGCTTGCGCTCGGGATGCTCTCATGCGCACTTGCTTCCGGCTTTAAGCTCATAAGCATCCGCTTTTTCCCATCCTATAAAACGAATGAGATCACACCGCTGTTTTTCGCGTTCCTGATCGCATACGCGCTTACACTGCTGATTCCCGTTATAATGAATTCTATTGAGGCATACAGATGGCACTTGTCGAGATCAAAGCTCTGAGTTTTTCATATCCCGGCGCTAAAACAGCCGCGCTTTCAAGCATCGACCTTTCCGTTGAGGAAGGTGGTTTCGTGTTGATCGCCGGCCCGTCCGGCTGCGGCAAATCCACGCTTCTTCGGCGTTTGAAGCCCACATTGAGCGCACACGGACTTGTGAGCGGCGCGGTCATTTTCGACGGTGAACCCATCGAGGCTCTCAATCTTCGCAGGCAAACATCTGAGATAGGCTTTGTGATGCAGGATCCTGAGATGCAGATCGCCACCGATAAGGTTTGGCATGAGCTTGCGTTCGGGCTTGAAAGCCTCGGCACCGATCAGGCCACGATGCGTGTCCGCGTTGCGGAGATGGCAAATTTCTTCGGCATTCAAAGATGGTTCCACTCCCCTGTTTCCGCGCTTTCGGGCGGTCAGAAGCAGCTTCTTTGCCTTGCATCCGTGATGGTGATGCAGCCCAAGCTGCTCATACTCGACGAGCCCACGAGCCAGCTCGATCCGATCGCCGCAGCCGATTTTTTCGACACGCTCAAGCGCATAAACGCCGATCTCGGAACGACGATAATCATAACCGAACACCGGGTTGAAGGTCTTTTCCCGATAGTCGACAAGGTCGTTTTCATGCGAAACGGCAAGGTTTACTTCCATGGCGAACCGAGGGACTGCGCGGAGCTTTTAAACGCCGAGCCCGCGCTTTCCGCCGTGCTTCCCACAGCGATGACCGTTTTTTCAAAAACGCAACCCGAAAGCATGAGCTCCTCCCCCGCCCCTCTTACGGTTCGCGAGGGAAGAAGCTATTTAAAATCGCTTATTGAGAGCGGCTTTTCTTCGAGCAAGACTGCTTCAAACTCCGCAAACAGCTCCAAAAGAGCTTATCGCGGACGTATAAAAAACGAGATGTCGAAGCCGGGCGACAAACCCGTTATCTCCATGCGCGATGCATGGTTTCGCTACGAAAAAAGCTCCGAGGATATCCTCAAGGGTGCTTCCTTGGAAGTAAATTCGGGCGAGCTTTTATGCGTTATCGGCGGCAACGGCGCAGGCAAAACGACCGCTATAATGACTGCATCGGGCATGTATAAGCCCTATCGCGGCAAGGTTCTGCTCGACGGCAAGCCGATGAGCAAGTATTCCGACGGCGAGCTTTTCGGAAAGCGAGTTGGCGTTCTTTTGCAGAATCCGATACTCAGCTTCGTTCACGACAGCGTGCGCGAGGAGCTTGAGGGCGTTATCAAGAGAAATAAGCTTGAAAAATCCAAGCTTGACGAGATAGTCGGTACAATGGAGCTTGAAAGCATTCTCGAAAGCAATCCATACGATATCAGCGGCGGCGAGCTTCAGCGCGCTGCGATAGCGAAGCTTTTGCTGCTCGAGCCATCCGTGCTGTTTCTTGATGAAGCCACAAAGGGCATGGATGCCTTTTTCAAGGAAAAGTTCGGCACGCTGCTTCGACGGCTTACTTCGCGCGGCACCGCAATAGTGCTCGTTTCGCACGATATCGAGTTCTGCGCCGAGTATGCCGACCGCATCGCCATGTTTTTCGACGGCGGAGTTATTGCCGACGGAACGCCGCGCGAGGTGCTGTCGGGAAATAATTTCTATACTACCGTTGCTGCGCGAATCGCAAACGGGCTGGTTCCCGATGCTGTTACCGCCAATGATCTTATAGCTTCACTCGAAGGAGATCGGCGAAAATAATGCTTGAAGATAAAACTAAAGGAGCAAATACCGCCGCAGTTGAAGCCGGCAAAAGCGAAGCGGACGAACGCATACTCGCCGCCGAGAGGCTTCGTGCGCGCCAAGAGGCAGACGAAAAAAAGCGCAGGCTGATACGGCGCATAGTTTCCACTGTGCTAATCCTCGTTTTCGTGCCGAGCGTGGTGCTCGTTGGACTGCTCGAATGGCAGGATCGCAAGTACTATATCGTTTCGATACTAATAATCATCTTCTCGATGGCGCCGTTCTTTCTCGTTTTTGAAAAGCGCCGCCCTCGCGCAAGGGAGCTTACGCTGATAGCCGTAATGGTGGCGCTCGGCGTTGCCGGAAGAGCCGCGTTCTATATGCTGCCGCAGTTCAAGCCCATAGCTGCGATCGTTATAATAACCGGCGTTTCGCTTGGAAGCGAGGCGGGCTTCATCACGGGCGCTCTGACCGCATTCGTTTCAAATATATTTTTCGGGCAGGGCCCGTGGACACCGTGGCAGATGTTCGCGCTTGGGCTTATCGGTTTTCTTTCGGGAATTCTATTTAACGATCAGATCAAAACAAAGTGGAACCTCTTTCTTCTTTGCGTATTCGGCGCATTTGCAACCGTTGGCATCTACGGGCAGATAATGGACACACAGTTTGTTTTCGCATCGGCGCAAAAAGTGACTTGGGATATGTTCCTTGCTGCCTACGCTTCGGGGCTTCCGATGAACCTTATATTTGCGGCGGCAACCGTCTTTTTCCTTCTCGTGCTTACCAAACCGCTACTGAATAAGCTTGGGCGGATAAAGAAGAAGCACGGCGTGTTCGAATAGGGGGCATTCAAGCACTCCGGCTTGCTTTTTTGAAATATATTGCAGCTTTTTCCGTTTTCATATTGCTTTTTGGCTTCAGAGTATGATAGAATAAGCTTTGCCTTGATGATGCTGTTACATCGTCAAGAGTTCTGAGGCAGAGCAAACAACCGACCTCTGCCCAAAAATATAGGAGAAAACAATGAAAAAGGACATTCATCCTTCCTACGGCGAGAGCATCGTTCGCTGTGCCTGCGGTGAGACCTTCAAGAGCGGTTCCGTTAAGGGCGAGCTCAAGGTCGAAATCTGCTCCAAGTGCCACCCCTTCTACACCGGCCGTCAGAAGATGGTCGACAGCGGCGGACGCGTTGATAAGTTCAAGAAGCGCTACGGCATGAACTAAACCCAAAACTGTTACAGAAGATCGGGATCGCTTTGCGGTTCCGATTTTTGTTTTGCACAACTTTTTAAAAAGCGCTTGACTCTAACGCTGCGTTATAGTTTATAATACGAGTGAAGGAGGCAGATAATATGATGAGAACAGTAAATCAGGTCAGCAAGCTGACGGGAATAAGCATCCGTGCGCTTCATCATTATGATGCGATAGGACTCTTGCCGCCAACTACCGTCACAGAAGCCGGTTACAGGCTGTACGACGATGCGGCGCTGAAACGGCTTGAAACCATAATGCTGTTTCGCGAACTTGAAATGCCGCTTTCACAAATCAAAGCGCTGCTTGATGCGCCCTCTTTCAACGAAAAAGCGGCGCTCATGGATCAGCGGGAGCTGCTTAAGCTCAAGGCGCAGCGGCTCAACAGGCTGATCGAGCATATTGATAAACAGTTGAGAGGAGGTGAAACTATGGATTTTTCGGCATTTGACAGCAAGGAGATGGAGAAATACGCCGCGGAAGCCCGAAAGCGCTGGGGTGAAACGGAGCCCTACAGAGAGTTTGAGCGGAAGCATGGCGAAGGAAACACCGCCAAGAGTGCGGATTCGATAGAAGGGCTTATGCGTATCTTCGACAGCTTCGGAGAGCTTTTACGGCAGGGCGAATCTGAAAGCGGAGAAAAGGCTATATCAGCCGCTTGTGCGCTCAAGAACTATATAAGCGCCAATTTCTATAACTGTACCAATGAGATACTGGCCGGGCTTGGTGAAATGTACGTTCAGGATGAGCGTTTCAAAGCGAATATCGATGAACGCAGCGGCGAAGGCACGGCTCAATTCGCACGCTCCGCGATCCGCGCCTATCTTAAATAATAGCTTTTGTCAAAACACGGTCGAGCTATGAAAAGATCCGGGAATACCGCGCGTATTCTCGGATCAATCTTCATTTTGCGCTATTTAGCCTTCTTAATATCTCCTTGAGCCGCTTTGCCGCTCATCGGTCACGTCGTACACTTTAACGCCGTGCTCGAGCGCGTATCTTTTCCTGTAAAAATGAAACAGATCGCGGTAGGAAAACAGCCTTTCACCGTCCCTATCGCTATAGGCTTTCAGAAGCTCCGCAAAGCTCGGGAACGCATTATAATAGGTTTCATCCAAGGCCTCAACTTCCGATATCAGCTCGTCGAACGGCATTTTCTCGATGCACTCGATGTTTTCTTCAGTCAGCGAGATAAGAAGCGTTCGGTTTACCTCCGTTTTCAGCTCGCCGCTTTCCGCAAGTGCATACCATTCGCCTTCGGTTCTGAAAGCGCTGCGGTTCAAACGAGTCTTCAGTTCGTCCGAAAGCGAGTCGAATTCACGCTTTTTCAGCCTTATCGGCTCGATCAGTTCTCCTCTGCCCTCTCCGTGCGGGATACGGAAACGGATATCGGTGCAGCCGTTTTTACGCAGATCGTCAATGAGAGAAGCCACCATGCCGATGTTATCTCCCGTCAACGGAATATCGGCAATAACGGCTATTCCTGCGGCGAGAGCAAAGCGGATGCTCCTTATCATAAGGTCATAATCGCCTTTTCGAGCAGCAAAGCGATCGTGGTAAGCCTCGGTGCCGTAGAAGGTGAAGTCCACGCTCTCAACCCCATGCGCCGCAAGCGAGGAATAGAGTGCTTCAAGCTCCGAATCCGTTCGCATTTTCATACCGTCGAGCTGAAGAAACCGTCCCATTACCGAGTCTATCGAGTTCATAAAATCGATCGCTTCGATCAGCTTTGGGTGCTCCATGGAGCTGCCGAAGGAAAAATCGAATTTGAGCTCGGGTCGGGCTTGGCGCACCCAATTGTAAAAGCGCTTTGCATACGCCGCGCTCCTGTACCAATCCGCGCCAAAAACCTTTCCACTCCACGAGAGCAGACAGTAGCGGCAATAGTTATAGCAAGGATTGCATAGCGTTTGAAGCATTATTGCGCGCGTTACGGGATTAGTCTCCGTTTCCTTCATTTTTTAATTGCGCCTTTCCTAATAAGGTATTCGCGTGCATGCTTTAAAACGTCCTTATCGTTTTCGTATGTCAGGATATTCTGCGCATCGTCATAGGTTGCCCAACGGATGGAGCTTATCTCCTCCTGCTGCGGCACGGTGTCGGTGCTGGAAGAATGAGCAACGAAGAAAATAACGTCCTTAAGGCAGCCCGCATAGGGGCGATACATGATGCTGCGCCTGAAATTGGTATCCACCTTGACGGAAAGCCCCGTTTCTTCTTTGATTTCGCGCTCGGCGGTCTGAGCCTCGGTCTCGCCCTCCTCGACGTGACCCTTGGCCATTCCGAAGTGCCCCTTGCGCATTCTGACTATCAGATAATGTGTTTCCCCGTTTATCTCTGTATATACAACTGCGCCGCAGCTCTTTTCTCGGATCATATAACGCTCCTTTGCCCCCTCATGCGGTTTCGAATTTATCAACGGATCTGTTTGCATCCGTTCTCTCAACATTTGAAGTATAAGCTATTCGAGGCTGTATGTCAATGAAATATGAAAAAAATACACGACAAACGCATGAATTAAAAAAATATGAACATCCTCTTCCAAAACGATTAGAATTATGTTAACCTAAGAAAAAAGGAAGAGGTGGAGAAAAGTGGAAGAATTATTAGCGTGGATAGAGTTCATTGAAGAGAATGCGGA